>JAUYFM010000064.1 GCA_030690945.1 Smithellaceae bacterium | reverse complement strand
GAATCTCCAGGAAAGTCTCTACACAATTTTACAGGTTTTGAGTATCTCGCTATTTGAAAGAGCATCCATGTTTCAGCTACTTACATTTTATGATTACATAAGAGACATGGATAAAAACAGTAACCAGTTGAACTTATTCACAGATTAATCCGGACAGTAGTGATTATCATTATTGAATTAGAAATGGAATAACGCCCCGCGCTCTTCTTTGCGCCTCTGTGCCGCTGCTCCTTTGTCCTTCAGGTTTTCACCATCAGCCTTTTTTATATTCTCAAACCTGTCGCATACCCTTCTGCAATGGCATCCAGGGCTTTGCGGATTTTTACGGCGTCTCCGATGCTGAAGAGCTCTGGAACTTTTCCCGCCAGTATTCCGGAAAGTTCGTTGCAAGGCTCTACCCCCATAGCCAGAACAATCGTATCATAAGAACCGATGTTTTCTTCGCGGCCGTCTTTTTCAATGATCAGGCCGTCGGGTCGAAGCTCTTTGACCCTGGCGCTTAAGTAAATCCGAACGTTTTTCGCCGCCAGGTCCTTGAACAAAAACTCTCGGGCCGAGAGCGTTACGTCTTTTGCGATCTCGGGCAGCATCTCCACAATCGTCACATTTTTACCGTGATGAGCCAGATGGTTGGCGGTTTCTGTGCCGATCATCCCTCCGCCGATGACGGCGACACGGCCTTTGGCATTGGCTTTTCCTTCCAGAACATCCTGGGCATTCACGATATTGACCTTCGGGGGACAGGATAGGGCCATAGTGAGTGGCTTGCTTCCGGTGGCGATCACAACAACATCCGGTTTCTGCTCGCTGATGATGCTCTCCGTAAGCTCCGTCTGAAGATGGATGGAAACATGGTGATCCGCCAGTTGCTTTTTCTGCCAGATGATAAATCCTGCTATTTCGCCTTTGTGCGGCGGGATGGCGGCGGTATAGAATTGCCCGCCAAGCTTTTCGGACTTTTCAAAAAGATGAACCTCATGTCCTCGAATGGCTGCAACCATGGCGGCTTCCATTCCGGCGGGTCCTCCCCCCGCAATGAAAACCTTCTTGCGAAGATCTGCCGGCCGGATCTGAAGCTCCACTTCTTTTCCCAGGGTGGGATTGACCATGCAGGTGGCGGGCTGGTAGAGCGATATTCTGCCGATGCAGCCCTGCAGGCAACCGATGCAGGAATTGATATTAGCAATATGACCTCTCGCGGTTTTGTTGGGAAATTCGGGATCAGCAAGCGAAGCCCTACCCATGGCCACCAAATCGGCCTTGCCGGAGGCCAGAATTTCTTCGGCAAGATAGGGATCATTGATCCTTCCGACCGTGATGACCGGAATTTGAACAACGCCTTTTACCTCACGGGCATAATCGGTAATCCAGCCGTGGCTGATGGCGGCAGGCGGTGCTATGCCGTAAAAGCTGCCATACGTGCCGGCGGAAATGTGAATAGCATCAACTGAAGCCTCTTCCAACATGCGGCTGATGGCCTTCGTATCTTCAATATTCCGTCCTCCGGGAACCAGTTCGTCTCCCGATATCCTGAAAATGACGGGGAAGTCTTTCCCGGCTTTGGCGCGGATGTTGGCCAGAATTTCCAGGGGAAAACGCATCCTGTTCAGTAAGTTTCCTCCATACTCGTCGGTTCGCTTATTTGAATAAAGCGACATAAACTGGGCAATCAGGTAACCGTGACCGCCGTGGATTTCAATGCCGTCAAACCCCGCTTTCTTTACCCTTCGCGCGCAATCACCAAATTGTTCGACAATCTCAGCAATGTCATCTTGCGTGAGCTCGCGGGGAATTTCCTGAATCATCGGGCAGGCCAAAGGCGAGGGCGCAACCGGTTGGCTGCCGATCAGAAACTGGGAGGTCTGTCGTCCGGCATGATAGATCTGGGCGAAAATCCGGCCGCCGCTTTCATGAATCCTTTTGGTAAATTTTGCGTGGCTCTCAATTTGGTCGTCGCTCCAGAGGCCCGGAATGTTTGGGAATCCTTTGCCGGTAGGGGATACCGCATAATCTTCTGTAATGATCAGACCCCAGCCGCCCCTGGCTTTCGCTTCATGATAAGCCGTGTATCTTTCTGTCGCCGTGCCGTCGGTATTGCAGAAGTTCATGACCATGGCCGGCACGACCAGCCTGTTGGGAATTTCCAGTTGACCGATACGGATCGGTGAAAAAATATTTGTGAACATGATAAATCTCATTCAGGTTATCCCCGTCCGCCAGGGGCGGGGAAGTTTTTCGGGTGGGCGACTCTTGGGATCCGCGTGCCCCTGACTTACAGACTGTGTCACAATTCATTTTCATGTCATTTCGAAGAAAAGCGAGAAATCTTGTTTTTAATAAATTCAAAGTATTAAGATTCCTCACATACGTTCGGAATGACAATTGTGATAATTACGACACAGTCTGTTAGGAAGAAGTGTCTGCCAGGCCGAAAATCGCTTTAGCGTTGTCGCCGAGTATCAGGTTGACTTCCTCGACCGTAAAATGGATACCTGCCGGCGCTTTTTGAGGCAGGTCCCGGATAAACTGGACCATTGTTTTAATCGGATACAGAAGCGTCTGGACTGGAGCATCTGAACCGAATAGAATTTTTGTGGGACCGACCAGGTCAATGACTTCGCGCATTTGAAGGCAGAACAGGTCGTAATTTTTATAGGCCAGGGTGTCCCATACCGCCAGGTCCCCGTACATGTTGGCTTGAAAGGCCGCCAGAGATGCCCAGGGCCGCCAGTTGATATACCCACCCAGGTGAGCGGCAATCACTTTTATTTCCGGAAAGTCCACGGCGATATCGGCCAGCATCAGGGGTTCGGCAAATTTGCAGCGCCCTTTGGGCATCAGCGGCCCGGTGTGGGTAAGAAGAACTCCTTTATGTCTGGCCAGAATTTCCAGAACTTTGTACGATTCCGGGCCTGCTGGATCAAAACCGTGATCCGGGTGGTATTTAATGCCCCGCAGACCATATTCCTCAAAACACACTCTGGCCATCTCCGCTGCTTCCGGTCGTCTCGGGTCAATGCCCGCAAGGCCGATAATCCGGCCGGGATGCCTGAGGACCGCCTCCCCCAGCATCCGGTTTTGCATTTGTATTTTCTCGGGAGTAACGAGCGGAAAATTTGAGTTGTCCACGTTCATGGCGATGGTGACATCAATGCCCGCTTCGTCCATCTTGCCGATGAGCCGGTCCGCCAGGGGATCTCCCCAGGTCTGCGCGGCGGTTTTTAACAGCGTTTCATGATCCGGGTTCATCCCCATCTTTTTCGCCTCATGGAAGATTAATTGAACCATCTCCGCGGCCCCTTTTTCACTCATGGCCGTCATGTAGTGATAATGCGAATCGATGATCATGCTTTTCTCCTTATTCCAGTTCTATACACAGCGTCTTAATTTATTGCGCATAGTCGGCGCAAGACGTCGTGCAGAAAGTATCAACATGCGCAATTGTTTATGTCGCTATGTATAAATCAACACTTTGCTTAAACCTTTTAGGTAAGGTTTATAAACCCCGAAGGGGTTTCACGTCTATAGCTAATTGTGTCAACATACGTACGACCCCGATGGGGTCGTAGATTGTTTTTGGGTATGTATTTCTATAAACCTATTATCCCTATGGGATAAAATGAGTTTTTTAAGGAATAGACTATTGGTCTTGGTAAGTTAGATTGCTTCCCCTGTCTTTATGCCCCTATTGATTAGGAATGGAACTATTTGTTTTAACCCTGCCCTTCAGCCTTCGGTCTTCAGTCTTCAGCCTGCTATCCTAAACATCCCAAATGAAAATGACACCACTTGTCGGGAAAACCCATTCCTCGTTGGAAATTTTAATGCTGATGGATTTGCCTTTGCTGGCCTGTATGGCGGCCTGAGGGTGGCGGCCCGCAAAGAAGCTTTCCGCCCGGACGTTTTTGAGCCCGGCATGCTCATAGTGAAAATTGATTTCGAGGCCGCGCGTCGGATACAGCAGATACACGGGGAACGTCCTATTGCCCTTGGCTTTCTTGGTGAGGATTTCGATTTCGATCTTCACTTCCTTGTTGATCTTTTGTTTAAGCTGATCGCTGCCGCACCAGACTTCATAACCGCGATTGGTCTTTTTGGTTTCAATGATCGGAATGTCTTCGCCGTCGATGCGCATTTTCTCCACGGTAAAATCGCGTTCGATCACCAGATCGTCGCCGCCGAGTATCCAGCGGTATTCGCAATGCTCGTCTTCAATGAGTGCCGCCAGCTGTGCGCTATCCGAGGCGCAACCGATCATGAAAATATCGCTGCGGATTGTTTTCTTGTATTCGACATGGGTGCGCAATTGGAAATAGGCGTCCGCGCGCCTTTTCTGGTCGGCAGTTTCCGGCAGTTGTGAAATAGTAATATCGTAGCGGAAACTGGAGCGCAGTTCGAGCTGGCGGTCTTCCTTGCCAAACAGGGTTTCAAACATTTCATAGTAAATAGCGTCGCCGAGTCCCTCGTCGCGGGTTCGGGTTTGCAGACAATGCCGGATGATGCTGTCGATGCGCGCGATGGATTTTTCTTCGCCGGGCACAAAAATTCTGCGCAGTCTCGGTTCCACCGCATCGGTTTTCCCTTTTTGCAAAAAGACGCGCGGTGCGCGTTTGCCCAGCGCACAAAGCACCTCGTAGCTGATGGTTTTGGCCCTGGCGGCAATTTCATTGGCGCTGATGTATTCGTCGTGCTGTCTGCCCAGTAAAACCACTTCATCTCCGACTGCGCAGTCGGGAATATGCGTGACGTCCAGTGTGCACATATCCATGGACACCCGCCCGATGACCGGCGCGCGCCGGCCGCGAATGAGCGCTTCGCCCAGGTTAGACAGGATAAAGGGGTAGCCGTCGCCGTAACCCACCGGAATGGTTGCCACGCGGGTTTTATCTTTGGTGATATAGGTTCTGTTGTAGCCGATGCCGTAGCCTGCGGGGAATTCCTTGACGAGAACGATCGTCGTTTTAAAAGACATCACCGGCAGCAGCGTGGCGTTACGCTTGGTTTCTTCCGAGGGATAAATGCCGTATGTCATGATGCCGGGACGCGCCATTTCCAGTTTCAACGCCGGGGAATTCAGGATCGCGCCGCTGTTATCCATATGCTTGATGGGAATGTCGATGCCTAACCGTTGCAAGTCGGCAAGCAGTCCGGAAAACAACCGCCACTGCTCATCGTTGTAAGGCGTCATCAGTTCACTTGCGGCAAAGTGGCTGAACAGGCCCTCCAATATGATATGGGGCAGTGTTTTAATGCGGCGGATCAAATCAATAGCTTCGCTGTGCATGGTGCCGCCGCGTCCCATGCCGGTGTCGACTTCCACGTGAACGGATAATGTCCGGGAGGCGTGGGCCAACTGTTTTTCGAGAGCGCGGGCGAACCCCGCATCGGAAACAGACGGCGTGAGGTGGTATTTGATCATGTCGGGTATTTCCGACAAGGTGGAAGGTCCCAAAATGACAATGGGCGCCTCAACGCCGCTCACGCGCAGCTGAATGCCTTCGTCGGCATTGGCTACGCCCAGCATCCGTGCGCCCGCGCGCAAAGCGGCATGGGATATTTCAATCGCACCATGACCGTAAGCATCGGCCTTGACGGTTTGCATGAAATCAACCGCGTCGCCGAGCAGGCGTTTAATTTCCCGGAGATTGGCGCTAAAATTGTCCAGGTCCACTTCCACCCAGCTGCGGTATTTCTGCTCGTTTTTCAGGGGCATATTTTATTTCAATTCCTTTTATTACAAACCATGTAGGGAACGGTTGCGACCGTTCCCTACGATCTGTTATTTCTTCGTCATCACAAACACCCCGTCCCACGGCTCGGCCGGCGGGTGTTCCTTCAAATTTTTGCACCTTTCCATGTACATCGTCGATACGAAATCGCCGGGCCGGATGTCCAAAACGCACTGGAATGCTGCAATGGCCTCATCCCATTTCCCTTCCCGGTAGCGCGCCAAACCTTTGGCAAAGGCATCAATCAGATCTTTAAAATTCGCTTCATCTTTCTTTTCACCCAGCAGTTCATAAATTTTGACCGGTTTGATTTTGCCTTTGACGCGCACCCCGTCCAGTTCGCGGCAGCAGATGCTGCCTTTCACTTTTTCGTAAGTAAACTCACTGATGATAATGTTGGTGCCGTATTCCTTGTTGGTGCCTTCCAGCCGCGAGCCGAGGTTGACCATGTCTCCCATGACTGTATAGTCAAAACGCATCTCTGAGCCCATGTTGCCCACAACCATGTCGCCGGTGTTAATGCCGATGCCGATGTCAAAGACAGGACGTCCTTCGTCTTTCCATTTTTTCTGCAGCTGACGTAACGCCTTCATCATCGCCAGTGCGGTGAGGCAGGCCCGGTGGGCGTGATCCGGTTGGGAAATAGGCGCGCCGAATACGGCCATGATGGCGTCGCCCATGTATTTGTCGAGCAGGCCGTCGTGCTGGAACACCTCATTGGTCATGGCCGTGAGATATTCGTTGAGCAGCGCAACCAGCGCTTCCGGCGTCAGCTTTTCGGAAATGGTGGTAAAGCCGCGGATATCCGAAAATAAGACGGTTAAGTCTTTCTTGTCGCCGCCGAGTTTGAGCTTGGCCGGGTTTTTGAGCATTTCGTTAATGACCGAGGCGGTCAGATAGTATTGAAACGCGCCGCGGATTTTCTTCTTCTCCCGTTCTTCCTTAAAATAATGATAAATCGTGATGCCCAGATAGATCATCGCCATGGTCACAAACGGATAAACCAGGTTCAGCCAGATATTGAACCTGAAAAAAATAAAAAAATTGACGGCGACAAACGCGGCAACCATCAGAAAGGCGGTGATCATCCCGGAGATCGGCCGCAGGCGGGGAATCAAAAGACCGACGGCCAGTCCAAAAAAGATAATCGTGCAAATATCCATAAAGTGTGTGAACGAGGAATGGGTTAGGAAGTTCTGGTGCAAAATGTTATCAATGACGGTGGCGTGAATTTCCACGCCGGGATAAGTGGATGAAAAAGGCGTCACGCGCAGGTCATAGATGCCGACGGCGGTTGCGCCGACGAGAACGATCTTGTTTGTGAAGGTTTCCGGGGGAAGGCTGCTTTTTAAAATATCAGCAACGGAATAGTGGGGAAATGTCCGGGGAGGGCCCCGATAGTTGATCAACAATTGCCCCGATTCATTCGTGGGAATAAGAATATCACCGATGCCGATGTTCTTTGCGCCATAAGGCTCCAGGTTCAGGGACAGAGCCGGAAAATCAAGATAGGCATGAACCAGTGAAACGGCCAGCGAGGAATAATAATTGTTTCCAAAAGCGATGACCAGAGGCGACCAGCGGTAGGAGCCGTCGCTGTCCGGCATCATATTGAAATAGCCGCCGTTTTGCGCGGCGTCGGCAAGACTTGAAATGTTGGCCTCTGGTGCGTAAGCGCGCGGCAGATAGGAATCATCGGGCTTGTCTGTGGTGGAGTTGATCATCGCATAACGGGAATTTTCTATGCGTGCGGTATTATCGGCGATTCGCTGCGCCGTAATATGCGCCAGGTCTTTTTCATGCCCCTTGCGTGGAAAATGAAAAAAGTAGCCTAACGTGATGTTTTTGGCTTTATGAATGGATGCGGCCAAAATCGCATCCGTGTCGGCTGCGGTTCTTTTCTTGGCAAGCAGACTGATGACATTTGAATCGGAAATGCCGTTTTTTTTCATTTCGGCGGCCAGTGCGTTGATGGTTTTCAGATTGGTGTTGTCGTCCGGTTCGGAAAAAACAATATCAAAGCCGACCGCTTTGGCGCCTCCTTTTTTTAATTGATCCACCAGACGGGCAATTGTTGTACGCGGCCAGGGCCAGCGGCCCAGTTCAGAAACGCTTTGTTCATCGATGGCGGCAATGACTATTTCATCGCCAGGTGCAATTTTGCCTCGTGACGCCATGCGCAGATCCAGCGTTTTAAGTTCCACGAGCCGCAAAAACTGAAAATCAGACAAAAACAGCGCCAGCGCAACCAGAATCACAAAGATTGTTATTTTGAGCGGCGTGATCTGTAAAAGTGTTTTTAATTTTTGATTCATACGGCATGCTTCCCCTGTTGGAAAATCATACCAAAGCGCCGGGTAAAGTCAAGCTGTCCTTTGTTTTACCGATAAAAGCTTTTGCCGATGATCCGGTTGCGGGGATATTTAATCCCGCTGTTGCGGGACGAGCGTTAATTCTCCGCAGCTTGATGCGATATAATGACGTTCATTTCATACCTCGACAGCGAGCTCGCGAGGTGGTTGATCGGAATTTACTTGATGCGTAAAAAAAATGAATAAAAGATCAATCAATACTTGAAAGAAAATTATTTTTGAACTAAAATCAAATAAGTATAGATAAACAAGAGGGCGGAAGTTAAGACCCATCAACAACGAGGAGGGAGCGAAAATGTCAAAAGTAAAGCCGGGTGATGTTCTGAGTTGTGAAGTATGCGGACTTGCTGTTATTGTGGATGAGGAATGCGGCTGTGTGATCACCGAACTGATCTGCTGCGATGAGCCGATGGGGAACAAAGGTCCCAAACCGCCAAAGAAAGCGGTCGCCGCGCCGAAGAAAAAAGCGGTTGTGAAAAAGGCAAAACCGGCTGTGAAAAAATCTGCCGCGAAGAAACCGGTGGCGAAAAAAGCAGCTGCTAAAAAACCGGCAGCAAAAAAGAAACCGGTCAAAAGATAGTCAGGACAAATGATTGCGGCCATGGTTGGCAGTCTCAGGCCCCGGATTTTAGGGGCTTGGGGCTTTTCATTTGCCGATTGCTGACGCCGATTTTTAGCTGCATTTAAATTCAGTCGTATATTTTATGAAAAAAGTTGTTCGTCAAAGCGATGTGGATGCGGCCCGGCTTCCGCCGGCGCAAAAAAACGGCAGGGATAATATCTGGTGTGACAAGTTCAGTTATTTTATCGATCTGGATGCCTGTTCAGCGCGGTCATATCAGAAGAGCGTCTGCCGCCGCTGTTATGCGTCTCTCCTGCAGGTGCCCTTGCCTTTTTGAATCAACCACCTCGCGAGCTTGCTGTCGAGATATGAAATGAGCGTCATTATATCACAGCAAGCTGCGGAGAATTAACGCTCGTCCCGCTTAAGCGGGATTAAAAGATGTTTACTTGCGGCGTGCGCCGTCCAGCAGAGAACCCCGGAAACCTCGGACGATTTCCCGTCCGACCGATGAACCGATGGTTCGGGCCAAGCCCTTGGAGCGAATCAGACGTATCCCCATCGCCGATTGTTTGACATAATCCTTAACCATAGTCTTATTTTGATATAAAAAAAATTAGGAGGGCAAAAATCATGGGCAATATTTTCAATTTTTCAGGTAAAACAGCGATAGTCACCGGTGCGGGCAGAGGCATTGGCCGGGTGATTGCTCTGGGATTGGCGGAAGCAGGAGCCAACGTTGTTTTGTGCAGTCGGACCAAAGCCGAAATTGACGGCGTCGCGGATGAAATCCACAAAAAAGGCGGCAAAACTCTGTCCGTTGTGACCGATCTGACGGACAATGAACAGTTGGACAATCTTGTGAGTTCAACGATTAAAGAATTCGGTCGGATCGACATTCTGGTCAACAACGCTGCCCGCAGCTTTCTGCGCGGTCTGCTCGATCTGCGCGAGGACGGATGGGACAAGTGTTTCAACACCAACGTCAAGGCTGTATGGCTTTTGAGCCGTCTGGTTGCGCGTCAGATGATTGAGCAAAAAAGCGGAAAGATTATCAATATTACCACAGTCGGAGCGGATAAGGCTGAAGCGGGCATGGCCGCCTACGGATGCAGCAAGGCGGCGCTCAAGATGCTCACGCGTTGCATGGCCCGCGAATGGGCGCAGCTGGGCATCAACGTGAATGCTGTCGCGCCCGGATTTACCCGTACGGATTTCAGCAAACCCATCTGGTCTAATCCCGACATCGAAAAGCTGATTTGTAACACCATTCCCAAGGGAAAAATCGCCGAGCCGGAAGATGTTGTCGGGGCGGTGCTTTTTCTGGCGTCCAGCGCCGCCGACTATATCACCGGTGATACGATTTATGTGGACGGCGGAACGATGACCACTTAATCAGCTATCAAAATAGTATTGAAAATGGCTCATTAAAAGGATAAAAGTTAGTCCAGTTGGATAGTAAAGGTGCCATAAAAACTGTCCTGAACAGTTTAAAAATATTGAGAAAGAAGAAAAATTATGCCGATTGAAATCAAGATGGAAGGCCAAGTGGCCGTTGTGACGTTGAATGAAGGGGAAAATCGTTTGAATCTGGATTTCCTGGAGAAATTTATGGACGCCCTGGATCATGTGGAAAAAGAAACGGATGCCAATGTCCTGGTCGTGCGCGGCGCGCATGAAAAAATCTTCAGCAATGGAATCGATCTGGAGTGGCTGCTGCCGATCATGCAGAAAAATGATCAGGCCACGGCCAAAAAGTTTATCGATACGATGATGGGACTTTTTAAAAGAATTCTACTGTATCCGATGCCCACGATTGTAGCCCTTACCGGGCATGCCTTCGCCGGCGGCGCGATTCTGTCCTGCTACTTTGATTTTCGTTTCATGCGGTCGGATCGCGGCTTTATGTGCTTTCCGGAAGTCGACCTGGGCATTCCGTTTCTGCCGGGCATGCTCACGGCGATGAGAAAGGCTATCCCGCGTTACAAACTCGAAGAAATGATTATCACCGGAAAACGTCTCACAGCGCAGGAATGCGAGGATCATCATATCATTACCAAAGCCTGCCACATCGATCAGTTGATGGAAGAGGTCATGAATTTTGCCAAACTCCAGAACAAGAGACGAGTGATTGTTGCCGCCATCAAAGAGGAATTGAACAAGGATGTTGTTTACGCGATAGAGCATGATGATCCGCCGATTATAGAGTCCGGGCGCTTCTATGTTTGATTAATCTTAATATTGAATAGGAAATCTAAAGCAGAAAGGATTCTCCTAACGTCTCATGAAATGACAGATCCATCACCGTTTGTAAGTGATGGATCTGTCATTTATTTTGAAGCCTTCTTCCCTCTACTGCTTCTGGTGGAACTCGTGTCTTTGGGATACCTTTTTTGCTGTAACTTACAAGATTAAAACTATTCCTGACTTCTCACTTTTTGTGCCTTGTCGAAGGATTTTAGAGGGTTAGTGGATTTGAAATCAATCAAAGGCAGGGTACTGAAAAAAAGGTCTGGCCATTTATTTCATCTACAAATGAGCAACTTTCAACTTGGGATTTAGGTGCGGATTGTCACTCGAACTGTGGTATCAAACATTGCTAATGAGAGAGGAAAATATTCGACTCCACGCAAACCTTTTTGGGGACGCCACTAAAAGAAATTCTTTTTCGGTCATCTCGCTCCATATAATGATCAAGGACATCTTTTACTGCACGCGTTAATTCCGTACGATTTACAGTGCGGAAAAGATGATTATGAATGATATGCTTGAAGATATCTTGTTCCCAATCGGATAGTGAACATACTTGTTCCCACCATCTGTTGGTAGAACCATCACCTTCATGTTTATATCGATGAATAATATAAGATTCGGGCATGAGCAGAATTTTATGAAACTCCTCATGATCTTTACCGAAAGCCTTTAAGAAATAATCCCGTTTGGTGCCAACAACTCCACGCGTCCTCAACAAGACACATTGAATCGTTCGAAGGTACTTCGCATTCCAATGTTCACCTATGTTGCCAGGTGTCTTTGAAAGACGATTCTTGCTCTGCAAGTCCACATATCTCATGGGAAAGGAAAAGATCTGCAATTTAAGCTCCTCGTTGAGATCAAGGTTGATCTTCAACCGGTCGTAAAAATCGTTAGGGTGATCATGAAAGTTATAGAGAATATAATTTGACAGGTGGTCAAGACCGTATTTGGCCGCCAACCTAACCTTTTCTTCGTACAGGCTACGGAGGCCAATATGGTCAAACGCAATTCGAATAGGACGAATTGCGATCTCACTCAATAAAGCAATTTTTTCTTCTGTAAGCAAACGCGCATCCAACCCCTGGTTGAAGTCAATGTAGCGTTTCACTGTGCTTGTTCGTCCTGATTTATTCTGATATGTATAGGTTGATCCTTTTCCAAATCCCAATGCCTTGATATCTTTTATAATATCTTTGAATCTTTCCGATGCTAGAACATTGTTGTCCAATAAGATCAAATCACGTTTTTCACCATACAACTCTTCGATGAGGTGTATCTGTCGGCGGAGTGGTAGATAAGCATTAAAACATGGTTCTATTCTTCGGTAACTGAAAACAGATTTTTCAAGACCAGACCACAGCAACGCCAGTGATTACGGACGATATCAATTAATTTAAACCCTATTACTTCATCGAAAAATTAGAATGGTTATCATCGCAATCTTTTCAAGTGTGTGTTCAATTGAAGTCTTTCCTCGAAACCATTGGGATACGCAAAGGTCAGCCGTCGTCCGTCGAAAACGGGTTGCGCTTTGTGAATTACCGTATGATGGTTTGGGCAAACGACCAAGAGGTTTTCCGAATCATTGTTAAGAGATTTCACAAAAGCCTCGATATGATGCGATTCTGCCGTATCAACCCCTCTCTCTTTTCCAAAGTTTTCTGAACATATCTGACAGCGATATTTATAAAGTCTCTTTAGGCTCTCACCAATCGACCTGTCAAGTCGTCGAATCCTAACCACCTGCTCGCGTGTTTCTATTCTTGCACTTAAATCCGTGAAGTCGTATTCGCCTGCTCCTTCGAATTCTTCTTCTCGAATATGTTTGCTTTCCACAAATGACCGAACGACAGCCATATCATCGGATGTGATAGAATCGCAAACTATCTCATGCTCATCCGCTCCGGCATAAAGGACAAGGTATTCTCTCGCACCTTCCGGAACTCTCACCTGTTTCCTGCATTCAGCTTTTTTTGCGTCATGTCGTAACGGTTTCAAGACTGCATAGCTTTTCTCAAATATCTCACGGAGCTTCAATGCCAGTCCGCTTGTCGGGGCGTATCTGACTTGAAATAGATCGGGATGTCCCACATATTTCTTTTCGTCAAATGGTTGATTGATTACTCGCGCATCAAAAAGTGCTGTCTTAATTGCAAATCGTATCCTTTTACTTTGACCACGCGTGACCATCCCGACATGATCTTGGACTGATTTCTGAAACTCAACAGGGATAGAGAATCCTTCATGGAGAAGCGACCAGTCAACTTCCTTCTTATAAAGAAAGCCATCTTTATCATTCAGCATCTCTATTTTCTTCTCCTTCCATGGCCATAAATTTCATAATATATTCATCGTACTCCATATGGGATTGAAATATGACCGCGATGAATATATGTTCCCCGATCCCAGAGAAGAAGGTCTGGTGAACGCTCGATATAAGCGTAGATATTCCGCTCAGGTATTTTCTCATCTTCAGGTAGGTCTTTATTAACTGCCGCGTGCACTTCTGTAAAATGCATTGGTCTGCCAGCTTTGTAAAGGATTGTTTCGACAAGTAGAGTCCGTTTCTTCCCATATTTAAGCGCCCATGCGTATTGGGTATAGAGCGCAAGTTCATCTGCCAATATCTCTTCTATAGCATCATCAAGAAAATGCAGATAACCTTTTGAGAACTGGACAATTGAAGAAGCTTTGTCGCAACAAGCTTTGCTTCTACAGAATTCCATAATCTTGACAATAGCGACATCAAATGGCAAAACCCCATCTGGCTGATTTTCAACATATATTGCAATCGCTGGTCGGATTGCTTGGCATCTCACACATTGATGTTTAGGCATGATTACACGAATCGGGAGACTCCAAACAACCTCGTATTGTGGCGACAAATCGATCAGAGAGGCAAGTTCTGCGTCAGAGGGAAGATTTCGCCATCCCCAGCGTTTTCCCAAGGCGTTAGCAATTTCACGTACGCAGCACACACCACCCCTGGGAATAAGAACATCATCGACCGCATGCCAAAACCTATCCAAACGACTAAGGGCTTTCGGTTTCTGAAGTTTTGAGATATGTTTTTCTTCAATCTGCCGGACACGTTCACGGGTAATTTTTTCACGATCCCCCAACTCTTCAAGCGTCCATTTCCGCCCATCGAGTAATCCCAAGCGCCCCTTCAAAATCCGACCTTCACGCTCGCGCTTCACCAGATTCCACAGGAACTCATCTATGAGTTTTGCAAAATTTCCATATGTTTCTATTGGTATGCCCTTTGATAGGGTCTTCATTAATTCTAACCCTTGCTCTTTGAGATACAAAACTTGCCGTATGGTTTTTAATCCTTGCATTGAAAACCCTAAGCGAGTGACAATATTGCTCTCGGACAATAAGGTAAGATTCTCCCATATCATCGTTTTGATTTCGCCATTTATAGCGGTGCCCATAGAGTTTTGCGATAGCCGCAGCTCGGTGATTACTATGGGTGGTATACCAGTAAAAATAGGATCATCTGATAAAGCACCAACTGATATTGTCATTTGAGACCGGTCAGTAAAGCCCAATATTGACGCTATGTGATTAAGGATGCATGAAAATGCTTCCTCGCTTATAGCCGATTGCAGCAGATAACCAACAGCAACATGGAGCAGAACGTCGGCCGGATCATCTGGGAAAAGTGCAATCACTCGGAGTCGATTAAGATCGTGTTGAGGAATTTCAAGACTGCTTATGCTACCTTGGGTTTCATCGTTTAAATAATCATACTGTTGCGATACTATTTGGAATATTTCCGGGAGCGTGCGAGATAAAAGACTCGAATTCAAAGAATTAGTAAGGAATGTATTTTTCAAAGTTGGAGAGGACGGCACCATGTGGATGGGATGCAGGCTACCATAACCTGTAGCATCTTTAATCTGAATACCCTTATTGTGCGCTGCAATATTAATTGAAATTTCAGTATCCATAAGTCCTTGATTATATATCGTTGAACTATAAGACGGTCGGCCTTGCTTGTCAATGAAATATAGACCACAAAATATGAGATGTGGTGTCGATGTTTGCAGTGTGTGAATTGCGTTTATTGCGAATTGAAATCATGCATTTTCATCACGGTTTACGTTTTGTTACGTATAGCAGGAAGCAGTACTCAAACACGACCATTAATTACTTTGGGTTACCAGAATATCAGGTGATAGGTCGGTGAATAGAGGAGAAAAGGGTTAAGCGCTATCCGTTCACTCATCTTTATCGGGTGTGCTACGCACACGCACCGAATTGGCATGTGCCTCCAGCCCTTCCATTTGGGCAAAATGCTGTGTTGGTCCGGATAACTTCTCGAAAGCCGTCTGGGAGAAAGACAGTACGCTCATCCGCTTATAGAAATCATAAACACCCAGGGGGGATGAAAACCGTGCCGTGCCTTCCGTAGGTAGAATGTGATTGGCGCCGGCGATATAGTCGCCCAGGGCTTCCGGTGTATAGGACCCTAAGAATACAGAACCGGCGTTGCGAATTTGTTCTAAAATATCCTTCGGATTTTCCACCATCAGCTCCAGGTGCTCCGGCGCGAAGAGATTGGTCAGCTCCACGGCCTGACCGATGTCGGACGTGATGATGATCGCGCCGTACTGAGCCAGAGATTTTTCAATGATCCCTTTCTTGGGGAGCTTCTGCAACTGCTTTTCGATTTCTCCCGCCACGCGGCAGGCCAGATCGGGATAGGGCGTGAATAAAACAGCCGCCGCCATTTCATCATGCTCGGCCTGCGCCAGCATATCCGCCGCCGCATAAGCGGGATTGGCGGTTTGATCGGCAATGATCACCACTTCGCTGGGGCCGGCGATCATATCAATGGCGACCTGTCCGAATACGAGTTTCTTGGCCGCGGCGACATAGGCATTACCCGGTCCCACAATTTTATCCACGCGCGGAATAGTTTGCGTTCCATAGGCCAGTGCGGCGATGGCCTGCGCGCCACCGATCTTGAAGATGCGGTCAACTCGGGCGACGTCGGCTGCTGCGGCAATGAGCGGATTGAGTTGACCGTCTTTCACGGGGCTTGCCAGGATGATTTCCTGGACACCTGCAATGCGCGCCGGAATGGCCGCCATCAGCAGCGTGGAAGGATAAAAAGCCTTGCCGCCCGGCGCGTAAATACCTGCCCGTTGCAAGGGCAGTATCCGCTGACCCAATTCCACGCCGTCTTCATCAACAATCGAATATCCCGAAGCGATTTGGTGACGATGATATTTTTCAATCCGCTGGGCGGCAAGTCGGATCACGTCCCGGTCCTGCGTTTTTACTTTGGCCAGCGCTTCTTTTCTTTCCGCGTCTGTTACTTCGAGCGTCGCCGCGGTCAAGTCGTGGCCGTCAAACTTTTTGGTATAATGAAAAAGCGCTTCATCGCCGCGCACGGAAACATCGTGAATGATCTGGGCTACGTTTGCCAGCAGCTCCGGCGTAAACGCACCGCCTCGCCGCCGTAATCCTTGAAAAAAATCCCGAAATTCAGTTGCGTCGGCTCGAATAATTTTCATCTTATTGTTTCATCCTTTGTATGTCCGCACCCAGCGCGGAGAATTTCTTTTCAATATTCTCATAACCGCGGTCAATATGATAAACCCTCGAAATTTCCGTGGTGCCCTCGGCCACCAGCGCCGCCAGAATCAGTGAGGCGGAAGCCCGCAAATCCGTGGCCATGGTTTGCGCGCCATAGAGCGCCGGTACGCCCCGGACAATGGCGCTGCCGCCCTGAATTGTGATGTCCGCGCCCATGCGCATGAGTTCGCTCACATGCATAAACCGGTTTTCAAAAACGGTTTCCGTAATCACGGAAAGGCCGCTGCCAATGGACATGTAAGCCATGATCTGTGCCTGCAAATCCGTGGGAAAGCCTGGGTGGGGAAGGGTTTTCACATCAACACTATGGATTTTACGACCGGCGGCGACTTTCAGTCCTCCGTCAATGGGTGTGATTTTCATACCGGTGTCGCGCAATTTGTTGATCAGAGCTTCCAGATGCTGGGGATTGCAGCCTAACACATTGATGTCACCCTGCGTCATTCCGGCGGCGATCATAAACGTGCCGGCTTCGATGCGATCAGGAATAATGGACGCTTCAGTCCCTGTAAGCGATGTTACGCCGGTGATCGTGATGACATCCGTTCCCGCGCCGTTGATTTTGGCGCCCATACCTTTAAGAACATCCGCCAGGTTGATGATTTCCGGTTCCCGCGCGGCATTGTTGAGCACCGTAGTGCCTTCCGCAAGTGTGGCCGCCATCATGATGTTTTCCGTGCCGGTGACCGTCGGCAGATCAAAATAAATATTGGCGCCTTTGAGTCTATCCGCCGTCGCTTCGATATAACCGCCGCGCAATTCCACGGAAGCGCCCATATCCTGGAGCGCTTTAATGTGCAGGTTGACCGGCCTTGCGCCGATGGCGCAACCGCCCGGCAGGGACACTCGGGCCTTGCCCATGCGCGCCACAAGCGGACCCAGAACCAATATGGAGGCGCGCATCGTTTTGACGAGATCATAGGGGGCGACGCTGTTTATTATTTTATCAGCGCTGATTTGCACGGTGCTGTCGCCTTCAATTTCCACACCCATATTTCTTAAAAGCTTATAGGTGGTTTTGATATCGACCAGATCGGGAATATTATGAAACGTACACGTTCCTTCCGTCAGCAGCGCCGCCGTCAGAACCGGCAGTGCGGCGTTTTTCGCGCCGCTGATCTGAACATCTCCATGGAGCGGCTTACCGCCGTGAACGACTATTTTATCCACTTATTTTCTCCTTCCTTTGATTACGCGCGAAAGTCCCGCGTAATCAGCGCGCATATCAATACGATCATAAAAACCGGCATTTGCCATGATGGCGCGCACACTTTCGCCCTGTTTAGCGCCGATCTCGAGCAAAAGCCAGCCATTTTCTGTAAGGTGGCTATGTGCCTGATATATTAATTTTTCGTAAAATTCCAGACCTGTTTGTCCGGACAGGAGCGCCTCGCGTGGCTCATAATCTTTAACGCCGGCGGCGAGCGTCTCATATTCCTCGGCGCCGATATAGGGTGGATTGGAAACGATCATATTAAATTCGCCATGGACCTGTTCGAATAAATCACTCTGAAGGAAGGTAATCGAATTTTGCAGTTCCAGAGCGCGAGCATTTTTTTGGGCCAGATGCAGCGCCGCTGCTGAAATGTCGGTGGCCGTGATTTGTGCCTCGGGAATTTCTTTTGCCAAGGCCAGTGCAATCGCACCGCTGCCCGTACCGATATCCAAAATACGTGGCTGGTTAAAAGCCTGAGTCCGGCAGACGGCGAGTGCTTCTTCGACGATCACTTCCGTATCGGGCCGGGGAATCAGTACGTTATAATTGACGTCCAGTGTGAAAGACCAGAAGGCCTTGCGTCCGGTGATGTAGGCGACCGGCTCGAAGCGCAATCGTCTGTCGAGAAGTTTTTGGAAGGCCGTCATTTGAGCGTTGCTTAGTGGTCTGTCGGGATTCTTGATAAATTCCAACCGCTCGCAGTTTAGACAAAAAGCCAACAGAACTTCCGCGTCCAGTCTGGCCGAGGGAATCCCCACGGCTTCCAGTTTAATAATTGTCTCGGAAATAATGTCGCGAATCGTCATGGGGGTCCGTTTTCTTTCGTTGCTAAGTCATTTTCCTTAGAAAACTTGTTGAATCCCGCTTAAGCGGGACGAGCGTTCATTCTCCGTAGCGAGCTCGCGATATAATGACGTTCATTTCATACTTCGACAGCGAGCTCGCGAGGTGGTTGATTAAATTCACAAGAAGATGTTCTTCTATTTATATATCATCTACGTCATAAGGTCAAAGTGTGCTTTTATCCCTTCCTTAAGAAGTGACATTTCGGTCATGCCCTTGTGACAAAAGCGTCGCCGTCTTCTCTGCCCACCGCTGTATGCATTTGGCGAGTTGCGCACAATGCGGGCCATCTTCGTCTATGACATCAGTGTCGTTTTGTTGTCTGTTGTATTTCTTCATCCGATTAAGTCATTCCAATGATAACGGTGGTTTGTGTCAAAAAAAAGCAATTGGCATGGCTGTTGCTACTATAACAAAACAATCAACCACCTCGCGAGCTCGCTGTCGAGGTATGAAATGAATGTCATTATATCGCGAGCTCGCTGCGGAGACTTGACGCTCGTCCCGCAACGGCGGGATTAAAGAGGCTGTCCGCTTCTTTGAATGGTTGTAATAAAGAAAGAAGAATATGTTTCATTAATGGGAAATCCTCCCATGAAAAAATAAAACGAGGTGAATGAACCGTGGCCGAACAAATGAATCAAGGAAAGGTTTTATCCATCCGCAGCAGTGTCGTCGATGTCCGCTTTCCTGTGGCACCATCCATACGCAACGTACTGATAGCAGGAGAAAAGGGTGAATATGTTATCGAGGTATTCACGCAACTGGACAACAATACCATCCGGGGCGTTGCGCTGACGCCTACACAGGGTTTGGCTCGCGGCCAGATTGTCACCGACACTGGAAAACCTTTCGAGGTGCCCGTGGGCCCTGCGCTTCTGGGACGAGTGTTTAACGTCTTCGGAAACACCATCGATAAGAAGGGCGATGTCGAAGGGTGCGAACTCCGATCAATCCACCGTGAACCGATACCGCTTCGCGATCAATCCACCGTTTCCGAAATATTTGAAACCGGCATCAAAGCTATTGATGTTCTGGCACCCCTGGAACGCGGCGGCAAAGCCGGATTGTTTGGAGGCGCCGGCGTCGGCAAGACCGTTTTGATCACTGAAATGATTCACAATACAGTGAGCGGCCATGAAGGCATGAGTATCTTTTGCGGGATTGGCGAGCGCTGCCGCGAGGGCGAAGAGCTCTATCGCGAGATGGAGGAAAGCGGCGTGTTGGGTAACACCGTGATGGTGTTCGGCCAGATGAACGAACCGCCCGGTGCGAGATTTCGCGTGGGACACGCGGCGCTGACGATGGCGGAGTATTTCCGCGACGACGCGAAACAGGACGTTTTGTTGATGATCGATAATATTTTTCGTTTTATCCAGGCAGGGATGGAAGTGTCAGGCCTTCTGGGGCAGCTGCCGTCACGCCTGGGCTACCAGCCGACGCTGGCCACGGAACTGGCGGAACTTGAGGAGCGCATCTGTAATACCAAGACCGGCGCCATCACATCCATTCAGGCGGTTTATGTGCCTGCGGATGATTTCACCGATCCTTCAGCCGTTCATACCTTTGGCCATCTTTCCGCAACCATCGCCCTGTCACGTAAGCGCGCCAGTGAAGGTTTGTATCCGGCCATCGATCTTCTGCAATCCGGCTCCAAGATGTTGATGCCGAATATTGCCGGGGAACGCCATTACAAGATCGCTCAGGAGATCCGTAAAACGTTGGCGGTTTATGAAGATCTGAAAGACATCATCGCCATGCTCGGCATCTCTGAATTGTCGCGGGAAGATCAACGCACCGTATATCGCGCCCGCCGTCTGGAGCGTTTCTTCACGCAACCCTTCTTTGTCACCGAACAGTTCACAGGCACCGCGGGCAAGATGGTTTCGCGGGAAGACACGCTCAATGGCTGCGAGCGAATTCTCAACGATGAGTTTGCCGAATATCCGGAACGGGCGCTGTATATGATTGGATCCATTGAAGAGGCGAAGATTGACCATGTTGCTTAAAATCTTATTGCCGGCCGAAGTCATGATGGTGCAGGAAGTCAAAAAGATCGTCGCGGAAGCGGAGAATGGTTCTTTCTGTCTGATGCCCAATCACATTGATTTTGTGGCCACGCTGGCCCCCGGCATTTTTTCCTATGAGCTGGCCACGGGCGGACAGGAATTGCTGGCCATGGATGTCGGCACGCTGGTCAAAAAAGGCTCGGACGTTCTGGTGTCCACACGCAACGCAGTGAAAGCGCCGGATTTGGGAAAACTCAAACAGGTGGTCGTGCAGCAGTATGATGTTCTCGACGAGCGGGAGAAGATGGTTCGTTCCGCTTCGGCAAAACTGGAGGCAAGTCTGATCAGACGTTTCGTTGATCTAAAGTAGGGCGCGTCGAGTGACCTCGCGCCACCTTCAGGTGGTTAGGTTATCCCCGAACGCGCCGCGTTAACCATAAAGCTAGTAATGTAGAGGATCAAGTATGGTTGAAATAAAAAGAACAGCAAACTCGCGCCGCCGGAAGATGGCCGATCATTTCACTGAGCAGGTTGCCAAAAAAGAAGCGCTGCGCTCGAAGGGATTGCGTCATAAAGACGAAACCGTCTGGTTTGGTCTGGGCATGATGGGCATTGTCGGCTGGGCCGTCGCCATTCCCACGCTCATCGGCGTTGCGCTGGGGCTCTGGATTGACCGCACATGGCCGACCCAGTATTCCTGGGCGCTGATGTTCCTGATTATCGGTGTTGTGATAGGCTGCATCAATGCGGCCTATTGGGTGAGAAAAGTACGCAGCAGAATTATTGAGGAAGAATAGGATGACACTGACCATGATGATGATTCTAATGGCGGCTTTTGCCGCAGGGACTGTCCTCGGTGCATTTTACTTCATCGCCCTGTGGCAGACCGTGCGCCGCCTGCCTGCAACGGAAAGTCCCGTGCGTCTGATGCTGGGGAGTCTTGTCCTGCGCATGGCTGTGCTGACGGCAGGATTTTACTTTGTCATGGGAGGCCATTGGGAGCGACTGGCTGTGGCCATGCTGGGTTTTATTGTGATCAGAAAAATATTGACATACCGCCTGGGTCCTCAAAAGACGATGGAAGTGGTTCATTAAAAGAAGTTCGGCAGATCATTTATGGCCGATCAAGGAGTCGATATGGAGATTGTATCCCTCAATCAAATTAGTCCCGATCAGGTGATCATCTGGAGCTGGAACTTCATCGTGCTCAATGCGACCATCCTCTATACCTGGCTGGTGATGGCCATTCTGGTCGTCGGTTCCTGGTTCATCACGCGCAACCTGTCGTCGGCAACGAATGTGTCGCGCTGGCAGCATTTTCTGGAAGTGATTATTTCCATCATCCGGGGTGAAATCAGCGAGATGACAAAAAAGGGGGCGGATAAATATATTCCCCTGGTCGGTACCCTCTTTCTGTTTATCTGTGTGTCCAATGTCCTGGTGGTTGTTCCGGGGTTTGTCGCGCCGACGTCGTCCATGACGACCACCGCGGCGCTGGCTACTTGTGTCTTTATCGCCGTTCCCTTCTACGGCATATCGCGCAATGGTCTTTTTCATTATGTGAGGGAATATTTTCAGCCTAATTTCATCTTTTTCCCTTTCCATGTCATGGGGGAATTATCCAGAACGCTGGCGCTCACCGTTCGTCTTTTTGGCAACATTATGAGTCACGAAAAGGTCGTGGGCATCCTGCTGGCGGTTACACCTTTTTTGTTCCCGGTCGTTATGCAGATTCTGGGACTGCTCATCGGGGTGATCCAGGCTTATATTTTTGCGATCCTTTCCATGGTCTATATCGCTTCAGCGCTTTCCGCTGAAGACGAAGTTCATCATACGGAGACAAAGAAAGAAGGCGTTAGCGCTTAAAAACAATTTTATAAAGGAGGAGTATTTATGGACAGCATCAGTATCGTAGCGATGGCATCGATTTTCGGTGCGGCTTTGGCAATGGCAATTGGTTCACTTGGTCCCGGTCTGGGTATGGGACAGGCAATCTCTCAGGCGCTGGCCGCGATCGCCCAGCAGCCGGATGAGAGAAATTCTTTAACAAGAACACTTTTTGTGGGATTGGCTATGATCGAATCCATCGCCATTTACTGTTTCGTTATTTCCATGATCCTGATTTTCGCTAATCCTTTCTGGGGTTTCATTATAAAGTGAGGGGGATGATCCATGCATATCGACTGGTTTGTTTTTTTAGCGCAAATCTTTAATTTCCTCCTGCTCATGTACTTGTTGAAACGCTTTCTTTACGGGCGGATACTCAAGGCTATGGATGACCGTGAAGCAAAAATAGTGGCGCGCTTTGCGGAGGCTGAAGAGCTGAAAGTTAAGGCCAACGAGGCAGCCGAGCTTTACGAAAAACGTAACCAGATGCTCAATGATAAGAAAGAGGTCATGCTCAACGAGGCAACGATGGCCGCCGATGCCAAGCGCAAAGAGCTGATGGATAAAGTGCGGGAAGAAGTCGATGCGGTAAAAGCGCGCTGGCAGGATATGCTGGTTCGCGAACACGATGCTTTCTTCTATGATTTGCGCCAGCGTGCGGCCAAACAACTATATGCCACGGCGCGCAAGGCACTTGCTGATCTGGCGGATGTGGAACTCGAAGAGCGGATAGTGGATGAATTTATCCGTCGCGTCAAAGCCCTTGATGAGGAAAAAAGTATTCAGATTCGAAAGGCGATCAGTGGCGGAGGCAATAAAATCGTTATCCAGAGCGCCTTCGGCATTTCCGAACCGAGGCAGGCACAAATCGAGGAGGCCCTCAAGAAGCAGATCACCAATGGCTTTACCATACGGTATATGCAGCAGCCGGATATTGTGTCGGGTATCGAATTGCGGGTTAACGGGCATAAAGTTGCCTGGAGTCTCAACGAGTATCTGGAGACCCTTGTGGAAAGTCTGACCGAAACGCTCCAGAAAGAGGCGCATGCGGCGTAAAAACGTGAAGCGTGAAGCGTATCTCGTGAAGCGCAGAGGGGCTGGGCGGATGGAAAAAAGACGGCAAAGATGTCAGGAGGCTTAGAATGAATTCAGAGGTTGGTAAAGTAGAAAATCAGGAATTAAAGACTTTTCTGGACGACACGTTCGATACCATGGATAAGGTCCTGGACGGGCAGAATCCTGAACTGCGGCAATATGAAGTAGGCACAGTGGAATTTGTCGGACGCGATATTGCCCGAGTCAGCGGTTTGCCGCATATCCAGGCGGAGGAACTGGTCCGGTTTGCCGGGAATTATATGGGACTTGTTTTCAATATCGATCCCAAGGAAATAGGTGTTGTTCTTCTGGACCCCAGTGAACATCTGCAAGTAGGGACAGAGGTGCAGCGCACCAAGCGCGTGCTCGATGTACCGGTGGGAGACGGACTTTTAGGAAGGGTGGTCGATCCCCTCGGAAGACCGCTCGACGGTTTGGGGGAAGTCAATACCGTGATGCGTCTGCCGGTGGAAAGACCCGCGCCGGCGGTTATGGACCGCGCTCCGGTTGTCGTTCCGCTGCAGACGGGTATCAAGGTGATCGATGCGCTCATTCCCGTCGGGCGCGGCCAGCGCGAATTAATCTTGGGCGACAGAATGACCGGCAAAACGGCCATTGCGATCGATACCATTATCAATCAAAAAGAAACAGGCATTATCTCCATCTACTGTGCTGTCGGCAAAAAAAGCGCTGATGTGGCCAAGGTGATTGCCGATTTGCGGGATCACGGCGTGATGGGATCATGTATCGTGGTGGTGGCCACCGGAGAAGACACGCCGGGCTTGCAGTTTATCGCGCCGTACGCGGCCACAAGCATGGGGGAGTATTTTGTAGAGCAGGGCCGGGACGTTTTGATTATCTATGATGATCTGACAGCACACGCACGGGCCTACCGTGAAGTGTCGCTGCTTTTGCGGCGGCCTCCCGGACGTGAAGCTTTTCCCGGTGATATTTTTTATATCCACTCCCGTTTACTGGAGCGCTCCACGCATATGAAACCGGAACTGGGCGGCGGGTCGTTGACGTCATTGCCGATTACCGAAACGGAAGCGCAGGACATGTCGTCTTACATTCCGACCAATCTGATTTCCATTACGGACGGGCAGATTTATCTCTCGCCGGTTCTTTTCAGCAAGGGCATTCTGCCGGCGGTCGATGTCGGTAAATCCGTCTCCCGCGTGGGCGGAAAAACGCAGTTGCCGGCTTATCGTTCCGTGGCGGGTGATCTCAGGTTGTCCTACTCGCAGTTTGAAGAGCTGGAATCCTTCTCCCGTTTCGGTACCAGGCTTGATGAAGCAACGCGGCGGACGCTGGAACGCGGCTGGCGCGTCCGTGAAATCCTGAAACAGGGTCAGTACAAGCCGCTACGTGCCTCCGAACAGATTGCCTCTCTGCTTTCGGTAACCGGTGGCGCTCTGGATCTTGTCCCGACGGATAAGATTCGTGAAGTGGAGGGGCGCCTGCTCGCCACCGTCAATGAACAACTGCCGGAATTGTGCAGCCGGATTGAAGCCGGGAAAAAACTGGAAATGGCGGATCGCGACAGCATTATGGATAAAATCAAACCGGCCATTACACCTTATGAAGAGGTTGAGGAAGCTAATGCAAACAACTGAGTCCCTGAAAAGAAGGATGAAAAGCGCGGGTGATCTTCTGTCAGTTGTTAAAACGATGAAGGCGCTGGCGGCTGTGAGCATCCGGCAATACCAGAAGGCGGTCGAATCGCTCACCGATTATAACCGGACGGTTGAAATGGGCTTGCAGATTGTGCTTAAGGAACGTATGGGGGCGATGCTCCAGAGGAAAACGTCCACCATGAAACGGCTGGGCGTGATTGTTTTCGGTTCCGATCAGGGACTGTGCGGACAGCTTAATGAACAGATATCCGTTTTTACGCTGGATTACATCAAAAAGACCGGCGTTAAAAAAGAAAACCGGAAAGTGCTTTCCGTCGGCGCCCGCGTAGCGGACTATGTTGAGGATGCCGGACAATCGGTTCACGAGTTAATGGGTACGCCCGCTTCCACGTCGGGCATCACACCGTTGGTTCAGGAAATCATCATGATCATCGATGAGTGGCATTTCCAACATAACGTTGATCATTTTTTGTTGTTTTATAATAAATACGTAAGCGGGGCAATCTATCATCCTCACATGGTTCAGCTGCTGCCCGTCAATCGGGACTGGCTCAAGGAAATCGCCAAGAAAAAATGGGAGTCCAAATCCCTGCCGATTTTCCGGATGGACGGCGATCAGATTTTTTCCTCGCTGATCCGGGAGTATCTTTTCGTGTCGCTTTACCGCGCGTTTGCCGAGTCACTGGCCAGCGAAAATGCCAGCCGTCTGGCTTCCATGCAAAATGCCGAGAAAAATATTGAAGAGCAGTTGCAGGATCTACACGTGCAGTTTCACCGCACGCGGCAGATGACGATTACCGAGGAACTTCTCGACATCGTTGCCGGTTTCGAGGCGATGCAGGAAGAAGCAACATAAAGTTTTAAAAGGAGGACTGGTGTATGTCAACAGGTTCGGATAAAAGAATTTGCGTCATCTGTGCGTGGCGCGAGAACTGTACGAAACGTTATCGGATAAAGAGCAACGCCTTGTTTGATGTGAATTGTCCCGACTATACCAGAGATATCAAACTCAAGGAAAAGGATGTCGACAAGCTGGTTGAAGATCAGGTGATACGCTGGCAGAAAGAAAAGAACGAGAAGCCGGGGCGCGTCATCACGCTCTCCAGCGAAGCTGGAGCGGGCGGAGGCTGGGTCGCCCGGATTCTGGCTACCGAACTGCAGATGAATATCGTCGGCAGCGAGCTGATTCACAAGGTTGCCGAAAGCGCCCATATGAGTGACAAGGTCATCAAGTCGCTTGATCAGAAGAGTATTTCTTTTTTTGACAGTTTGATCAGCTCCTTTTTTGAATCACGTCATATCTGGCCCAACGAATACATCCGTCATTTGTCGCTGGTGATGCACACCAACGCCGAGCACGGTAATATCATCATTATCGGTCGGGGCGGCAGTTTTATCCTGAAGGACAAAGCGTTTCGCGTGCGGATTATCGCGCCGCTGGAAACACGACTGGAAAAGGTGATGCGCGATCGCAAAATGTCGCAAAAAGAAGCACTGGAGCATGTTAAGAAATACGATGGAGATCAGATTGCTTTTATCCGGAAGTATTTTAATGAAGATATCAAAGATCCAAATCATTACGATATGCTGGTGAACACGGAAAACGTAGGGATTGAAACCGCGGCGGAATCAGTTAAAAAAGCATTTCTGGCATGGAAAGCCTTACGCGAAAACAGTCAGAGATGACCTAACGTTAGTCAATGAGGGCGATCCGCGATGACCCGATATGAACGTGCTCTGCTTCTGGGATTGGCGGAGGAAATTATTTTGCAACTACGCAACCGGCTCGCCGAGATTGAAAATCTTCATCCTCGGGAGTCGGTTCTGGGTATTGCCACGTTCCAGGATCGTCTACGCAATATCGAGGATTTGCTTGATTGCGTTAAAAAAGATCGTGAATCATGTGGCTAGTGTCCTGTCAACGATACGCTGTCATTTCGAAGGAGTCATAACGACTGAGAAATCTTAGATTTCTCCCTGCGGTCGAAATGACATTTCTTGATTGACGAGACACTAGTATGATGGAGTGCCGTCGGGGGTTGCAGCCAGATAAATGGAAAAGGTTGTGCCGACGTTGGCAAGCGATTCCACGCTGATCAGACCATTGTGGTATTTAATGATGGAATCGCAGATGGCAAGCCCCAGGCCGATGCCGCCGCGTTCTTTCTTTTCTTTTGTTGTGAAATAAGGATCAAATATCTTTGAGAGATTTTCGCGGGGAATGCCGATACCGCGGTCCTTGATAATGATGCGGACATAATTGCCTTCGCCCAGGGTCCGGATGTTGGTTCCGGTTGTTGTGTTTTCCGCAATAACTTCAACAACGCCGCCGTCCGGCATCGCTTCTTTCGCGTTCGTAACCATGTTTTCAATTACCTGTTGAATCTGCATCGCGTCGATGTCGGCCAGCCAGAGGTTGGAGGAGATAACCGGTTGGCACGTCACATTCGAGCCGGCCAGCACTTTCTGGAGAGCCTCTTTAATTAAAGGATCAACTTTCTCTAATTTTTTTACCGGGTAACCGCCCTGGGCGAAGGTGATCAGACGGTGCGCCAGCTCCTTGGCCTGCAGGCCGGCTCGTTCCGCTATCGCCAGGCCGTTTTCCAGGATCTTATCCTCTTCATTGGCTGAAATTTTGGCCAGGAAAACATTGCGCAGGATGGCTGAAAGCAGGCTGTCAAAGTCTTTGGCCACACCGTCCGCAAATGTGCCCAGCGATTCGAGTTTGGTCCTTTTGAGCAACTCCTCTTCGGCATTTTTCTGTTCGGTGATATCTTCCAGCGTTTCTGTCGCGCCGAATAGATTGCTCCGCGAGTCCCGGATGCTGGCGACGGTGATGCGGAACCATTTTCCTTTTTCACCCATGTCCGGGAAAAATTCCGTGATTTCATAAGCATCATTCAGCAGGTTGGACTTTGTTACTTTGCCCGTGTACAGGGAGGACGCGTTATGAATGGTGTTGTTCAAAATAAGATCGCAAAGGCAGGAACGAGGCGAACTGTAAAATGCACGCCATTGTTGATCTGTGCCGATTACTTGGTCCGCCTTGATGCCGCTTAAACCCTCCAGTGCTTTGTTCCAATAAAGAATTTTATGGTCTGTAGAGATAACGAAAGTTGGAATGGGAGAGCTCTGGATAATGCTGCGTAGAATTTGCTCGTCATTATGGCCCCGCCAGATAGCATAAGCAAAACTGACAATGGCCGTTGCCGCCAGAAACAAAATAAAGAGAAGGAAGTGATCTTGCGTCATGGTCTCCCGTATTGCAAATATTCAGACTGAGAAATCCCACTACGGTTATATTATTCAAATGAATCCGGCAGCGAGCGCATCCCCCGCAGCGGGCTTTCGAGTAAGCGAGCGAATACTGAATAATATTGTTCCCTAAGAATTAAAGATTCTCCGTGGCTTGCTGCGGAGAGCTTTAATTTGATGTCTAATATTTTTAATGTCCGGGCCTGTCAAGGGAAAAGTGTTTTTGAGCAGGCTGCATTAAAAAATACTTGACAAATGATCAGCGTTATTTTAATTACTACTAAAAAGATAGATATGCTAGGAATGATTGAAAAAGAACAATGAAATTATCAACAAGATCAAGATACGGTGTGAGGATGATGACGGATTTAGCCGACCATAACGGCAGCAATCCGGTCTTCCTGAAAGATATTGCCAAAAGGGAGGATATCTCTGAAAAATATTTAAGCCTGATTGTCATTCCTTTACGCGGCGCCGGTTTAATCCAGTCGATCCGGGGCGCGCACGGCGGTTATCGACTCACACGAAAACCTGCGGAAATAACGATGCTGGATGTCCTGTCCGCTCTCGAAGGCGAGATTTGCCTGGTGGATTGTGTGAAAGATACGAAAAGGTGTTCGCGGATCAGCACTTGTCCGACGCGGGACATCTGGGGTATGCTGGGACAAAAGATCAGTGAGACGTTGAGATCAGTCACGCTGGCTGATCTGGTGCAGACACGCCGCCAGAAGGCGGATAATAATTTGATGAATGATATTTGAGTGAAAAAAGTGGATGATTCCAAGAGTCCTTTAAAGAAAAAAGTTCTTGTGGCGATGAGCGGTGGCGTTGATTCATCGCTGGCAGCTCTGCTGCTGAAAGAGGCGGATTATGCGGTAACCGGTGTAACCATGTGTCTGGGCATCCGTCAGGAAGGCGACCACGCGAGTTGCTGCGGCGGCGACGCCATAGAAGACGCCAGGCGCGTTTGCGGTCAACTGGGCATTCCCCATTTTGTTTTTGACTTCAGCCACTTGATGGAAGAGCGTGTCATCCGTAAGTTTACATCTGAATATTTAAAGGGAAGAACGCCGAACCCCTGTGTGGATTGCAACCGTTACCTCAAATTCGGATCTCTTCTGGAGAAATCCCGGGGCTTAGGTTTTGATTATCTGGCCACCGGCCACTACGCCAGGATCGAATATACAGGGGATGACTGGCATCTCTTGCGTCCGGAGGATAAAAATAAGGATCAGACGTATTTTCTTTATTCGATGAAGAAGGATGATTTGTCTCGGGTTCTTTTTCCTTTAGGAAATCTCAGCAAAGCAGATGTCCGCGCCCAAGCGATAAAAGCCGGACTGCATGTGGCGCAAAAGGCGGAAAGTCAGGATATTTGTTTCGTAACATCAGGGAATTACAGACAGTTTTTTGAAGAAAGAAATTTGGTGGCGGCGGCTGGCAATATTGTCGACAAAGAAGGTCGGATTTTGGGGCGTCATCAGGGCATTATTTATTATACGATCGGCCAGCGCAGCGGTTTAGGAATCAGCGCAAAAAAACCTTTGTATGTTCTTCGTTTTGATGTCCGGAGCAACTCGGTCCTTGTCGGGAACAAAGAAGATCTCTTCGCATCAGAATTGATTGTCGGCGACCTGAATCTTCTGACCGATCATTTTCCTGAAGAAGTGGAAGCAAAGATCCGCTATCGCAAAAAACCGGCGCGCTGTACCTTGACAAGAGAAGGTGGGATGCTCAAGGTAAGCTTTAAAGAAGCCCAAGAATCCATTACACCGGGGCAGGCCGTCGTCTTTTACGCGAGTGATGAAGTGCTGGGCGGCGGCGTGATTGAAGACGTTATTCGTGAAGAGTGAAGAGCAGGAAACCTATTAACCGCATGGCCCGAGAAAGGGATAAAAACATGAGTAAAATTGACGATACATTAAAAATAGAAACGTTAGTGCTGCACGGTGGACAGGAACCAGATCCGACAACCGGATCCCGGGCCGTGCCCATTTATCAGACGACTTCCTATCAATTTAAGGATACCGATCATGCCGCCTCGCTCTTCGGTCTGACCGAGTTCGGCAATATCTATACGCGCCTGATGAATCCGACCACCGATGTGCTGGAAAAGAGAATTACACTTCTGGATGGTGGAATTGGCGCTCTGGCGGTTGCCAGCGGACAATCCGCAATCACATTGGCTCTTCTGAATATTGCACGGGCCGGTGATGAAATCGTCTCAGCGGACAATCTCTATGGTGGAACCTACACGTTATTTCATTATACGTTTCCCCGCCTGGGAATCAAAGTGAACTTTGTTAAGTCCAATGACTTAAAGGCGCTGGAGTCCGCTATCACGCCGAAGACAAAAGCTGTTTATGCGGAATCCATCGGGAATCCTAAAATGGATGTGGCTGATCTGGAGGGCATCGCCGCGATAGCTCACAAACACGGTATTCCGTTTGTTCTGGACAACACAGTGTCTCCTTATTTGCTGCGGCCTTTTGATTTCGGTGTGGATATCATTGTTTATTCTGCGACCAAATTTATTGGCGGTCACGGCACATCGCTGGGTGGCGTTATTGTTGACTCCGGGAAATTTGACTGGACGAATGGGAAGTTTCCGCTCATTGCGGATCCCGATCCGAGTTATCACGGCCTGAATTTTGTCGAGGCCTTAAAATCAATGGGCAATTTGGCGTATATTCTCAAAGCGCGTGTCATTCTCTTGCGTGATCTGGGTCCGGCTCTGTCGCCGTTTAATTCTTTTCTACTTCTTCAGGGACTGGAAACTCTGCATTTGAGAATGCCTCGCCATTGTGAGAACGCGCTGGCGGTAGCTCAATATCTGGAAAAACATCCTAAAGTGAGTTGGGTGAATTATCCGGGACTCAAGTCGAGTCCGGAAAACAACAGAGCGGCAAAATATTTGCCCAAAGGCGCTGGTGCAATGATGGGTTTTGGCGTGGAGGGTGGCATTGAAGCTGGAAAGAAATTTATTAATTCTCTGCAATTGATTTCGCATCTGGCTAATATTGGCGATGCGAAAACGCTGGCGATTCATCCGGCATCCACAACGCATCAGCAACTGTCGCCGGAAGAACAGTTGGCCACGGGTGTCACGCCTGATTTCATCCGCCTATCGATTGGCATTGAGCATATAGACGATATTCTGGCGGATATTGAGCAGGCGTTGGGGATAGTATAATTGACCTTCCCCCTTTTCTAAAGGGGGATTGAGGGGGATTTTAGGTAATCCGCAAAATCCCCCCTGCCCCCCCTTCCGCAAAGGGGGGAAGAAAAAGGAGAATTTCCATGAAAAAAATATATACAGACAATTCTCAGTCTATCGGCAATACACCACTGGTAAAATTAAACCATATCACCGCAGGCGCCAAGGCCATCGTTCTAGCAAAGATTGAAGGACGGAATCCCGCTTATTCCGTCAAATGCCGGATCGGTGCGGCTATGATCTGGGATGCAGAGGAAAAAGGATTGCTCAAACCCGGTGTGGAAATCATCGAACCGACCAGTGGCAACACGGGTATCGCTCTGGCCTATGTCGCGGCAGCACGCGGCTATAAACTGACGCTGACCATGCCGGAGACGATGAGTATTGAGCGCCGGAAAGTCCTTGCGGCCTTTGGAGCCAATCTTATTCTTACGCCCGGCGCGGAAGGCATGAAAGGCGCAATCAATAAAGCGGAAGCCATTGCCGCATCCGATCCAAAGAAATATTTTCTGCCGCAGCAGTTCAAAAATCCGGCTAACCCGGCGATTCACGAAAAAACAACCGGACCGGAAATCTGGAATGATACTGAAGGTACTATTGATGTTCTGGTTGCCGGAGTTGGCACTGGCGGAACAATTTCCGGCATCTCCCGTTACATTAAAAATAAAATGGGCAGGAAAATTATTTCCGTTGCTGTGGAACCCAAAGAAAGCCCGGTGATCAGCCAAAAATTGGCCGGAGAGGATTTGAAACCAGGGCCGCATAAAATTCAGGGAATCGGCGCGGGGTTCATTCCCGATACACTGGATTTATCGGTTGTCGATCGTGTGGAACAAGTGGACAGTGCCGAAGCAGTCGAATTCGCCCGCAGGTTAGCCAAGGAAGAAGGCATGCTGGTTGGTATTTCCTGCGGTGCAGCCGCAGCAGTTGCTGTGAGATTGGCTAAGCGAGATGAGTTTGCGGGCAAGACAATAGTTGTAATCCTGCCGGACGCCGGAGAGCGGTATCTTTCAACCGTACTGTTTGAAAATATTGGCGGATAAGTTTTCGAAAAGATCTTTGTAACTCAAAAAACTCCACAGAACCTCCAGTTTAATTTCTCTATGAAATTCTGTCTCTATGAAATTCTTGACAAATAAGGAACATCTTTATACAACCATAGCCATTGAAAAATTGACCATGATATATGTATCCATTGAGCAGGACGTGAAATCAGCCAGAAATCTGTATGATAAGCTTGTTTCCAAAAAAGAAATGATCTTAGGCATATTTTTGAATGGAGTGAAGAAGCATGACAATTAAAATCCGGTGTATACTGGCAGTGACGTTTGCCGTCTTGTTTTTTCTTCCTGTATCCATCAGGGCGGTCCAGCCTTTAACGCTTGAAGAGAGTATTTCCATTGCGCTCAAAAGCAGTCTGGTGATTCATATCGCCAAAGAAGGAGCAAGGGGAGCCGAAGCCAGGAAGCGGGAGGCGATGACCGGATTTCTGCCCAGATTAAGCACGTCATACAGCTATACGCGCCTCAATGAAGAACCGAGTTTCTACTTTCCAGGAAGTGGTAACATGATGACCGGAACGATCAATAATTATAACTGGGTCATCGAAGCCCGTCAGCCGCTTTTTGCAGGCGGGGGAATACTGGCCAACTATCAGGCCAGTAAAATAGCCGAGGATGCCGCACTTATTGAAGAGACGGCTAAATCTCAGGATGTGGTTCAGGACGTTAAAATCACTTATTACAACATTTTACGAATGCAAAGGCTCCGGGACACGTCGCGCCAGGCGATAGGAATGCTGGCCGCGCATCGTGATGTCGCGCAGAATTTTTATCAGGTCGGTTTAATCCCCAAAAATGACCTGCTGCAAGCCGAGGTGGAACTGGCCAATGGCAAGCAGGCGCTGGTCAGAGCGCAAAATGCCGTGGAACTGGCGAAAGCACGCTTGAATACCGTTTTGAAACGGGAATTATTATTGCCCGTGGAGGTTGTTGATGTTCTCGACTATAAACCACTCAATCAATCATTTCAGGACTGTCTGGAGATCGCCAGGCAGCATCGACCGGAACTCAAGATCTCCGCACTCAAGGCCGAGCAGGCAGGCTATGTGGTCCGTGCCGCGCAAAGTGAATTTTTCCCCTCGGTCAACTTTGTCGGTCAGTATGCACGCTTCGGCGATACCCCATCCGTTTCCGGCACCGAATATAAAAACATGGAAAGCTGGCAGGTGATGGCGTTGGCCAGTTGGAATTTCTGGGAATGGGGGAAGACGAAATTTCGGGTTGATGCCGGAAGAGCCATGGAAAATCAGGCCATTGATCAAACCAAGGAGTTAAACGACCAGATTGCGTTGGAGATCAAGAATGCGTATCTCCTGTTACAGGAAGCCGAAAGCCAAATCGCCGTTTCGCAAAAAGTGATCGATCAGGCCGAGGAGAATTTCCGGATTTCCGAAGCCCGTTATAAAGAAAGGGTGGCGCGTTCAACGGAAGTACTTGATGCTCAAACGCTTCTTACCCGGGCTAAATCAGAGTATGCGAATGCTTTGGCTGATTACAATATTTCTTACGCCCGCCTGCAAAGAGCGATGGGCGTCATCAACCGATAGCATATAGCTTTTGTGTCAGGGAAAGGATCTTTGAGAATGAAGAGAGTGTGGTTGTGCCTGATGATTCTGTTTGCCGTCGTCCTTATGTCCGTGTCTGCCGGGCTGGCGCAGGAATATGCGTTGAGAGATCTGTATCAGCAGGCGCTGAAAAATTCCGAAAAAATAAAGTATGCCCAGGAAAACCTCTATATCTCGCAGATGGGCAAGAATAAGGCTTGGGCGGTTTTAATGCCCAGGGTAACGGCGTTCGTCACGTATAGCCATTTCACGGAAAGCAAATACGGCGCACCTACTGCTTACAGTACTGTCCTCATTCAGCCTAATGAGTCCGGAACGTGGGGAGTTCGCGCGGATCAGGCTTTTTCTCTCTCCGCGCGCGAGCTGGATGCTTTGAAATTTGCCGGACAGTCTATTACGAAGAGCGAGTTTGATCTGGATGCCGCCAAATCGGATTTTGTCCTTGCTGTTTCGTCTTCCTATTATGATGTTCTCAAGGCGAAAAAAGCGCTTGAAATCGCGGCGGCCAACGTAGAGAGGCTCACGCAATACCGTCATTCCGCAGAAAAGAGAGTGAAGGTCGGCGAAGCGACTAAAACCGCGCTCTTGCGGGCCGACGGTGAATTATCGGGCGCCCGCGCCGATTACCTTCGAGCGACTAATGCGCTCAAGCTGGCACGCGCTCAGCTGATCCGCATCACGGGTATTGAAGATACCTTCCGGGTGAAAGATGAAGAAATTCCTTCCTCAAATCTTGATCCATTTGAAAAATTACGCGAGACGGCCGTAAACTCAAGAGCTGATATCAAAAGTTATGATATGCAGGCACAAATGGCCGAGCAACAGGTGAAGTATGCCCGAGGCGCCTTCTGGCCTAATGTGGGATTGTTTGCCATTTATAACGGTGCGGATCAATATCCCATGGCCGGAACATTCAACCGGGAAAATGTTTTGGCCGGCGTGTCGCTGACATTTCCTTTTTTTGAAGGTGGATTGAGGGTGGCGGAACTCAAGGAAGCCAAGGCTAAAGAGCGGCAGGCGCGCCTGGCTTATGAAGATTTTAGAAAAAATATCACTATCGAACTGGAGGGTGCTTATCTGGATTTGGAAACACAAAAAGGCGCGCTGAAATTTCTGAAGGATCAACTCGTTTTTGCCGAGGATAATTACAATGCCGTCTTAAGGCAGTACGAAAACGGCTTGGTAACGAGTCTGGATGTCATGGATGCCAACTCCCTTCTTTTATCATCGGAAAAGAATGTGGCTGAAGCTTTATACGGCTATCAACTGGCGCATTTGAAGGTCAGAAGATCAAGCGGTACACTGTTACAATTTATTAATGAGGGTATTTAACGCATCAATGTGCGCGAGCATGTCACGAGGAGGATAGGATCAATGGGGGTTCAGAAAACAACTTATTCCGACAACGCGATGTCCAGACGATCGATCGCCAAGATCATGGTAGCAGCGGTTTTGATCGTGCTTGGTATTTTTCCTTTAACCGCTTGTCAAAAGGAAAAGAAAACGGAGCCGGAGAGAATGGTGAATGTGCGTGTCTGGCCCGCGGAAGTAAAAAAAGTTCAACCCTACCTGGAGACGACCGGAACGCTGAAAGCCGATGAAGAGGTCATGGTCAGTTCCGAAGTGGACGGCCTTATTAAAAAGATTACGGTGGACGAAGGAACAGCCGTCGGCTCGGGAATGCTTCTGGCGGAAATCAACGAGACCGATTATCAGTTGGACTGGAAGAGATCGGAAGCCGCACTCAAACAGGCACAGGCTTCTCTGGCTAATGCTAAGGCTGAATATAAGAGAAAAGATGCCCTGTACCAGGAAGAACTTATTACCAAGCAGCAATTCGATGACATATCCACACGAGTGGCGCTGGCGGAAGCGGAACTGGAAAGGGCAAAAGCAACCCTGGCGATTTCACGCGAGAAGCTCGTCCGGACCAAAATATATTCGCCGCTTGTCGGCGCGGTGAAGGAAAAGAAAGTGTCCGTGGGCGATTATATCCGCAACGGTACGCCGCTTCTGCAGTTGATTAAAATCAATCCGCTGAAGCTTAATTTTACCGTCAGTGAAAAAGATGTTGCCGGGTTAAAAATTGGACAGGAAGTTAGTTTTACCGTCGATGCTTTTCCCGGTAAGCAATTCAAAGGCAAGGTCAGTTTGCTTTATCCGAATGTGGAGGAAAGAACGCGGACCCTGCAGGCGGAGGCTATGGTTCCCAATGCCGATCATATGTTAAAACCGGGATACTTTGCCCGGATACAGATATTCACGCAGGCGGCGCGTGATGTGGTGGTTGTCCCCATCACATCGCTTCTGTATGACGGTTCCACGATCCGTATTTTTGTGGTTAACGGCAATAAAGCGCAGGAAAGAATTATCAAAACGGGTAACAAATACGGCGAATATGTGGAAATTCCGGAAGGCCTCAAAGAAAAAGAGCAGGTCGTCGTGGTCGGCCAGAATAATTTGTCGGAAGGAGTGAAGGTCAATGTGGCTCGCTGATACCTCCGTTAAACGTCCTGTTTTTGCCACCATGGTTATTATGGCACTGGTGGTGCTGGGCATTGTCAGTTATCCTTCCATTGGTGTTGATCTTTTCCCCAAGATTGATTTTCCCATTGTCACTATCACGACGACGCTTAAAGGCGCCAGTCCCGATGTTATGGATGTGGACGTCACGGACCGCATTGAAGGCGCCGTTAATACCATTAATGGGGTCAAGAGCATTACGTCCACAAGCTACGAAAGCATGTCGCGTACGACCATCGAATTTGTTCTGGAGAGGAATATCGACCAGGCCGTTCAGGATGTGCGTGAAAAAGTATCCGGGATACGAAACAAATTGCCCGCCGATATTGAAGAACCCAGGATTGCCAAGGTGGACCCCGATGCATCGCCGATTTTGTTTCTGAATCTTTCCGGGAACCGGTCGGTGCGTGATCTTTCCACTTACGCCGATGAAGTTCTGAAAGAACAATTGCAGCGCATTAATGGCGTCGGTGATGTCATTTTCTACGGTCTGCGGCTGCGGCAGGTGCGCATCTGGCTGGATGCCGCGAAAATGCAAGCCTATCAGGTATCTCCGGGCGACGTGGTTCTGGCCTTGAAACGTGAAAATATCGAGTTGCCGGGTGGTCGCATTGAAACGCAAACAAAAGAATACACGGTCCGAATTAAGGGTGAGTTTACCAAAATCCCGGATTTCAATGACTTGATCATCAGTTACTACAAAGGCGCGCCGGTTCGTGTCCGGGATATCGGTAGGGCGGAAGATGGCACGGAAGAAAAACGATCCCTGTCGCGTTTCAACAGAATTCCGGCCGTCGGCATGGCCATTCAGAAACAGTCGGGAACCAATACGGTGGAAGTGGCCAACCGTGTCAAAAATGAGATGGAAAAGATCAACAAAACACTGCCTCCCGGAATGAAAGTCAATATCGCCGTGGATCAGTCACTTTTTATTGTCCGTTCGATCGATGAAGTGCAATTCCATTTAATCATCGGAAGTATTTTTGCCATTCTGGCCGTTTTTATTTTTCTTAAAAATGTACGCACGACGTTAATCAGCGCTGTCGCTCTGCCTGTGTCCGTCATCTCGACGTTTGCGCTGATCAACGCTTTCGGCTTTACCTTTAACAACATGACGATGCTGGCTCTGTCGCTTTCGGTGGGTTTGCTGATTGACGACGCGATCATTGTTATTGAAAATATTTACCGTCACGTGGAAGAGGGCATGGAACCGCGCGAGGCGGCGACTTTTGGCACGTCGGAAATCGGCCTGGCGGTTATGGCCACGACGTTTGCCATTGTGGCTATCTTTCTGCCTGTTGCCTTTATGAAAGGGATTATCGGCAGGTTTTTCCTCCAGTTTGCCTTGACGATTATTTTCGCCATCCTGGTTTCGCTGCTCGTTTCCTTTACCTTGACGCCGATGATGGCATCCATTTTCCTCAAATCTCATAAAAAATCCATCCCCAATCCGCTGGCCAAGAGCATGAGCGGCGGTGGAAGCGGAAATGGCAAAAAACCTATTTGGACCAGACTCGGCGATTATATGGAGCATTATTATAGAAAACTGGAATCGTTTTACCGTCGTGTCCTGGAATTTACCTTAGGCTACCGCAAAACGGTGCTTGTGGCCGCCTTGATTATATTTATTTTGAGCCTTGGTCTTACGGCATTTATCGGTAAGGAATTTACGCCACCTGAAGATCAGGGCGTTTTTATGATTCGAATGGAAGCGCCGATTGATTATTCCGTGGATCAGATCGAAAAATATTTTGGCAAGACGGAAGCCATGATGCAGGAAATTCCGGAAATAAAATCTGTCTATTACGTTCAGGGATACGGGGGGTATGCCAATCGTGCGCTGATGATGCTCAACCTGCATCCGAAGGCGGAGCGCAAGAGAAATCAGGAAGAACTTAAAAAAATAGCGCGAATCAAATTGCGGCAGATTCCGGGGTTGAAAGTGTCCGCGGAAGATATTTCGGTTGTGGGAGGCGGTCAGAGGCAGGTGCCGATTCAATACAGCATCCGCGGACAGGACCTCGCTGCATTACAGAAATATGCAAAGCAGGTAACAGCAGAGTTCTCCAGGCTGCCGGGGATCGTGGATGTGGATACATCTCTGGAAGTGGGCAAGCCGGAATTCAAGGTTTACATTGATCGTGACCGGGCGGCGAATCTCGGTGTGGACGTGGCAACCGTTGCCGAGGCCATAAATCTGCTGATCAGCGGGGAATTGGATATCGCCCGCTATAAAGACGAGCAAAAAGGAAAGCGTTATGACCTCAGGGTGCGATTGAATCCGCAGGACCGGGAAAGTATCGGTGGTCTGCAGCGGATTTCCGTGCGTGCCCGTGATGGGAAACTTGTTGAGCTGGCCAATGTGGTTAAAGTAGAGGAAGGCACCGGACCCAGTGTCATCAACCGTGTTGACCGGCAGAGAGCCATTACCATATTCGCTTCTCTGGAAGGAAAACCTCTGGGCCAGGCAAAAGACGAACTGGATTCCATTGCCGGTAAAATTTTGCCGTCGGATTATTTACCCAAATACCAGGGAATGGCTGATACCATGCAGGAATCTTTTGGTTATCTGCTTTTTGCCCTGATGCTGGGTGTTATCATGGCTTATATGATTCTGGCTGCGCAATTTGAAAGTTTTGTTCATCCGGTTACGGTTTTGCTTTCCCTGCCGCTTTCTTTTGTCGGAGCCTTTGGCGCCTTGTTTATCACCGGTAAGACGCTGAACGTTTTCAGTTTTATCGGCCTGATTCTGCTCATGGGACTGGTAAAGAAGAATGCTATTTTGCTCGTGGACTATACCAATGTTTTACGCGGACGCGGGATGTCGCGCCGTGAAGCGATCCTTCAGGCGGGGCCTGTCCGGATGCGGCCGATTCTCATGACGACGTTTGCCATGGTGTTCGGCATGCTGCCGATTGCTCTGGGTGTGGGAGAGGGCGCGGAAACACGTTCTCCAATGGGTATTTCGGTTATTGGCGGACTCTTAACATCACTGGTGTTGACGTTGATCGTTATTCCATCCGCCTACGATATCTTTGATGACTGGCAGGAAAAATTCAAAAACCGGAAAAAAAGAAAAGAACAACTTATTAAAAAGTAGTTGGCAATCTCTTAAAGAGGACCCTCTATGAAAATGTTTCTTGTTGTTTATGCTGAAGCCTCCGATGAAAGCATTACGGCTGCCTTTAAAGAGGCGGGTTATAAATCTTATACGAAAGTTCACGGCGCGACGGGTGAAGGCCAGGAAAGTGAACCCAAACTGGACACGCATTTCTGGCCGGGTAGGAACAACACCCTGATGTTGGCTGTGCCGGACGAGGAGATTCGAAAACTTATTGAACTTGTGCAAAGGCTTAAAATAGAGCAACCGCGCGCCGGTGTGCGGGCTTTTACATTTCCGTTGGAAGAATGTATTTAGTATTTGGCTGAAATGGTAATGTATATTGCTTCGCAATTTAGATTGGCCGCATCTATAAGCATGCAGCAATAATCAACAGGAGATGTCTATCATGAAAACCCTGAAACCAGGTCCGCTTCCCCATGTAAACGTTTTGGATTTCACATGGGTCTTGGCGGGGCCTCACGCAACGAAGACATTGGCCGATATGGGCGCCAACGTCATCAAAATTGAACATTTCAAAAAAGGGACCAATGAACGACATCAAGCCTTGCAGGTGGAGAAGAATGGTGTTGTCCAGTGCTCCTACCACCTCCACCTTAATAGGGGGAAGAAAAGCTTGTGTATCAATCTCAAGCATCCCAAAGGGATAGAGCTGATCCATGGCCTGATCAAGAAAAGCGATATTATCATCGAAAACTTTGCCCCCGGCGTCATGGAAAGACTGCATCTGGATTATGAATCCGTGAAGAAGATCAAGCCCGACATCATCTATTGCTCCATATCGGCTTGGGGGCACTGGGGTCCGAATACGCATAAACCTGGTTATGACGCGATCGCGCAAGCAGCAAGCGGATGGGTAGGGCTGACGTCAATGCATGTAGGGGCCCCCGTGGCGATTGGTGATACGACCGCTTCGATGCATGCTTGTACGGCGATGCTGGCGGCCTTAGTTCACCGTATGATCACGGGGCAGGGGCAAAATATCGATATTTCCCTGGTGGACTGTCTTTTCTCGGTCCACGAAACCTCTTTCCCTTCCTATTGGATCAGTGAGGCCGTGGGTGCCCCCTTTATCATGCCTCTAACGTCACAAAAAAGCCCAACCTCGTCACCATACGGGGTTTACACAGGAAAGAATGGCTCCATCTCGATCGCTCTCCTCTCGGATAACCGCTGGTCCGAGTTGGTTGATCTCATAGGGCCGGGATATGAATGGCTGAAAACCGACCCCCGCACCATAGATCTGGCCGCCCGCTGCAAGAGCGAAAACGTTAATCTCGTGCATGATGCTCTCGAGGGCTGGGTCATGTCCCAGGATTCAGTGGAGGAAGCCGAGAGGAAGTTGGATGAGACGGGGATTCCCTGCTCCCGAGTGAAAAGCATAGAGGAACTGGCCACAACAGATTCTCATATCGGGGCGCGGGAGATGCGGATTCCCATGGTTCAGCCTTTTTTGGGGCCCGTCACGATGTACGGCAGTCCCCTGAAATTCTCCGAAACCCCTGCCACCATCAGGGGATACGCCCCTTTCCTGGGAGAGCACAATCGGGAAGTCCTCTCGACGGTACTGGGATATTCCGAAGAGGAGATCGACACACTTTACAAGGAAGACGTTATTTATCAGGGCCCGGAAGTGGAGAAACTACCAGAGGAACTGGTGAAAATGGAAGGGACTTCGGGGGACACTTAATTGAGATTTTTTGTTTTTTATCGGCATATTTCAATTCTTTCATGCCACAAATAAACAGCGCATCAGGTTCCGAAAGCGCCGCTCAACTGACCGCAGGCGGCAAGGATGTCGCTGCCTTTGCTTTTGCGAAGCATGGTGGTAAAATGCCTGTCCAGCAGAATTTGCTGAAAGGCTTCCACGTCTTTTAAGGATGGCGATTTAAACGGTGATCCGGGGTATTCGTTAAAAACAATCAGATTCAATTTGCAGCGCTGATCTTTCAGAAGCGCGGCCAGTTTATCCGCGTCCGCTCGTGATGAATTCACGCCGTCAATGAGGATATATTCAAAAGTGAGCAGACGCCGTCCCGGCATAGGGTATTTCTTACAGGCATCCAGTAGTGTTTGCAGCGGATACTTTTTATTAATCGGCATGAGCTGATTTCGGGTTTCATCATCGGGCGCGTTTAGGGACACGGCCAGGTTGATGCAGATGTCTTTACCCAGTTGGACGATTTGTGGCGCAAGTCCACAGGTGGAAACCGTTATTCTGCGGTTGGACATTCCCAGACCGAAATCACAGGTTAGGATTTGGATCGACTTAAGCGTGTTTGCATAATTACTCAGCGGCTCGCCCATGCCCATCATCACAATGTTGTTGATGGCGGTGCCTTCCGGTGCTTTGTGCTTCAGGGTAATCAGTTGCCCGACAATTTCCGCCGGCGTTAAGTTACGATTGAATCCCTGACGCGCCGTCAGACAAAATTCGCAGCCCATCGCGCAACCGGCTTGTGTGGAAATGCAAATGGTCCAATGGCTTTTCCCGGGAATGAGCACACTTTCGATGAAGAGGCCGTCTTCCAGCCGCAGGAGCGCTTTTTGCGTGCCATCCTGCGATTTCTGGATTTTGACAATCTCCGGTCTGTAAATCCGGGCGCTGGCGGAGAGCTTTTCCCGGAAATCCCGTGAGAGCGTGGTCATGGTGTCAAAAGACGCGCTGCCGGATTGATGCAGCCATTTCATGATCTGCCGGGCGCGGTACTTTTCCTTGCCGGAGGAAGCGATGAATTCTTCCAGTTCTTCCAGGGTGAAATCCAGCAGATTGGGCAATAACTTTTCTGCGCTCTTAATCATTCAGTATTTTCTTTAATGATACAGCGATGGCATCGATGAATCCTTCTGTGTTGACTTTTCTGTTGGAAGGTTTCTTTTCGGCCAGCAACAGCAAGTCGCCGGTCATGATGCCGTTTTGTATGGTTTCCAGCGCAGCCTTTTCGAGCATATCCGCAAAACGTACTACATCCGGCGTTCCGTCCAGTTCGCCGCGTTTGCGCAGGCCGCCGGTCCAGGCAAAAATTAGCGCCATCGAATTGCTGGAGGTTTCCTCGCCTTTTAAGTGTTTGTAGTAGTGCTTCTGCACTGTGCCGTGCGCGGCTTCGTATTCAAACCATCCGTTGGGTGAAACCAGTACCGACGTCATCATGGCGAGAGATCCGCTGGCGGAGGCGATCATGTCCGACATCACATCGCCGTCATAATTTTTCAATGCCCACAAAATGCCGCCCTCTGTTTTCATAATGCGCGCGACCGCGTCGTCGATCAGTGTGAAGAAGTATTCGATTCCGGCCTTCACAAATTTATCTTTCCAGTTTTTTGTAAATTCCCGATCAAAGATATCGCGGAAACCGGCGTCATATATTTTGGAAATCGTGTCTTTGGTGGAAAACCACACGTCGATTTTTTCGTCGAACGCGTAAGTGAAACAGGCTTGAGCAAAATTCAAAATCGATTGTTCCAGGTTATGGTTGATTTGAACAATGCCTGCCGACGGGAAGTCTTTCACCAACGTGGTCTGTGGTTTGCCGCCAGCGGCGGGCGTGAACACGACTTCCAGTTTGCCTGCCTGTTCAATATTCATTTCGAAATTGTCATAAACATCACCGTAAGCGTGACGGCCGATGGTAATCGGTTTTTTCCAGGAGGAAACGCCCGGTTTAATATTATTGACGAGGATAGGTTTTCTGAAGACTGTGCCGTCCAGCATGGCGCGAATAGTGCCGTTGGGACTCTTCCATGCTTTTTTCAGATGATATTCCACAACGCGGTCTTCATTGGGCGTAATGGTAGCGCACTTAATGCCGACGCCGTATTTCTGAATCGCGCGGGCGGCGTCAAAGGTTACCTTGTCATCCGTGTCGTCGCGATACTTAACGTGCAGATCATAGTAGTCAATATCCATATCCAGATAGGGGAAGAGCAGTTTGTCTTTCACCATTTGCCACATGATGCGGGTCATTTCATCCCCGTCCATTTCGACGAGGGTTGTTTTTACTTTGATTTTTTTTGTCATGTAAAAATGTTACTCCCTATCCAGTTTATGTGTGGCTGCGGACGTTGAGCGCGCCGCCGGCCAGAATGATTTGCTTTTGTCTTGACGATAATGCGCAGCCCACCGGGAAGGATGTACCTTTGGTCTTGTTTTTTACCATAAGATTTTTCCCTTCCAGAATGGCTGTGCGGGCCCCGGCAATTTCCAGATCATCGCCCTGGTCTATGGCGTCATAGTCATGCTCATTGAGGAATGTCAAAGGCAGGATGCCGAAGTTGATCAGATTGGCGGCGTGGATTCTTTCCAGCGATTTGACCAAAACCGCGCGGACGCCCAGATACATAGGGCAGATGGCGGCATGTTCGCGCGACGATCCCTGGCCGTAAGACAGACCTGCCACAATGATGTTGTGTCTTCCTGCGTCTTTCAGGGTCATGGCGCGTCGGGCAAAAGAGGCATCCACGTTTTCAAAAACGAATTCCGAATATTTAGGAATATTCGAGCGATACTTCATCCGCGCTCCGGCGGGGATGATGTGATCGGTCGTGATCTTATCACCGACTTTAATCGTGGCCTGGCCGGAAATGGTATCGGGCAGCGCAACGTTTACAGGCGGTGCGCCGATATTCGGACCGCGATGAATTTCAATGTTTCTTTGCGTATAGTCCGGCCGGATGATCATGTTGTCGTCAATGATTAATTTCTGAGGCATTGGGATCTGTGGATATTCCATTTTCAAGTCCCGCGGATCGGTAAAACGGCCGGTGATGACCGCTGCGGCGGCTGTTTCGGGACTGACCAGATAAACATCCGCGTCCATGGTTCCCGATCGTCCCGGAAAATTACGGTTGGATGTGCGCAGGGATACCGCGCCGGATTTTGGACTTTGACTATTGCCGATGCAGAAACCGCACGCATTTTCCATCAGCCGCGCGCCGGAAGCGATGAGGTCGGCCAGGTAGCCGTCACGGGCGAGATTATCAAGCACCTGCCGTGAGCCGGGGGCTAAAATAAAACTGATATCGGGATGGGCCACTTTTCCTTTGAGGATTTTAGCAACCGTTACTAAATCCTTATAAGAAGAATTAGTGCAACTGCCCAGACAGACCTGATTGACAGGGATGCTCTTCATGCTACGCACGGTGCCGATGTTATCCGGGCTATGCGGTTTGGCTGCCAGAGATTCCAATTGAGATAAATCAATATTTACAATTTTGGAGTAAACCGCGTCGTCATCCGCTTTCACTTCAATGAAATCTATTTCTCTTTGCTGCGACCGGAGAAATAGTCTTGTAACGTTGTCGCTGGGGAAAACCGATGTGGTTACGCCGCACTCCGCGCCCATATTGGTGATGGTGGCACGTTCCGGAACACTGATCGATGCGATTCCCTCTCCGCCATACTCAAAAATGGTTCCGACGTTGCCTTTCGTTGTAAAAATCTCCAGCACCTTGAGGATTACATCCTTGGCGGAAACCCAGGGTTTCAGATTGCCATTGAGGTTGATTTTAATGACGGAAGGGCAGGTGAGATAAAAGGGTTCACCGGCCATTGCCAGCGCCACGTCCATGCCCCCCGCGCCGATGGCGATCATGCCCAGCGCGCCGCAGGTGGGCGTGTGGCTGTCGGAGCCGATCAGGGTTTTACCGGGCTTGCCGAACCGTTCCAGATGCACCTGATGGCAGATGCCGTTGCCGGCGCGCGAAAACACCACGCCGAATTTCTGCGCGACGCTCTGCAGGTAGCGGTGATCATCCGCGTTTTCAAAACCGATCTGAATCGTGTTATGATCGATGTAACTGACGGACAATTCCGTTTTAACTTTCGGCACGTTCATGGCTTCAAATTGCAAATAGGCCATGGTGCCGGTGGCATCCTGGGTGAGGGTTTGATCGATACGGATGCCGATTTCCGCACCGGGCGCAAGATTTCCGAAAACCAGGTGTCCGGCGAGAATCTTTTCAATAATATTTTTTCCCATCTACTCTTCCTTAGCACACGAACAAACCGGTAAGGCTGGTTTCATACAATAAAGCGACGGGATAATCAACCGTCAAAAACTGCCTTTAAAAAAAGGGCGTTTGCGCCCTTTTTTTAAAGATATGTTTTGGGGGATGGCAAAAGATCAGGTGCCGCCATTTTCATCCAGACCTTTTACACGGACGGCTCGCTGGAATCTCTTCTGAAAATAAGGCCGATCCAGATTGTCAATGCGGACGGACTTGCCTTTATAGGAAGCATGAACAAACTCGTTGTTGCCGATATAAATGCCGACGTGACCAATCGGTTTTCTTGTTCGGAAAAAAATCAGATCGCCTTCAACCAGTTCATTCCGGTCAATTCGGACACCGACAGTGGATTGCTCACGGGCGGTGCGTGGCAGAGAAATATCGAAAAATTCGTACATTTTCCGGACAAAGGCGGAACAATCAATCCCTTTAACGGTGGCGCCGCCTAATCGATAAGGAGCGCCCAGAAAACCGGTTGCGACTTTAATAAATAATTTTCTTTCATCCGTACTGCCCCACTTGCCTAAAAGCTCTTCACTTGATTTTGCTTCAAAGGCGATGTCATTTGAGGCGTCGGATGAAGTGATTTCTTCCTCATCCTCATCTAAAATATCCTCATTTTCATCGGTAGCAGATGAAGAGTGTGCGGTGTAGCTGGCGTAACTGGGCTTTGATAGAATAAGCTTGCGGCCAGCGCGCATGTTTTTCGAATGGACATTATTCAACGCGGCAATTTGTTTTGCGGGAATTCCTGTTTTTTTAGAAATAGTGGTAAGTGTATCGCCTTTTTTTACCGTGTAAAAGGATGCGGGGCGAGCTTTTGATTTTACGAAAACAGGAGAAGCGGAACCCTTTTGATTGACGGACAAAACCAGACCGGGTTTTAGGTTGTTACCGGTAAGGTGGTTGGTCTTTTTGATTTCAGCCACGCTGACGCCGAGTTGCTTGGAAATGATGTAAAGGCTGTCACCTTTTTTAACTTTGTATTGGTTGGCATAAGCGCCGGTATTAAAACAGAACAACAAAAAAAGAACAAATAATCCTGAAAATACTGAAATCCGCCGTTTCATCATGAAGTACCTCCTTCGTTTTGCGGGGGGGTCCCATTTTGTTAACGGTGCACAGATTGCAGCTCAATGCCGCCAAGTGTAAATGTATCAAGGATAATTTACTGCACACAGAAAACGAAGATTAATCTCAAAAACCGTTCCACCAACTTCGTGTGGATTGACATACTAAAAAACACATTGTCTGTCAAATTTATTTTGCATTCTTTTTTAATGAGGTATAGGAAGCGACAGTTGAAAAAGGGGAAATAACGATGATGCGTCACGGGGGAAAAATTATTTTATTGAGTGTTCTTGCCGTGTTCGCTTTTTTTGTGATCGATATCGGCCGTTATTTTTTCTATCCGAATGTGGCTGATCTCAAGAAGAATCGTCCCGGCAAAACCGCTTTTATGGAGTATCGGGAAGATACCTGGATGGCAAAAGGCATCAAGAAAAAGATTTCGACATCCTGGACGCCTCTTTCACAAATATCGCCCTATGTTATGAAGGCCGTGATCATTGCGGAAGATGACAAGTTCTGGTCCCACGAAGGGTTTGATTTCGACGCGATGCAGAAAGCGCTGGAAAAAGATATTAAGAACAAGAAGTTTAAAGCGGGTGGCAGCACGATATCGCAGCAATTGGCAAAAAATTTGTATCTGACGCCGGCCAAGAATCCAATTCGAAAAATCAAGGAAGCCATCCTGACCTGGCGTATCGAGCGGCAACTGAGTAAAAAAAGAATTATCGAGCTGTATTTGAATGTTGCCGAATGGGGGGACGGTTTATTCGGTATTGAAACCGCCGCCCGCAAATATTACGGCAAGCAAGCCCGGGATTTGAGCCCACGGGAGGCAGCAACGCTTGCTGCCGCGCTGCCCAATCCGCGACGCTTTCGGCCCGACGGCCATTCGCAATATGCGATAAACAGCGCGGAAAGAATTTATCAGATTATGGTGCGCCGCGGCATTGTGATTGAAGAATATGATGACGTCATTAAAGAAAAAGACCAAGAAGGCGAAAAGAATGATCCCCGCGAAAACCCCCTGAATGATTTATCCGGGGGCAATACGATGTTTAAAGACTTGCCAAACTGAAATTGGCCCTAATTCGTCGCACAAAGGGCGGCTTAAGGTATAATTTTTGTTTTATTCATCATGCCGGAATAAATCCTTCTGCTATTAAATCTTTATCCCTTTAGAACAAGGGGTTGCAACCCCTTGTTCCATGAACCGGGTTTTGATCGTTCAGCTTTTATTCTGTCGCGTCTTCCATAATACTCCCTCGCCGTATCCCTGCTTTTTACACCACCGGTAGTTCCACCTTTTTTTCCTTTTTGGCCTGTTCTTCCAGAATGATGTTAAGCGCCATGCGCGCCGCTTTTCCGACCAGCGTGGAGCATTGCTCAGCCATGCCCGCGGCCTGCGCCGCCTTCATGTCTTCCATCTCATAGAGATTGAAAAAACGGCCGAATTGCTTGATTTGAATATCATGGCACCGGCAGGTGGAAAATTCTGCAACAAACTGTTCGTGAAATTTCTTCGCGAGCAGCAGGGCTTTGAGCTGTTTTCCCACGTTCCCGAGATCTTCTTTTTTCCGGCCGAAAAAGTAACTGATGGCGAGGGTGCCCCCGGATAAAGCGCCGCAGTGACCGTCGCCGGTGAGGCCCACGCCGTCTGCAAACCCCGTGGCGGCCCGGACAACGTTTTCATCGTCCACGCCCAGCACTTCGAAAATAGCGGCCAGAGAGCATTGCGCACAATTGCCACCTGTGAGTTCATGAGTTTTCGCCCGCTTGTAGACTTCGTTGAGCATTTCTTCTTTGTTCATTGGTGTTCCTTCCGTTATAATGTGATGGACTAGTATAGTTAAAATCGGACGTTATTTTGTCATTCCGGGCAAGCGAAGCGCGACCCGGAATCCAGGAAAATATGGACTTGTTCCCGGCCGTCGCCAGGACGACATCTGGATACCGGCCTACCAGAATGTGTCGTAATTGTCATTGCGAAGGAGCGAGGCGACTGAAGCAATCTCTTAACTTGCTTGTATCTATGAGATTACCACGCCGCCTAAGAGGCGGCTCGTAATGACAAAAGGGTATTACGACACAGTCTGTACGCCGGTATGACAACTTTTATGTTCATTCTCGTAATTGCGACACAGCCTGCGTGTTGGAATGACAGTCTGTGCCATAGTATACGAGGTTCATCATTTTTTGGCCTTCTCCAGAATTTCGGCAATGCCCAAAACCTCCAGTTTATCTTCCAGATTTTCCATCTTGACCGCATCAGTTAGCATCTTGGCGCAGTTGGGGCAGGCAACCGCAATGATGCCTGCGCCGGTTTCCATCGCTTCACGGACGCGTACGCGCGAGGCGCTGTCCGGGGCCGTTCCCAGAATATCCGTAAAAAAGTTTCCTCCGCCTCCGCCGCAGCAAAAAGCATTTAACCCGCTGCGGCTCATCTCAATAAGTTCGGCTTTGGGAATGGCGTTGAGAATATCCCGCGGCGCCTGATATATCTGCTGATGCCGGCCCAGGTAGCAGGGATCGTGGTAAGTGATTTTGACCGGCCAGGGTTTCAATTTTATTTTTTTCTTTTTAATCAGTTCAGCTACCACTTCGGTATAATGCAGCACTTTGAATTTTCCGCCGAGCGCCGGATAATCTTTCTTGAAGGTATTGAGCGCGTGAGGATCGAGGGTGATAATATTCTTGACACCTTTGGCCTTGAACTTCTCAAGGTTGGCCAGGGCCAGTTCGGCAAACAATCCCATTTCTCCCAACGTGCGCACATCATTGCCGTCGCAGGTTTCTTCATTGCCCAGAATGCCAACGTCCAGACCGGCATCAACCAGCAGCCGTCCCACGCTTTGGGCCATCTTTTGACCGACTTCGTCGTAAGAGCCGACACAGCCCGCGAAAAAAAGATATTCCTGGCTGGTGTAGGGTTTCAGTCCCGTTCCTTTGGCCCATGCGCCGCGCTGGTCCTGCGGCAGTTTATAGGGGTTGCCGCTTGCGGCGACGGCTTTCAAATAATCCCGCACACCGGGAGGGATCCGGCCTTCGCTGACCAGTTCGGCGCGTGTTTCCTGAAAAATATCCGTCAGGAAATCTTTAAACTTCGGAAAGACGCACTGGGTCTTGCAGTTGTCGCAGGTCACGCACGAAAACATAATTTCGGCAAAGCGAGGACTGGTTTCAATTTCTCCGGCCAGCCAGGCGCGGGTCAGCCACATTCTGCCGCCCGGCGAGAAGGTGTCCCACCCGAAGGCCTTGTAAGATGGACAGTTGAAATCGCTGTAGTCATCCGGAAATTTGCAGTAACCGCAGCGGAAGCAGCGGTGGACGATGTTTTCATGTTCGATGTGTCGGATGTAGGTCATGGCGTCACCTCCCAGTTGCCGGGATTCATAATGCCCTGCGGGTCGAGGTTTTTCTTGATCATCAGAAGAAGCTTGAGTGCATTGGGCTCCATTCTTTGCATCACCATTTTCTGCTCCTTGAAGTTGGGTTTCCAGGGAACGCCACCCATGTCCAGGGCAAAGGTCATCGCTTCGGTAAGCGCTTTCTCCACCCGCGCCATCATGGCCGGGTCATTGCGGTTGAAGGCAAAAGAAATGCTGAACATCATACAATGTCCGCCGGAAATGAGTCGGGCCGCGCTGGCGTAAAGGACGTTGTACTTTTCGGCCAGCTCAACGACTTTGGCCGCGTACTTCGGGTAATGCTCAATGAGCGCGATCGGCCCCGAATATTCGAAACCGCCGCCTTTGGGCACATCGGCAAAATCGGCGATGGTACGGCCGGGCATTTCCAGAAGCGCGGATTTCATATACTGAACGCTCATGAAGCCGCCGTCCTTCGAATCCATGAATTCCTGCAGGGCATCCCAGATCATCTTCCGTTTGAATTCGATTTCTTCTTCCGTATCGCCGGTAAAGAACATGGTGATATGATAATTGCCCAGAAACATCAGCGGTTTGGGCTGAAACCAGACATTGACGTCCTCGAGTATTTCCAGGTGGGTGAGCTTATAGAGCATGGTCGGGACCAGGTCAACCCGGTCGGTGACAAACAGTTCGACATCCCGAAACTTCTTGTTGGGAAAGAGTTTCAAACCGACCTTGGTGATAATTCCCGTGCAACCCAGCCAGCCCAGGAAAAGCCCTGACAGATCGGGCAGCGTGGGCCCTTTGGAAAACCAGTAGGGCCCGATCGAAGGCGAGCCGATCCGGCAGATTTCGCCGGTGGGCAGCACCACTTCCAGCCCCGTGACCATATCGGAATTGAAGCCGTACTGATTGGTCAGCCGCCCCTGACCATGCAGGGCGACGTTGGCGGCGATGGTTGTTGTGGGCGGCGCGTCGGGAAGGCTGTGCCGCAGGGTGGGGTGGTTTTTCTGCAGGTACGCTTTGAGCATGCCCTGAGAGGTCCCGCCTTCCAAAACGGCGTAACGGCCCATGGCGTTCACTTCCAGGATTTTGTTCATCCGCTTCATGTCCAGAACGATGCCGCCCTTGAGCGGAATCACCAGCCCCGCAAGCGACATGCCGTTGCCCATCGGGACAACGGGGATATTTTCGCGGCCTGCCAGTTGGACAATCTTTTGCACTTCTTCGGTGGTTTTGGGCGCGACCACATAATCGGGTTTGTGCGGCGCCAGCACGCCGGGATCGCGCGAATAAAACCAGAGCTCTTCCGGGGCATTGGAAACGCCTCTTTCTCCGACAATTTCGATCAGGGATTTTAGAATGTCGCTCATAATACCGCCTCCCTTCCTTTTTCGCCGATGGCCATTTTGCACAGGTCGATGATATGCACCGGTTTCAAACCTCTTTTGGAAACTTTTTCCGAAAGAGACGACTGGCAGGCCGGACAGTTGAAGACGCAGTATTCGGCGCCCGCCTTCAGCATGTCGTCGATGTTGCGCTTCTGCACGTCGTCCGCCAGCTTGTAGCCGGATACGGAGCGGAGGATTTCCGCGCAGCAAAGAGCGTTTTCATCCTGGTAGAGTCTTTTGGGCGCTTTCACGCCGATGAGCTTGAATATTTTTTTCACCAGCGGCAGCTTGTCGGGAATGAGCCGGTTGGAGCAGGGGCGCTGATAAGCGACGGTGATGCCCAGCGGCTTGATTTTGTCTTTGAGCTCTTTCATTCTTTCGAAGAGATAATCCATGTAATAAACCGGCTTGAACGGGACCTCCATACCGTAGGCGGAGGCAATGGACGTCAGCGTGCCGTAGCATTCATCGTGCAGACAGATCACTTCTTTGACGCCCAGCTTGCGGTAATTTTCGATGACGACGGGGAGCCGTTCCTTGATCACCGACATGCGGGCAAAGTGCGTATGGACGGCAGGGCACATGAATTCCGCGCCAAACACGCCCGCAGAGGCGACATCCTTGAAAATTTCTCCGCTACCCAGCGGCCCCAGATCCGGAATATAACAGCAGGAGAGCGCCTTGTCCTTGACGTCGCCTGCCAGATATTTGCCCTGCATCGCGGTCATGTTGATCCACTGATTAGTGATGGGGCGCGGCGCGGTGAACATGCCTTTTTCTTCGCGCCGCTCGGAGATGAGGTAGAAGGGGTGATTGCCTCTGGTGCAGTATTCCTCGCAGGCATAGCAGGTGACGCACTCATTGAGCACCCGGGAATCCTTGCCCTTCACGACTTTCATCATTTCTCCGTGCGCCTCCGGGTGACCGGTAAAGGACATATACTGGCACTTCAGCAAACAGTCGGATGACGGGCACGTTGCGCAAACTTTTTCTTTAAATTTCAGTTCATACATTAAGCGCCTCCATGTAATCTTAAGTTCAACAATCCTGCGCCTCCCCGGGGCGAGCCCGACGGAGGATATCAATTGAAGATTATGGTTTTTTCAACGACCAGAAAGGCCCGGTCTTGCCGATTTCCGTGAGCGTGGTGATCCACTCCATGACGTATTCGCGCATGTGGGAAAAATACTCGGGATCCAGGCGCCGCCGGAACATCTGAGCTGAAAAAAGTTTGAGCAGGTCAGGCAGGGGGAATATCCCTTCTTCCGTCTCCGGTTTAAACTGAGCCCAGTTGCGAAGATGTTCTTCCGACCGGAAGAATGTCATCGTCGATCAGGCGAAACTTATATCTTGCATCCAGTTGGAAAATGGAACGGCCACGTAGCCGATTACGTCCTCCGGGTCGGCTTTTAAAATCACGCCGTCTCGCATCTCTAAATGGATAGGCTGTCCACAATCCAGGCACGGTGTGTCGATTTGTACCGTTTTACCAGGGAAAAGCCGGCAGACCGCCAGCGCGAATTCGGGGGACATAACACTAAATTAATTGCAACAGGTTTTAAATGATGGCGGTCGGAGATTATTCTTCAACCGCTTTTTGTTTTCTCTGGTTCCCAAGCTCCAGCCTAGGAACCAGAGAAAACAAAGTTGCAATCAGAATTATTGAGCTGGAAATGAGAAACCAATGCTTTAGTCTCTAATCCTGAGCTTTCCGTCTTGATAAACGCAGAAACTTGACTTCAATCTATCTGAATAATTGGAAAGAATATTTTTAATCACTTCGACTTTTGCATCACCATCAGCATCTTCAAGGCGCAAAATAAGAACTCCGGCATGCTGTTTGCTGGAATTGAAAACAAGTTCCCCAAAGTCCTTATCCATCGTAATAATCATTCGCTGATCATCAAAGGCCCATTATTTGTAAATCTCTGGCACACGCATCGATTTCCCTGACAGAAAGGATATCGTATCCGTTAACCTTCAAAAAGTCTTCAACTTTCTTGCCAACTCCAACATCAACAAGGAATTTCATTCATCACCTGGACAATGATCAGTTTGCGTTAACAGCGTAAACTCTTTCTTCATCCACCAGCTGCGATGCATAAAGAAGAGCGGCACGGATATCATCTTTTTCCAATTCCGGGTAATCATCGAGTAATTGATCGGTTTTGACATCATTGGCCAAAGCTTTGAGTATCTGTTCGACCGTGATGCGCAACCCCCTGATCGTAGGTTTTCCAACCATAACATCCGGATGGATCGTAATCCGGTTTAGAATACCTGTCTGCTCCATTTTTATTGCCTCCTGCTTACGGTTAACTATAATTTCACTAATTTTATAACATTTTCACGAAAGTGGAGTCAATAAAAGAAAACCAGAGGAGAAACTCATAAACAAAAAAAATGGGGTCCGGTCTTGAAATATCAGTTTATTGGAATTCCGGGGACACAACACCTAATTCAATCTCGTTGTTTCTTCTTAGGTCCTGGTTTTTTCCGTTGTAACACATGGCCCGTCAGTATTTCGATCTTCTTCTCAAAATCAAGGGGAATAGGGGCCGATCCACCGATCACGATAATTTTTCTCCGGGTCGTGTATCTCTCCTTTTTTGGTCCAAAAAGTATCAGGCCACAAGCGAAAAAGCATTGATCTGAATCAATGTGATGGGATTTTATTTCTTTCCGTCGCTAGGTGTCATGTGTTCTGGAATTTGGACCGCGACCACTTCGCCCGTCGCGCAGACCTTTCCTTCGGCGATCAAACGCGACTCAACAATGATTTTGCGTCCCTTGATTTCCTTGATTGTGCTGCGGATTTCCAGCGGCCCGCCCATTGGCGTGGGCAAGAGATAATTCACGTGCAGCGACGCCGTCACGAAACGCAGCGCCGGCTCAGAGCCCAGTTCCCGGTTTTCCGATCGGCATTTAGCCGCTGCCGCAGTGCCCATGGAATGGCAATCGATAAGGGATGCGATCAAACCGCCGTAAACGTTCCCGGGGGCGCCACCCGTGTGGAAGGCTTTGGGGATGTGAACGCAAACGGCTTCCTCCCCGTCCCAGTAACTCTTGATTTGCATACCGTCACTATTAAGTCGGCCGCAGCCATAGCAATGGCTGAAATGGTCAGGATAGAAATCCTGAAAAGCTTTCTTTGTCATGAAGTCTCCTTAAATTTCGTATTTCGCATCTCGTGAAGCGTATCTCGTATCTACCTCTTTAAACCGTGGTTAACGACTTATTCCGGCCAATCTGCCAAGCAACGCCTTGGGCTTCTGGTTTTTTTACGCTTCACACTTCACGAGTCCCGCTTCACGTGAACGTCAGTTTCGTTCCCGACATATTCAAAATAAATTGATCCGGCATTTGTTTTTCCATGGTCATGATGGCCTTGCGACCTGTACAGTGCATGGGAACCACATAAGTCGGGTGAACTTTTTGCAGTTCCTGTGCGGTCCTGTCAATAATCGCTTCAAAGAGGGGCCCCGAAAGATGGAAGCCGCCCATTACAACATGAACTTTATCGATGCCCGTGACCTCCATCGCATGATGTACTGTGTTGACAATGCCCGCATGCGCGCACCCGGAGACGATCACCAGGCCTTTATCCTTGATATTCAGGACAATGGAAGTGTCGTCTTCAATCGCATCCCACTGTTCCTTGCCGTCTTTTTGCCAGTGGGCGATGGGGAAACCTTTTTCAAAATCCGTCTTCCGCGGAATTTCACCCAGAAACAGAATCGTGTCGTCAAGAAGCAGGTAGGGCGCTTCGGATTCGATGACGGAAAATCCAGCTTCCTGTATCATTTCGCGTGTTAGTTGAGGAAAATTGATCTTGAAGTCTTCGCCCAGCTTTAGATAGCGCGGCGACTTGAAAGCCGAAGGATGCACAATCAGCGGAATGTCGCGCTTGCCGATTAATGCCGTGAGCTTTTGAAGGCCACCCGTATGATCGCTGTGTCCGTGTGACAGAACCGCAGCCTCGACTTCGCGCATATCGACGCCCAGCGTTTTGGCGTTTTGCGCCGCTCCGTCTTCGGAAAATCCAAAATCAAACAAAAGCGTGTGTGCCTTTCCTGACGCCGTGGTTTTGACCAGCGCTGAAAAACCATGTTCCGCCAGAATTGAGGCGCGGATTTCGCCGTCTTTGAGTGGGGCGGCTCTTGTGACGATGGCGTTATTGTCCATCGCCGTCATCTCGATATAGTTGTCCTGTAGCGTTAATATCTCAACTTTGTCTACCGCTTTTAACGTTATTTTCGCCATCATGCTGGCTCTCCTTTTTATTTTAGTTGCCGGTTCGGCACGCATCATTACAGAACAACCCGACTGGCGCATTATACATCATCGGAGTGGTGCGTCAACCGGTACTGAAAGACAGAGGATTACGCCGGTCAGAATTTGGTCGGCCAGCCCGCAGTTTTTTATCCGACGCAATCAGCAATGAATAATTCGTGGACGAGACGACGAAAATGGACTAGTGTCATGTCAACGATACGCTGTCATTTCGAAGGAGTTATAACGACTGAGAAATCTTAGATTTCTCCCTATGGTCGAAATGACATTTCTTGATTGACGAGACACTAGTAGAATCAATGAAAGGCAGAAGAGATGGGGGGGCTTCATGAAGAAAAAAGAATTGCCGGATTGCGCGTGCTGTTCCTTGGCCCGTGCGGAAAGAGTCTGCCTCAACCGCAAGGGCAAGGCGTCCAGGGGGTGTCCTACCGCCCAAGGAAAAAAACTCATTGAACAGGCAAAAAGCCAATACGCCAATTCTGATATTCAGGAATTCGCCAGGCAGGCATCCATACAGGAAGGCGAGTGTTACGCGGGGAGGGATCAAAAGCCCTATATCCTTCATCCCATCAAAACCCGGCTGGAAGAAATCGGCGAGTTTGCCAAGAAGATGGGCTATATCCGTTTAGGTCTGGTTTTTTGCGTGGGTCTCGCCCGGGAAGCAAGGATCGTCAGCGATCTCCTTGAACGACAAGGCTTTGAGGTGGTCTCGGTGATCTGCAAGATCGGTTCGGTTCCTAAGGAAACCATCGGTGTGCGGGAACACGAAAAAATCTTTATCGGAGGGCATGAAGCCATGTGCAATCCCATTGCCCAGGCAATGATCGTCAATGACGCAAAAGTCCAATTCAATGTGTTGCTGGGGCTGTGTGTAGGTCATGATTCCTTGTTTTTCAAGTACGCCGAGGCGCCGACAACCGTATTGGCCGTCAAAGACCGGGTGACCGGGCACAATCCGCTGGCGGCTGTGTATCTTTTGGACAGTTATTATGCGAGGTTGGTACCCCTGCGGGGCACACGAGACCGAAGGTTGATGGCTGAAACAGGAAAGGTCGCGATCTCTTCTTGCAAACTTCGACATCGTTTTGTGAGTGAATGACTGCAAAATTAGCTGTTCAAAGAATGTTCAATCGTGTAGAAGCGAAATTAAAAATAGCAACGGGATGTATGGGATATGACGAATCCCTCTTTGACAAAAACAGGCCTTAAGTCTCACAGGCAAGCCGCCCTGACTTTTGCTTTTTTAGGAAATATCCTGTGGGCTTTGCTGATTGAGCTGGATATGAAACCGATAAAAAAATATCTATGTTGATTCCGGACTTCACACAATATTCGCTGGCGCTTTTTAAAGACGAGAAACTGATCCATGCTTCGGATGGCGGCGGTCTGCGGCCGCTTTGGGATGCTCTGGAAAAACATAAAGACAAGTCCGGTCTGCTTTTGCATGACAAGGTCATGGGGCTGGCTGCCGCCCGACTGATTGTTCGTTCCGGCATTATCGCTGAAATCTTCACGATGGTCGCATCGCGTCCGGCAAAAGAGTTTCTGGAGGAAAGCGGCATCCCGTTGACAGCCTTTGATGTTGCGGCCAACATCCTGACAAAAGACAAAAGCACCATCTGTCCCGGCGAAGTCATTGCGATTGACACAAGCGATCCGGATACCTTTTTACAGAAGATCAGGGCCATGATGGACAATCGGATGGCTATGCCAAGCCCGCCTTAACGTCCGGCCGATTTGTTCCGGTTGAGTTTAGCAATTTCGCCAAGAAGACGGGAACGGTCAAAATACACCTCATTGCGGCGAATCAGACCTGCGTCATCCAACTGAACAAAGCAAACGCCGACAATCTCCAGCATTACGGGCCCTACCGGAATCTTTGCCAGCCACTTATTCAGAAAACCATCCTCCAGCGGAATGCCCTCAATCTGCGTCCAGATCCAATGGGGATTACCGGACAGCAGCTTGCGAAAGTAAGCCAGTAAATTACTTTTCCCTTTAACACCGTCGGGAATGCCAGGATCAAGATAAAAGGCGTCTTCTGCATAGAAGCCTGTCAGCAATTCGGGATTATTGCCCGACCACGCCGGCAGCCATTTTTCTGCAAATTGCTTCGCTTCGACAGCTGTGAAATATTTCATGTTGCTTTCCTATTTTCTTTGTATCGGTTTATTTATCGTAACTCATACCGCCCAGTAATTTCCAGCGGCCACTTTCTTTAATCCATGTATGGGTTATCCGGGATGATTGAGTTTTGCCGGTTTCAGTAAAACTAACGTGCAGCGTGTATTGCGTCAATGCCACTTCTCCCGAGAACCGGATGCCGCCTCTTTCAATACGGATGGAGCATGTAATCGGTTTGGAGATTAATTGCCTCATGAAACGAGCGCTTTCTTCTTTGTCAATCGGTTGAGACATGGCACCTGGCCATCCCAGAAACCGGCTGTGCACAAGGGTAAGGACTCCGTCATAATTTGCTTTATACAGGTTGGTAAAGTATCCCTCTTCTAATGCCCAAATCTCTTCTTCCACCGCGCTCCTCCTGCCTTGTTGGTCTGAACCGGCCCAACAAACCACTGAAGTTGAAAATAGAATTGATACCGCAATGATGATCGGAAAGAGAAACGCTTTTTTCATATTATTTCTGAGCCATCGGTGTTTTGAATACCTTCGTTTTTTTTGTTTTTTCTCTCATTCCTTTTGGTTTGGGCAACGGAAGCTCTTTTGCCGTTATGCGAATTAACCCGCTGATCCACTCCGGATCTTCATAGGCGTCTTCTATCAGAAAGTACATTTTGGCCTCTGGATACGGCCGTGCTTCACAAACATCGCCAATGTATGTTTTTCCGTTTTCCGTGGGTTTTACAAAAAGCTGATTGTCGCAAACCAGCGCTACGACTTTACCGTCGCAATAGACGGCATACTCACCAAACATTTTCCGATAGGTAATGTTACCGGCAGCCGCCATCTGGTCCGCAACAAACTCAACAAAACTCTGATCAGACGACATATAATTGTTTCCTTCAGCCTTCAGTCTTTAGCCTTCAGTCTTTAGCCTTCAGTCTTCAACCTTCAGTCTTTTTTACTTAAACATGCCCCGGTCGTAAATGAGAACTTTTTTGCCGTTGGTCAAATGTGCTGTCACTGTCTTTGGTTCGGTGTTGACCAGGTCCCAGTGAAGAGCGGAATCGTTAAACCCCAGTTCTTTTTTCAGCGTCTCGGTCAGTTTTGCCGGGTCGCCGTTATAAGTATCGCTGTAGGATGAGCCCACAGCCAGATGACAGTTTCCTTCTTTGCCGCCGAAATTTTCATCGAAGAGCGTCTCCGCCATGAATCGGTCGATTCGCGAAAAGCGCTTGTCCGTGAGTGAGAATTCGCCCACCCGGCGCGCGCCCGGGTCCATGGCCAGTTGCTTTTTCACAAACGCCTCTCCTTCACTGGCTTCGATCTTGACCGCTTGCCCTTTGGCAAAAGTGATGCGGACGTTCTCGACGTAGTTTCCGCTGCGGAAAGAGGGGAGGTTGGCAAAATAGACCCCTTCCGTGCCGCGCCAGTCGGGGGAGACAAACACCTCGAAGCTGGGGACGTTGTGGCCGGAGACGCCCGCCCACTTACGATTAGCCCCCGGCGTAATCCGCAAATCCATGTTGGCCGATTCCATGTGGAAATACTTGACCGGAAGGGAACTGAGCCGCTTTTTAATGGCCGTGACCTCTTTGTGAATCGCCTTCCATTCGAGAACGGGATCGTCGCGGTCGAGGTAGCAACCTTTGATGACCTGCGCCGTATATTGCTTCATGGACATTTTAGCCTGGCGGGCCAATTCCTCCGTGGGGAGTAAGCAGAGCGTCCAGCTATACTTTCGCAATTCTTCGCGGCGGTCGAGAATGTCCTTGAGGTGTTTGCGGGCGACAATGGCTTTGCCGATCTTGGTGGGATCGATATCCTTGAGGTGTGTGAGCGACTCGGGCGCGTGCAGATAAATCCTGCCGTTAATGTTTTTGTAGAGTTCTTCGTCGCCGGGAGTGATAAACGTCAATTGTTTCAGATTAGCTTTCTGATAGAAACTGTGTTCCATGCCGAATGTGGCGGCCATGCGCTGCACAGGGCGCATGCCCAGATCGAGGAGCCGCCCGTAGAGGATTTCGGCGAGCCTCAGTGCAGGCAGATCATACTGAATGAGAACGATCTCGTCTTTCTTCAGGGTATTTTTCTTCGCTGTATTCAGCGCCCAGAGGAGCACATCGGCATATCTTTCAAGATTACTTTCCGTGAGCATGTTTTTTGTTTCCCTCTCTTTCTTGTATCACAGATGTCCGTCCAGCCAGAATCTCAGGTCGGCGAGTACCTTCATCCTGTCAGCAGCCAGTTCGTTGTAAACCTCATGCTTAAGGCCCTCATAGAGCTTGAAGGTTTTGTCCTTTGCTCCGATCATCTCAAAGAGTTCCTTCTGCCCGGAAAAGGCGGTGTCCCGCGAACCGAGTTGGATAAGAACCGGGATTTGAATCTTATAGGCATTTTGGGCGCCGATGACCACATACCTGTTCATCTCATGGGCGAGTCTCGGCGTGATGACGTTATACACCAGGGGATCGTTAACATAGGCCTTCACCACATCCATATCCCGGGATATGAACTCCGGCGGGAGAGGCGATTTCACATGCAAGGAGGGTAGTATTTTCGACAGGATCTTGGTTATGGTAAGGAGAGCCTTGGGGATGTCCGTTCCCGGTTCCGATCCGGTGCCCGATAACACGAGCCCTTTTACGTCAACGGCATTCTGCTCAACATAATTCATGGCAATGAGACTTCCCATAGAATGACCAAGAACGAAGTAAGGCATTTTCGGAAATCGCGCCTGGATCACTTCACGGCGAAACTGCTTTTCATCATCGATGAATTCCTGAAAGCTCCTGACGTGTCCGCGCTTCCCTTCGCTTTTGCCATGACCCCTGTGGTCATTGCCGAAAACCGCGTACCCTGAGGGGAGAAGTTCGCCTATGACATTTCCGTAGCGGTCAATGTGTTCAGCATAGCCATGGATAATATGCACGACGGCTTTGGGGGAATGGTCAGGCACCCATCCTTTCCAGTAGATGGATGTCCCGTCTTGCGCCGTGATAGTTCCGGATTGTGTCTTCATTCTATAGTCCTCCTGTTATGGTGAATTCGGTGAACCGTATAATTAATTATTGACATTTTGTTTCCACCCGCAAAATTCATCTTTAATGTGCTACTGCTAATACTTAGAATTCGGAAAGACAATAATCCGAAATATCAGGCAATGTCAAATAATTATTCACTGATTCCGATGAGATAAAGTGATCGTGTTTTTTTCAGGACAACAGAATGCCATTGCAAGCAATTTACCAGTTCTTCGAACTGGTAAATAATGGGACACCTCTCTTTTTTTACGCCTCACCCCTAGTGTCTCGGCAATCAAGAAATGTCATTTCGACCGCAGGGAGAAATCTCAGATTTCTCAGTCGTTATGACTCCTTCGAAATGACAGCGTATCGTTGACAGGACACTAGTGCTTTCGCTACGCCGCTTTGTGCTCGCGTCCGGATTTTTCCAGGTAGTATTCGTAATGACCGTTGTAAATTCGCATCTCACCATGATCAATTTCGAAGACGCGGTTGATGAGGCAGCGCAGGAAGTGGCGGTCATGGCTGACGAGCACGACTGTGCCGGTAAAGTTCTGTAGCGCGGCCAGCAGCGTTTCGCGCGATTGGATGTCTAGATGGTTGGTCGGTTCGTCGAGGATCAGCAGGTTGATCGGCTGGACCAGCATCGTTGCCAGAACCACCCGACTTTTTTCTCCACCGGATAATTTATCGATCCGTTTGTAAATATCATCTCCCTGAAACAAAAAAGCGGCGCAGAGATTGCGCAGCGTACCGAGATGAGCCTGCGGCATGGCATCCTGCACGGTTTCGAGCACGGTCTTCTGCGGCTGGAGAATGTCCATGGCATGCTGGCTGAAATAGCCGGGATAAACGTTGGCGCCCAGATTCAGGCTGCCGGTTGAAGGATCGGCCTGACCAGCCAGCACTTTTAAGAAGGTGGACTTGCCCGCGCCGTTGATGCCCACGACAGCAATTTTATCCTGACGCCGGATAATGCCGCTGACGCCGCCGAATACGGATTTGACATCTCCGTCGGGACGTGGCCAGGTTTTGCCAAGGTTGTCGATTTTCACCACATCGTCGCCGCTGCGTGGGGGTTCGGCAAATTCGAACTTGATGCTGCGCTGTTCGGACGGTATTTCGATGCGTTCAATTTTATCAATCTTTTTGATGCGCGACTGCACCTGCGACGCATGCGATGCCCGCGCGGCAAAACGGGCGATGAAGTCCTCTTCCTTGGCCAGCATTTCCTGTTGGCGGCGGTGGCTCGCCAGAAGCTGCTCGCGCCGGATTTCACGCTCGCGCAGATAAAAGTCGTAATTGCCGCTGTATGTTGTGATTGCACGGTTGGCGACTTCAATAATGCGGTTGATGACGCGGTTCAGGAATTCGCGGTCATGGCTGGTCATCAACAGCGCGCCCTTAAATGACGTGGAGAGCCAGTCTTCCAGCCAGATGATCGATTCCACATCCAGATGGTTGGTGGGTTCATCCAGCAAAAGGACATCGGGATTGATGGACAGAATTTTGGCGAGCGCAATGCGCATTTTCCAGCCGCCGCTGAAAGTTTCCACCGGGTGAGAATAGTCATCGGGGCCAATGCCCAGGCCGGTCAGAATGGTTTGCGCGCGGCTTTCCAGATCGTAGCCGCCGCGGTGTTCGAATTCGGACTGAATGTTCCCGTAGCGTTCCAGCAGATTGGCCATGTCCTCTTCGTCCATCGGCTCGCACATGGCCGCTTCCATTTCCCGGATTTGCACGCCCAGCCGCGTCACGTCTTCCGAAGCGGACATGACTTCCGCAAGCGCCGAGCGACCGGACATGGCGCCGACATCCTGGGAAAAATAGCCGCAAACGATATTGCGCGCTTTGGTGATTTCGCCCGCGTCAAATTCTTCTTCACCCATGATCAGGCGAAAGATGCTGGTTTTACCCGCGCCGTTTGGCCCGACCAGGCCGTTTCGGCTACCGGGCAATATCTGAAAACTGGCATCCCGAAACAGGATCTGCGGACCATGCTGTTTGGAAATGCCACTGAAATGAATCATTGATCTTGGTCGCCCCTTTTTAAAGTGGCGGATGGGTAACACATCCATGATGGCACTGCAAGAAGATTTGCCAAAGGTGTTATTCGATACCCCTGCTTGAATTTTGCCCCCCTTCATGGTAGCTTGCATCCGTTTATTGTTTATTAATGGATATTACGACGGCGGAAGCGGAAAGGGAAAACTTGAAATATTATCCTGTCTTTTGGGACATTGCCGGGAAAAAATGTGTTGTGATCGGCGGAGGCGAGGTGGCTGCCAGAAAAGTTGCAAGGCTTCTGGATTGTGGCGCGAAAGTATGCGTGATAAGCCCCGATCTGGTTCCGGAACTGGCCGATTTGACTCGCGAGCAACGGATTTCCCATATCCCTTCGGAATATAACGGCCGGGGCATGGAGGGCGCGGTTTTGGTTATCGGCGCGACGGATGATGAGCAAACCAATGCAGCCATATCGCAAGATGCTAAAATAAAAGGTATTCCGGTCAATATCGTCGATGATCCGCAGAAATGCGATTTTATTCTGCCGTCTTTAGTGGAACGGGGCGATTTGACTATCGCTTGCGGCACCGGCGGGAACTCTCCGGCGCTTGCGCGCCATCTGCGCGAAGAACTGGAAGCCATCTATGGCGAGGAATACGCAATTCTTATTAAGATATTGGGCCAATTGCGGGCAAAGATGGAGAAAAACGCGGGTGTGGGTAAAGTCTGGTTTGATCAGTTGATGGCGGCAGGGCTGCTCACGGCAATCCGGCAGAAACAGGCGGACAGGGTTAAAAAGATTATCCGTGATATCACCGGCGAGGAGGTGCAGCTTGACTAGTCTGGAAATAAGTTTCTTCGTGCTGGCCCTGACGTGCTGTGCGCTCGCCACCACCGGTTATCTGCTTTCACTGCTGGTGAAAAAAATTGTGCTGGCCAAAGGATCCACCTGGATTCTGGCAGGGGGGGCTCTTTTTTTAACCTTCAACTTGCTGCTGGGCGCCGCCAATTCTTCCGGATGGGTGAATTTCGGCTCGCGTCATTTCCTGTCGATTTACGCCTGGACGATTGCCGGCATTTACCTGGGATTGCAATTTAAAACGAAAACACGCCTGCTGGGCGCTTTTATCGCGCCGATTATTTTATTGTTTCTGATTGCCGCGGCCGGTCAGGAATCGGATAAAAATCTTGTTCCGCCCCAGTGGCAGGGCTGGCTCACAACGTTTCATCTGGTACTGGCGATTGCCGGTGAAGCGCTTTTTGTTCTGGCGTCCGCGGCCGGAGCCATGTTCATGATCCAGAACAATTTGCTCAAAAACAAAAAACCGGGCAAGATGGGCCGTCTGCTGCCGTCGCTCAGCGACCTGGACTGGATCAACCATTTGGGTTTGTTGTGGGGATTTCCCTTGTTGACGCTGGGTATGATCGGGGGTGCCGTCTATGCCGCTTTTGTCTGGGGCGGCTTTTGGCCTGCTGATCCTAAAGTGATCTGGTCTTTTGCCATCTGGATGGTTTACGGATTTCTGTTGCATCAGCGTTTGGCCATCGGCTGGAAAGGGTCCCGGATGGCGGCATTGTCCTGCTTAGCGTTCCTGCTTTTTTTATTGTCGGCCCTGGTGATTCGATATTGTTTTTCAACCGTGCATAATTTTATTTAAAAAATGATTGTATTAGTCGGATTAAATCATAAAACAGCGCCGCTTGCGGTGCGCGAAAGACTCTTTGCCGGATGCCAGGGAGAGGTGAATCTTCTTGCCGAACTGCTGGTGATTGACGGCGTGCGGGAAATTCTGCATCTTTCCACTTGTAACCGCGTCGAGCTGGTGGCTTCCGTTGACGAGACGTCTGCGGCCGTTGAGGCGATCAAGTCCTTTCTGGCGAAATACGGCAGCCTATCGAATGACGAAGCCGCGTCCTGTCTGTATGGCTATCGCGACGATGAAGCGATAAAACATTTGTTCCGTGTCACATCCAGCCTGGATTCGCTGGTGATGGGCGAGGCGCAGATTCTGGGTCAGGTGAAAGATGCCTACCGCCAGGCGCTGGCGCTCAATGCCACCGGCATCGCACTCAACCGCCTGATGCATCGGGCATTTCGCACCGCCAAACGCGTGCGGACGGAAACGGGCATTGCCGCCAATCCGGTATCGGTGAGCTTTGCCGCAGTGGAACTGGCCAAGAAAATATTCGGAACGCTTTTCGGCAAAAAAATTCTGATTATCGGCGCGGGGGAGATGGCGGAGCTGACTTGCACACATCTGATCGGCAACGGCGCGGAAGACATTATTGTCGCCAACCGCTCGCTCGCTCAGGCCGAGTTGCTTGCCGAAAAATATCACGGCCGGGCCATCGGGCTTCCCGCCCTTGACGAAGCGCTTTGTGATGCTGATATTGTGATCAGTTCCACCGGCGCGCCGTCGTATATCGTGACCCAGGACATGGTTCGCCACTGCCTGCGCAAGCGTAAGAACCGTCTGCTGTTTTTAGTCGATATTGCTGTGCCGCGCGATATTGATCCCGCGGCGGACAGCATCGAAAATGTCTATCTGTACAATATCGATAATTTGCAGGATATCGTCGATGAAAATGTCAAGAACCGCCGGCGCGAGGCGCTTAAGGCCGAGGAGATTATCAAAGAAGAGGTGGCGCAATACGCCAACTGGCTTAAGGAACTGAAGGCCGTTCCCACCATTGTGTCGCTACGGGGCAAGGCCGAAGGCATTGTGAGTGCGGAACTGGAAAAAGCAAGAAACTGGATGGGGAATCTCGAAAACACAGATCGCGAAAAAGTTGAAGCGCTGGTGAACAGCATCGTCAACAAGATTCTGCATGCGCCGGTGGCGGTGATGAAGGAAGAGAGCGTCGAGTTCAATTCGAAGGATATCGTCGCGGCCGCCCGGCAGCTTTTCCGTCTGGATGATTGAAAAATAGGGAGTTGTATGAACATCAAAATTGGAACAAGAGGCAGCAAGCTGGCGCTGGCGCAGACGAATTCTGTTTTGGAAAGTATAAAAAAAATAGCCCCGGACATAACAGCCGAGATCTGTGTGATCAAAACCAGCGGCGACATCATGCAGGATGTGTCGCTTCTACAAATCGGCGGCCAGGGTGTGTTTGTTAAGGAAATTGAGGAAGCGCTGCTTTCGGGCAGTATCGATCTGGCCGTGCACAGCATGAAGGATGTGCCCGGCGAAACCCCGGATGGCCTGACATTTGCGGCCATGTTGCCGCGAGAGGATGTGCGCGATATTCTGGTGTCACGCGGCAACATCAAGATGGAATTTATGCCCAGGGGCGCGAAAATCGGCACCGGGTCACTCAGGCGAGGCGCTCAGATCAAGGCGATGCTGCCTGATGTCACCATTGTGCCCCTGCGCGGCAATATCGACACGCGCCTGAAAAAAATTGAAACTGAAAATCTTACAGGCATTATTTTGGCGGCGGCGGGTATGAAGCGGCTGGGGTACATGGAAAAAATTGCGCAGTATCTGCCGATAGAATTGATGCTGCCGGCAGTTGGTCAGGGCGCGCTGGGTTTGCAGATACGAAAGGCAGATTCCGAATTGGCCAATGTTCTGGCGAAACTCAACCATGCGGCGACTGCCGCGGAAGTGACAGCGGAGAGATCGTATCTTAGAGCATTGGGTGGCGGGTGCCGTCTGCCGATTGCGGCGTTAGGCAAGCTTGCAGGCAAAGAGCTTTCACTGGAAGGCCTGGTGGCCGCGCCTAATGGCGCGAGCATCTGTCGGGACAAAGTCAGAGGAGAAATTGCCGAGGCGGAAGAATTAGGCAAAAGATTGGCCGACATGATCATGGAAAAAGGCGGCAAAAAACTTTTGAATCTGGTGTGCTGAAAGCTATGATAGAAAAAACAAAACCGGGAAAAGTCTATATCATCGGCGCGGGGCCGGGGGATGCGGGGTTGATCACGCTGAAGGCTGTTGAGGCTTTGCGTCTGGCCGACGTAGTTATTTACGATAATCTGGTGAATGAAGAACTGCTGAAATACGCGCCGGAGCATGCCCGTTTCATTTACGCGGGTAAAAAGGGCGGCGATCACACACTATCGCAGGACAAGATCAACGAGCTTTTGGCCAAAGAAGCCTTGGTCGGCAACACCGTTGCCCGTCTCAAGGGCGGCGATCCTTTTATTTTCGGACGTGGCGGTGAAGAGGCCGAAGTACTGGTAGCCCAGGGTGTGCCCTTTGAATTAATTCCCGGCGTGACGTCGGCTATTGCGGTGCCGGCTTATGCGGGCATACCGCTCACGCATCGGGGGCTGACGTCCACGGTAGCTTTCATTACCGGCCACGAAGATCCAACCAAGGATAAAAGCGACATCGACTGGCAGGCTTTGTGCGGAATCGGTACGCTGGTTTTTCTGATGGGGGTGAAAAACCTCGGGCAGATTACCAAGGCATTGATTTCACACGGTAAGTTGCCTGGCACGCCGGCGGCGTTGATTCGCCGCGGTACGACGCCGCAGCAGGAAATAATCACTGGCGCGCTGGCTAGCATTGTTGATCTGGCACAAGCCAGCAGTTTCAAGCCTCCCGCCATTCTGGTTGTAGGCCAGGTTGTCGATTTGCGAAACCAGCTACGCTGGTTTGACTCAAAGCCACTGTTCGGCAAGGGCGTGGTTATCACCAGGCCTCAAAGGCAGGCGGATGATCTGGCAAGGCTGCTGGCGGCTCAGGGGGCGTCTCCTCTCGCTTTTCCAACCATCAGCATTGAGCCGCCTTCAGACTGGAGCGAGCTGGACAGAGCCATTGGTCAATTGGAATCCTACCAATGGTTGATTTTTACCAGCGCCAACGGCGTGCATTTCTTTTTTGAGCGCCTGCGGGAAAAGGGCAGGGACGTTCGCGACCTCAAGGGGATAAAAATCTGCTGCATCGGTCCGGCGACGGCCCGGCAGATTGAAGCCAAAGGCATTCGGGTGGATTTGGTGCCGGACGAGTTTATCGCCGAAGGTATTCTGAAGTCGTTTGCATCGATGAATTTATCGGGACAGAGAATTCTGATCCCGCGAGCCTGCAGGGCCCGCGACGTTCTGCCGGAAACTCTGAAAAAACAGGGCGCGGAAGTTGAGGTGGTCACGGCGTACCAGACCGTTAATTCCGGCCGGAAAAAAGAAGAACTGGCGGAATGGATCAACGCGGGCGAAGTGGATGTGATCACCTTTACCAGCTCATCAACAGTGACCAACTTTGTCGAAATTATGGGCGCCGATTATGCGTTGCCACCCAATATAAAAATAGCCTGTATTGGCCCGGTAACGGCGGCCACCGCAAAAAAAGCAGGATTTCAAATTAATATTTCTCAGGAAGAATACACCATGGAGGGACTGGTGCAATCCCTGGTCAATGATGTGCAAGAAAAATCATCCTGAATGGCGAGTGGGGAGTGATATGATCGGTATTTCCAAGTTATATTGCGGGGCGGTGGAGCCCTCCGATGTGCTGCGCTACAACCGGCATTCCGGATCGCTTCCTTCGCACCTGTTGCAATTTTCGGTGGATAAAAAACCGGTGGTGGTCTGGAACATGACACGCCGCTGCAATTTGAAATGTATCCACTGCTATTCCAATTCCGCCGACATCGACTATCCCGATGAGTTGACGACGGATGAAGGTAAAAGGCTCATCGATGATCTGGCGGCCTTCGGCGCGCCGGTGATCTTGTTTTCCGGCGGCGAACCGCTGCTCAGGCAGGACCTGCTGGAACTGGCGCAGTATGCGACGGGCAAGGGCATGCGCGCGGTCATTTCCACCAATGGCACGCTCATTACCAAAGAAATTGCGGTCAAACTCCAAAAGATTGGTCTTTCCTATGTTGGCGTAAGCCTTGACGGTCTGGAAAAAACGCACGACCGATTCCGGGGGAAGAAGGGCGCGTTTGCTGGAGCAATCGAAGGCATGAGAAATTGCCGTGAAGCGGGCATCAAAGTCGGTATCCGCTTCACGGTCAATAAACATAACCTGGCCGATGTGCCGGATATGTTCGGTCTGCTTAGAGAGGAAAAAATTGAACGGATGTGTTTCTATCATCTGGTTTACACCGGCCGCGGCTCCAAGCTGCGCGAAGAGGATTTGACCCACGAAGAAACGCGTAAGCTGATCGATATGATTGCGGCCAAGACCAGACAGATGTTTGATGACGGCCTGTCGCCGGAAATCCTTACCGTCGATAATCACGCTGATGGGCCTTACCTGTATTTGAAAATGAAAGAGGAAAATCCCGAACGGGCCAAAGAAGTGCTGGAACTCCTGGAAATGAATGAGGGCAATAGTTCCGGCCACGGCATCGGCTGCGTCAGCTGGGATGGTGAAGTTTATCCCGATCAGTTCTGGCGCAACCAGCCTCTGGGCAATGTCCGTCAAAAACCGTTTGGCGAGATCTGGACGGATGAAAAAAATGAGCTCTTGATGAAGTTGAAGGACAAGAAAAAACATGTTCACGGCCGCTGTGCCGCGTGCTTGTGGCTTACGGTCTGCGGTGGCAACTTCCGGGCGCGAGCGGAATCGGCAGGCGATGTCTGGGGGCCGGATCCCGCCTGTTATCTGACGGATGAAGAAATATCCAAAAAGGAGGACTAGATTATGCAATTTCCTGAATATAGAGGACGCAGATTGAGAAAAAATGAAAACCTGAGGCGTCTGGTTCGCGAAACAAATTTGAGCGTGGATGATCTGGTCTATCCGCTGTTTGCAGTTCCCGGCAAGAGCGTGAAAAAGCCGATTAATTCAATGCCCGGCCAGTTTCAACTGTCGGTGGATTATATCGCCAAAGAAGCGCGTGACGCTTTTGAACTGGGAATCCCGGCCGTGCTGCTCTTCGGCATTCCGGCCAAAAAAGACGAATCAGGCACCGGCGCTTTTGCCAAAGACGGCATTGTGCAGCAGGCGGTCAAACGAATAAAAAATGAAGTTCCCGAAATGCTTGTGATCACGGATGTCTGCCTCTGCGAATACACCAGTCATGGCCACTGTGGCATCCTGGAAAAAGGTCAGGTGCAAAACGACATGACGCTCGAAGTGCTGGCGGAAACAGCCCTGTCACAGGTCAAAGCCGGCGCGGACATGGTTGCGCCCTCGGCCATGATGGATGGGCAGATCGCTGCTCTCCGGGAGACGCTCGATGAGAACGCACTGGAAGATATTCCCATTATGGCGTATTCCGCGAAATATGCCTCGTCGTTTTACGGACCTTTCCGGGAGGCCGCCGAAAGCGCGCCACAGTTTGGCGACCGCAAATCTTATCAGATGGACCCGGCCAATGCTGATGAGGCTATTCGGGAAATATCGCTGGATGTCTCGGAAGGGGCGGACATCATCATGGTCAAGCCCGCGCTCGCTTATCTGGATGTCATCTATCGTGCCCGGCAGGAATTTGATTTGCCGCTGGCCGCTTATAACGTCAGCGGAGAATATTCAATGATCAAAGCCGCGGCACAGCTGGGCTGGCTGGATGAAGAAAAAGCCATGATGGAAAGCCTCACCGCCATCAAAAGAGCCGGTGCGGACATTATCATTACTTACTGGGCGAAACAACTCGCGCAGGTGTTGAATAAGTGAAGGGCTGCCCCTCCCCCTACCCCTCCCACGAGGGGAGGGGAGATAAAAAATAGTTGTATTTTGTTAGAGTTCAATAAGAGGTTTAATGCTTTAACACCCTCTCCCTCGATGGGAGAGGGTTAGTGAGAGGGTATTATATATTGTTAAGAGCGCAATGGAAAGTTCAGCCCTTTAGTTCCCTCCCCCTTGAGGGGGGAGGGTTAGGGAAGGGGTGAAAAACCATTGAAACAGATCAAATCTAATTTAACTCAATTAGCCAAGAATTTGCGGGTCAACCAAACGGATGCTGAAAAATTAATATGGAAAAAACTGCGATCAAAACAACTGGGGAATATAAAATTCCGGAGACAACAGCCCATTGGCAATTATATCGTTGATTTTGTTTCATTTGAAAAGAAACTGATCATTGAACTGGATGGTGGCCAGCATGCGATAGACACTCAGAAAGATGAGGAAAGAGATAAATGGCTTACCGGACAAGGCTTCAAAGTATTAAGATTTTGGAATAATGATGTTCTACGGAACATTGAAGGTGTATTGGAAACTATCATGGAAAAGCTATCACACTCCCCCAAGCCACCGGCATCCGCCGGTCTTTGCCTCCCCACTTCTATTCTGAAGGGTATGCAGGGGCGGGATAATTCGGTTCGCATGATCGCGTGGGAAGTGACGCGCAGTTGCAATCTGAACTGTGTCCACTGCCGTGCCGCGTCTCACCGCGGCCCTTATCCGGGGGAATTATCCACGGAAAAATGCCTGCGGCTCATTGACGATATCGCGAAAAATTATCAGCCGGTCATTATTCTGACCGGCGGCGAGCCTCTATTGCGGCCGGATATTTTTGAGATTGCCGCTTATGGAACCAGTAAGAGTTTACGCATGGTCATGGCGACCAACGGTACGCTTGTGGATGAGCCGACCGCGCGGAAGATGATCGAAAGCGGGATCCAGCGAGTCAGCATCAGTATTGATGGCAAAGACGCAGAAAGCCATGATTCTTTTCGCGGCGAGCCCGGCGCGTTTGAAGGCGCGATGCGGGGCATTGAAGCAATGAAGTCGGTGGGGATGGAGTTCCAAATCAACACGACGATCACCACGGCCAACCTGCACCAGATCAAAGACATTCATGATCTGGCGCTGAAGATGGGTGCGGCGGCGCATCATATCTTTCTGCTCGTGCCGACAGGTCGGGGCAAGGATTTGGCCCAGCAGGCCATTACCGCCGCCGATTATGAAGAAACACTGATGTGGTTTCATCAGGAAAGCCGGACTTGTGAAATACAACTCAAAGCCACCTGCGCGCCGCACTACTTCCGCATCATGCATCAGAACAAGATAAAGGGAGCGGCGCCTGCGAAAAAAACGGGTGGCCGCTTTCATGAGTCCACCCGGGGGTGTCTGGGGGGCATCACGTTTTGCTTTATTTCCCATGTAGGCCAGGTGCAGCCTTGTGGCTATCTGGAGCTTAATTGCGGCAATGTGCAAGAGCAGAGTTTCGGCGAGGTTTGGGAAAACTCCGAAGTGTTTCGGAATCTCCGTGACTATGGCAAATACGGCGGCAAGTGCGGCCGCTGTGAGTTTATCAAGGTCTGTGGCGGCTGTCGCGCACGCGCGTATGAGGCGACGGGAGATTACTTATCAGAGGAGCCGCTGTGTCTTTATGAACAAAAATAGTATGGACGCTATTGATAAAAAAATACTCAATATTCTGCAGAAAGAATTTCCGCTTGAGGAAAGGCCGTTTTTGATTGTAGCCGAGCGGTGCGGTATCAACGAAGACGAAGCGCTTGCCCGTATTCAGAAAATGAAGGATGAAGGAATTATTCGCCGCATTGGAGCAGTGTTTGACGGGGTAAAGCTCGGGCGCGTGAGCACCTTGTGCGCTGCGCGTGTGCCGGAAGATAAAATAGACATCTTTGTTCAGACCGTAAACGCCAATAAAGGCGTCACACATAATTACCGTCGCAATCACGAATACAACATCTGGTTTACAGCGAGCGCCGGGACCGCCGAAGAACTTGCGGACTTTCTCAAAAATGTTAAGGAAAAAACCGGCGTAACGGATATTCTGGATATGCGGGCGGTCAGAACGTTTAAGATTGATGCCTCCTTCGATATGTAAGTTGCCAATGTTACATCGATCGCACGGAGAAATCTTGAAATAAGAAAAGGAAGACGAAAAGATGGAACCGAAGGACAATAATTTTGCAGCCATACCGCAGACGGCGGTGAACGTCGTCGCAAACCCCGCTGGTTTTTTCAGGGGAATGCCTAAAACCGGCGGATTTCTGGATCCGCTTGCTTTTGTTGTCATCATGGGTTTCATTGCCGGTATCATTCAGGCGATACTGGGTTTCATCGGTCTGGGTCATGCCGGAGGTTATGGCGGAGCCATGATGGGTAGCTTTGTTGTTATTATCTTTATGCCGATTGTCGCCGCTATCGGTAGCTTTATTGGCGCTGCCATACTACTTGTTATCTGGAAATTGATGGGTTCGCAGGAAAACTATGAAACAGCCTATCGTTGCGGTGCTTATCTGATGGCTCTGGCTCCCATCACCGGGATTATCGGCGTAGTGCCCTATGCCGGCGGTCTTATGACTATGGCCATCTATGTTTTTTACCTGGTGGCAGCGAGCATTCATGTACACAATCTGCCGTCGCAAAAAGCGTGGCTGGTTTTCGGCATTATCGGTGTGATCTTTGCGCTCCTCGGTATTTACGCGGAATATAAAGCCAGAAACATGGGATCGGAGATGGACAAGTGGCGCAAGATGGGCAAAGACATGCGTAAAGAATATCGGGAGTCGGCCAAGGAATACCAGCGTGCAAGTGCGCACTGATTTAATCTAGAATCGGAATTATTTATGACTGAACAAATCAAAAAACCTCTGCTGGCCCTGGTGGACGGCAGCAATTATATTTACCGCGCCTACTACGGCATTCCCGTGCTGACCAACTCCAAGGGCTTTCCCACTAACGCCATTTACGGGTTCACCACCATGCTCATGAAGCTCTTGCGTGACCTCGCGCCGGACTATGTTGTCGTGACATTTGATCTCAAGGGCCCGACCACGCGCCATGGGGAGTTTGGGGATTATAAAGCGACGCGCAAACCCATGCCCGATGATCTGATCCCTCAGATTCCGTCCATCAAAGATGTTGTCCGGGGTTTTTCGATTTGCCTCTTAGAAAAACAGGGTATTGAGGCCGACGATTTGATCGGAGTGCTCACCGTTCGGGCCAGCGAAAAAGGATGGCGCACGGCCATCATCTCCGGCGACAAAGATCTGATGCAGCTGGTTTCCGACTCTGTCACGATGGTCGATACGATGAAAGACAAAATCTACGACGTCGCGGCGGTGAAAGAGAAATTCGGCGTCGGCCCCGACAAGGTGGTGGAAATTCTGGGGTTGATGGGCGATACGTCCGACAACATTCCCGGTGTGCCGGGCATCGGCCCGAAAACGGCGCATCGCCTCATTGAAGAATATGGTTCGGTAGAAGCGGTTATTGAAAACGCGGAGAAGCTACATAATGTGAAGCTGCGCGAGAGTTTCCGCAAACACGCCGAACAGGCCAGGCTCAGCCGTCAATTGGCGCTGATTCGTACAGACGTGGACATTGATTTTGACCTTCATGATGCAGCGCGCAAAGAACCGGACAACGAATTATTGACCAGGCTCTTCAGTGAATTTGAATTTTCCTCATTGCTACAACAAATTAAAACAAACGCCATCAAGCCGATTAAAGACTGTAGCGTTATCGCGGATAGCGCAAAGCTTTCGGAACTGGTTGTCAGGCTGCAAAGCAGCGCTGAAATCGCCTGCGAAATCATTTGGGAGAAAAATCCTCCGCAGGAATTAATCGGGTTAAGCATCAACGCGAGCGGTGAAGCCTTTTACATTCCGCTTGGTCATACCAATGCTGGAATGCAATTAACGACAAAAGACGTTTTTTCCGCACTGGCGCCTGTTTTTGCGAATCCCGGAATTAAAAAATATGCTTACGATTTAAAAACGGCGCTCGTCGGCCTGCAGAATCTGGACATTCAGGCGGACGTTGATTTGCAGTTAGCCGCTTATCTGCTCAATCCGGCCAGGCATTCCTATGAGCTCGATGAAGTAGCCTGGGAATATCTGTGCGAGCGAATTCCCGCGCCCAACGATGTGGCGGGCGGCAAGGGGAAAACTTATCCGCTGGCGCTGGTGCCCGTGGACAAGATGGCTGCCTATGCGGGACAGCGAACCGCCGCGATTCTGGCGCTTGCTCCGGTGCTGAAAGGAAAACTCGCAGAGGCAGGCGCGACTTCACTCTACAACGATGTGGAAATGCCGCTGCTGTTTACGCTGGCCGCGATGGAGAAAAAAGGCGTATTGGTGGATACCGCCCTTTTGAAGCAGATGTCCGAGGAACTGGGTCAATTGCTGTCTTTCTCCGAAGAAAAGATTCATCGTCTGGCCGGAGAAAAGTTCAACATCAACTCCCCCAAACAATTGCAGACGATTCTTTTTGAAAAGCTCAACCTTCCCAAGGGCAAAAAAACAAAAGAAGGATATTCCACGGATGTGGATGTTTTGAGCGACTTGGCCCGAAGCCACGAGCTACCCGCCGAGATTCTAGCTTACCGCAGCCTTGCTAAACTCAAATCCACATATGTGGATGCGCTGCCCGCTTTGATTCATCCGCAAACCGGCAGGATTCATACATCCTACAACCAGACCGTGGCGGCCACCGGCAGGCTCTCCAGCAGCAATCCCAATTTGCAGAATATTCCCATTCGGACACTGGAGGGAAAAAGAATCCGCCAGGCCTTTATTGCCGCACCCGATTGCGTTTTGATCTCCGCCGATTATTCGCAAATTGAGCTCAGAGTGCTGGCGCACCTGTCTCAAGACGAATCACTGCTTGAGGCCTTCGCCTTCGATGAAGATATTCACAGCCGTACCGCCTCCGACATTTTCGGTGTCTTTCCGCAAATGGTCAACGCCGATATGCGCCGGCAGGCCAAAGTCATCAACTTTGGCATTCTTTATGGTATGAGTGCGTTCGGTTTGGCCAGGGAACTGGGCGTTCCGCAGAAAACCGCGCAGATTTACATTGACGGCTACTTTGCCCGTTATAAAAAAGTGCGCACCTATCTGGATAGCATTTTAGACGGCGCAAAGCGCGATGGTTATGTTTGCACACTCTTGAACCGCCGCCGTTACCTGCCGGAATTAAAAAGTCAGATTCCTTCCGTCCGCCAGTTTGCCGAACGCATGGCCATTAACGCGCCCATCCAGGGTTCCGCAGCGGATTTGATCAAAGTGGCGATGGTCAACATTGATCATCTGCTGTGGGAGAAAAAACTCTCCGCCCGCCTGATCATGCAGGTGCATGACGAGTTGGTTGTCGAAGCGCCGGTTCAGGAAAAACAAGAAGTCATGCAACTGGTCAAAAAAGAAATGGAAGAAGTCATCAACCTTAAAGTGCCGCTGCGAGTGGAGATTGCAGCCGGCAAGAACTGGGATGAAGCACATTAGAAAATAGGTTGAAGCGTTTTAGGCTGAAGACTGAAGGAATAGCCGGACAGCATTTTGAGCAGCTTTGAAATTTATCATTGCCTGAAAAAGCATCAGACGGAATTGGCCTCGAATTGCAGGGATCATATAAAATAGAGGTAGGCATCGGGTCAAGTTTTTGCTTGACTCACTAAAATTTAGCGGTTTGAATCATGTCTGCTTGAATTATATCTTGACTGTTCATGTAATCATTGTATGTTATTAACAAAATTTGATAGTTCTGAAGCCCAATAAACAAGGTGTGATGCTATGGAAGAAAAATACTACAAAATCACTAGGCAAAAAAAAGAAGACATTGTCTGTCGGATTGAATGCTTTCTGGAGAATTACCCTGATTTATTATTTGCTTATGTGCATGGTTCTTTTATCTCGCAGGATCAGTTCCGGGATATAGACGTGGCGATTTACATTAAATCAACACCCACTGAACTTTTACTGGTTGAGCTTGATCTGGAGGCAAAACTTTATAATCTTGTTCAATACCCTGTGGATGTAAGGATACTAAACAGTGCACCTTTGTCTTTCCGATACAATGTGATTAAGGATGGGAGACGTCTTGCCGTTATCGATGACGATGCCAGATGTGATTTCGAAGAAATGACCGTCAGCAATTATTTTGATTTTGCTCCTTACCGGAAGATGTATCTGCAGGAGGCACTGAACCGTGGAGTATAATGAAGACAAAGTCAGAAAAATAACTTCCGAGATTCTTACGGCCATAACCAATCTGGAGGATTTGCAAAAGCTGTCCGACAAAGAGTTTATAGCTGATGCCCACAAAATTGGCAGTGCAAAGTATTCTCTGATTGTTGCCATAGAAGGTGCGGTTGATCTTTCCAATCACATTATTGCTAAAAACGGGTATAGGACGGCTGAGGATTATGCCGATACCTTCAAAGTGATGAATCAACAAGGCGCATTTGATAAAGAGTTCACTGCTTCCCTGATCCAGATGGCAAGATTTCGGAACAGGTTGGTGCATATATACTGGGACATTGATGATCAAGAACTTTTTCGGATTATTCAGAGCAGGCTTGGTGATATAAAACGTTTCCTGAAAGAGTACGGCAGTTTTATCGGGATTTGAAATCAAAAGTGCAATGTAGTGGAACAAAGCACTAACTGGATTATGCAGTCAAACTGGGTAATGACAGAGTTGATGAAGTTACCGGCATGCTTTGTTTTGCCTCATCTTAATCTCTCTTCTATTAAAAAAATTCTGTCAGGGCATAGCTGCTTTCCTCCCCAACTCATTGGCCTGTTTCGGGGCAGCTTCGTCCTTGATGACGTCGCTCTTGTCAGCAATTTCATCGAATTATTTTATTACGATCACCGGCGACAGGGGTCATTTCTTTTTACTGCGGGCCCGCTTCTCCGCCCATTCGAAGTAGGTCCCGATGGAATAAATGGCGTCCTGCATTCGGGAATAGACGGGGAATCCTGCTTTGCGCAGGGCGGCAAATGTGCTAATCCTGATGCGTTCCGCATCCAGATCGTCTTCCACAAAGCTTGCCAATATGGGGATAACGGGTTTCTTGATTTGTTTAGCCATTTCGAAGATGGTATCATTATTATTTTTTACATTAAGGAATAATTCCGAACGCATGATGTATTCAACAGAAAAGTAGGGAACAATCACGTCGATGCCATCGTCTTCATCAAGCGCCTTCATGGTATGCAGCATGATATTGAGGTCGAAACCGAAGGCTCCCAGATCGATCGGGTTTGTTGTAGAGGTGTTGACACCCATGATTTTTTCGTTGATCATCTTCTGTGCTTTTGCCCCTAGTTCAGGAAGAGCAAGACCCGACTTCACGGCCAGATCGCTGAAGAGGACCGAAACGCCGCCTCCGGCGCCGAGAAATCCCACACGTTTTCCTGTTAATGTTTTCTGAATGGTGCCCAGCATCACCAGGTCCATCATCTGCTCGAAATCGTCAACCAGAATGGCGCCATACTGCCGAACAGCGGCGGCCCAGATCGTGTAATTGCTCGCCATGGCGCCTGTATGGCTCGCCGCGGCCTTTGATCCCGTTTCCGTTTTTCCCCCCTTGAGAATAATCACCGGTTTTATGGCGGTTGTCCGCCGAAGCGTCTTGAGAAATGTTTCCGTATTCTTGATGTCTTCAATGTAGCAGGCGATAAGCCGGATATTTTTATCGTTGGCCAGATAGTCCAGGTAATCTTCAATTCGAAGATCGATTTGGTTTCCGTATGAAACGACTTTATTGAGCACAATCTTTCTTGTCGATGCCATCGCCAGAAAATTTGCCGTGACCCCGCCCGATTGCCCCAGGAAGGCGACGGCTCCCGGCGATTCCTGCAGAGGCGTGAGTGTGAAAGAAATTTTTGATTCGGAACAGTGAATCCCCACGCAATTGGGGCCGACAATCCGGAGATTTCCCTTTCGCGCCTCCCGGATTAAATCCTCTTCTAATTGCCGGTTTCCCGTCTCTCCGAAGCCGGATGTAAAAAAGTGGATGAATTTGATTTGCTTGCGCACTGCCGCCTTAATAATGTCGATGGATTGTTCCAGAGGCGCGGCAACGATCGCAAAATCGACCGGCTCAGGGAGTTCATCGATGGACGCATAGGCCTTGACACCGCTCACTACGCCACGTCGTGGATTGACCGGATAGAGAGCCCCTTTGAAGCCGTTCATCTGTAATATTTGAAAATATGGCATTTTCCCGCCGCCAAGATTGTCTGAGGCGCCGATAACCGCTATGCTTTTCGGATGAAATAAAAGATCAAGATTCAATACAATAAACCTCCATGTTTCCCGTTAGTTTTAAAAAATGTTGTCATTTCCTTTCGTGCGATCCTATGCCTATGCTTTCGGCCCGTTACTAAGGGCCGAAATATAGAGGTGAGCGCAGGTGTATGTCAAGGTAATAAATCATTTGGCGGTATGTCTCTTTAGCTTTTTTTATTCACGCTTTTGCTAATATCCATGGTATGTAAAGGCCAAATTAATTTGCATATATTGGGTCGTTGCCGTAATTTATTAGTAACAACATGGGAGTTAGGTCTATTAATCAGAAAAGGAGTAAGCTGTGAGTTGGGAAAATGTTCATAAAATGGTTAAATTCATGATACCTGAGATAAAAGAACAGATCGATGAAAATAATATTGGCAATAAAATAACTGATAATAAGATACATTTCAATTTCCCTCCCGGAGCAGATCTGCAAAAAGTTAAGAATATCGATATTGATCATCAGACGGAAGATCTGATCGTTGCGAAGGTTATTGAAGAATTAAAAAGTAAGAGGTCTTTAATTGTCTCTCTGGCAGAAGAGGATTTACTGCAACTCGTTGGCGATTCCACGGCAGCATCCATGTGCGAGATGGCCGCGGCTAATTTAGAAAAGTGACTCATAAATCTTTGGGTTTAAAACCTTTTATGCAAGTAATATCGGCTGGAGCCGGCCTGCTCCAATCAAGAAGAAAAGACAGTTTTTTCGTTAAAAGGAGGAATGCTTATTGAAGTATTTAGTAATCTCCGGAAATCCATGCTGTGACAGAAATTACATGGACCAATACATCGACAGGTTTCTCGACGGGATAAAATCAGCCGGACATGAGGTCCAGTTGATTGTCCTCAGGGGAATGAAAATAAAGCCATGTACGGGTTGCTTCAACTGCTGGGTCAAGACTCCGGGCCATTGCCTTATCCGGGATGATGGAAATGAAATAGCCAGGCAATACATAGCATCAGACCACGTAATCCTTGTGTCACCTCTGATCATGGGTTTTCTAAGTTCGCTTTTGAAAAACACCATGGACAGGATCATCCCTCTGGTCCACCCGCACATCGAGGATGTAGCCGGCGAAGTGCATCATAAGAAGCGGTACGACAAGTACCCGGTCATTTCATTCCTGCTGGAGAAAGAATCTTTCACGGATGCTGAGGACATCGCCATTGCCACCGGCATTTTCCAGAGGGAAGCCATCAATGTGAGATCGTCACTGGGTTTTGTCCAGTTTACCGAAACGCCTGTGGAGGAAGTTCTTCATGCGATTAACATTCATTAACGGGTCCCCGCGGGGAAATAAAAGTAACACCGAGAGACTCATGGATCATTTCATCAAAGGTTTTCTGGAGACGGGAGACAATATCTGTGAAATCGAATACCTGACTAAGAACAGGCACAGTCTTGCCGCTCTTGCGGAGAAATTCGCCGCCGCAGAACATGTGATCATCGGCTTTCCGCTCTATGTTGACGCTATGCCCGGTAGTGTAAAAGAATTCTTCGAAACACTTCAGCCCTATATGGGAAAAGAGAACAATCCTGCCATGGGTTTTGTCATACAATGCGGTTTTCCCGAGACGTCGCACCTCCGGTATGTTGAACGGTACTGTGAGAAATTCTCCCGCAGGATGAACTGCCGTTATTTAGGCTCCATGTTAAAAGGCGGTTGCGAAGGACTCGACGTTCAGCCCACTTTCCTGACTGACAAATACTATCAGTATTTTTATCAGATCGGGGTAGAATTCGGAAAAACCGGCAAATTCGATGAGATCATTCTTGGGAAGCTTGCCCGGCCGGAACACCTGAAAGCCGAAAATCTGGCCCAGATTATCCCTTTTATCAATCAGGCCCTATGGGATGCCCAAATGGAAAAAAACGGCGTCTTAGACAGAAGCTTCGACAAACCCCTTATGCCATGATATCGCCATGTCCTCGGGAAAAGGTGTCAGGGCGTCGCGGCCTTCTTTCCTAACTCAAACGCCTGCTGCATAGCTGCTTCGTTGTTGACAATGTCTCCTTTGTCGTCGGCGGAGGCCATGACGGATCCGAGCCATTGCATTTTGGTCATATCAACGGTTGACTTGAAACTGTGAACAATCGGATCTCCTGTGTGCACGTTTGTGTCGCCGCAGACGGTGATCAGGCCGATGCGTTTGCTCCTCATTTTCGGATAATAATCTTTTTGCCAGCGCCATTGGGCATCAAAGAAAACACACCACCGGTCCAGGTAGGCTTTCATTTGTGAGGTCATCGTCCAGAAGTAAACGGGGCTGCTGTGGATGACGGCATAGGCGTCCAGAATTTTCTCCTGAATTTCAGCCATGTCATCCTTGATGGCGCAGACGCCGATTTTATTGCATTTTTTGCAGTCTTTGCATCCGGCAATGTGCTTTTGGTCGAGGATGATTTTCTCCACATCCGCACCGGCTTCTTTGGCGCCGGCTAGTGCCTGACTCAGAAGAATATCGCTGTTGCCTCCGATTCGCGGGCTTCCCATAATGCCAAGTACCTTCATGTTTATCCTCCTGATCTTTATCACGGTAATTGCAACAATAGTCTTTATTATGGCTATCTCTTTTGATCTGTTTTGTAAACATTAAAAAAATTGAATCAACCACCTCGCGAGCTCGCTGCGGAGCATTGACGCTCGTCCCGCAACAGCGGGATTGAAATTGACTTGATAGAAGATTTCTGAGTAAAAAATTGAAGACCTGCACTTCCGGATATGTTAAAAGCAAATGCACATATTAAAGAAAGCAGAACCATTACTCTTATTTGAAATGCCAATGCAAGAAAACATTGCCTTAAAAGAAAAAATGACTTCCGCACCGCGCAGCCCCGGCGTTTATATTATGCAGGACGCGCAGCAGAAGGTGATCTATGTAGGCAAGGCCAATGATCTGAAAAGCCGTATCAGTTCTTATTTTACCGGCCGCGATACGCGGCCGATGGCGCCGTTTTTGATGGCGCGGGTCGACGATATAGAGTTCATCACGACGGCCACGGAAAAAGAAGCGCTGATTCTGGAGAACAATCTCATCAAGAAAAATCGTCCCCGTTATAATGTCATATTGCGCGATGATAAAACCTATTACCATCTGTCTCTTGATCCGGCGGAAAAATATCCGCGCCTGCAGCTGGTGCGCAAAAGACTTCATAACACGGCGCTCTATTTCGGCCCGTATCCATCGGGACTGGCCGCCCGTGAAACACTGCGTTTTGTTCAGCAGATCTTCCCGCTGCGCACCTGCCGCAACAGGGATTTCCAACTGAGAGCGAGGCCGTGCCTGGAATATCAAATCGGGCGATGCCTTGCGCCCTGCAAAAACTTGATTGAGGAAGCCGCTTACCGGAAACTGGCCGAAAACGCCGTGTCGTTCCTGCGGGGGCAACGACGGGAATTGGTGTCCGATTTAAGAAAACAAATGGAAGAAGCGGCCCAAGACTTAAACTATGAAGAAGCGGCGCGCCTGCGCGACCGCATCGGCGCGCTGGAACACGCGCTGGAGCGGCAAAATGTGGATTGGGGCGGCGCCGAGGATCAGGATGTGCTGGGCGTCTATGCAGATGGTGATACTTATCAGATCTGCATTCTATTTGTGCGCGGTGGAAAATTGCTGGGCAGCAAATCATTTACGCCGGTAAAAACAAAAGCAGACGTTGGTGAAATTATTTCGTCAGTGCTGCAACAGTATTATGATGGTTCCAATTTGCCGGATGAGATTATTCTGCCCCGAAATCTTCCCGATGAAGATGTGATTGCCGAATGGCTTGCCGACAAAAAGACAAAGAAAGTGCCGCTCACGGTTCCTCAGCGCGGCGCGAAAAAAGCGCTGCTCGATATGGCCTGCGCCAATGCCCGCGAGTTGCTCGCATCAGACCAAAAGAAAGAAGAGCAGAAAACCGCAACCATGAAAATCCTTCAGGAAAAGTTATCTTTGACTAAAATGCCTCGCCGAATAGAATGCTATGACATTTCCAATATCAGCGGAAAAAACGCTGTGGGATCTATGGTGGTTTTTCAGGACGGCGAGTCGGATAAATCGGGTTATCGGCGTTTTCGCATTAAAGCCATGGACGAACCGGATGATTATGGCATGATGCGCGAAGTACTGACCCGGCGTTTTACAGGCTCCGATCCGCTGCCCGATCTGGTGGTTGTTGATGGCGGCAAAGGGCAGCTCAATGCCGCGCTTTCCGTTTTGAGCGAATTGAAGATTAAAATGGATGTGGTCGGACTGGCCAAAGAAGAAAGAGCATATCTAACCGCAAAAAACAAGCTCCGGGGAAAAACTGCAAAGTCGGAAGATCGCGTATATCTGCCCCGGCGTAAGGATGCTGTCTATCTTTCGTCCCGGCCTGCCGCTCTGTCGCTTTTGCAGCGGGTCCGCGATGAGGCGCACCGCTTTGCCCTCCGTTACCATCATAAGTTGAAACAAAAAAATGACTTCAGCTCGATTCTGGATACGATTTCCGGTATAGGTCGTGAGCGCCGGAAGCTGTTACTTAAGCATTTCGGTTCGGCACGTCAGGTTCAAAACGCCTCGCTTCCCGATTTGCAAAAGGTTCCGGGAATTGGTAAGGAGTTGGCGGGGAAAATTTATGCGGCGTTGACGCAGAGATAGGGAACAAGGGGTTGCAACCCCTTGTTCTGGGTCATGATATGAGTTTGATTACGATTTTTCTTCTGGCGGTTGGTCTTGGTATTGACGCTTTTTCCGTGGCTATCGGAATCGGCGCGGCGAATAGTAAAAAGTCGTGGGTCCCTGTTTTGCGGCTTTCCCTCGCTTTCGGTATTTTTCAGTTTGTGATGCCGCTCGCCGGTTGGCTGGCCGGTTCGACGGTGGCAGATAGGATCCAGATGTTCGATCACTGGATAGCCTTTGCGCTGTTGGCATTAGTTGGCGGAAAAATGATCTGGGAGGGATTTGAAAAGGAAAGCGATGAAGAGAAAGCCGATCAGACACGCGGCTGGCCGCTCTTTCTGCTTTCGATTGCCACCAGCATTGACGCGCTTGCCGTGGGATTCAGTTTTTCTCTTTTGAAAACTCCTATCTTGTTTCCGGCGGCGATCATTGGTGTTGTTTGTTTTGTGATGACGGCGGTCGGCATGATTTTCGGCAAAGGACTGGCCCGGATTTTTGGTAAGAAAGTTGAGATTCTGGGCGGCTTGGTTTTGATTGCCATTGGTGTGAAGATACTTTTGGAACACACAGGCTGACCTAAAGGTCACGCGAGGGGGCACGAGGTGATGGTGTTTGTAGGGAACGGTCTGGTGACCTTTAGGTTATCGCGACCACCCTGCGGGTGGCAAGGCCGTTCCCTACAAACGAGATACGAACGACGAGATGCGAGATACGAGGCTTGAAATGTTTTACCAAATAATCAAAGTCGGGAAGGACGAAATCGGGTTGGTGTGGGACTTAGCCGGAGGGAAACCGCAAGTGGAATATATTTATCTGCCCGGCGGCAAAGAAAAGATGATGGTCAGAATTGTCAGGAATTTTCCCGCAATCAATAAGGTTTCGCGCACAATTCCCAATGGCATTGATCACCTGATCGTTGATTTCTTTAACGGTAAAAAGCAGAAGTTTGATTTATCCATCTTGAATTTAGCAAGGCTTACGGAATTTTCAGCAAAAGTATTAAAACAGGCTTATAAAATACCTCGCGGCAAAGTTGCTACTTATTCGGGTCTGGCGGCAAAGGTCGGAAATCCTCGCGCGGCCAGAGCGGTGGGTACGGCGCTGGCGAATAATCCATTCCCCATCATTATTCCCTGTCATCGTGTGGTTCGGGCCGATGGAAATCCTGGACAGTTCGGCGGCGGCAGTGAAATGAAGAAACAACTCCTTGAAAAAGAAGGGGTTATCTTGGACGCACGCGGGAGAATTTCTCTACTTAACCATTGATTTTCCGGTTTCTAATCACTATACTGATTCACACGGTAAAGATTTACCCGACAATGCGGGATATCTGTTTCGCGTCTCGCCAATTTGAAGGAGGTTGAACCATGATGATCAAACGTCTTCAAAATATAATCTGCATGATTGTGCTGATAGCGGTGCTCATTCCGTGTGTGGCGGGAGCGCAGGATGGTGCCCGGACTTCTTCCAATCAGACATTCAGCAATGAGGAGCTGGCCCAGATGCTTGCCCCGATCGCCCTTTATCCCGATGCGCTGCTGTCACAGATTCTGATGGCCGCCACCTATCCATTTGAGGTGGTAGAAGCTGAACGATGGTTGACGAAAAATTCTTATGTGAAGGGCGACGCTCTGGACGAAGCATTGCAGGCAAAAGATTGGGATGTCAGCGTTCTCGCGCTTTGCCACTATCCGAAAGTTCTGACCATGATGAGTGAGAATCTCAACTGGACAGCCCGGCTGGGAGACGCTTTTACCAATCAGGAAGAAGATGTCATGGATACCGTTCAGGAGTTGCGCAAAAGAGCGCATGCGGCGGGAAATCTGACGACCACTGAAGAGCAGAAGGTGATCGTTGAGGAACGCATTATCCGCATTGAGCCGGTCAGTACCGATTATATTTATGTGCCCGCCTATAATCCGCACATCATTTACGGACATTGGTGGCTTCCCCTGTTTCCACCTTTCCCGATCATCCTGCCCGGACTGGTTGTGGCGGGACCCGGTATTATTTTTTCTCCCCGGTTCTACGTCGGCTTCGGGGTGTTCGGCTGGAGCAGCTTCAACTGGCGCGAGCGCAATGTCATTATCGTGGATATTGACAGAACCAGAAGATTCAACAGGCGTTATCATGACTACCGAGGTCCGGATCACCGTTGGCGGCCTGATCGTGACAGACGATATGTACGTGAAAGACGCGGCGGTGAAATTCCGCGTTTCCATCCACCGGGCAAACCATTACCGGACGGGAAGCGTTGGGATCGCAGACCCGGCGGCGATGTTCCCGAACCGGGCAGACGTAGGCCACCTGACAAACCGCGCGTGCCCAGTGTTACGGACAGGGAAAAACGGCCGATCCCGCGTCTGGATGACAAGGACAGAAGGCCTGATGGAAGAGTGCCCAGTGTTACGGACAGGGAAAAGCGGCCGATTCCGCGCCTGGACGACAAGGACAGAAAGTCTGACGGGGGCACACCCGTTATTATTAACCGGGAGAAGCAGCCACGGCTGGGCCAACCGGAAACCGATACGGGTAAGCATCCGGGTAGTGGTGTTCCGCGTATTACGGATAGTGACAGGGTTAAACAGCCGGATCGACGTTTGATGGAACAAGATAAACCGGTTCAGGTTCGGGAGCGCGACATGAAAAGCGATCAGCGTTTTACGCCGCGTGAAGAAAGACAAGATGTGCCGCAGCGCTCTATCGATCGCGGAGATCGGCCGCAGCGCGACGGTATGAATCGCGAGGGCCGGAAATAATAACGAATCAACGGTAGGAAGTAGCGGAACCTTTCATGAACTCAGGCGTTTTCAAGTCCGGTGGTGGAATACTGAAAATTAAACCCCTGTTTTTTTGTATAGCTATAGGTTTTTTCTTGTTTGCGGCGGCTGACGCCCAGGCCGGACTGACCGCTCCTGATGGCCGACCGCGCATTGGTCTGGTATTAAGCGGCGGCGGGGCGCGGGGAATGGCTCATGTTGGCGTGATTCAGGTTCTGGAAGAAATGAAAATTCCCATTTCCTGCATTGCCGGCACCAGCATGGGAGCGATAGTCGGCGCTCTTTATGCGGCAGGGATGCCGCCCGCCGAAATGGAAAAATTTGTTACCAGCATAGAATGGAATGAGGCTTTTAAGGATAAGCCCCCGCCCAGCGAATTGTCCTTTCGCCGCAAGAGAGAAGCGGCCGATTATCTGATTAATTTTGACCTTGGCTTTAAAGACGGCAAGTTTGCCATACCCAAAGGCCTTCTTCAGGGACAGAATCTGAACCTGATATTGAAATCCCTGCTTTTCCATACGGAGGGTATTGACGATTTCAACAAGCTGAACATTCCCTTCCGGGCCGTCGCCACGGACCTCGAAACCGGTGATGCCGTCATACTGGAAAAGGGGGAATTGGCTAAAGCGATCCGTGCCAGCATGTCTATTCCTGCTTTATTTGCCCCCGTGGAAATTGACGGCAGGATTCTGGTGGACGGTGGTATCGCCAATAATTTACCCATAGATATTGCCCGGCAAATGGGCGCGGATGTTGTTATTGTTGTCGATATCAGTACAAATCTGAGCAGGCGCGAAGAACTGACATCCTCAGTCGAAGTCACTTCCCAGCTCACGACCATTTTGGTTCAGCGCAATACTACCCTGCAAATCCGCACGATGCACGAGACGGATATTCTGATTCGACCGGATATGGGCAACATTAGCAGCGGCGATTTTTTTCGCGCCTCCGAGGCGGTCGCAACCGGCCGGAAAAAAGCAGAGGAGATGAAGCCGCAGCTTGCCCGTCTGGCCGCTCCCGATAAAGACTTTCTGGCTTATTTGCAGATCCAGAGAAAAAAAGATCAGGAGATGCCGACTATTGACACCGTGGAGGTGGTCAATAAAACGTCGCTGCCCACAGGCCTCATTGCGGCGCATATCGACATGAAGCCGGGCGCGAAACTTCACCTGGCCGAATTGAAAAGAAATATTGATCGGGTTTACGGCATTGACACGTTTGAGCGCGTGGATTTTTACCTGAAGAAAAAAGATAAATCATCAGGAATGGTTATCGAGCCTCTCGAAAAATCATGGGGCCCGAATTACTTTCGTTTCGGTTTGGGTTTGGAAGACAACTTCAAAGGTTCCAGCAGTTATGCATTGACCGCGCAGTTTACGAAAACGGCCATAAACCGTCTGGCGGGCGAATGGCGCACCGAAGTACAGATAGGCGAAAGCCCGCACATTTATACCGAGTTTTATCAACCGGTCGATTATTCGCTCAGTTATTTTGTTGCGGCTAATACCGGATACCGTGTGAGAAACTTTAATAACTACAACGAAGATGGCGATATTACCACGCGGTATCGGGCTCAATCCGGTCACATCGGTCTGGACGTTGGCAGACAATTCGGCAACTGGGGCGAATTGCGCCTGGGCATTCGCCGGGAATACGGCGATATAAAGGTTCTGGTCGGCGACCATACCGGACCGGCGGATACCTATAACAGAGGCAGTGTCTTTGTTTCGGCTGCTTACAGCACACTGGATAACTATGTTTTCCCTTTATACGGTACGGATGCCTATGTGACCTGGGATTATAACTTGAAAATGCTGGGCTCGGATATTGAGGTGCAGGCGGTAGGCGTCAAATGGATGACCGCGTTCACCTGGGGAAAATATACGTTTCTTCCCTCTATCGACATTAAAACCACTCTGGATAATGACGACATGGCCGTTCAGGACACCTTCCCGCTGGGTGGATTCCTGAATCTGTCTGGTTTTTCCGCCAATGAAATTTATGGCCGTCATACCGGCCTGGCCCGTCTGGTGGCCTACAGGGAGATCGGCTCCGCCGGGCTGGGTGCGCTCAAGATGCCTCTTTACATCGGCCTGTCCGCGGAAGCTGGGAATGTCTGGGATAAACGCTCGGATATCAATTTTGAATCTTTGATCCTGGCAGGAAGTATTTTTATCGGAACCAAATCATTTCTGGGACCAATTTACCTTGCCTACGGCCAGGCCCAGCGCAGCCATTCGTCAATTTATCTTTACCTGGGCAAGCGCTTTTAAGCGCTTTTTATATTTCAATCCCGCTTAAGCGGGACGAGCGTTAATTCTCCGCGAGCTTGCTCGCGATATCATGACGTTCATTTCATGCCTCGACAGTGAGCTCGAGAGGTGGTTGATTAACTAAAGAGGACTTGACCCGTAAGATGACCAAGCAAGACGCCTTGAAAAAATATTTCGGTTACGAGACATTTTATCCGCTGCAGGCGGAAATCATCGATCACGCTCTCGCGGGGAAACACGCGCTGGTTTTGATGCCGACGGGCGGGGGAAAATCCGTCTGCTTTCAGATTCCCGCGTTGATTATGGACGGCACGGCCATTGTCATCTCGCCGCTCATTGCTTTGATGAAAGACCAGGTGGACGGACTTACAGCCAACGGCATTCCCGCGGCGTTTCTCAACAGCGCGCTTGCTGAAGAAGAAAGCGCGGCCGTTATCCGCCAGTGCCTGAAAGGCGACATCAAACTGCTTTATATTTCTCCGGAGCGGCTGGGCGCTGCCTCCACAATTGGCTTTTTACAAAAGTTGCGAATTTCTCTTTTTGCCGTGGATGAAGCGCATTGCATTTCATCGTGGGGGCATGATTTTCGGCCGGATTATCTGAAACTTCATGTCCTGCGAGAAAAATTTCCGACCGTACCTCTGATTGCGCTTACCGCCACGGCCGACCGAGTGATCCGCAAAGACATTCTCCGGCAGCTGGATATCCCTGAGGAGCATCAATTTATCGCCTCCTTCGACCGGCCGAATTTGAGTCTTACGGTGTATTCGGGACAGAAGCGCCTCGAGCAGATTCTGCGCTTTTTATCCAAAAGAAAAAATCAGCCGGGAATCATTTACTGCTTGAGCCGCAAGACAACGGAAAATGTGGCATCCAGACTTCAGGATCGCGGTTATCGGGCGGCGTATTACCATGCCGGTATGGCTAATGACGAGCGGAGTAAAGTTCAGGACGCGTTTATCCGTGACAAAATTCAAATCATCTGCGCCACCATCGCCTTTGGCCTGGGCATTGATAAATCAAATATCCGCTGGATCATTCATTACAGCCTGCCCAAAAATATTGAAAGCTATTATCAGGAAATCGGACGAGCCGGGCGCGACGGCGCGCCTGCCGATACGGTGCTGTTTTACAGTTACGCCGATGTTAAAACCCATCACGAAATGCTCAAAGACTTGCCGCAGGATCGGCAGGAACTGCTTTCGGCCAAGCTCGACCGCATGAAGCGCTACGCGGAAGCGGACATCTGCCGCCGCCGTATACTGCTCAGTTATTTCAACGAGCAACCGTCGGGCGACTGCGGCAATTGTGACGTCTGCAAAAATCCGCCGAAAAAATTCAACGGCACGATCATCGCCCAGAAGGCGCTGTCGGCTATCGCCCGCACGGGCGAAAAAATCAACATGACCACCCTGATCCAAATTCTACGCGGCTCGCACAATATGTTCATCCGGGAAAACGGGTATGATCAGATTAAAACATTCGGCGTCGGCCGTGATATAAAATACAGTGAATGGGCAGAGTATATTTTTCAACTGCTGAATTCCGGTTTTGTCGATATCGCCTACGACGAAGGCTACGCGCTGAAATTGAACGACCTGAGCCGTAAAATTCTGAAAGCGGAAATGGAAGTGCTCTTGACTGAGCCTATGGCATTGGAAAAGAAGCTAGAAACCGTCGCCGCCCTTCCGAAGAAACAGGTAGTGGCCGACGGGCTTTTCGAGAAACTGCGCGCGCTCCGAAGAACGCTGGCGGACGAGAACAATGTGCCGGCTTATGTTGTGTTCTCCGACAGGACGCTTCTGGAAATGACGGATATGTGTCCCCGGGATGAAATCGAAATGCTGGGTGTGAGCGGTGTCGGTGAGCACAAAATGAAGCAGTATGGGAAAATATTTCTCGCAGAGATCCGACGCTATATCCACGAAGAAGCTAAGAGGGTGTCAAAATAATGGTTTATCCAGATCTTACGTGCTTGTGAAATATATCTAGCTTCCTGAAAGCAACAAAACGGCAATCTTAATGAAAATGCTTGATTTCGACCGGGAATAGAGCGTATTGTTTTTTCAAAAGGCGGGGGCGGTGATTTGCGGAACTTCCTGTACTGTTGATCTCCCGATTCCCCTGCTCCATGCAACAGTTTAACCCGTTATCGATAGTTGTCATATAAGGAGGATGAGATTTATGGGAATGAGCATATCGCGTCAATCTTATTTTTTAGCGGTATTATGGGTGTTGCTGTGTACAGGTTTATTTTTCTGCGAAGCACGGCCTGCACAGGCGGAAGAAACATTGATATTCGGCCATATCCTTGATGATTCCACGGCCCATCACCGCAACATGGTCTGGGCGGCCGGCGAAATCAATCGGCAGCTTAAAGGACATTACCGCTTGCAGGTAGTGCCGCGAGGCCAGCTTGGCGCCACCGACGCCCAGGTCATTGAAGGCTTTAAAGCCGGTACTGTCCAGATGGCCTATCTGAGCTTCGGACATTTGAAGGAATTGTATCCCCCTCTGTCTATCGGTTCCGGACCGTTTATCTTCCGGGATTTCGCACACTGGCAGACCTTCCGGGACAGTTCTATTTACCGGGAATTGGTGGCGGGTTTCGAGAAGAAAACGGGGATGAAGGTCTTGGGACTGGCCTATTACGGAGAGCGTCACATCACGACGAAGTCGCCGCTGACCGGCCCCGGGGACCTGAACGGTATGGCCATCCGTGTCCCGAACATTCCGATCATTGTCCTCACCTTCCGCGCCTTGGGGGCAAAGCCCGTGCCGTTGCCGTTCAAGGAGACCTATCAGGCCCTGAAAGAAGGCATCGTCGATGCCCAGGAGAATCCTTTTCCGGCCATCAAGGCCATGCGCTTTTACGAGGTTACCAAGTTTGTCAATCTCACGGCCCATATCTCCGATGCCCAATTGGTCGTGATGGACGGCAAGCGCTGGAATGCAATACCCCCTGCCGACCAGGAAATATTGGTAAAAATCTTCCGGGAAGCGTCAGACCGGGTAACCGATGACGTTAGAAAAGAGGAACTCCAACTGGCACAGGATCTGCCCAGGTTGGGGGCGATCATCCATCCGGTGGACCGGAGACCGATGATCGAGCTCCTTCGGCCCTTTCAGGGCAACGGTTATTTCCCCTGGACCGAGGAACTATATAATAGAATTCAAGATTTACATTAACGAATACTCGGAGTGATGATCGCGGAGATGACAAAAACTTCAGAACTGCGAGACCCAACAGGTCCGTTTCATCGTTTCCTCGGCATCCGCGCCAGCCTGATTGGCATCATGATGGGATTGTTGTCGATATCCCTGATCCTGGTTCTCTACTCCATGTACACCCTGAACAATACGCGCACCGCCATGAACCATCTGGCTACGCAGGATCTTGCCGGCCTGGTTATGGCCCAGCAAATCGAAAATGAGTTTCGCTCCCTGATTGACGAACTTCAAGGCATCCCCTTCATTGGCAGCCATGCGGAGAGGCAACAGAAGATGGCCAGCATCAAACAACTGATGAAGCGCCTGCTGGGGGATCTGCAACAGATGGGCGGCATGAATTTTGCGGCATTGGCGGGAACACGTGACACCGGGGTCGGGGATCTGGAAAAGGGACTGGGCCAGTTGGATCAAGTTATCACCCGGTATGATCAGATTACAGGTCGCCGGATTGCCGCCAGAGAAGAGCTAAAAATACGACAGGAGCGTATTGATCGCGTCTACGCCAGTTTTATATCGGCCGCCGAGGATACAAATCGGCAGATGCGCGCTTTTGTCTCCCGGTCGCTGGCGGTCAATATCCCCAACGCCGCAAAACAGGGCCGACTGCAACAGGAATTGGACACCTTTCTTGAACGGGAGATGAGTTGGCTCGGGACAGCACAGGATTTACGCAACGATGGACGGGAACTAAAAACGATTGCTGACGCTGTCGGGGCTGAGATGAATCCGGCTGCCCTCAACGAGTTTGCAAGGCAAGCGGCGGCCGCCTCTCTGAGGTTGTCTATGCATTCACACCTCACGCAGACCCCAGTCGTTCGTAACCTTGCTGTCCTTATAAATGATCTGACCGGTCAATTTTCCGGAAATCATCCTCAGACCCTTTTTCTCATCCGGAAGATGGAAATCGAGGTGGAAAAGCAAGCGCAAACTCAATATGATCAGATCGTCGAGATGTCCAGGCATTTACAGAGGGACGCCGCCAAAATTGTGGGAACGCAAAACAATATGGTGCGCTTGGCAGTGCAAAAGACCAACAGCGATGTTCGCCACGCAAACAAGTTTCTCCTCGGTTTTTCCTTGGCGGCGGCTGCGCTTTCCTTTCTTGCCCTTTACTATTTGCTGGGAGTCCGGGTTATCAGACGCATCGAAGGGTTGACGAGATATATGCGCCTGTCTGCCTCCGAGGCCGAACGGGGAAAACCGGGCCGCCTGGAAGAGGATATCCGCAAGTTAATCGGCGGCGGTCACGATGAAATTGCGGCGATGGGTAAGGCGTTTATTGTTTTCGTCGATGCTATCCTGGCAGAGAAAGACTTTTCGGAAACCGCCATCAACAGTCTGCCAGGCATTTTTTATATGTATGACCGGCAAGGACGCTTGGTATTATGGAACAGGAATATCGAGACGTTTTTTGGATATGCGCCGGAAGAAATTAAAGGTAGCAACATCATGACCTTCATTGCCGAAGCAGACCGAGCGAGGGTGCGGAACGCTATGGAAAAGGCGTTTGTAGAAGGATATGGAGAAGTTGAAGCGGAGCTGATCACAAAGGACAATGTCATGATCCCCTATTATCTCACCGGGGTACAAATGACCAAAGGTGATACGGCGTATGTTATTGGAACGGGCATTAAACTGACGGAACTGAAGAAATCAGCGGAGGCACTGAAGGAGAGCGAACGGAAATACCGAGAGCTCGTTGAGAACGCCAACAGCATAATCCTCCGATGGAACCCGAGCGGGGAAATTGCGTTCATGAATGAGTTCGGCCAGAAGTTTTTCGGGTACACCGAAAAGGAAATTATCGGGCGTCATCTGGTAGGGACGATTGTTCCGGAAAAGAAAAACACCGGCAGGGATTTGAGGCCGCTCGTGGATGGAATAGTCGCCAACCCGAAAGATTTTGAGCAAAATATCAACGAGAACATGCGCCGCAATGGTGAGCGGGTATGGATTTCCTGGACAAATAAGGCCGTGCTGGATAGAAATGGACAGGTGCTGGAGGTCTTAAGCATTGGCTCTGACATCACCGAGCGCAGGCAGGCGGAAGAGATGATCCAGGCATCGCTTCTGGAGAAGGAAACGATGCTAAGCGAGATTTACCACCGGGCGAAGAACAACATGCAGGTTATTTCGAGTCTTCTCAATATGCAGTCCTCCTATTTGCAGGATGAAACAGCCAGAGAAGCGCTTCAGGACAGCGTGAACCGGGTCAAGACTATGGCTGATATTCATAACCTGCTCTATCATTCGGGCAATATGACTAGGATTGATATAGGCGGTTTTATCAGGGATCTTACAGGTAGTTTGCAACAGTCTTACAAAATCTCAGGAGCGCCTATTGAAATACACGCGGATATAGTTGATGCAACGCTGCCCATAGAGCAGGCTGTTCCCTGCGGGCTCATCCTGAACGAACTGATCTCCAACGCCTTGAAACATGCCTTTCCGGAGGGGAAGGAAGGCAAGATAAATATTACTATGCAATTACAAAACAATCATGTGACACTTACAGTTTGTGACAACGGAATTGGCTTTCGGTCTGTGACCGATGCAGCGAATCGAAAATCCATGGGAATGGAGCTCGTGAATATCTTGGTGGGTCAGATAGGCGGCAAGCTTGATATGCAAGTCGACGGTGGAACGACCTGGACAATTACCTTCCCCATAAAGAAAGAAAGGGTGTGGCTCGATGGATAAGACCAGGATCATGGTAGTTGAGGACGAGGGGGTAGTTGCCCATGACATTGCCAGGCAGCTTACGGATATGGGATACGATGTGGTTTCCATATCATATGCGGGGGAAGATGCTGTTGAGCAGGCGGGCAAACTCCATCCCGACCTGGTCCTGATGGATATTGTCCTGGCCGGGGAAATGGATGGGATTGAAGCCGCCGACATAATCCATTCCCGCGGGGATATTCCCGTTGTCTTCCTGACGGCCTATACGGATCAGAAGCTATTGAAGCGGGCTCAATTGGTTCATCCTTATGGGTATATGCTCAAGCCGTTCCAGAGAAATGATCTCAAGGTCGCCGTAGAAATGGCCCTGTATATTTCCCAAGTGGATAGGAAAAGGAGAAAGGCAGAGGAGTCTCTGCAGGAAAGAGAGGAAAAGTATCGAACCATTCTTGAGAACATGCAGGAAGGCTATTTTGAGATGGACCTTGCCGGTAATTATACCTTCGTTAATGACGCCGAGTGCAGAAATATAGGATATCCCAAAGAGGAATTGATCGGAATGAATAACCGGCAGTATCAAGATGAAACAACCGCTCAAAAAATGTATCAATTCTTCAGAAGGCTCTACAGAACAGGTGAACCAGTTAAGGCATTAGATGTTGAAATTATCAGAAAAAACGGGACGAAAGGTTTTAACGAAGTTTCGGTATCTCTCATCAGGGATTCAGAAGGTAAACCAATCGGGTTTTGGGGTATTTCTCGGGACATTACCGACCGCAAACGGGCCGAGGCGGAACTGAAGGAAACCCTTGAAAGTCTCAGGAAATCGTTTGGCACCATCATTCAGGTCATGGTGTCTGCTGTGGAGTCCAGAGATCCCTATACATCCGGTCATCAAATCCGTTCGGCAGACCTTGCCCGGGCCATTGCCACCGAGATGGAATTACCTCAAGATGTAATCGAGGGACTCCGTATGGCAGGTTCCATCCATGACATCGGGAAATTATCCATACCCGCGGAGATATTGTCCAAGCCTACCAAGCTGACAAACCTTGAGTTTTCCCTGATCAAAGAGCACTCCCGGAAAGGGTACGAGATGCTGAAGGATGTGGAATCGCCTTGGCCGCTGGCTGAGATCGTCCATCAGCATCATGAGCGGATGGACGGTTCCGGCTATCCCAGAAATCTGAAGGGCGAGGAAATTCTCATAGAAGCCCGCATTCTCATGGTTGCCGACGTGGTGGAGGCGATGGCTTCCCACCGTCCCTATCGTCCCGGCTTAGGCATTGATGCCGCTCTGAATGAGATCGAGAAGAACAGGGGTATCTTTTACGACAAGACTGTCGCGGATGCCTGTTTGAGATTATTTCGTGAAAAAGGGTTTAAGCTTGAAGATGCATGATTTTTTGCGAAGAATAGAGACAGGGGGTCATGGTGAATATCATAGGGAACCCGTATCTTGTAATTACCTGCGTTTTTCTGTCTATCGCAATTGCCACGCACAGTCCGGCGGTGGAGCCCAAGCAGGACGGTAGGATCATTATCTCAGATGGAGTCGGCGAGCCAAAGCATTTCAATCCGGCAGTGGCTTCCGGCTCGGCAACCGCGATTATCGGCGCACAAATTTTTGCGAGCCCGCTCAGGTATGATGAAAATTGGAATCCGAAACCCTATCTGGCAAAGAGCTGGGAATTTTCAAAGGATGGGCTGTCACTGACATTGCATCTGGTCAAGGACGCCACCTTTCACGACGGCCGACCGATTACTTCGGAAGATATTGCTTTTTCCATTCTGACGGTCCAAAAGTACCACCCTTTCAAGCCCATGTTTGCCCCTGTGGAAAGGGTGGATACCCCCGATCCACAGAAGGCCGTGATTCGGCTGTCACGACATCATCCTGCCCTCTTGTTGGCGATGTCGCCGGCGCTGCTGCCGATCCTGCCCAAACACATCTACGGGGACGGCCGGGATATTAAGACGCACCCCGCCAATCTGCAACCAGTCGGCTCCGGGCCATTCAAATTGGTAAAGAATGTGCCGGGAAAGTATATTGTGTTGAAACGAAACGAACGATTCTTCATCCCGGGGCGTCCTTATCTTGACGAAATCGTTATTCGATATGACTATGATCCAAACGCGCAACTGATTTATATGGAACGGCAGGATGCCCATATCCTGCCGCTGTTCATCGACCTTGAGGGGATAGAGAGGCTCAGTAAAAATAAACATATCGTGATCACGCCTATAGGGCATGAGGGCCTTGGTGCGATGAACTGGCTGGCGTTCAATCTTTTGCGCAAACCGCTGGATGACAAGCGGGTGCGCCAGGCAATCGCCTACTCGATTGATGCGGCGTTTATCAATAAATTCATGAATAGAGGCCGATCGGTACGCGCCAACGGGCCGATTTCTCCCTTCAGCCCGTTTTATGAGCCGAAGGTAGCGACTTACGATCTGGACCTGGTGAAAGCCGGCGCTCTACTTGACAAAGCCGGGCTGCCGGTCAAGCCGAACGGCACGCGCTTTTCACTGACCTTGGATTACATCCCGGTCGTTCCCAGCCAGCAGCATGATATCGCGTTTTATATCAAACGCCAACTTTCAAAAATTGGAATCGACGTTCGGGTCCGCAGTTCAAACAATTTCAAGGAATGGGCCGAACGGGTGGGCGGCTGGGATTTTGATATGACGATGGACGGCGTCTATAGCTGGGGCGACCCCATGATCGGCGTTCACCGCACTTATCTGTCTGACAATATCCGCAAGGGGGTAGTCTGGTCCAATACGCAGAACTACCGAAACAGCAAGGTCGACGACATTCTCAACCGGGCGGCCGTGGAAATGGACATAGCCAAGCGGAAAGCACTGTACAGCGAATTCCAACGCATCGTGACCGATGAGCTCCCGATCGTCTGGCTAAACCTGATACCCTATCAAACGGTTTACAACAAGGGTTTGGGAAATCCGCCGCTTTCCATATGGGGAATGCACTCCCCACTGGATGAACTTTACTGGAAAGCGGTTCCGGTAATAACCTATGCCTCAACTCCTCCTCTGAAAGGGGCAAAATCCGCCCTTGAGCGAGTCGGCATACAGGCCATCCATCTTCTCAAGGAAAAAGGATTGTTTGAGGCACTTAAGGTTTTCGAGGATGAGAAAAGTGGCTATCTGGATTTAGAGAAGTCAGGATTGCATGTGATCGGCTTTACAATGAAAGGGATTGTCTTCCTCGACAATTCCGGTCAGATGAAGCCGGGAATGGATATCGGCGGGGTGCTTGACTTGAAAGGGAATAACATTCTGAAACAATTATCAGGCACTGGGGAAACACAGGGTAACGGGATCATTGAAATTGAAGGGTTGTGGCCTCATCCGACAACGCATAAAGTCGGTCGGATTAAGGCATGGTGCGGCAAACTGACGATGGACGACCGTATTTGCGCGCTGCTTTGGGAATGAAGGCCGGGAGAATAGATGATTATTTTCAGTAATACGTCGATCAGAATCAAGGTGTTGATCGCACCCGTCATCATGATCATTGCGCTCGGAGTTATATTGTCTATCGCCATTAGCGGCATGGAAAATCAGCGCCGGATATTAACCAATGTACAGCAGATATCGTTAAAAAGGCTCCAGATTGTTCAAGAGTTGATCTCCACAAGTGAACAGGTTCAATCGGATATCTATCGCCTTTCTGTTCTTCAATTCATGCGGGCCGCAAAAGACGAATTGCTGCCGGTTTCTGAAAGGCTCGAGATGGGATTGAACAATTTGACGGTCATCCATGGAGAAATTCTTACAGGATGGTCCTTGGATCAAAAAGAAAAGGATATTTTGCAGGAGCTTAACCAGTCTCTGAAAACCTTCAGGCACCAGGCTCAGCAGGCTGTCATGGCCATTTCTGAAAACCCCTCCCTAGGCATTCTTCTGGTTCGATCCGCTGCCATTCCGTTCAGTGAGCTGAGAAGTTTACTTTCAAAACTGTTTGATTACCAGAATGCTAAGATAGCAAAGTCCAAGCAAGAGTCGGAAGCGACGCTGGACCGGATACGAAAAACCATTATTTCCATTGCCGTACTCATGGCTCTGATCACGTTATTGATTACCATTTACATAGGATCAAAATATATTTCGAAACCGATTCTGTCGATTACGAGATCCATGGTCCGACTCACCGAAGGTGATTTGTCGGCAATCGCGGAAAGCAACGATCGTCAAGATGAAATTGGGCAGATGGAAAAAGCGCTGAATGTTTTCAGGAATACGGCCATCGACAAGGCACATGTTGATCGTCAATTACGAGAAAGCGAAGATCGGTTCAAGAATCTGTATAATAATGCGCAAGTAGGGTTGTTCCGGACGAGAATATCCGATGGCACTCCTCTGCAAATTAACAAGCGCTACGCAGAACTGTCTGGATATGCGACCATTGAAGAATGTTTGAATAACTTTGTGGCCTCCGAGCATTATGCCGACCCGATGGTACGGGAGAGAATGGTTAAGGAAGTTACCGTAAACGGCCAGGTGAACAACTATGAAGCGGAGATCATTCGAAAAGACAATCAACATATTTGGATCAGCTTTTCCGCTCGCCTTTATCCAGGGGATGGGTACATCGAAGGCGCACTTATCGACATTACAGACAAAAGAAATGCGGAAAGTAAGTTGGTTTCTTCGCTAAAAGAAAAAGAGGTTCTGTTGCAAGAGATTCATCACCGGGTCAAGAATAACTTGACCATCATTTCGAGCCTTCTGAATATGCAATCCTCCACTTTGCAGGATAAAGGAGCAATAGAAGCACTCCAGTCCAGCATAACCCGGGTTCGGACCATGGCCAATATTCACACGCAGCTCTACCAGTCCCGGGATCTGGCGAGGATTGATTTCGATCAATTTATCCGGGATTTGGTCGGCAACATCAGCCAATCCTACGGAAGGACTGAATCTCCCGTGGAGATCAAGGTCGATGTCGAAAAGATAAATCTTGACATAGACAGCTCTATCCCCTGCGGCCTGATCCTGAACGAACTGATCGCCAACGCCTTGAAATATGCCTTTCCGGGAGGAAGGGAAGGCGAGATAAATATCGCGATGCGACAGCAGGAGAAGACTGTAACACTTACGGTTCAGGATAACGGGATTGGATTGCCGGAGACGATTGATTTAAAGAACCTGAAATCTCTTGGATTGGAGCTCGTAAGTATGCTGGTGGCGCAGATGAATGGTAAAATGGATATGCGGGTTGATGGTGGGACGATATGGACCATAACATTTCCCCTAAAAGAAGAAAGGGAGTGGCATAATGGATAAGACAAAGATCATGGTGGTCGAAGACGAAGCGATAATTGCCAATGATATAGCCAGACAGTTGAAGGATATGGGATACGATGTGGCAGCCATCGCATACTCAGGCGAATCAGCCGTAGAGAAAGCAACGGAACTCCATCCGGACCTGGTGCTGATGGACATCGTGCTGGCCGGGAAGATGGATGGCATCTCGGCTGCCGAAAAGATCATGGCGCATTCCGGTACGCCGGTGGTCTATTTGACCTCCTATGCCGACGATAAGACCTTCGGGCGGGCAAAGCTGACCGGTCCATCCGGATATGTACTGAAACCTGTCGAAAAAAAGCAATTGCATGTTGCCATCGAACTGGCCCTGCATAAGCAAGGCATAGATTTGAATCTACGGAAGAACCACGCCCGGATATACGAATCGATGAAGGGGATGATCGAGGCAATCGCTGGAACAGTCGAACTCAGGGGTCCCAATACCCCGGGCCACCATGAACGGGTAGCAAAATTGGCGACAGCCATCGCTCGGGAGATGGGGTTGACGGACTTCCAATTGGAGGGGATAGAACTGGCCTCACGGATTTATGACATCGGGATGGTCAATATACCTATTGAGATCCTTCAGAATGTGGAGCGTCTGGAACGGATCAATCTGACCCTTTATCAGACCTACCCCGAGGCCGCTTATGACACGCTGAAAAAGATCGAAAGCATCTGGCCGATTGCCGATATCGTCCTCCAGCATCGGGAGTGCTTTGACGGATCGGGATTTCCGCGAAAAATCAAAGGAGAAGCCATCCTCATCGAGGCCAGGATTCTGGCGGTTGCCGTCGCCCTGGAAGATCTGACCACCCATCGGAGCTACCGGGAGGCCTTTCCGATTAGCGAGGCTCTGGACAAGATTTCATCCGATAGCGGCACCAAGTTCGACTCCGCCGTCGTGGCTGCATGCTTGAGGCTATTCAAGGAGAAGGGGTATAAGATGGAAGGCTGACGCTGCTTGCGCAGCTTATAACTGGTAATCCGCACTCCAATGCCAAACTCAAAGGTGTATAGTTAGGTGTAACCGCAGCCCACAAAGATTCTTTTCTTCTTGATAAAGTTCAGTTTAATTATTATTGCAGATTGAAGTCCGGAATTTTCAACAAACATGACGGTCTGTTTGTTTCAGGAAGAATGTTCGATGGTCGCCCTTACCTTATGAATAATGTCAAGAAAACTTCGTTTCAGGACAACACAACTTAAAGAGTCTTGTTTTTATTGTTCGGGTTCCGGTTGTAACGAAGCGGGAAGCAGGGCAAGTAATCCTCGCTGGCTGCGCGCTTCGCTTCCTGGAAAGTGCGAGGCCACTCGCAGCATACCACCGGTTTGTGGCCGGAAATATGCAATTTGCAGCCGCGTTCGTCAAGCAGGAAGGTGCAACCGAGCGCCCCTATCCGTGTTCGATACATGATTGTCCCCGTCTTATCAGTCTTTGGCTCCAAGAAATCAGATGCTGTGGCAATACCTGCAGAGATCAAGCTATCCCTCTCGTGCGCGAATACATCGGCGCCGTGTTGGCAACAAGAATCTCCGCAGGGAAATGAACAACAGTCCCACTCAGGCTCTTTCTTTTCTTCTGATTCGTTCTTCATCTTCTGCCTTCGGACAATTTATATGTAATATGTAAAATGCGCGTTTGAAGTAAATACCCATTAATCAACCACCTCGCAGCAAGCTGTCGAGGTATGAAATGAACGTCAATATATCGCAGCAAGCTGCAGATAAGAAAATATAGCTTGACAACTAGACGACCGGTCTATTATGGAAGAAAACAAGAAGTGAATAATTAAGGAGGCCGCCCATGAATACCTATGAACAACTCAGAGAAATCCTGGATTCGCACCCATCAACAGCGCCCAAGGGGGATGCCATCGATGAAATATTGCGCATTCTCTTTACGCCCGAGGAAGCGGCCATAGCAGTCAAAATGAATTTTAAACCCAAAAGCCCGGTGAGTCTGGCTCAGGCAACCGGGGTTACCGAAAACGAGACCGAAGGCCACCTTGAGTCCATGGCCAACAAAGGCGTCATCTTTTCCAAAAACAAGGATGGCAAAAAACTCTATGGACTGGTGCCGCTTATTCCCGGTGTTTTTGAGTTTCCCTTTATGAAGGGGGGTGGCTCGCCCATGCATGACCGCCTGGCCAGGCTATGGGAAGCATATCACCATGAGAGCCTTGGCGCTTCTTTTGCCGGAAATCCGACGCCGATGATGAGAGTGGTCGCGGTGGAAAAATCCGTTACCCCGCAGGATCAAATCCATCCTTATGAAGAAGTCAAACACCTGATTGAAAACTCCAATTATGTCGCCCTGACAAAATGTGCCTGCCGGGTGAGCGTTGCGAAGTGCGATAAGCCGAAAGAGGTCTGTCTTATCTTTGACGGTGTGGGCGAATTCCTCGTGGAGCGGGGATTTGCGCGCAAGATCAGTAAAGAAGAGGGCATCAAAGTGCTGGATCAGGCGGAAGCGGCGGGGCTGGTGCATACCAGCAATAACAGTGCGGATAAGGCCAGTGTGATCTGCAACTGCTGCCCCTGCTGCTGCACCATCCTGCGTGGCAGAACCCAGTTGAATCATCCCCATGCTTTTGAACCCAGTCGCTTTGCAGCTCTTGTCAACAGCGATGATTGTGTTGCCTGCGGAGTCTGTGCCGACGAGCGCTGCCCGATGCAGGCCATCGAGGTCGGGGAGGACGTCGCCTTTGTTCATGAAGAAAAATGCATCGGCTGCGGATTGTGTGTTTCGACTTGTGCCACCGGGGCAATGGGCTTGATCGAAAGAAAGCAGATTCCCCCGGTTCCGGCGACGACTCAGGATATGGCTGTCAAAGTTCTGCAAGAGAAGGGAAGGCTCGAAGCCTTTATGAAAGTCATGCAAAGTTAAAGGCGGCAGGATTTACTATGGCAATGGCGAAAATTAACACCCGCGAGGAGATCATCCGTAAAGGAGCCCAGTTGATCCATGCCCAGGGATACAAGGCAACGGGTCTCCAGCAAATTCTTGATGTTGCGGGCATTCCCAAAGGTTCATTTTATTTTTATTTTAAAAGCAAGGATGATTTCGGTTGTGCGGTGGTCGATCACTTCACGCTCACCATTGGTGAGATTTTTATCAGCCATTTGGGTGACGTCAGCGTGACACCCCTGGAGCGGCTGAACAAGCTTCTGGACTATTATGAATTGGCCTTCAGAAAGAGCGGGGCGACACTGGGTTGCCCCATTGGCAATCTGTCGCTGGAGCTTGCCGATGCCAATGAGGAATTGCGCAAGCGCCTGCAAGCCGCTGTTGAAGGGTTTATCACACAGATTGAAGCCTGTCTGAAAGAAGCAAAGAAGAGTATGCAATTGCCGGCCGGACTCCATACGGCGGATACGGCAAGTTTTATCTTTCATGGACTGGAAGGCGCTATTCTGCATATGAAGGTTGCCAAGAGTGTTGAACCGATCCGGACATTTCGCCGATGCTTAAGTACCTACTGTCTCGTCAATCAAGAAATGTCATTTCGACCGCAGGGAGAAATCTAAGATTTCTCAGTCGTTATGACTCCTTCGAAATGACAGCGTATCGTTGCCGTGACACTACTTGGAAGGAAACAATAAAAAAAATGCATGAGTTGCCCATCACCGAAAGTATTTTGAAAATTGTGCTGACACACGCAGAAAAAAACGACGTCCGGCAGGTGATGACGATTCATCTCCAGGTTGGTAAGCTCAGCGATCTGGAAGATGAATGGATTCAACGTTATTTTGATTACCTGAGCAAGGGTACCATCGCCCAGGGTGCTGAGCTTAAAATCGAACGGACGCCGATTATGCTGCAATGTAATGCCTGCGCCGCATCGTACCCCGTAGAAATAGCCAATATGAGCGATTCGGCGTGTCCGGTCTGCGGACAAAAAGACAGTAAACTGATTTCCGGACGGGAATACTATATCAAGAACATGGAGGTGCAGTAGTGGAAAACGTGAGATTGATCGAAGTAAAAGAAGAAATCATGGCCGACAATAACCAGGTGGCAGCAGGCGTCCGGGAGCGGCTCCGCAATACAAAGACCCTGCTGCTGAATTTGATGTCCTCTCCAGGCTCGGGTAAGACCAGTCTCATCCTCCGGACAGTCGAAGGCCTGAAAGGTGCTGTAAAGCTCGGTGTCATCGAAGCGGATATTGATTCTACGGTGGATGCGGAAAAAGTGGCAGCCCGCGGAATTCCGGCAATTCAGCTGCGGACGGGCGGATTCTGTCATCTTGACGCCACAATGGTCACGCAGGGCATTGATGCCCTGGCCGCAAAGGAGCTCGACCTGATTATTATTGAAAATGTCGGCAACCTGGTGTGCCCCGCCGAGTTCGATACAGGCGCTCATAAAAACGTGATGATCCTGAGCGTTCCCGAAGGCGACGACAAGCCGCTCAAATACCCGCTCATGTTTACCATCTGCGATGTCCTCTTGGTCAATAAGATTGATTATCTGTCGCTGAGCGATTTTGATATGGCAGCCCTGCGCAAAAGGGTTCTTACCTTGAATTCCAATATTAGAATTATCGAAGTGTCCTGTAAAACAGGAGCGGGCATTGAGGATTGGATCGCCTGGCTTAAAAAAGAAGTAGATGAATTTAAATGACTTCGATGCCTTCTATCTGAAACTTTGTGCCTGAAACGAGTGTGTAATTCCGGGTGGAACAGTTTGGGCAGAGAATTTCTTCGCAGGCATAGCCGTCACGGTCGATTTCAAAATCTTTTCCGCAGTCGTTGCAGTGGCAGATAATAGGATCGGAGATGACCAGAATTTCGGCATCCTCAGCGATGGTCCCCTTGCTGATATAATTGAAGTAGTGCTGAATCCACTCTTTCTTGATGTCTCTCAGCGCGCCCAACCGCAGGACAATGGTCACAACCTTTCGTGAATCCGTCCGCTGGGCGTACTTTACTGCCGTCTCCAATATGCTTTTTGTCAGAGGAAGCTCATGCATGGCTGATTATTTTTTACGCCTTTGCTGCCGCCAATCTGGCTTTGTCAATCTGCGCTTTTTCCAATCCCATGAGATCCTGATTATCAAAAAACTTTTCTTCCTGGGGAAGGGTCAACTGGTCGTCGGGTTTTCGCTCCAGGATCAGGGAATCGGTGGGGCAGGTGGTCACGCAGAGGCCGCAGCCGACACAATATTCCTTGTTAAAGACCGTCTTTTCATCCGTATTAACGGTCATCGCCTTGACCGGACAGCGTTCGACACATTTCCCGCAGTCCATGCAGCTTTCCTCATCTTTGGCGCATTTGTAGTTGCCCCAGGACTCATAACCCGTGCCGTGATGAATCTTGGCGGCCATCAGAAAACCACAATGGCACTTGGAGCAGTTGCAGAAACCGGAACAGTCTTTGGCGTGGGCCATCTGCACAAACAGCCCTGCGCTTTCGTCATGGTGCAGGATTTCGAGGGCCTGTTCAATGGTTATCACGCGCGGGTTGGCGATTTTTGTCTCCAGGAGGTATTCCGCCATCAGGCCGAAAGCGATACAGACGTTCATTTCATCCGTACACGGGCAGTGCCTTTTGGCAAACGTGGCGACCTTTCTGCAGGCGCAGTCGCTTGCGACAATCAGTTTCTGCTTTTTGATAATGGCTTCAATATCATCATCGGGGAGCAATTTTCCGTCTTTTACCGTATCGGCACGGACCGGAACCACTCTCGCGATCGGAATATGATAGTCCATCAGCACTTTTCCATATGCTTCTGCGTAATACTGTCCCATGTTGATGGCATCTTCCTGATCGATGCTGTCTACATTGAATTCCCAAATGCCATGGATAAAGGGGACGATCCGGTATTTTTTCTCAAGACCATCCCGTTCCCAATACATAAGACCTCTGTTCGACATGGATTCCAGCTTCTCTTTCGCATCTTCGACGCTCATGCCCATATCTTCGGCCGCCTGCTCGGGCGTTTGCAGTCCTCGTTTAAACGTGATGAAAATCTCCGCATCTTCCTCCGTAAATACCTTTTTCAGGAATGCCAGCTCGGAGCCTTTTTCGGTTTTAGGATAACCCTTTGTCATCGAATCTAACTTCTGTCGCAGTCTTTCGTAAACATCTTCCATTTTTCTTTCTCCCCGTTTGAACATCAACGTGCCTGCAGCGCGTAAAGTTTTCGTCCCTTATAGTTTGAGGCTCTTTAACATGGCCATTGCGGTATGGCCACTAATAATTTCCATCTTTTGGCTTACACGATTTGTTATTGCGAATCCGCTAAATTGAATCCCGCTTAAGCGGGACGAGCGTTCATTCTCCGTAGCGAGCTCACGATATAATGACGTTCATTTCATGCCTCGACAGCGAGCTCGCGAGGTGGTGGATTCTAACGATGCATTGAAGTCAATGAATGCCTACACAGATTAGAAGAAAGCAGAGACCACCATCGCGACAGACAGTCCGATCAGGATAATTACGGTTCCCCAGGAAATAACATTCATCAGCCTGCTATTGACATACTCACCCATGATACGCTTGTCATTAATCAGAAACAGCATGAAAATTAAAACAAACGGCAGCAGAATGCCGTTGATAACCTGAGAATAAAACATAATGGAGATGAGCGGCACGTCCGGTATAAGAATAATGCCCGCTCCTAAAAAGATCATCAGTGAGTAAAGACCATAAAACTGCGGTGCTTCAACAAATTTTGTATTGAGACTGGATTCCCAGCCAAAAGCTTCACAAATGGTGTAAGCGGTGGAAAGCGGCAGAATCGAGGCGGCAAACAAAGATGCATTGAGCAACCCGAAGGCAAACAAAAGCGAAGCGTGTGTTCCTGCCAGTGGCGCCAGCGCCAGCGCGGCGTCTTTTGCCGTTTCAATCTTGAGACCGTTTTGAAATAAGGTCACAGCGCAAAGCATGATAATAAAAAAAGCGACAACATTGACAGTGATGGAGCCGAAGATAACATCCATCCGGGCATATTTGTAGCTTTCCGCTTTCAACCCTTTGTCCACGATTGATGATTGTAAGTAAAACTGCATCCAGGGGGCAATTGTTGTTCCAATGATGCCGACAGCCATGGTCAGCATGCCCAAATCAAAATTCATATTCGGTGTTAGTGTCGCCTTGCTGATGATCGCCCAGTCGGGCTTAACCATAAATCCCGATACAATATAAGAAAGATAAAAAACACAAGCCACGAGAAATGCCTTTTCCACTGACTTATAATTTCCCTTGACCACCAGCCACCAGACAAAGAAAGCGCCTGCCGGCACTGAAATATATCTACTGACTCCGAAGATTTCCATACTGGCAGCGATGCCGGCAAACTCGCAGACTGTGTTTCCCAGATTGGCCAGTAGCAGAACGATCATCAGGTAAAAAGTAGTCCTTGCGCCGAAACGCTCCCGAATTAGATCGGAGAGTCCCTTGCCGGAAACGACCCCCATTCGGGCGCACATTTCCTGAATAATAATCAAAGCCACGGTTACAGGGATCAAAATCCAGAGAAGACTTAATCCATAATGGGCGCCGGCCAGAGAATAGGTGGTAATGCCACCGGCGTCATTATCGACATTGGATGTAATGATCCCCGGACCGATGAAGGCAAAAAACAACCCGAGCTTCCATAGGCCGGTTTGTAATATTTTTTTCCAAAAATTTTTAATTTTTTCCATAAATTACCAATAATGGCAGCCGCCGGCGTCTCACTTGCCCAATTGCGGAGCCACAATTTCCAGCAGATTTTTAAAGATGATGGTGCCATGCATCTTTTCGTTTTCATCCACAACCGGTATGGCGGTTACTGCATATTTAGCAAATTGTTCCGCAATCGTATCATCTTTAGCATCGAGCTTTACCGAAACAACACGGTCATCCATGATGTCTCCCAGTTTTTGATCTGCGCCGGCCAGAATCAAATCCCGCAGGCTGATAACACCCAGCAGACGCTCCTCCTCATCCGTCACGTAAACATAGTAAACCAGATCCACATCGGCTGCCTCCCGGCGAAATTCATCCAGGGCTTCCCGGACCGTCGTTTGCGGTTGGAAGCTCAGGTAAGACGTCGTCATCATACCGCCTGCTTCCTGTTCCGGATGGGCCATGAGTTCCTTGACGTCATCGGCAATATCCTTTTCCATTTCTTTTAAAATGCCTTCCGCCTTGGCTTTCGGCAGATCACCAATGAGGTCAGCCGCTTCGGAAAGAGACATTTCCTCGATAATATCTGACGCCTTTTCTGAGTTGAGATCGTTAATCAGACTGACTTGAATCTTGGGATCCGTCTCTTCGAGTGCTTCCGCTGCGGTTTCGACATCCAGTGCCTGAAACACTGCGGAGCGCTGCTTAATATCGAGCTCTTCGAGAATATCCGCCAGATCAGCCGGATGGATTTGACTCAACCGGTTTTGGGCTACATTCAACTGTAAAAGATCCGGCGAACTGAGCGGCTGGGTAAATTTCCAGGGAATAAGATGATTGGGTAATTTGTAATCAAACAACCCCTGCAAAATAGCGTCGAAAACTTTAATCAAACCGATACGGCGGATCAAACCGCGAAAGCCCACATCCACATGAACAAGATGGAGACCATGTCGCGTCTTCAGAAACTGAAGATCATTGACCCGTCTAATTTTGGCGCCATCCGTATCAACCACCTGCTTATCCAGAAGGGCATCTTTGAGCAGCACCTCCCCTTCTCTTAAATGAAGCGCTGATAAATCCTGGATGGATGTTACGGAAACAGAGATGGTTGCATCCATGTCCACCACATCATTCCAGGGGAGGACGACAGGATTTTTTTTCTGGGCAGAGCTGAATATGATGCCGGTAACAATTGGATAAGGCTCTACAAACTCCGCGGTTAAATCATAAACGCGGCCCAATGTTTCGCCCGTGGCGCCAACAATATTTCTTCCCAGGATTTTGCTTAGAAACAAAAAAACCTGAGGTTCGCGATTAATCGCCATAGGTATTTCCTCCAGGTTACCAATCTATATCAGGTATTATTTTCAAAGGAAAGTGTTTTTGACTTTTTGTCATGACATCAAAACAGCGATGTTGTAAGGAGAGGAGCAGGCGTAATTTACTATTTTAATCTTTCAGGGCTAAAGGGGTGCTGGGGGGATTTTTTTTACTGCCTTCGTAAAGTTCGTATTCGAGCAGGCGGCATTCAATCTCGCCGTTGTAAAATGTCAGCCGTCTTTTCGTGCGCAGGCCGACTTTTTTAACGACGTCCAGATTGCCGGTGAAAATATAGCCGCGATAGCCCCGGCTGATGCTTTTGAAAAAATCGCCGCAGCCCTCGTAAAGCGCCTCCAATCGTTGCAGGGTGCTTGGATTGCTGCTTTTATGAGCAATATCGGCGGCTTTGCGGAGAATGACTTTTTGCCCCGGTGCGATCTCTTTTCTGCGGATGGGCGAAGACGTCTTAATTTTTAAAGGTTCCATGCGTTCGCCGTAGGGAGGATTCATCATGATGATGCCGCCGCCCCCCGGTGTGGCTGTCTTTTCAAAAGGGCAGGTCATAAATTCAATCAGGTGATCCACTCCCGCTGTCTTCGCGTTTTGGCCTGCCGCCTGCACCGCTTGCGGGTCAATATCCGTGGCGATGATTTTCGCCGGTAATGTTTTTCGGGAGTCATCACGGGCTTTTTTGCGCAGGTTCTGCCACAATTCGTAAGGAAAATCTTTAATATACATGAAGCCGTAATTGTTGCGCCCCAGCCCCGGCGCGCGATTCAGCGCCATCAGGGCCGCCTCGATAGCTAACGTGCCACTGCCGCACATCGGGTTGACAAAGGGCGTCCGGCCCCGCCATCCCGTAGCGGCAATCAGCGCCGCTGCCAGGGTTTCCTGCATCGGCGCCGCCAGCGGAATCTTACGGTAACCGCGCATGGAGAGACGGTCGCCGGAGGTGTCGATATAAACCATCGCCTGATCATTGCGCCAGTAAACGTGAATAACGGCCTTGTCTTTTTCCGGGCCGGAATCCGGCCGGATGCCGCTCTTTTCCCGGATTCTATCGACGATGGCGTCTTTGGCCTTGAGGTTGGCATAGCGGGAATCGGTCACCAGCGGATTATCAACAATGGACGTGACGCAAACATAAGCCTTGGGACCGGAGTCGGAGAGGAGCGTTTCCCAAGGGATGGCGTTGATGTGTTCATAAAGAGCGCCGGGCGAGATGACCTTGAATATTTGCAGTTGATACAAGACGCGCTGGGCTGTGCGCAAATGAAGATTGAGCTGCATCGTATCCGTGAGCGTTCCTTCGGTTTGAATGGCCGTGTCAATTTCATGCAGGACCGGAAACCCCAATGCTTCGATTTCTGCCTTCAAATAAGGCGCAACACCCTTCGGGCAAGTTACCAGTATTCTGTTTTTCTTTTTCCAGATCGACATTAGTAACCTTTAACACAGGATGTGGTAATTGGCAATCGAATGACGTGATCATTTCCGGAACTCGCGGGTTTCAGATCAAACGGTCAAAAGGATGCTTACGAAGGTGTCCATCTTTTTCAATCAACCACAATCTCATGTTGTTAGATTGCCATGCGGACCAAGGGTCTGTCCGCAATGACAATAGGGACATCTTTTCAAAGGACTCAAGATACTATCGGTTCAGCTTTTGATTTTCTTTGTATCGCCGGTAATGACCAGATTGTCGCGATGAATCACTTCATCGTAGTCTTTGTGACCCAGAACGGAAAAAATCTGCGGTGTTTTCAAACCCAGAATTTTGCGGATGTCGTTTGCAGCATAATTGACAAGCCCCTTGGCCAGCAGATTGCCTTCGCTGTCCATGCAGTGAACGGGATCGCCTGTGTCAAACTCTCCTTCCACGGCGGTAATGCCGGAGGGCAAGAGGCTCTTGCCTTTGTCCAGTAGAGCCTTTTTTGCGCCGTCATCGATGATCAATCGGCCTCGCGGACGCAAGGTATTGGCGATCCAGTATTTTTTGCTGTTGAGCCGGGAGGTTTGCGGTAAAAACAGCGTGCCGACTTCCTTTCCGGCCATAATATCCGAAAGGATTTTCTTTTTTTTGCCCGCCGCGATGATGCAGGGAATACCGATGGAGGTGACTTTTTTGGCCGCGATAATCTTGCTTTTCATGCCGCCCGTGCCGACAGAAGACGTCTCGGAAGTGGCCATGCCTTCGATCTCATCAGTGATTTCGCAGACCAGTGGAATGAGCTTTGCTTTTTTGGATTCTGACGGATTGCAATCGTAAAGGCCGTCGGTGGCGGTCAGGTTTATGAATAAGTCGGCTTCGATGATGTTGGCGATCATCGCGGCCAGATTGTCGTTATCACCGAATTTGATTTCATCCACGGCTACGGAGTCGTTTTCATTGATGATCGGCGTCACGTGCCATTCCATCAGCGTCGAAAGCGTGTTGCGGATGTTGAGGTATCTCTGTCGATCGGTCAGATCCGAAAGCGTTAATAAGATCTGGGCGACAAAAAGGTTGTTTTTTTCAAAGGCTTTGGAATAAACGCGCATCAGGCGTCCCTGGCCGACGGCCGCCGCCGCCTGCTTTTCCGGGATGCTCTTGAGTTTTCCTGTGATGTTCAGACGATGTTTGCCCGAGGCAATGGCCCCGGAGGTGACCAGGACGATGGAGAAGCCTCTGCGCGTCAGGTCGCACATTTCCTGAACCAGGGCATCGATGATTTTCAGATCCAGCCCTTCAGAGCCAGAAAGCACCGCGGAACCGATTTTAATGAGTATCTTTTTGGTATGCGCCAGTGTCTCAAGACGTTTGCTATTCATGATCATCCGGAATGTCCGTTTTGTTTAACAGGGCAACCATTATTTTTATAATTTCCTGTGTTCCAACGCCTGTCACGGCAGAAAACGAATGCAGTATTATCCCCTTTTTTTTGAATCGCGCAACTTCTTTTTTAACCCGATCTTTTACGTAAGGAAGATCAATCTTGTTGATGGCCACGATTTGCGGCTTATCCAGAAGCTCTGGATTGTAGTGCCCGAGTTCATCATTAATGGCTTTGAAATTTTTCCACGCGTCCACATCCGGTTCCATGGAAATATCAATAATGTGAAAGAGCAAAGAAGTTCTTTCCACGTGTTTGAGAAACTGAATGCCCATGCCCAGTCCTTCATGCGCCCCGGCAATCAGACCGGGAATGTCGGCCACAACGAAGCTTCGGCTGTCTGCATATTTGACCACGCCCAGATGCGGCGTGAGCGTTGTGAAAGGATAGTCGGCAATTTTGGGGCGGGCCGCCGAGACCCGTGAGATAAATGTGGACTTTCCTGCGTTGGGAAAACCGATAAGCCCCACATCCGCCAGCAGCTTGAGCTCCATCTTAAGCCAGCGTTCCTCGCCTTCGATTCCTTCCTGTGCGAAGCGTGGCGTCTGGTGCGTTGAGCTTGTGAAATGGGCGTTGCCCTTGCCACCCATGCCGCCTTTGGCCACGATAAAGGTTTGGCCCATTTCGGATAGATCAGCCAGGATCTCGCCGGTTTCAAAATCTTTCACAATGGTTCCGGGCGGAACAGTCACGATCAGGTCCTCGGCGCCATGGCCGGTGCGGTTGTTACCGGAGCCGTGTCTGCCGTTTTTGGCGATCTGATGCTGCTGGTATTTTAAATCCAGCAGTGTGTGATGGCTTCGATTCGCGCGGAAAATCACATCGCCGCCCTTGCCGCCGTCACCGCCGTCGGGGCCGCCTTTGGGAACAAACTTCTCCCGCCGGAAACTCACGCAGCCCGGGCCGCCATGCCCAGCCTTCACAAATATTTTTGCTTCGTCAACAAATTTCATAGGGTATCCAAAATAAAAAGGCGCTTGTTTAAGCGCCTTTAAAATCTCCAGTATGCAGCCCGCTTTTTCTATGCGGCGTAAACGCTGACCTTTTTCCGCGTTTTATCCAGTCTTTCATATTTCACGACGCCATTGATGAGCGCGAAAAGCGTGAAATCTTTGCCCAAGCCGACGTTGTTGCCCGGATGAATTTTTGTTCCTACCTGCCGCACGATAATGGACCCCGCGTGAATCTGTTCACCGCCATATACTTTGACGCCGCGTCTTTGCGCATTGGAGTCTCTACCGTTGCGGGAGCTTCCCTGACCTTTTTTATGTGCCATGATGTCCTCCGCTTATATCGAAATCTTCTTTATTTTCATGCTGGTTAATTGCTGGCGATGCCCGGTCTTCTTGCGATAGCCCTTGCGGCGTTTCATTTTACCGATAATCAGCTTCGGGCCTTTTGTTTGGGCGACGACCTCGCCTACCACTTTGGCGCCTGCCACAAAAGGCTTGCCGATCTTGGCTGTGCTGTCATCCGACACCATCAGAACTTCGTGAAAAACAATCTCGGTTCCTTTGTCACCAGCCAGTTTTTCCACAAACAAGACATCACCCTCGCTGACCTTGTGTTGTTTTGCTCCTGTTTTTATGATTGCGTACATATACTTATCCTTAGTTAACGTTAAGTTTGAAGCTTATAGACAAATTACGCCTGTTTGTCAATAAAATTTAGCTGCCTCATGAACATTTTCCGAAGATATGCTGAAATATTGTTAATGTATTTATATCATTAGGATTATTGCGTTCCAGGACGGAAGACGTGAACCCGGTATGGAAAAACCTCAAGCCAGCCTGGAAAGCGTGGCACAAGACAGATGCGGTATTTATCGGACTGATCAAGGCAGACAAGGGGCAATAAATCCGCTTGCATAAAATAGGATCCAAAATGTAGTATGGGCCGGTAAGTCATCTTGGAGATTACACAAGCAGAGGTGGATGGGTGAAAAAAAAATTCATATATCTGATCATCTTAATCAATATTTTATTTCTGTCCGCGCCTTCCGGCTTTGCCAGCGAGCCACAACGGCGGTTGGTCGAAGAATTGCTGATCGCGGAAGGGCTTGATCCGTCCCAGGTGCAAAGGATTATGCAGGATCCCCGCGTATCCGTCCGTCCGGATATCGTCATAAAAAACCTTTTCTTTTCCAGTCCGAAAGGAACAGCCGGGAAACCCGATGTCATGGCGGTTGATCCGCGGCAGATTAAAAAGGGAAGAACTTTTATGAAAGAGAATACCGATGTTTTATCCACAGTGGAAAATCTTTATGGCGCATCGCCCCGGATCATCACGGCCATTCTAATTATCGAGTCCAGGCTGGGATCCTATCCGATGCCCTATAACGTGGTTAACGCTTACGCCAATCTGGCCTTTTTGCTGGATCCGGGCTATCTGAAAGAAGTGCAGGATCGTTACGCGGTTCTCTATCCGCAGCTGCTTGACGACGCCACCATCGCCCGATCTAAACGAAAAGCGAAGTGGGCGGTAGGCGAGTTGTTTTATCTTGTTCATATCGCCAATCACCTGGACATCGATCCCTTGAGTATTTCCGGGTCATTTGCCGGGGCACTGGGACCGGCGCAATTTATACCTTCTTCTTTCTGGATTTTTGGTATTGACGGCGACCGGGACGGTATGGCCAATCCCTTTAATATGACAGACGCGAACCTCAGCATGGGCCATTATCTAAAGAAACACGGCTGGCGGGAGGACGCTCCCCTTGCGCAAAAGCGCAAGGCGCTCTGGTTTTACAACCGCAGTGACGTCTACGTGAATACTGTTATGATGATCTATGAACAATTGGGGCGGTAAAAAAACGTTCCAGAGACACGTGTTCTTTTCCCTTACCACGGATCAATGAAAGAATGCCGGGCATCCTGCGGTTGACGGGCGGGAGCGGATTTCAACCCCTGCATGATCCATTTGCGCGTATCCGCCGGATCGATGACCGCGTCGATTTCGAGGTAAGCGGCCATGTTGATGGCTTTGCCCCGTTCATACAACTGGGCAACCAAAAACTCGTAGAGTTCTTCTCGCTTCTGAGGATCTTCAATGGCGGCCAGCTCTTTTTTGAAACCGGCCTTCACTGCGCCTTCCAGCCCCATTCCGCCGAATTCTCCGGTGGGCCAGGCGGCTGTAAAGAATGATTCATGGAATCCCCCTTTGGCCATGGCCATAGCGCCAAGACCGTATCCCCTGCGCAACACAATGGTGAAATAGGGTACGGTGATGTGGGAGCCGATGACAAACATCCGGCAAACATGGCGAACCTGTGCGCGCTTTTCAATCTCCGGTCCGACCATGAAGCCGGGTGTGTCGCAAAGCGAGATGATCGGCAACCCGTGCGCGTTGCACAGCATCATCAGCCGCGCGACTTTGTCAGCGCCTTCCGCTTCGATGGCGCCGGCCATGTGCATGGAGTTATTGGCGATAATCCCGAACGGCCGGCCTTCGATTCGAAGTAATCCTGTGACCATGCTGGGGCCGAACTTGGGCTTGAGTTCCAGAAACGAGTCCGTGTCGGCCATGGCTTTGATGACGTTGTGGACATTGTAAGCGCGTTTGCGGCTTTCCGGAACCAGATTGCGTAATTTGATCGGATCGCCGGCTTCCCATGACGATGTTGCGCCCTGGAAATAGGAAAGATATTTTTTAGCCGTGGCGACCGCTTCCACATCGTCTTCCACTTCAATATCAACCACGCCGTTTTGTGTCTGCACGTCCATCGGGCCGACTTCCTCCGGCCTGAAAACACCCAGGCCTCCGCCTTCAATCATGACTGGGCCACCCATGCCGATGTTGGAGTTCTTTGTGGCAATGATCACATCACAGCAGCCCAGGAGTGCCGCATTCCCGGCAAAGCAGAGCCCCGATACAACGCCGATCACCGGTACATGACCGCTCAGACCAGCGAATCCGCCAAAAGTTGATAGGTCCAGCCCCGCTACCATAACGCCTTGCGCGTCAACGTCGCCGGGCCTTCCGCCGCCGCCTTCCGCGAAGAAAACAAGCGGCAGATGCTGTTCATGCGCCAGATGCAGCATGCGATCCATCTTTTTATGATTAAAAAAGCCCTGGGTGCCGGCTAGCACAGTGTAGTCGTAAGCCATGACCATACAGCGCGCCTTGTCTTCGGGAAAAAGCGAGCCGTTGACGGATCCGATGCCCGCGATCAGGCCGTCGGTCGGGGTTTTGCTGATGAGGTCGGAAAGCGAACGGCGTTCGCGTTGTGCGGCAATGGCCAGAGCGCCGTATTCGATAAAACTACCGGTATCGTACAGGTCTTCGACGTTGGTTCGGGCCGTGCGTTGATTCTTCTCCTGTCTTTTCGCCACCACAATGGGACGATTCTCATCAAGGCCAAAAGCATGTCGCCGGATGACCTCGGCGAGGTCAGGACGTATGAGTTTGTTTTCGCTTTGTTGTGCCTCAGCGGGTTTTGATGCCACCTTGTCTTTTTCCTGATCTGTTTTCATATGATGTAGGCTCCCGTGTTTATTGTATGATCATTATAGCATTGATCCACCCGCCTTCTTGTTTGTCGGGCCGGACGGTTTCGATGTTTCCGATGCTATAATTATTTATTTTTTGACTAGTCCATATTTTTCAAAAACATAGTCATTATCTTCGCCGATATTCGCAGAAATCCATTTCACCCTGAGGGGCGTTTTGGTCATCTTACCAGTTGTGGGCAATGTCACGATCCCATAGGAGGGATGGGCGATTTTCGGGAAAGTCCCGCGTGTCTGCCAGTGTTCTTCCTGAAGGACTTCATCAGGCGTCATCATTTTCGTCGTGACGGGAAGTCCACCGCCCCGCCATTTGGAGCCGGCTGCTTTGACGCTGTAAGATGCAAATTTCTCGTTAATCTGTTTGTAGGTATATTTTCCGACGGCTTTCTCTACCACGGCGTTGAGCTCTTTGACTTTATCGATATCATCCGTGATCCTGTCCAGGAGTGTTTTCCATTCTTCTTCGATTTTCCATTGGCCCAGAAGTTTCAGGGCCGCACGAAAATCCTGGTCGCGGAAGCAGGCAATGGCTACATAACCATCCTGGCACTTGAAGAATCCATATGGACACAGGCCGTAATCAAGCGTTCCGTAGCGAAGCCTCGGTTTCTTCCACACATAGCCGATAGTTGGTGGAAAGCCGACACAGGACGCGTAGGCGTCGGCCGTAGCGATATCGATCATCTGTCCTTCGCCTGTCCGGCGTTTGAAGAAAGAAGCGACCAGCCCGCCACAGGCCGCTCCAACCGCAGAGGTGTATCCGGCGGCATAAAACCCGGCGCGGGTCGGCCAGTTATAAGGTTCCGGCGCATCCGGAAGGTCGCCGACCAGCGCGGCAAGACCGGACTCCGCCTGCGAGGTCAGGTCTGTCCAGGGCATCTCGGCCATTTCTCTGCCTTTGGCCGTGTAATGCCCGTAAGGCGAAATGGCGATATAGATGAGACCGGGATTAAGTTCCCGCAATTGCCGGTAGCCGATTCCCCAGGCATCCATCTGGCCTGCGGCATAGGTTTCAATGAGGATATCAGCTCGTTTGACGAGGCGTTTGAGATTTTCCTGGCCTTCGGGGCTTTCCAAATTCAGGGTGATCTGGCGTTTGTTACGGCTTTCCATCAGGTAGGGAATGCCGACGCCCTTCACATTGGCCCCGTAAGGGCTCATGATGCGCGACGGATCTCCTTCCGGAGGCTCTACATTAATAACCTCGGCGCCGGCTTCGGCCAGAAAACTCGCGGTGACGTTTCCGGAAAAATTGGCGTAACTCAGATCGAGGACCATCATGTCATCCAGGGCTTCCGGCTTTCCCTCGGAGGTGGTCAATTGTGTTAGAATGTTTTTCCAATCGGACAGTTTGGACGCGCCTTTTTTCTGCAGGTATCTTGAATAAACTCGCTCTTTAATGGTCCTCACCTCCTTCATAATTAAAAATCCTATCCTTGGACAAGTCGTGGTAGATCGGCGGTCTCTGACCGACCCGGTAATCCCAGGTGCCCACGACTCGTTCTTTTTCCAGATCCTTAATCTGATCCTCTGTCAATCCCAGAATTTTCTTGAAGACGTAGCGGTTATGATAGCCCAGCGGACGGGTCAGCCATTTGATTCTGCCCGGCGTAAGGCTTAGCATGGCGATCGGTCCTTCAACGAGCAGCTTTTTATACATGTCATCTTCAAACAGAATAGCGCTGCCCCTTTCCCGGCGCCATTCATCCTGGCTGATCTGCACGTCGTCCATGACTTCGGCTGCGGCAAACCGGTGCTTCTTGGCCAATCCGGATAATTCCTGCACGTCTTTGGTGATGACCCATTCCTCAAGGACTTTATTCAAGGCCAGTGCATTTTCGCGTTTGAGCCGGCTTGCGGCTTTTTTATAGGTATCGTTCTGGGCAAGGTCATCGCGGCCGAGGGCTTTGCAAAACGATTGAAATTGCTTATCCGTGGCAATGGCGACGGCCACAAATTTTCCGTCACGCGTTTTAAATATTCCCGATGGAGACATGGTCGGGTCCATGTTGCCGGTGCGCCCCAGACTTTCACCGGTAGCGTCGTGGTAAGTGAAATGACTGAGTGTCCGCATCAGGATTTCCGCCTGACAGCCGTCGATATACTGACCTTCTCCCGAGCGCTCCCGATAATTGAGGGCAATGAAGATGAGCATGGCCGCGTAATAAGCCGGGAAAAAATCACCGAAAAAATCGGGGACCTTAAAATATTTATCCGTGTCCGGATGACCGGTGACCGACAGGACGCCGCTTGCGCCCTGAGCCAAAAGATCCCATCCTGGAGCGTACCTGCGCGGGCCGAATTGCCCGTAAGTGCTGAGGCTTGCGTAAATGACTTTCGGATTGATTTTGCTCACCTGGGAATAACCGATGCCCCAGGCTTCCACCGTCCCGGAGGTGAAATTTTCGATGATGATGTCGGCTTTTGCGGCCAGTTGCAGAATCAGATCCTTGCCTTTTGGTTTTTTAACATCAATGCCGACGAAGTATTTACCCGGATTGATGAAATGCCAGAGGGGGTTGGAATGCTTCCAGTACTTGCCCCAGTAAGTTCCGCCCCGCCAGTAGTCTCCCTGGTTGGGAACTTCCACCTTAATCACTTCGGCGCCATACTGCGCCAGGGTCTTTGCCGCCGTCGGCCCGAAAATCATATGGGACAAATCAAGCACCCGGATGCCTTTGAGTGCTTCCGCCTTTTTGTCGATGTCTTCTCGGGCAAAAAGCTTGTCTGTGAAATTAAAATAATCTTCAGTCATCGTTACATTCCTATATAAGCTTTCTTGACCAGTTCACTGTTTAGCAGAAATTGACTTGTTCCTGTGAGGACGATGTGACCGTCCTGCAACACATAGCCTCGGGTGGCGATTTCCAGGGCATAAAGCGCATTTTGTTCCGACAGGAGCACGGTAATTCCATCAGCGGGGAAGGTTTTGATGACATCGTAAATCTTTGACATGATGAGCGGGCTTAGCCCCAAGGAAGGCTCATCGATCATCAGAAGTTTCGGTTGGGACATCAATCCGCGGGCAATAACCAGCATCTGCTGCTCGCCTCCGCTCATCAGACTGGCCCGTTGGCTGGCGCGCTCCTTCAAGATGGGGAAGAGGTTACAGACCTTCTCCATCATTTCCTTCCTTTTCTTCCAGGCCTTTTTCGTGCTGGCTCCCATCAGCAAATTTTCCTTCACCGACAGGTAAGGGAAAATTTTCCTTCCTTCGGGAATCTGGGATATGCCTTTATTGACGATGTTGTCGGAGGACGCCTTTTGGATGTCTTCACCCAAAAACGAGATGGTTCCTGTTTTGGCGGGCAGCACACCGGAAATGTTGTTGAGCAATGTTGTTTTCCCCGCGCCGTTCGCGCCCAGAAGGGCGACAATCTCTCCTTGCTTGATCTGTAGATTGACGTCGTGAAGGACAGGAATCACGCCATAGGCGGCGTTCAGGTTGTTAATGCTGAGCATGGCGGCCTCCCAGATAGGCTTCAATGATTTTGGGGTCCGAGGTCACTTCCCGGGGCGGACCTTCTGCGATCTTTTTGCCGTATTGAAGAACGACAACCCGTTGGGTCGCATTCATGATAATTTTCATGACGTGTTCAATCCACAGGATGGTAAAGGCAAACTGTTCCTGCGCGCTCCAGATCATATCCAGCGCGTGTGACGCCTCCGTTGGATTCAGGCCGGCCATGACTTCGTCCAGTAAAAGCAGCTTCGGTGTGGTGGCCAGCGCCCGGGCCAGTTCCAGCATGCGCAATTCATAGAGATTCAAATCACGCGCCAGGGTGTCCCGCTTGGAGAAGAGCCCCACGAATTCCAGATAGTAGGAAGCCTCCAGGGCCGCATCGGGAACGCTCATATTGGGACGATGCTTCCCGTTTAAGACGCCGACCATCACCCCGGCCAGGGCCGTCATGGATTCGAAAGGCTGCGGGATCTGATACGTCCGGGAGATGCCGAGCCAGCAGATTTTATGGCTGGGAAGCCCTGTGATATCCGTTCCGTCAAAGCGGATTGTCCCGCGATCGGGTTTGTAGATGCCGCAGATCAGGTTTAACATCGTGGTTTTTCCGGCGCCGTTAGGGCCGATTAAGCCTACGACTTCACCCTCGGCAACGGAAAAGCTGACGTCGCTCACCGCGGCAAGCCCTCCAAAATTTTTCGATACAGTCGTTATCTCCAGCACAGTGCTATTCTCTCCTTACATGCAGTTTTGGAAAATAATCCCGGGGGCGTTTTTTCTTATAGAGGCCCCACAGTCCTTCTCCACGGGGAAGAAAAACTATCAGTGCAATCAGAATCAGAGGGAACACGAAGTAGTTCACGGGACCGAGCCCCCTGAGAGAATCTTCGAGAATGGAGATCAGATAAGCCCCGGGGATCGCGCCATAGAGAAAAGCCCTTCCCCCGACGATGACGATGATCAGGATCTTCGTCATAAAATCCAGAGGAAGATAGGTTACGCCGGCGAAAGTGCGGAAGGTGTGGACGATGAACCAGCCGGCGATTCCGGTCAGGATGGACGGCGCTACGTAAAAGAAGATTTTGTAAGCATCCACTCTCACGCCCATCATGCGGGCCACGTTTTCATTTTCGTTGACCGCCGCCATACTGATGCCTATCCGCGAGCGTACCGTCCGGTCACAGAAGAGGAGATACGTAAGCATCAGAAACAGGGAAAGATAGTAATAAGCAATGTAATTCCAGGAAACTTTTTCAAATGTCAAAAGCGGGCTCATTCCCACGAGACCCACTTCCCCGCGGAACAGGTCTCCCCAGATGTAGGTGACATCCAGGAAGGTCAGCGGCAGAATCAGGGTGATGAGGGAGAAATAAAGCCCCTTGGCAATCAGGGTCGTCGGGCTCAAAAGCAATGCGATGGTCGCGCAGACGGTAATAGTTGCCGCAAGCGTCATGGCGGGACTCCATCCGAAATGGAGATTCAGCAGGGCGGCTGTGTAGCCACCGATCCCCAGGTAAAGCTGCGGACCGAAATTGACCCGACCGGTTCCCAGCATCTGAAGCGCCAGGGGAATGGCAATGGCCGCGTAAATATTGGCCGTAGTGAACATGGTCAGGATGTGCGGATAGGAATGGACGAATAGGGGCAGCATCAGCAGAATACTGATGCCGATAATCGGATTTCTCCAGTAACGCGGTTCAATCACCCATTCCGTTTTCTTGTTCCGCCAGCGGGCGACAATGCGATCGCGGCGTAATTCAAAGTTTACCATAAGGTTTCTCCTGCAAAAATACCCCCGCGACGGTATATCATCACCACCAGCGTGACAATTAAGGCGGCAAGCCCCATGAAGCGGGACACAAAGATGAAGCTGACCGAGGCATGGATGAATCCGATCAGGTAAGAAGCCACAATGCTTCCCTTGAGATTGCCTAAACCCCCGAGAATGGAGATCAGCATCGCGGTCATCAGGAGGGATGCGCCCATGAACGGATCAACTCCCCAGAAAGGCGCGATCATAATCATACAGATGGTCGGGGGGATCACCGAGAGGATCATGGCCAGATAGTACATCCGGTTGACATTCGCCCCCATGAGCAGGGCTGCCGGCAGGTTCTGACTAATGGCCCGGATGATCAGGCCGACTCTTGTTTTCATGAACCACAGCACATAGATTGCCGTCACCAGGATTCCCGCCAGCGCGGCAAGAATCATCTGGTAGGCAATGGTGACGGAGCCTACGGAGAGGACGTCGTCAATGATCGTCGAAGGAATGCTGACGCCGGCCGTGACAGGATATAAATAGTTGGCCAGATGGGCGACGGCAAGAAAAATGAGAATTGAGACGGTCAGGAGAACTTCCTCCTCTTCCAGGTAGCGTTGAAAAACGCCTTTGTAAAAGATAACAAGAGCGAAAGCGCACTGGACCAGAAACATGAGCAGAAGGCTGGGAACAAGTCCCAGGTGCGCGTCCTCCATAAAGAACCAGGTGACATAAGCGGCCAGAACAAATACCACACCGTATCCCAGATGAAAGATACGGAGCACCCCGCAGATGAGCGAGAAGCCAAGGGATATCAGGAGGTAGATGGAACCCCAAATGACCGTGTAGATAATAATCTGCAGAAGGATGTTACTCATAGGGTCCGCGCCCCCTTTTCTGATCTGAAATTGCCGGGTATGAGGCAAATAATGTTGAAAAAAACTGCGACACCGGATCACCCTGACAGAAAACAAGTGAAAAGTTTTTGTATCGGGGAATCCGCGCGAGCCTTTGCCCACAGCGGATTCCCCGTAAGGGTTACTTTCGCAAATCCTTCGGTGCCTTGTAATCAGTCATTTTATACTTCAGGGGATAGATGACTTTCATTTCACCATCCTGCCACTGGACGATAGGTGTTACGTACTTGGGCGGGGGAAGGTTGTAATGGTATTTCGCATTCCAGCCGATGGTGCCCAGAACAGCCACTTCTTCAACCTGTTCCAATTGCTTAATCAGATTGTCAATACTTCCCGTTCCTCCGGCTTTTTCGATGGCTTTCTTGAAACCGTAAATGGTGTCGTAGGTTGTGTGGGAACCGAAGATAGGACCGACTTTATAATTTTTTACCAGATTATCCATGAAGGGAATTGTCTTGGGTGTGATGGCCACTCTGACCAGAGAAGATCCAACCATAACACCGTTTACCTTGCCTTCCGTCATTTTCCAGATCGGAGGCATGCCGGCGAGCCCTCCCCAGATAAATACGGGGATATTTCGCGCACTTGATTGGGCCCATTGTTTGACAAAAGCCGGTTGATCAATGTAACCGACGGCGCAGTCGATGAAGTCAGCTCCGGATTTGGCGATTTCTTCAAAGATGGGGTTGAACATCTTCTGATCGAGAGACGTGGTTGTCTCATAAACGACATTGACTCCCTTTTCCTTATAGATGGCCGCCAGGGACGGAGAAACGTTGGGAATGCCTTGGCGCAGGGGTTTGGTCCATTCCATGTCCTCATAAAGGATGGCCACTTTTTTGATTTTGATCTGGTTCTTGAAGCAATCGATGTTATCGGGCGCCAAAATCTTCAGATAGTTGGTCGAGATGGCATAATATGTCTGGAAGCCGAACCGGTATTTTTTATAGTTGTCGCGCACGCGATGCCAGATGTCGTCTCCGGAACCGATCGTGCTGAAGAAGATGTGCGGGTATTCGGGAAACAGCTCCGCTCCGATCTCCATGCCGGCTACACCCATTTCCACTTTTTCCCCGATGAAGACAGCGAGAACTTTGTCGTTCATGACCAGTTTTTTGTAAATTTCAACGGCTTTGGGAATTTCTCCTTTGGTGTCTTCGACGATCAGTTTGATTTGTCGTCCATTAATGCCGCCCGCTTGATTGATTTCATCAACAGCCATTGCCGCTGCAGCCTTGGCGCTCAGTGAAAAGGGAGCAGACATATTCCCCATGAAGCCGATTTTGATCGGCCCGGTTGTGTCTGGGGCCGCAGCCCAGACTCCTGTGGTGATTAGCAGAAAAACTAAAACCATTCCGGTAAACAGATGTATCTTTTTCATCATGCTTCCTCCCTTTATTTTAAGTATTTTTCTGATAAAAACTCCATTCCCGTAAAGCTCTATAACGGACACTATACAAAACTAAGTTACACAGTGTCAATAAAAAATATTTTTTAGAGCAAAATCTTCATAAGGGGCTATTGAAAAAAATAGAATCGAATTCCTCAAGGTGCACACGCAAATCATGTTCCTTCAATTTTTTTCTTATTATGATTGACAAAAGAAACCCCTTGCCAATATAGTGAGTCATCAATAGCACATATATCGACTCTTGTGTAGAAGGCATAGAAATGAAAGTCAAGGCTAAGAATGACCACAAAACAGCAAAAGACAATAAAAAAAAACTGGTATCTGAATCCCGGCAGCAGATTCTGGACGCGGCCCTTGGGCTGTTTGCACAAAAGGGATATGCCGCGACAACCATACGGGAAATCGTGGATACGGTGGGAATAACCGCGCCTTCCCTTTATTATTACTTCGGCAGCAAGGAAGGTCTCTACAGGGAGCTCATGCAGACCTATTCTGCCAAGATCGATTCGGTGCTGGAGTCGTATTTGCACACATCAGAAGGCGCGAAAAACCGATTGAAAGACCTTGTCGACAAGATCTTTCTCCGTGTCATTGAAGACAAGAATTTTTTTCGGTTGATGTTTACCATTTACTATGGCCCGTCTAATGGAGCGCCCTATTGTGATTTCATTTTGTATCATGTGAAGATTCACGCAACGATTAAAAAAATTATTGAAGACGGCATCGCAGCCAAGGAATTTCAACCAGGCAATTCAGGACACATGACCTGGATCATCCGGGGCGTGGTTCAATTGGCCATGGAAGAGCAAATCAAAGATGATCGGGAAAAAATAGACCGGCAGAGATTGCAGAAGATTCTCGATCTTATTGTGGATCGTTTCGGCAGACCGCCTTCAATCGCCTGAAGAAAATGCCGGGTGAGTGGCCTGTCTCAAATCTGCGGAAGCCGGAAGCATTACCGGACAGGCTGTCAGAATCGGTGGCGGCATGGTGATGGGGTAAAATTATTCACAGTGACCGGCAGGCATATTAAGAATGATGGTCATGCGATTATCTTCAATAATATCGAGTGCATTATAAATTAAAAAATCATTATTTCTGTTCATCAGGGCTGCTGAATGTTATTCTGATATTGACATGTTTTACTTTTTGAGTCAATGAAGCAACAATATACAGAAATGGGGATGGTCTAATCATTTCCCAGAGCCATAAAAAGAACAATAACAAAGAAAGAGGAGGGACTAAGAATGAAGTATCTGAAGGTGCTAGTTTGTTTGGTTGCTGCTGTTTTCGTCATGTCATGGACGGGGAGTAGTAAGGCGGAGGACATTGTTTTGGGTTATACCGGACCGCTCAGTGGCCCGGCAGCGGAATATGGGCAGGATATTCTAAGCGGTGTTGATATGGCTGTCAAGGATGTCAATGCAGCCGGTGGAATTACGGTTGGCGGGAAGAAGTACACATTTAGACTTGAAAAACTTGATGACCGCGTTGACCCCACGCAAGCTGTTAATAACGCCCGTCGTTTCAAGTCGAATAACGCCATCGCAGTTTTTAACGGTGTTTTCAATACCATCGCTCCTTTGATGAAAATCAACGAAGAGAAGGGCAACGAGTTTATTATGATAGCCTACACCAGCACCCCAAAGGTAACAGAGATGGGCAATAAACTGGTGGTAGCCACTACAGTTGATTTTACCACCTATGTTCATGTCTTTGCCGATTGGGCGCTTAAAAAGGGATGGAAGAAATGCGCCATGGTTGTCACGCTGGGTGCCTACGGCGATGAGTGGAGAAACGGATTTAAAGAATATTGGGTAAAAAATGGTGGTACCATTACAGCCGATAAACCGGCTAATTATTACACGGAAACAGACTTTTCCGCTCCGCTCGCTGCTGCCATCGCCACCAAGCCGGATGTCATGCTGATCGGCGGACCTTCCGCCACAACGGCACTGGTGATTGAACAGGCCAGAAGCATGGGTTTCAAAGGTGGTTTTATTATGATCGATCAGGCCAAGCAAGATTACATTGCTAAATTACTCAGAGGCACCAAGGTAATGGGCAATCTGATTGGCACAGGTGGAGTAGTCAGTGTTCCCTTCCCGGGTGCAACAATTTTCGAGAAGAGATTTACAGAGCAGTACAAAAAAATGGTTACCTGGGAGTGCGCTCTCAATTATACAGCCGTGCATGCTCTAGCCCGTGCAATCGAAAACGCAGGGACAGTTAGTGATGTATATAAAATTCGTGATGCATTTCCCAAGGCACTGGCTAACGGGTTGCTGGGTGATAAGTTCCCCAATGAAGAGTTTGGCATCGAAAAATCCGGACGCATGCATATTGCAGCATCCGTCCAGACTATTACGAATGGAAAATCCGACCCATCATCACTATACGTCTGGTGGCCAAAGACTCAAAAAGAATTTGATGCAGTTAAAAAACGGTCAGCGGCAAAGCAAAATGAGATCATTTGGATGAAGTTTTAATATCAACTAAAAATAGATAGGCTCAAAGGCTGCGAAAGGACAGGGGTTTCCCTGTCCTTTCTTTGCATTACTTACCGGCAACCAATATCACGCCTTTTTTTCGAAGCGCTTCAATTTCTTCCTGTTTGTAGCCGATTTCTTCCAGAATGGATTTTGTGTCTTCTCCCAGAGCGGGCGATGGTCCGGAGGGCTGGGCCGGTGTGGCTGAGAATTTCAGGGGAACGCCAATGCCCTTGATCTTGCCGCAGACCGGATGAGCTTGTTCGTAAATCATCTGCCGCGCCTGCATTTGCGGGTCTTTCTCCACTTCTGAAATATCCAGTACGGGTGTCAGGCAAATATCCAGGTTTTTCGTTGCGACCATCCATTCATCCCTTGTCTTGATTCGGAAAAGAGCGGCGATCTCTTCGCGCAGGTGATCAGCCTCTTCTCCCATCACCAGATGCTTCTCCAGCCACTCAGGATGACCGGCCATTTCGCAAAATATTTTCCAGAATTTGGCCTCCAGCAGACCCAAAGCAACATACTTACCGTCGGCGCAGGGATAAACGCCATAACAGGCCAGCCCTCCGGAAAGGGGCGGCTCTCCCGGCGCAAAGGTTATTTTGGTCGCCTGATAATGCGCCATCTGCAGGGTCATCAGCGGAAGGACGGCATCCAGCATGGCGACATCGACTCTTTGACCCTGGCCGGTTTTTTCTCTCGTCCAGAGGGCTGTGAGGCAGCCAATCATGGACATATAGGCGCCCCCCGCCACATCACCGAGTTGAGGGCCGGGGAGGACGGGGCCTGTTTGGGCTAAGCCGGTTGCCGACAGGATTCCCGCGTATCCGATAAAATTGATATCGTGTCCGGCATCCCTGGCGTAAGGCCCGTTCTGGCCGTATCCGGTGAGCGAAATATAGATAATATCAGGCTTCAACCGCTTTGCTGCTTCATAGCCAATGCCTTGTTCATCCAGCACGCCGGGTCGGAACTGTTCGATGACAATGTCCGCCGTTTTCAAAAGAGAGAAGAAAATATCAACGCCCTCTTTTGTTTTTAGATTCAGTGCCAGACTGCGCTTAGAGCGGTTAACGGCGATAAAGCCTGCGGATTCCGATTCCAGATAGGGAGGATAGTATCGCATATAGTCCGGCGCGTTCATGTCCTCAATCTTGATGACATCGGCGCCCATGTCGGCCAGCATCATCGTGCCCAGAGGCCCGGGATAAAGCCGGGTAAGATCAAGAATGCGAATGCCTTGCAAAGGACCGTTTTGAGGCTTTCTTTCCATGGTTCGGTTTCTCCGGCCGTGGCGGGAATTTCCAGTTGGAGAAAATTCCCGTCACAGCTTTCCGGCTTAAATCGCCTCGATCGTGGACGTCGGTTTAGACGTGATGTTGTAGGTGACACTAACGACTTCCGGTATGTCTTTGGTTATTTTCGCGGCAATCTTTTCCAGCACATCAAAAGAAAGCCGGGTGGGTCTGGCGGTGCGCGCATCTATGCTGTTCCAGCAGCGGATTTCAATCTGATTGCCGAAAGCCCGCTTGTTATTTCTCATGCCGGTTACGCGATCTTCATGCAGAATGGCCAGATATTGAAACGCCTTCACGTTTTTGAGCGCTGCTTCGGTAATGGCGGTTGCTTTTTTGACCAGGGCGATTTTGGCGGGCGTGACTTCGCCGATCACGCGGGCGGCCAGCGCCGGTCCGGGAAAGGGTATCCGGTCGAACATGCCGGCCGGTAGTCCCAGCCCAGCTCCGACTTTGCGCACGCCGTCCTTGCGCAGTTCGATGAGCGGTTCCAGAATTTTATAGCCGAACGCTTTTTGCGGATCGATGCCCAATTGTTCAAATACATTGTGCTGCCGTTTAATTCCCGCGACGGTTTCATCCACATCCGTCAGAATGGTGCCCTGGAGAAGGTAGTTGGCCTTACTCTTGACGACCAGCTTGCCGAAAACGTTTTTATAGAAAGTTTGCGTGATGGCTTCTCTTTTTTCTTCGGGATCCGTGAGTCCTTTAAGAGCGGCAAAAAACGCCTTGGACGCGTCCAACACTTCCACTTTTATGCCCAGCTTTTTAAAGGCGGCCGCCACTTTGGCCGGTTCTCCTTCCCGCATAATCCCATTGTCGATAAAATAGGTTTTGAGTCTGTCGCCCAGCGCCCTGTGTCCCAGCGCGGTGACGACCGACGAATCGACGCCGCCCGATAAGGCGTTGATGGCCAATCCATCGCCGACGGCTTCCCGGATAGCGCGAACTTTATCATCAATAAATTTTTCCACATTCATGTTGCTTGCTTTGATTTCTTTCATCTTGATCATGGCGACTCCTTTTATAAATGGAATAGTTTGCAAAATTGTTTAAACGAAATTGCTTTGCGTTTCAAGTATTAAAGAAGAAAAGGACAAAATGGTTGCCTGGATGGCGTGTTTTTGAACATTTTAGTTGTAAATTTGACGAGTTCGGTTTAAAAATCCGCAGTGCCGTGGCGAAACCGGTCAAATTACTTATTTATTCTGAAAGGAGATTTTTATGGAACCGATCAAAATCATGCCATGTTTGGATATGAAAAACGGACGGGTTGTTAAGGGCGTTCATTTTGTTAATATAAAAGAAGCGGGTGATCCGGTGGAGAACGCCGCGTTTTATCAGGTCGAAGGTGCGGATGAACTGGCCATGCTGGATATTGCAGCCACGCTGGAAAACCGCAAAACACGTCTGGAATGGGTCAAGAAGGTTTCGGCTGTGTTGAGTATTCCACTGACGGTCGGCGGCGGCATTTCTTCGATTGAGGATATCGCAATGGTATTGGGTGCCGGAGCGAATAAGGTTTCCATGAACAGCGCGGCGGTGAAAAATCCGGATCTGGTGAGACAGGCGGCTAAAAAATACGGGTCGGATAAAATCACTGTGGCCATTGACGCGAAAAGAAACGCGGCGATGCCTTCCGGTTTTGAACTGGTCGTGTCCGGTGGCACACTGCCCATCGCCAAAGACGCAGTAGCCTGGGCCAAGCAGTGCCAGGAACTCGGCGCGGGTGTGATTTTACCTACCAATATGGATGGGGACGGCACCAAGGCGGGCTATGACATCCCCTTTACCAAGGCCATCTCTTCCGTTGTCACGTTGCCGGTGGTGGCCTCCGGCGGCGCGGGCAAACTGGAAGACTTCTACGAGGCGGTTGTCGAAGGCGGCGCATCTGTTTTACTGGCCGCTTCAGTCTTTCATTTCCGGATGCTCAAGATTCAGGACGTCAAGGATTATCTGAGGGGAAAGGGGCTTACCGTTGCCTGATGGGTCAGAAGCCACTTGTCTCAAATTTTCAATATGATTTGTGCTGTCAGAGGAAAATAATATGAGCAGAATAGGCGACCTCTTTTTTTTCAGAAAGCACCATGTTTGCCCTCGCTGGCTGTGCTTTACATTTGATAACTGGGTTCGACGAAGGATCCAAAATCCCGATCAAATCATCAGACCCTGTGTCAGGGCGGGCGACACCGTCGTGGACGTCGGCCCCGGCATCGGTTTTTTTACCATTCCCATGGCCCGCCTGGTGGGGGATAGCGGACGGGTCATCGCGGTGGACATTCAGGAAGAAATGCTTGCGGCTATATCAAAGCGGGCCTCGGGCGCTGGCGTCGCGCACCGGATTACTCCGCAGCTGGCCAGTCCGGTTTCTCTAAATGTCACGGTCCTGGCCGATTTTATTCTGGCCTTCTGGATGGCGCACGAGGTGCCGGATCAGGAGAGATTCTTTGCGCAATTGTACGCTGTCTTGAAAGATGACGGCAAATTTCTTCTGGCGGAACCCAAACTGCATGTTTCCAGACCGCAATTCGACGCTGCGATAGGCACGGCGCAAAAGGCCGGGTTCCGGCTGTTGGATCGTCCATCGGTTTCTCTGAGCTTAGCCGCCTTGTTTGCGAAACGCTAAAAAGGCGCAACGTGTTGGCCGTTTTATTTTCTCGCTTCGATCAGAGACCCATTGATGAATTTATGGATGATGCTTGATACATAAGTCTGATAGGGTAGGCCTTCCTTAACCGCTCTTTTTTGAAGCTCAAGGAGGTCTCTTTCAGAAATCCGTATGTTCAGTCTCTTGTCTTTTCGCAGGGTATTGCGGGCGTATGCAATCAGCTCTTTCTTTCTTTCTGCAAGGTTTTTAACGGGTATCCATTCATCTTTCTCGAAGCTATCGAGTATTTCCTTTTCTTCTTTTGTTAACTTAGTCTTCATATTTTTCTCCAAGATATCTTTGCGTTGCCTTCCTGCTTGGAATAATGGTCTTCAGAAATAACTCTTCTTCATTCTCAACATAAGGTACAAGATAGGCGTAATTGGCAAGACTGATGACCATAATTCGTTGTCCGGGGTAGGCCTGCTGGTTAGGATGTATATAATCGTCTAATATTTCACCCCGTTCAATATAGAAAACCATATCCTCGAAACAGATGCCCCGTGACGCTTTGAGTGCCACGCTCTTTTCGGTGTTCCAATTTATGCTTTTCATTTTGTATGATTATCACATTGTGTGCAGTTTGGCAACATATTGATGTCTTGCGTCAACCCTCTACGCCCGAAAAGAATGTGCGTCAAAACAGCTTTGTGCCTATTATGTCTTGAAAACGGGATCATTAGCCTATATGTTAGTGGCAATGGTGGCATCAGGCTTCCAGGCTAAAGGAATCAATGAATCTGTTTGCTGAGGGGGCATGTATGGTATTGATAAAAAGTCGCATGTGGGTATGGATAGTCTTCTTACTGCTGCCTTTTCCAGCCGGAGCAGCCGGGTATGATGCGGGTGTACAGGGAAAGGTCATCCTTCAAGCGGAGATGACGAGCAACGGCGATCCCATTGCTTATCTGAAAACAGACCATCCCAAAATAACGGTCATGACCGTGGATATCGCGCCGGGCGCTAAAACGGGTTGGCATAGCCACTCTGTACCGGTATATGCTTATGTGATGTCCGGTCATCTGACGGTGGAAATAGAGGGCGGAAAATCGGCTGCGTTCAAGGAAGGCGATGTCATCATTGAGGTCGTCAACACCCGTCATAACGGGACCAATAATGGTAATATTCCGGTCAAGCTCGTTGTTTTTTATACCGGTGGAAGGGATATTCCCAACGTGATTAAGGCGGATCAACCTTGAGCTCGTCACTCGTGAAGCGTGAAGCGTGAAGCGTAGGGAACGATCAGACTTTACTGTGTATCACCTGACCACTTGAAGGTGGGAGACCTTTGCATAACTACATAAAACTAACAATTTTGTCATTCCGTGCAAGCGAAGCGCGACACGGAATCCAGTATTATCAATGGCTTCCTGGATACCGGCTTTCGCCGGTAAGACGATTAGAGTGGTTGTGCAAAGCTCTCGGTGGCACGATGTCACGTGTGCTCGGGCGTCTGTTCCCTATAGATAGGTCACGAACGACGCTTCACGATCCACGTTCTTTCTTCATTCCCCGATGATTTTGGCGAGCACTCTTTTCTTTCTGCCGACGATGAAACCTCCCGGTAAAAATGTAATTAACTTTACAAGCTTATCGCCTTATGCTATGAGGCAAAAAAGTATGCAAGATTATCTTTTTTCAGGAGAAAGACAATATGTCCGGCCATTCTAAATGGAGCACCATCAAACGGAAAAAAGGGGCGATTGACGCCAAACGAGGTAAAATATTCACTAAAATTATAAAGGAAATCACTTTGGCGGCGCGTCTGGGCGGGGGCGATGTTGAAGGCAATTCTCGTCTGAGACAGGCGGTCATGGCGGCCAAAGAAGAAAACATGCCGAAGGATAATATCGACAGGGCCATCAAAAAGGGCACCGGCGGCGGCGAAGGCGCGGCGGCTTATGAAGAAATCACTTATGAAGGTTACGGCCCGGGCGGTGCGGCGGTTATCGTCGATGTCATGACGGATAATAAAAACCGAACCGTCGCGGAGATTCGTCACATCCTTTCCAAGCACGGCGGCAATCTGGGTGAAAACGGATGCGTGTCCTGGATATTCGCAAAAAAAGGGAGTATTGTCATCGATAAGAAACTTATCGGCGAAGACGAACTGATGGAACTTGCGCTGGAGGCCGGAGCGGAAGACGTGAGGGCCGAAGGCAGTGAATTTGAGGTGATCACGGAAACAGCGGCTTTTGAAACGGTGAAGAAAGCCATCGATGCCAAAGGCATCAAACATCTGGAAGCTCGCATCAGCATGATTCCTTCCAATACTGTGAAACTGGACGCCGGTAAGGCGGAGTCCATGCTGAAATTGATGGAGAAGCTGGAAGACAACGATGATGTGCAGAATGTTTACTCCAATTTTGACATCGATGAAGATGTCATGGAAAAGTTGAGTTAGGAAACAAGACTGATTTTTAACGAAAGCTGATATTTTGCGAATCTTAGGCATCGATCCCGGAAGCCATGTGACAGGTTATGGCGTGATTGATAAAAGCGGTAATTATCTGCGTCATGTCAGTCATGGTGAAATTAAACCCCGTAAAGATTCACTTTTGTCTGAAGTATTAACGCATATCTATTCACAACTCTGCGCGGTCATTGTTGAAACAAATCCGCAAGCGGTCGCTTTGGAAAATATTTTCTATGGGAAAAATGTCCGCAGTCTGATCCGGCAGGCCCAGGTCCGGGGCGTGGTGATTTTTACTTGCGCAGACCATGGCATTCCCGTTTTTGAATATTCGCCGCTGGAAGTTAAAAAGGCGGTTGTCGGTTATGGCCGGGCGGAAAAACGCCAGGTGCAGATGATGGTGAAGGCCATCTTGAAGCTTGACGCCCTGCCGCCTGCGGACGCAGCGGATGCTCTGGCTGCTGCAATCTGCCAGGCTAATTTTTTAAAGGAGCAGCCTGTTTGATATGATCGCCTTACTATCCGGTAAAATTGCTTACAAGGGAATTTCTCACATTGTGGTGGATACACAAGGTGTCGGCTATCGCGTCTTTATTCCGCTTGCTACTTTTTATGAACTTCCTGAGGCGGGAGAAATGGTGACCCTGCATATTCATACATCGGTCAAAGAAGATGCAATCCATTTATTCGGCTTTTACACGTTGCAGGAACGCGATCTTTTTCAGTTGATGATTTCCGTGAGCGGCATCGGTCCGAAGATTGCGATGGGGATTCTTTCCCGAATTTCGGCGCGTGAACTGCTCGCAGCCATCTCCGGCGGTAATCTGGCTAAACTGATCACGGTTCCCGGCGTTGGCAAAAAAATGGCCGAGCGTTTAATTCTGGAGCTCAAGGAAAAAGCCATTAAGAAAATGGCAGCGGATCAGATTCCCGTCACAGACCCCAAACAAAAGCTAACTGAGATGATTCGGGAAGATGTGCTTTCCGCACTGGTCAATTTAGGGTATAAAGCCAATGCCGCGAGAGACGCGCTGGACAAGGTCTCACGCGATACGGAAGGGGAGTTGGCGATGGATCAACTCTTGAAAAAGGCGTTAAAGATTCTTGGCGGTTAAACAGGTAGACTCAGGTAACGAAAATGGATGGCCATCTTAAAAATCCGATAATCAGTCCGGTTTGCGCCGAAGACGAAGGATCTCTGGAAAATACTTTACGTCCGCCCAAGCTTGCCGATTATATCGGACAGGAAAAGGTGAAAAGCAATCTGTCGATCTTTATTGAAGCGGCCAGAAAGCGAAACGAGTCGCTTGATCATGTGCTTTTGTATGGCCCGCCCGGCTTGGGTAAAACGACACTGGCCTATATTATCGCCAGAGAATTGGGCGTGGATATTAAGGTGACCTCCGGCCCGGTGATCGAACGTCCGGGAGATCTGGCGGCTATTTTGACGAACATGCAAGAGCACGAAGTGCTGTTCATCGATGAAATTCACAGGCTTTCTCATGTGATTGAAGAAATCCTCTATCCGGCCATGGAAGATTTTCACATCGATATTTTGATCGGTCAGGGGCCGTCAGCCCGGTCGATGAAACTCGACATTCCCAAATTTACACTCGTAGGCGCAACCACACGTGCGGGATCGCTGACCTCGCCGCTTCGTGACCGTTTCGGCATGCACTTCCGTCTCGAATTCTATTCACCGCAGGAGCTTTCCGTGATTGTCCAGAGGTCGGCCAGGATTCTGGGCGTCACGCTTACCGGCACTGGCGCGGAAGAACTGGCCACGCGCGCGCGCGGCACGCCCCGCATCGCCAACCGGCTGCTCAAGCGTGTCCGCGACTATGCGGAAGTGAAAGGCGACGGAACCATTGATGGGAAAATCGCCTGCGAGGCGCTGGATGCTTTCGAAGTGGATCATAAGGGTTTTGATCAGATGGATCGCAAACTGCTTCTGGCGTTGATTGAAAAATTCAACGGCGGACCAGTCGGCGTGGAAAGTCTGGCGGCGGCAATCGGTGAAGAGAGAGTCACCATTGAAGATGTTTATGAGCCTTACCTGATTCAGGAAGGCTATCTGCAAAGAACGGCGCGGGGCCGGATGGCCTGCACCAAAGCCTATGAGCATTTTGGTCTCAAGGCGTCGGGCGTTCAAAAGGATCTGTTTTAATCCAAAGGGGCATTGGTTTATGAAATTACTCATGCATATCTGCTGCGGACCTTGCACGATCTATCCGCTCAAGGAATTGAGAACGTATGGTCATGACGTGACCGGCTTATTTTACAATCCCAATATCCATCCTTATCTGGAGTATTCGCGCCGCAAACAAACGCTTCAAGACTATGCTGAAAAAATCCTTTTAAACGTCATCTGGCCGGAAGGTTATCTTCTGGAAGAATTCTTAAGTCAGGTGGCTTCCCGGCCCGAAGACCGGTGCATTTATTGCCTGACTGACCGTTTAAAATTCACGGCCCTGCAGGCAAAAAAAGAAAATTATGACGCCTTTACGTCCACGCTGCTCTACAGCCGATATCAGAAACATGATCTCATCAGACAGATTGGCGAGACCCTGGGGCTTCAGTTTGGAATCCATTTCCACTATGATGATTTCCGCAGCGGCTGGAATGAGGGCGTCAGGATTTCCCGGGAGGTGGGGATGTATCGTCAGCCTTATTGCGGTTGCATTTATAGTGAAAAAGAAAGATTCTATAAATAAATCATTATCTTCCGGCGCATGGTCTCCATTTTTGCCATGTGTGTTGTTTTGGACACAAGAGGAACCGATCATTAGAGGGCCGTCCGAAAGTTATCTGATAAAATATCAATCAACACCAATAGTTGCTTAATTTATGGCCAGCGTCAATGTTTGGTATAATTATTGCTAAACGTATGATTCAGTCTAAAGTAAAGGTTAAATATGCATTTACAGCGCACGCTGAAAAAAGAAATTTTTTGTTCTAGTATCGGTTTACATACAGGCCGTAAGGTTAACATGATGGTTAAACCGGCCCCTGTCGATACCGGCATTATTTTTATTCGTAAGGATCTGCAGGATGCCAGGCCGATTCCAGCTGATTTCAATATGGTTTGCGATACAACCCTGGCCACTTCTCTGGGAACTGATGGCGTTACGGTCTCCACCGTGGAACATATTTTATCGGCTTTCAGCGGAATGGGGCTCGATAATGCCGTGATTGAACTCGATTCTTTTGAAGTGCCGATCATGGACGGCAGTGCCCGCCCGTTTGTCAATATGCTCAAGGAGGTGGGGACACGGCCACAAGGTAAATCAAAAAAGATGCTGGTCATTAAAAAACCTGTTTCCGTAAAAGATGGAGAAGGGAGCGCCATGCTCCTGCCTTCCGATGAGTTTAAAATAACGTATGAAATTGATTTTGCTCACCAGGCGATCGGCAGGCAATCTTACAGCGTTATATTTTCCGATAAAAACTACGAAGACAACATTTGCAGCGCAAGAACGTTTGGTTTTTTAAAGGAAGTTGAGTTTCTGCAGGCCAAGGGGCTGGGGTTGGGGGGATCGCTGGATAATGTGATTATCCTCGACGATGAAAAAATCATCAATAAAGACGGCTTGCGTATGCCTGATGAATTTGTCAAGCATAAAATTCTCGATGCCATTGGTGATTTATTTTTACTGGGCATGCCGATTATCGGCCATTTTGTGGCGCATAAATCAGGCCATCGGCTGAACAACCTTTTATTACGGGAACTCATGCGCCATGAGAGCAGTTGGGAGATTATCACTGCTGGATATGATCAAAAGCAGTCAGCAAAATTCAGATCCTGTAAGATTCCATCCTTTACTATTCTGGATGCCGTGCCGATTTGAGGTTTTAAAATCATCGATGTCTTTCGCATCCTAAATTAACCTTGATTTTTATCGACAGGTTACCTAATATACTTCATTAAAAAATTGGCAGCGTCGAAATGATCTTTGCGGTAATTTTGTCGCGACTGAAAGCTTTGGCCGGAAACCAGGATAAGCTGAACGTGCTTGTTGCCGACGCCGATTGACGTTTGGCGGAAGAGAAATGCACTTATTCTTATAGAAAGAAAATGGTTGTATGAAAAATTATTTGGGTTTTGGTGGGCGGGTGTTTTACATTTACTTATTCATGATGATTCTAACGGTCGCCACGCCGGGTACGGCAAAGGCGGATATGAAACCCCGAATGGTTGATATCTTAATAACAAGCAGCACGGAAAACGTGCTTTTATATGCCAGACTGGTGGATTGTTTTAAAACAGAAATGGAGTCTGCTATTTTAGCCGGTGTTCCCGCCGTTTTTACGCTTCATTTGAATGTTTATCAGGAAAGGTCCTATCTATGGAATAAACACATTGTCAGTCAAGAAATCCGCCGCACCATCAAATATGACAATTTGAAAAAAATATTTTCAATTACCACAAACGGCAGCAGTCAGCCGGTGATTTTTCCGGATTTTGAAAGCGCGCAAAAAGGCATGGCGGATTTGAATGGAATTTCCGTGATTCCTATTTCGTATTTGTCCAAAGGCAATAACTATTACACCGGGATCAGGGTTAAAATTGATAAAGTGCGGTTGCCTTTCAATATGGAATATGTATTATTCTTTGTCTCCTTGTGGGATTTTGAAACACCGTTGTATAAAATAAGATTTTCATATTAATCGGCAATCTCACTATCTGCGGGAAAGTTGATCCAATCCACTGATGAAAATTAAAAATAAATCCAGAAGAGCCTACCTTGATGAAAGAGAATTAAGAAAGCGCCGGCGTGAACGCATTCTCATGCTGGTTGTCGGCTGTCTGGCGATTGTTTTTACAATCCTGGCCAGTCAGCTTTCGTCCCGAAAGGAACTGCCGATATCGGCCAACATTCTCGTTTATGGCCTGACCAGTATCAATATTATCCTAATACTGCTTCTGCTTTTTCTTATCGTCCGCAATATTTTTAAATTATTTTCCGAGCGCCGCAAGGGCGTCATCGGTTCCAAGTTGCGCACCAAATTGGTTGCCGCGTTTGTCGGTTTATCTCTTGTTCCGACTATTCTGCTTTTTTTATTTGCCATTAATTTTCTTTCCTACTCCATTGAGTTCTGGTTCAACATTAAAATCGGCGATGCCTTGAGCAGGTCGCTGGAAGTTGCCCAAGTTTATTACACGCAGGCGGAGGAATTGGCCAAGTTTAACGCCCGCCAAATCAGTGCGGATATTACTAAAAACCGTCTCTATGAAGCTGGGAGAGCCGATTATCTTAATAGTTTGCTCTCTCAGCGCCAGAAGAATTACAAGGTTGGAAGGGTGGAGGCCTATTTTGATTTTAATGACAAAAGTATCATTTTTGCCGACGCTGAAAATCCCTCATGGACGCCCGTTGATCTGTCGCCGAAAATGCTGGAGGATATTTATTCCGGAAAGGAAATATCAACGGTGGTTCCCACCAGTGCAGGGGAGGCGATTGTTGGCGTCGCACCGGTTTTTTCTTATGCCGTTGAAACGGAAGTCATTGGCCGTGTTTCCGTCAGTTACAACGTTCCTCAGAAATTTGTTAATAAGCTGCGGAGCATTGCCGACGCCTCCGAACAGTACGGGCAGATCAAACTCTTAAAAAATCCGATTAAATTTAATTATGTTGTAACCCTGTCGATTGTAACCCTGGTGATTATCTTTCTGGCGACATGGTTTGGCCTGTCACTTGCCAAGAGCATCACAAATCCCATTCAGGATCTCGTATCGGCGACCAACAGAATCACTCAGGGCGATCTGACGAGCCGTATTGATATCGAGGCTGATGATGAAATCGGGCTTCTGGTCAAATCATTCAACCATATGACGGATGATTTGCAGAAAAGTAAAACGGGCCTGGAAGAGGCCAATATTTCTCTAGAAGAACGGCGTAAATATATGGCTGCCGTTTTGCGTAATGTTTCTGCGGGGGTTATTTCAGTCGATAAAAACGGCATGATTACAACCATTAACCGTGCCGCAGAAGCGATGTTTGAGATTGACGCCTCTCAATTTCTTTTCCGGAATTATCGAGAGCTTTTACATGACGAACATCTGCTTCTGGTGGACACTTTTCTGCAGGAAATGAAGGATAACCATGAACGAATCCTGGAGAAGCAGCTGGAACTGGCACTACGGGATAAGGCATTGACTGTGCTGCTGACCTTGACAACGATTGAGGATGAAGAAGGCAATGATTCCGGTATCGTCGTGGTGTTTGAAGATCTGACGGCATTGCAGAAGGCGGAACGCGCCGCGGCCTGGCGGGAAGTGGCCAGACGCATGGCGCACGAAATTAAAAATCCGCTTACGCCCGTGCAACTTTCCGCGCAAAGGCTTCAGCGTAAATACGGCGACAAATTGGGAGAGGAAGGCTCGGTCTTCAAGGAATGCACGCAGACCATCATCGATCAGGTGGAAGTGCTTAAGAACCTGGTCAATGAATTTTCCCGTTACGCGCGCATGCCCGTGACGACGCTTGCCCCCAATGATCTTAATGCCGTTGTGTCCGAGGCTGTGGCGCTTTTTGTAGATGCGCATAAGGATATTACTTTTGAATACCGTCCGGCGGAAGGCTTGCCGAAATTCAATCTGGATGCCGAACAGATCAACAGGGTCATGATTAATCTGCTGGATAATGCCGTCGCTTCCATTCATAAGAAAACAGGCCATATCGGGGTCATTATCCGGCATGATGAGCCGCACAAGAAAGTAACCATTGCCGTTGCCGACGACGGCGCCGGTGTTCCGGCAAGCTATAAGCAGAAAGTATTTGAGCCGTATTTTTCAACCAAGAAAGCGGGAACAGGGCTTGGGCTGGCTATCGTCAGCTCGATTATATCGGATCATAAAGGTAAGGTCAGTGTCAGTGACAATTATCCGACCGGAACGATTGTATCTTTTCAGTTGCCGGTTACGGAAGTTTAATCTATAAGTAAAAACGAAGTCGAGTGAACCTTATGAATGAAACCATTCTTGTTGTAGATGATGAAGTCAGCATCTGCCAGTCGCTGAAAGCTATCCTTGAGGACGAAGGTTATCAGGTGCTGGTGGCGGGCAGCGGCGAAGAGGCGATTAAGATTGTGGCCGAAGAAATGCCGCAGCTTGTCCTGTTGGATATCTGGCTGCCTGGCATCGATGGTCTGGAAACACTCAAAGCCATCCATGCCGCTCATCCGAATGTATTGATCATCATGATGTCCGGTCACGGCACCATTGAAACAGCGGTAAAGGCGACCAAGCTCGGCGCTTTTGACTTCATTGAAAAACCCCTGTCGCTGGATAAAGTGATTATTCTGGTGGGAAACGCGCTCAACGTGGTTCGCCTGGAAGAAGAAAACGTTTTATTAAAACAAAAAGTATCACATCAGTTCGAGTTGACCGGAACCAGTCCGATTATTGCCGAACTCAAGGAAATGATCGGCATCGTTGCGCCGACCAACGCCTGGATTCTGATCATGGGCGAAAACGGGACGGGAAAGGAACTGGTGGCGCGCTCCATTCATCATTTAAGTCGCCGGTCGCACAAACCGATTGTGGAAGTTAACTGCGCGGCGATACCCGAGGAACTGATCGAGAGCGAATTGTTCGGGCATGAAAAAGGCGCCTTCACCGGCGCGACCGAAAAAAAGCGCGGTAAATTTGATCTGGCCCATGAAGGAACCATTTTTCTTGATGAAGTTGCGGACATGAGTCTCAAAGCGCAGGCAAAGATTTTGCGGATTTTGCAGGAGAAAAAATTCGAACGAGTCGGCGGCAATAAAGTCATCGATATGGATGTACGGGTTTTGGCCGCGACGAATAAAGATCTGGAAAAAGAAATGGAGGCGGGTCGATTCCGTCAGGATCTGTATTACCGTCTGCATGTTATTCCGTTGCGCGTGCCGCCGCTCAGAGATAGAAAAGAAGATATTCCTTTTCTGATGGGACGTTTCCTTCACGACTTTGCCGCGAAAGAAGGTCAGCAGCCGAAGACCTTGACAGACGGTGCTCTGGAACAATTAATGGCGCATAACTGGCCTGGCAATGTCCGCGAACTGAAAAATATTATTGAAAGACTGATTATTATGACGCCGTCCAATGAAATCAAGGCGGATGATATTCCTGAACTCAATATGAAAACGGAGCAAAGCGCTTTGACACCGGAATCATCCACCGTCAGTGATTCTTTAAGAGACGCCAGGCTGGATTTTGAAAGGCAATTTATTATTAAAAAACTTGAAGAATACGACGGTAATATTTCCAAAACAGCCGAAGCCATCGGTCTGGAGCGTAGCAATCTGCATAAAAAACTTAAGAGTTTGAAGGTAGGAACAAAAGATCAAGGATAACAATTGTAGGGAACGGTCGCGACCGTTCCCTACAACATTTGAATCTTCAGCCTCGTGCCCCCTTCAGGGGGTCAGGCTTTTCACCTTGTCCCTGTCCCATCTGTTTCGTCATATCCGAAATGGATAATTTGTTGAAGGGTAGAAAGATTACGCCCAGGACGATCAAAACAATCATGGACAGGAAGTGATAGACAAGGGCGAAGGAAAAACCTTCCGGTTTGGCAATGCCGAATAGACTCAATCCCAGAATACAGGCATAATGCCAGTTGCCGATAAAACCCGGTGCGGTGGGGATCGCAATGCCCGCGATCAAAATCACCATGACCACGAAGGCTGCCAGAACCGGCAGGCCAAAGCCGAAGGCCAAGAGAAGAGTATAAATCGCGGCGACATCCACAAGCCAGACCACAGCGGATAAAAACAATAAGTATAGAAGCCTTTTCACGTCGGTGATCACTTGAAAACCATCAATAAAATGGTGGATCACGTTATTGACTTTTTGCGAAAGCTTTCCGGGCAGCAGCCGCAAAATCCGGTCGATGATTTTGACGGCTGTTTCTCTGCGCCAGACTAATCCGATAATACAGGTGATCATCAGCATGGTCACCATAAAAAAAAGGATGCCGGATTTAATCATCCAGGACGGTAAATCCTGCAGAATGAGAACAGCAATGGTAATGGTCAGCACAGCAAGGCTGTCCAGTACTCTTTCCACAATAACCGTGCCGAGCGCTGAAGACATTGTAATAGAACTTTTTTTCGCGATCAGATAGGGCCTGGCCAGTTCGCCAATACGGGCCGGAATCGCGGCGATAGCCAGAAAACCGACACTGGTTACGGCAAAGAGGGTAAACTGAGATATCTTTTCCAGCGGCTGCAGGATAATCCCCCAGCGGTAGGAGCGCAAGGCCTGCATTAAAACGACAAAGAAAAGAGATAAGGCGGCATAACCGAGGTGGATTTTCTTCAGGTGAGCAATGGTTTCATGAAAGTTAATTCCTCGGACCGAAAAGTAAATCAGGACAATGCCAAGCACGATGCCGAAAATGAGTTTCTTATTCATGAGGATGCCAAGCCGGGCCCTTGTTTTAGTTGCGAAAAAATCAACCACCTCGCGAGTTCGCTGTCGAGGCATGAAATGAACGTCATTATCTCGCGAGCTCGCTGCGGAGAATTGACGCTCGTCCCGCAACAGCGGGATTAAATTTTGGCCAGGTGTTCGGCAATTTTGTCGTGGAGAAGCTGGGATGACAGTTTGTTGCCAAGCAGTCCTACGCGAATAGCGACAGAGGTTTGATTTTTTGCCCGATAGGTAATTTCAAACTTCACCTTTTCGTCGTTGATCACCGTCGAGATTTTACCCTGAGCGATTTCTTTTACGGGCTGAACTTCGGTGCCGCGCATATCGGCGACCGTTTTTTCACAAGCGCTCCAGACTTTATCGAAAGAAGCGAAGTAATCTGTTTTGAGTTCGCCGTTAATATAAAAATAGGTTCCCGTGCCGGCGCCGACCGCTGCGCCGCCTACGACCAGAGCTGTGGCGCAACCGGAAAAAAGAAAAAGAACAAATAGGCAGACGATGAAACGATATTGATGATTTTTCATATTTGCTCCTCCAGACCATTCGATTTGACTCGTTTTAAACATATTGCTGGGTGGATTGCAACTCTATTATGTCACGATCTGAGCTTTTCAAATTCATGCAGGAGTTCTTCCTGCTTTTTTGTTAACTCCGTTGGAATCTGCACAAAGACTTCGATGATCTGATCGCCCCGACCGTATCCCTGCAAATGAGCGATTCCTTTGCCTTTGAGACGGAACGTTCGGCCGTTTTGGGTGCCCCTGGGGATTTTAATTTTTTCAGCTTCTTCTAATGTTGGCACGGCAATGGTACTGCCAAGCGCTGCCTGAACAAAAGATATGGGAACGCGGCAGATAACATCATCACCCGAGCGAACAAAGAAATCATGGTCCTCCACCTGCAAAAAAACATATAAATCACCACTGGGACCGCCTTGATCTCCCGCTTCGCCTTCGCCGCGCAGACGCAGCCGGGAGCCGGTTTCCACACCGGCGGGAATTTTCAATTCGACCGTTTTACGCTGTTGTTCTTTACCCGTGCCGTGGCACGTATGACAGGGCTTGGTGATAAATTTGCCATGACCGTGACAATGGGGGCATGTGGAACTGATGGTGAAAAAACCGCTCGATTGAGTGACCTGGCCTCTTCCGTGACAGGTTGGGCAGGTGGAAGGAGAGGCGCCGGGCGCCGCGCCCGTTCCCTGACATTCATGGCAGGTATAGAGTTTTTCCAGATCGATCGTGGTGGTCAGCCCGAATGCCGCGTCGAGAAAAGATATTTTCAGGTCATAACGCAAATCAGCGCCGGCTCTTGCGGTTTGTCGTGTCCGTCCGCGACCGCGCTGGTGGCCAAAGCCGAATACATCTTCAAAAATGTCGCCGAAATTGGAGAAAACATCGTCAAAACCGCTGAAACCCTGGAAACCGGTGTTGCTTAAACCGGCGTGGCCGTATTGATCATAGATTTCTCTTTTTTGTCTGTCGCTTAAGACTTCGTAGGCTTCGGCGGCTTCCTTGAATTTTTCTTCCGCCTGTTTGTTTCCCGGGTTTTTATCGGGATGGCATTGCATGGCTATTTTCCGGTAATTTTTCTTGAGCTCTTCGTCTGAGGCCGTTTTGCCGACGCCCAGAATTTCGTAATAATCCCTCTTGGTCATGCGCTTTGTTTTACTTCCTCCGCTTTCATCTTAGTCGTAAGCGCGTTTAATAAATTCGCGTTATTGGTTTTCTCCAGGGCGTGCTTTGCAAATAAATATTTTTTAAGTTCGACGGCCGCTCTGGCGATGTCTTCCCAGTCGGCGTCTCGCAGCTCAACATGCTGTGCCTTGGCCGCGCCCTGAAAAAGGAATGTGTCGCCGTTGGCGAATGCGAGATCCTTAATTTTTTGGACGCCGGAATGATGTCCGGCTTTGGCATAGAAGTCCAGAGCATCGGAAAGCGCTCCTGCTTCCAGATATAAATCCCCGTAACTGATTAGTGATGTGGCGGATGTCTTGTCAATATATAATATTTTTTGTTTTAATCGGTAATCCGGCAGTTTTCTTATGCTCAAGGAGTTCCTCCTGAAAAAAATGACGCCGTGTGGACAAACACGGCGTAATGTAATAACGGTTTGGCTTGTGTCAATGGCCCCAAAAACATTATTGTACCAGGCGGGAGAACGCCTCCTCATATTTTGCCTTGGTTTTTTCGATAATGTCCGGCGGTAATTCGGGCGCGGGTGGTTTCTGGTTCCAGTGAAGGGAAAGCAGATAATCACGCAAAAACTGTTTATCAAAACTTCTTTGTGCCCGGCCTTCTTCATATTCATCAGCCGGCCAGAAGCGCGACGAATCGGGTGTCAGTAATTCATCGATCAGAATCAATTCTTTGCCGATCAAGCCGAACTCCATTTTTGTGTCGGCGATGATAATGCCGGTTTTTATGGCGATGGATGCCGCCCGCTCATAGATGGCCAGGGACTTTTTGATAACTTTGTCGGTGAGGTCCGCACCGATAACATCTTCCATTTCGGAATGGGTGATCGGAGAGTCATGATCGCCTTCCGGCGCTTTGGTCGTCGGCGTGAAAAGCGGTTGGGGCAGTTTACAGGATTCCTTTAATCCCTCCGGCAGTTTTATTCCGGAAATAGATTGGCTGTGGCGGTAGTCATTCCAGCCGGAGCCGGACAGGTAGCCCCGCACGATACATTCCACCGGCAGCGGCGTCGCCTTTTTGACCAGCATGCTGCGGCCTTCCAGACTTTCGAAGTAGGGGGCGCATTCCGTGGGAAAATCGGCGGCATCCGTTGATATGATGTGGTTGCCGATAATATCTTCCATCTGTTTAAACCAGAAGGCGGACATTTTGTTGAGAATCACGCCTTTGCCCGGAATCGGATTGGGCATAATGACGTCGAAGGCCGAAATCCGGTCGGTGGCCACAAGTAGTAGATGATCCCTCACGGCATAGAGGTCACGCACTTTGCCGCGGTTGAGGAATTTTAGTTTCGGAAAATTCGTTTGTGAAATGCTTTTTGTCATAGGTCATCTGCTCCTTTAGCGAACTGAGGGGTTATATTTTTTTTCGTGGCCGATGGTGGACGTTGGCGTCCGGCCGTAATTGTGGCCGGGCATAACTTTGGTGTCGTCAGGCAACGTGAACAGTCTGGTCTTGATCGCGTTATACATGGTTTGCCAGGACCCGCCGGGCAAGTCGGTGCGGCCGACGGCTTCCACAAAAAGGGTATCGCCGGTAAAGACATAACCGGCCGTATAAAGACACATGCCGCCGGGCGAGTGGCCGGGTGTGTGGATCACTTTCAGTTCGACATTGCCGACGGAAATCATTTGTCCGTCCTGAACCAGAATATCGGGTGGCGGCGATTGTGTCGCGCCGAACATCCGCAGCATGGCAGCCGGCGTGGAGGTGAGCATGATGGCGTCGCCTTCGTGCACAATGATTTTAGCGCCGGTCAGCTTCTGCATTCCGGCGTTGCCGCCGATGTGATCCACGTGACCGTGTGTATTGACGATGTAGTTGATGCGTAACTTGTTTTTTGCCGCCAAGGCAAGAATCTCATGAGCATTGTCGGCTGGATCAATGACCAGCGCGTCGCCGGTGACGGGATCGCCAACCAGATAGGCAAAAACTGCCATGTGGCCAACCTGTATTTGTTGAATAAACATAACCGCTCCTTTAAAAATTATGGGAGCGTAAACTAGCATGATTGTGCTGAATTCGTCAATTTAAATCCGGCGCCGCAAAACAGCACCGAAAAAACCATCCGTAGCGTGATGATGGGGGTAAGTTCTGAAAAAACGACTATCCTTCAGATGACCGGAAATGGTCCCGGGGGGGATCTCGACGGTAAATTGCGAATTATCCATTAAAAATTGCCGGATCACATCATCATTTTCAGCAGGCAGAATAGAGCAGGTACAATAAATCAGGCGCCCACCATTTTTAACGGCGGCGGAAGCATTTTGTAAAATCGTATTCTGGGTTTTTGCAAGCGTCGGAATGTCGGTGGATTTCAAACGCCACTTGATTTCCGGATTGCGCCTGAGTGTGCCTGTGCCGGAGCAGGGCGCGTCCACCAGGATATGATCGAATTCATCTACGAATCCTTCAGGTAGAGTTTGTCCCAGGTCGGCCTGCGTGGATTCGATGACGGAAACGCCCATTCTTGTCGCATCTTTTGTTAATTGCGCGATTTTTCCCAAATCACGGTCCAGCGCCACAATTCTGCCCGTGTTTTTCATCAAGGCCGCCAGATGAGTGGTTTTGCCGCCGGAACCCGCGCAGACATCCAGGACGCTTTCACCGCTTCGGGGGTCGACCAGATGTGAAACAAGCTGTGCCGCTTCATCCTGGATCCGTAAAAGGCCTTCCTTGAAAAAAAACGTTTTCTGAACGGGCCAGGGGGTATCGGATAGGATGATGCCGTCGGGTGAAAACCGTGTCGGCTCGCAACTGAAATCCTCGCTTTTTAGTTTTTGAGTCAGGTCTTCGCGTGAAGCTTTCAATGTGTTTACACGGAGAGTCAGAGGCGGCAATTCATTGTTGGCGTGACATAACGCTATTGTTTCTTCCTGGCCGAAAATATTGAGCCAAATTTTGACCAGCCACGGCGGATGGGAATAAAACGCCGCGATATGTTCCGCCGGATTTTTCTCTAAAGAAGGGAAATAAATTTTATCCATGTTGCGCAGATAGCTTCGCAACACGGCATTGACTAATCCGCCGGCCCCCGGGTTGATGCGTTTGGCGATCTTGACCGCTTCATCCACCACGGCGAAGGCCGGCAGCCGGTCGCTGAATTTAAGCTGATACAGGCCGGTGCGCAGAATATTTTTAACGCCGTCTTCCATTTTGGCAAAATCGCCGCGATACAGCTGGGTAAGCATCCAGTCCAGATGCCCCTGATGTCGCAGGGCGCCATATACAAGATGCGTCAGCAGCCGCCCGTCGGCAGTACCGGAAAGATGCTGCTCATCCAGGCACGCATCCAGCAAGTCTCCGGCAAAAGACTGACTCTGCGAAACTGAACTTAAAATATCCACCGCCTGATGGCGAATTGTTTTTTTCATGTTAAACCTTATAGTTCGTGGCTCATGGTTGATAGTTGATATCCTTAAGTCCGGCATGCGCCGGATTCCGTGCTTCGCACTCCACCTTCAGCCTAATACGTTTCCCTCTTTAATTCGGTACCCGCGCAGAAAGTCGCCAATCAGCATTCTCTTTTTTCCGGCTAACTGGACGTCTTTCAGAATGACATGGCCGTCAGCAGCCGCAACCGGCAGACCTGATGCGCTGGGGGCGCCAATGGTGCCGGGGTGCTGGATGATTTCCGCAGGCAGAGCATCCGCCGAAAAAATTTTGAGTGCTTGCCCTTCCAGAGAGGCATAGGCCGCGGGCGTTGGGCTCAGGCCGCGGATAAGATTAACGATGTTCGTTACGCTGTCGCGCCAGTTGATTCTGCCTGTTTCCTTGGTCAGTCGGGGGGCGAAGGTGACTTGGTTTGTGTCTTGAGGTTGTCGGCAGACAATGCCGTTTGCCACTTGGTCGATGGTTTGAAGAAGCAGTTCAGCGCCCAGTTTAGCCAGACGATCATGCAACTGACCGAAGGTTTCATTGATGGCGAGCGGCGTTTCTTCCTGTGCCAGGATATCGCCGGAATCCATTCCTTCATCCATGAGCATAATCGTCATGCCGGTTTTCATTTCTCCGCGAATGATGCTCCAGTTGAGCGGCGCGGCGCCCCTGTATTTGGGTAAAAGTGACGGGTGGATGTTGAGGCATCCCCGCTTCGGGAAATTGATGATTGCTTGAGGAAGAATCTGACCGAAAGCCGCTACGACAATCATATCGGGACTGAGCGAATAGAGCGCTTCCAGAAAAGCCGGATCGTTCACTTTCGACGGCTGTAAAACCGGCAGGCCGAATTCTTGCGCCAGAAGCTTTACCGGCGGGGCGACCTCTTTTTGCCCTCGTCCCGCGGGACGATCCGGCTTTGTCACGACCGCGATAATCGGGTAATGACTATTATGCAGCATTTCCAGGGCGGGGAGGGCGAAAGCCGGTGTGCCCATAAAGAGAATGCGTAGTTTGGTCATTATGTTACGTCCTTGTCAATTTTCTTAACCTATATGGAAATAACAAGAATGTGTCAAGAATTACCCGTGAATGGTGGTTTTTTGATAAATTCCTATTGTCAATTTCAGTTTCATGTTTTATATTAAAAGCAAAGAGCATAACATCACGCTACGCTAGGTGGATTTTTTCACGAAAGGAGATGAAGCATGAAGACATACGCCATTAAGTATGTAGAGTTGGCCGAGCAGCACGCGGAGAAGATGGCTAAACGATGGGCAATGGATGTGCAAAACAATATCAGGACAAAAAAATATAAGGAGCTGGATGAAGAGAGTATCATCAATCAAGGTGTAAAATTTTATCAGAATTTCAGTAAAATGTTTGCCGATGAAAAAATCGGCGAAAGCGCATTGAAATATTTTCGTACTTACACTCGGGAAAGTTTCGCCATGGGCATTCCTATGGATGAGGCGGTCTACGCACTTATTCTCTTGAGAAGGCATATCTGGTTATATGCTGAGTTCCAGACGATTTTCAGCTCCGGCATCGACCAGCGGCAGGCCCTGGACACCTTAAGCCGAACCATTTTGCTTTTTGACTATGCGGTGTATGAGGTGACTAAGGAGTACCAGGAGTTGATGAAAAAAGGAAAAGGCAAGAAATAAATTCCGCTTCCCTATAAGCTCAAGCATTGGAGAAAGGAGCATCGTATATGGTAGAGTCGATTAAGCTGTTAGACGTACTGGAAGCCAACATTGATGAAATAGCGGGGCATTGGGCCGCCGATGTCAAGAAAAACAAAAGAACCGTTCACTATAAGGATATTGCCGACGAGAAACTGGTGCTGCAGGCCATCAAATTTTACAGCCAGTTGAGAAACATGCTGGTTGTTCCCAATCGTTATGACAAAGCGCAGGAGTTTTTCATGCATTACGCGAGAACATGTTATGAAAATGGCGTTCCGCTGCATGAATCCATTTATGCCTTAAACATGATGCGCCGCCACATGTGGCTGTACGCGGAATTTCAGGCGATTTTTATTAACGCGATTGAGCACCATCAGGCGATTGACTCCGTGATGAGAATTATGCTTCTGATTGATCACGCTGTATATGAAATCACACAATACTATCAGGACCGTATCCGGCTGGAGGCGAAAAAATAATAATTTAAGTGATTGGTTAAAAAGATTGATGCAAGACAACGGCAGGATTATCCTGCCGTTGTCTTATTATAATAAACAACAGGGGCGAAATATCATTAAGCGGATTAAAAATAGATTTTTAATGCTGCCGCGGGATTTCCGTTTATTTCTGGCCGCTACATTTGTATTTGGATTTTCCCAGAGCATTGTCGATTCCACCTTTAATAATTTCCTCAACGAGACATTTTTTATCAGTGACTGGCAGCGGGGTTTTTTGGAATTGCCCAGAGAATTGCCCGGATTTCTGGTCGTCTTTTTCGCTGCGCTTTTCTTTTTTCTGTGTTCGCGAAGGCTGGCGTTTCTTGCCAATCTGCTGTGCGCGTTCGGCATCCTGCTGATCGGTTTTGCCTCGCCCGGCTTTTCCGTGATGCTTGTCTGGCTGTTTATTTTCAGTGTGGGCCAGCATTTGTTCATCCCGCTCAATCAGAGCATCGGCATGGAACTGGCTCACGAAGGTCAAAAAGGCCGGAGGCTGGGGCAGTTCAGCGCTGTGGCCAATCTGGCGATGATTCTCGGCAGTTTTTGTATCTTTATGGGGTTTAAGTTTTTCAATCTTACTTTTCAGATTTCATATATCTTTGCATTTCTCGGATTTCTGACCGTCTCGGTTTTGCTTTACCTGATGACAAAGGACGAGCCTTATTCCGCCCGCACTAAATTTCAGCTTCGGAAAGAGTACAAACTTTTTTACTGGCTCAATATTTTATACGGAACACGCAAACAGATTTTCCTAACCTTTGCGCCCTGGGTACTGGTGACGGTATTCCGTCAGAAGACACAGGTCCTCGCAACCCTTCTGGCAGCAGGCGGACTGATCGGTATATTTTTCAAGCCCATGCTGGGGAAAGCCATTGATAAATTGGGTGAAAGATTTATTCTGACGGCAGAGGCCGTCGTTCTTGTTTTTGTCTGCATCGGTTACGGTTTTGCCAGAGAGGTATTTACGGAAACGGCGGCCCTCATCATCGCTTGTGTCTGTTATATTGTTGACCAGTTGATGATGTCCGTGGGCATGGCCAGAGCAACTTACCTCCAGAAAATAGCGGTCAAGCCCGAAGATGTTACCCAGACTCTGACGATGGGTGTCAGCATCGATCACATCTTTTCTATTGCTGTTGCGCTTCTGGGTGGTGTGATTTGGGTGAAATGGGGCTACCAGTATGTCTTTTTGATGGGCGCGCTCATCGCCGTGTTGAATTTCTTTTCAGCATTGCAAGTTAAAACCAGAGAACGTATCACATAAAATTTTCCGGATCGACATCCACCGTAATCTTCACGGCGCTGGTGTCATATTTATCCAGAATCTCGACGGCGATGGAATGCAGGATTTTGCTGTCGCGGCCTTTGATCAGCATCTGTTGGCGGTGTTCTCCTCGAATCTTGGCCAGTGGCGATTCCGATGGACCGATAATTTCAGCGGCGTTTCCATAACGCGTGGCAAGCCTCCGAGCCTGTTTGCCGATTTCTTGCGCCGTTTCCATGAGCGCGTCTTTTTTTATGGACGACAGACGAAGATTGATGATGTATCCGAAGGGCGGGTATTGCAGTGATTTGCGAAACTCTATTTCTTCTTCATAAAACGCTTTGTAATCGTGAGTGCGAGTGTGCTGCAAGGCATAGTGCTGGGGATTAAAGGTCTGGATAATGACGCGTCCCGCGGCATCGCCGCGTCCACCCCGCCCCGCAACCTGGGTCAGCATCTGAAACGTTTTTTCCGCCGCGCGGAAATCCGGCATGTTCAGAGACGTGTCTGCTGAAATGACGCCCACCAGGGTGATGAAGGGGAAGTCGTGTCCCTTGGTGATCATTTGCGTTCCCACCAGAATATCAATTTCTTTTTGTTCCAAGGCGTAAAGAATTTTTTCCTGAGTGCCCTTCTGGGCGGTGGCGTCCGAATCCATTCTTTGCACCCGCGCTCTGGGAAACAGACTTTCAATTTCCTTTTCCAGTTTCTGTGTGCCGGTGCCGTAGTTCAGTATCCGGCTGCCCCGGCATTTGGGGCAAAGCGGCATGGCTTTCTGCGTGTAATCGCAGTAGTGGCATTTAATGATATTTTCCGCCAGGTGGCTTTTCAGCGCCACGGCACAGTTGGGGCAGCGGAAATTATAGCCGCAGTCGGCGCAGACCAGAAACGTGTCAAATCCACGTTTATTCAGAAACAACAGGGTCTGCTCCTTTTTACTGAGTGTTTCTCCAATGGCCGTCATCAAGGCATCTGAAAGAATCGGCGTTTTGCCGTGTATCTCTTTTTGTACTTTCATGTCGATAATGTCGACGTGGGGTAGGGGTTTGTTATTGATCCGCCGAGTCAGTTCCAGAAGATGGTATTTTGCTGTCCGGGCGTTATAGTAAGAACGAACCCCCGGTGTTGCTGAGCCGAGCACAACAACCGCTGCGCTGAATTTGGCTTTAACGATGGCCAGATCGCGGCCGTGGTAGCAAAGCCTTCCATCCTGCTTGTAGGAGGCGTCATGCTCTTCATCGACGATGATTAATTTTAAATCAGGAAGCGGCGCGAAAAGAGCGGAGCGCGCGCCGATGACGAGATTGATTTGACCGCGTTTGATTTGCCGCCATTGATCGTAGCGGACGCTCTGGGCAATGCCGCTGTGGATGACGGCGATTTTATTCTCGTCAAACCGACCGGCGATTCTGGAGATGAGTTGCGGCGTCAGGGCGATTTCCGGAACAAGATACATAGCCGTGCCGCCGTTTTTTAAGACATGTTCGATGGCGTTAAGATAAACTTCCGTTTTTCCGCTACCGGTGACGCCGTGCAGCAAGATCGGGTGGAATGTATCGGCATTGATGCTGTGGCATATTTCATCGAGGGCGGTTTTCTGTTCGCTCGAGAGATGAATGCTTTCGCGTGTCCGGCTGATGGTGGATGTCAGTGAGTTTTTGCGGATAATTTCTGCATCGCTGAAGGTCATGACGCCTTTTTCCAGCAGTTTTTTAACAATGGCGCTGGAGGTCCTGGCTGAAGCAATCAGATCATTTAACCCCATTGGGCCGGAGTTTTTTAAAAAACCAACCAGGGCTTCCTGGCGGGCAGTCAATTTCAGCGGTTCTCCGGCATCCGGCGCGAGTCGTATAATCTTTTGCGTGCGGATGGCCAGTGATTTATTTTGCTTTTCGCTGAACCTTACCAGTCCCGCTAAATGCAGACTGCGCATAACCGTTGCCGCGTTTTTGAGGCCGGAATTTTTTATCAGGTGACCGAGTGCAATACCCTGGGGATATTGACGTAAAAAATCCAGAAGCTTTTCCTGCGATTGGGACAGGGCCAGATCCAGAGGTGCCGGCACGGGAACGATCCAGAGGAAATCTTTTTTTTCGGATCCCGAGGGAATCAGTTCGGCCAGTGTTTTCCCCAACGGATGGATGAAGTAGTCGGAGATCCATAAATAAAAATTCAGATCGTTGCTGTCGAAAAGCGCTTCTTCATCAAGGATTTCGCTAATTGGCTTGACTTTTTCCAGATTGCAGGAAGTCAATATGGCGACAATAAAACCGGTGCGTTTTCTGCGGCCAAAAGGAACAAAAACCCTTTTGCCGATTAAGGCTTTGGATTGTAGATTGGCCGGCACGGCATAGGTGAAGAGTTTATCAGCCGGAATGTTGAGGGCGACATTTACATACATGGGAGCTGATTATCATCTTTGGACAAAAAAGGGAAATGTTGGACGCACAAAAAACCGGCAATAAAAAAAACCCCGCGGGCGGGGCGTTTTTTATGGTCATGTATAGGCCTTATTCGCCTTTGAGTTTTTCGAGCTTTTCCTGTTTTGTTTTACAATCAATGCATTCCGTGGTGACCGGTCTGGCCAACAGCCTTTTTTCGGAAATCGGTCCCTCGCAGGCTTCGCAAATGCCGTATGTTCCGTCATCAATCCTTTTAATGGCTTCCTGCATTTTTACAATGAGTTTGCGCTCCCGGTCGCGGATGCGTAACTCAAAGTTCCGATCGGATTCCAGCGACGCCCGGTCGTTGGGATCGGGAAAATTTTCCTTGCCGTTGGTCATTTCCGTGACGGTTTTACCCGCCTCACTCAGCAGCTCATTGATTTTCTGGATGAGCAACTTGCGGAATGCCTCCAGTTTTTCCGGCTTCAAAGTCGTTTGTTTTTCCAATGCGGCTACTCCTTGTCTAGATGATGTTGAAATTGTCGTCCTTATTACCTAATGGGGTAATGTTTGTAAAGGAAAAAATTTTAACTAAAGAAAATCGAAAAAACGCTTTTTCCCTTTTAGTAAAGAATTAGAGGGATCATATCAGCTTGTCAGTTTCCGGAACAATAGACGGAAATAATTTTATCCACGATATTGGTAGTGGATTTGCCGGCCACTTCCGGAATAATCGTAACGTATCCGCCCCATTGCTTGATTTCATCGCGTCCGACAACTCTGTCTTCCGGCCAGTCGCCGCCTTTGATCAGGATGTCCGGTTTGAGATAGCAAATGATTTCCAGCGGCGTCAACTCCGTAAATATCGTTACAAAATCAATGCATTCCAGCGCGGCGAGCACTTCCGCTCTTTCTGTTTCGGAGACGAGCGGTCTTTTTTCGCCCTTAATTGCCCGCACGGATGAGTCGCTGTTGAGCGCCAAAACCAGGATATCAGCTGTTTTTTTCGCTTCCTTTAAATAACGGACATGGCCAACATGCAGAATATCAAAACAGCCGTTGGTGAAAGCAATCTTTTTCCCTTCTTGGCGCAGGGCTTCAAGCTTATTCTTTAGAATTTCTCTACTCAGTACCTTATTCATGACGACTCCTTTTATGTCATGTAGGGAACGGTCAAAGCACCCTGGCCAGCGTCAATACCGCCACCTGGTTAGCGCCGGTCTTGACCAGCGTTTTAGCGCATTCGTTGATCGTGGCGCCTGTTGTATAAACATCATCAATCAGGATCAAATTCCTGTTTTGGATTCTTTCCGGTAAAACGGCGACAAAAGCGCCGGAAATATTTTTTTCTCTTTCCTTTTTATCCAGACCTGTCTGCGTTAAAGTAAATTTGTGCCTTTTTAGCAAGGAAAAATCGACATCCATGCTATATTTCTTCCCTAAGGCGCGGGCTAAAATAAGCGATTGATTAAAGCCCCTCTCTCGCAGACGCTTGATATGCAAAGGGACAGGGACAATGGCATCAAAAATACCCAGGTTTATGTCCGCAAAATCAAAACCGGCCAATAGACGCGCCAATGCTGCACCTGTTGTGATATTGCGTCCGTATTTGAATTGGTGGATTGCATCGAGAATGACGCCATCATAGGCGACAGCGGCGCGGGCGGACGTGAACCAGGGTCTATTCTCCAGGCAGGTTCCGCACAGGTGATTTCCGGAAGGCGAGTCGGGGAATATTATGCCACAAACCGGACAGCAACTACCGGTGATAAAGGTGATTTGGCGACGGCATTCGGGACAGAAGACCTCTTGGGGGCCGGAGGCGAGAACCTCAGCGCACGCGAGACAAAGAGGCGGGAAAAGCACATCGGATATTCCATGAAAAAAATCATTTAAAATCAAGCCATATCCTTGGTTAATTTTTTTATTTCGGCGGCGTTTTCGTCAATCTTCATGCGTGGCGCATCCCACAAGTCTTCCAGACCGTAGAACGAGCGAGCCGACTCCTGAAAAACGGAGATGACCACATCATCATAATCCAGCAGAATCCATTCCGCATTGGTTTTACCTTCCACCCCCAGCGGCCTGATACCTTCTTTCTTGAGATATTCCTGGATCGCGTCGGAAACAGCCTGCACCTGCCGGTCGGTTGCACCCGAGCAGATCAGCAGATAGTCCGTAAAGGAAGAAATCTCTTTTACATTCAAAACAACGATATTTTTCGTTTTTTTCTGCAAGACGGCGTTGATGCATAAAAGCAGACGCCGGGCCGATTCATTTTTTTTAACTGCCAAAATATTCTCCTTTGAAAATAGGTGTATAGGCTGAAGTCCGACCCCCCTGCGGGGGGCGCGAGACTGAAGGCTAAGATGAAAGGCGCGTAACGCGCCGTCATTCAGAAATGTTAAATGCCGAAGGCGCACCAAATAGACCTTCAGTCTTCAGCCTTCAGCCTTTAGCCTTTAGCCTTTAGCCTTTAGCCTGTTTTCCTATGTCACAGTTGAGAAAACTTGACAATATATCATTTTGAGTCTCATGCGCTTCTGCGCGCCAAAGGAAATAATCATTATGATTACGTACTATGTTATAAACCACATGTAGCAGATGCTGAAGATTCAAGAATTGGAAACATTTCAGCGATTTGTCAGGCTTTGCGCCGGACGCACCGGGCAATTACTCAACAAGTCGTCTCTGGCTGTGGAATGCGGCATTACCCATAACACCGCCAAAGCCTGGGTATCCGTGCTTGAAGCAAGCTATCTTGTATTTCTACTGAGGCCGCACATTGTCAGTTTTAATAAACGTCTTGTCAAAATGCCGAAACTTTATTTTTATGACGTGGGGCTAGCCGCCTGGCTTTTGGGAATCAGAACGCCCCAGCAGATGGAAACGCATCCATTGCGGGGCAGTATCTTTGAAACATTTATTATCGCGGAACTCATCAAATCGCGGCTGAACAGCGGCGTGAAGCCATCCTTCTTTTTCTGGCGGGACAACAACGGCAATGAGGTGGATTTAATTATAGAGCAAGATGCAAAATTAACGCCCGTTGAGATTAAATCAGGCCGCACACTGACTCATGAATCCTTCGCCGGACTGGAAAAATGGTGCGCGCTGGCCGGTACGAAGGTCGCAGGGGCCGCATTGATTTATGGCGGCGATGAATCCTACCGGCAAAAAGAAATAAAAGTTGTCGGCTGGAAAGAATGCGGGCAACTGCTGAGGTAAAACATCCCAAACCCGCCGCGTGCCCTGTGCCAAATTTTCGGACTATTCGGGGAACAGTCCCTACATGATACGATAAATAATGTTGCAGGGCGCGGTCCCCGAACGCGCCGAATAGTCCCGAACACTATCTATCCCCCGCTGGCGCGTCAGTCCGGCGCATGCGGAGGGACAGGGGGTGGTGTGCCTTGTCCCTTCTTCCTTTTTCTTTTTCTCCTTTTAGAGATGATCTATATATGATTGACAATTCCGTATAATTCATATACACATAAACATAAGTGATAATGTTATGTACGGAAATAGAATGCAGACGAAATCGCAAAATCTTATGAGCTTTTTCCAGGAAAATGGCGGCGTTGCCCGCTTTTCAGCGATACTGAAAGCGGGATTCCATCCCGACGCGCTTGCCGCTCTTGAGAAAAACGGGCAAATCGAAAAGATCAGCCGCGGTCTTTACCGCCTTGCTGATTATAATCCTGGTGATCATTCCGATCTGGTCATGGTGTCGCTTCTGGCGCCGCGCGGCGTTTTCTGTCTGATTTCCGCCCTGGCATTTCATGAAGTCACAAACGAAATTCCAAAAGTGGTAGAGATAGCCATCCCGAGGCAGTCTCATGCCAATATTATCGTATACCCGCCGGTAAAATTTTATCGGTTTGCTCCTCAAGTATGGAAAGCAGGAATCGAGGTGCATCAGATTGACGGACATCCTATTCAGGTTTACTCCCTGGCAAAGACAATCGCGGACTGCTTCAAATTCAGAAACAAAATAGGCGCCAATGTAGCCAGAGATGCCCTCAAGGCGGCGATAACAGAGAAGCGCAGCCTGCCTTCTGAGATCATGAAATATGCAAAGATATGCCGTGTGGACGGTATCATCAAACCGATCCTGGAAGCCATTATATGAAAAAGAATATCCTGAATATTCAGGCCTCTGTTCGGAGCCGGCTTCAAAACAAGGCAAGGGAGACCAATCGGCCCTTCGCGGAAGTCCTTCAATATTATGGCATGGAGCGGTTTTTGTTCCGCTTGAGTAAATCCGCCTATTCGCGTCATTTTATTCTCAAAGGCGCTCTCATGTTTACGGCGTGGGGCATCCCACAGCGGCGGACAACACTGGATATTGATTTACTGGCACGCTTTGACAACCAGATCAGCAGTATTGAGAAAGTCATGAAAGATGTCTGCAAAATATCCGTTGTATCTGACGGCCTCGTTTTTGATCCGGTTACGGTAACGGGTCGCCGGATTAAGGAAGATGCAGATTACGAGGGCGTGCGCATAAAGTTTATCGGGTTTTTGGAAAGGGCGCGCATACCCATGCAGATTGATATTGCGTTTGGCGACATTGTTTATCCAACGCCCAAAATACTTGAATATCCTGCAATACTGGATCTTCCGCAGCCGCGTCTTAAGGGATACCCGCCGGAAAGTGTTATCAGTGAGAAATTTGAAGCCATGGTGAAATTGGGATTGTTGAACAGCCGTATGAAAGATTTCTATGATATTTGGCTGATGACACGGCAATTCGATTTTGATGGTTTAAACCTTGCCGAAGCTTTAAAAAAAACCTTTGTCCATCGTAAAACCGAGTTACCGCAAAGACGGCCCCTTTTTGCTGAAGAAATCTATGACGGCCAATCTGATCGTCAGGTACTTTGGACGGCCTTTCTAAGGAAGGGTGATATAAAACATGCGCCTGATAAATTATCTGCAACAGCAAAAGTTATTGAGAAGTTTCTGGCAAAGCCCCTTGCGGTAATCCATAAAGGATTGGAGTTTCGAAAAACATGGCAAGCTGCCGGAACGTGGAAATAAAAAAGATTCCCTTGCACCTGAAGCATTTTATATTGCAATGTAATTTCAAAGTTGTAAGATAACGGGCAATTAATAAATGTCTAGCGGGATCAGAAAGCTTATATTTCAAGACCTGACCCCAAGTAGCATGACCCCAAGTAGCACGCGTGTGGTTTTATCTCTTTTTGCCGGCAAGGAGCGGCTGACTTCGTCGGAAATTGCTTCTGCTCTGGGGCTATCCACCCGGATGGTGAGAGTTCTTTTAAAAAAATGGGTGGAAGATGGCTGGTTGATCGTTGCCGATCAATCGAATCGTGGACGCGCTTATGTTTTATCGGCAATTTATCGGCAATCTGACGACGGAATAGGAGAAAAGCAGAGGGGAAAATTTCAAAGAATAATCCGGCGGGATCATGGCGATGCTAAGATAACCAGGTAGGAAGCGCTCCAGAAAATCGGCAAGATGATGGTTTTTGGACTTTTTACGGGGTTGTTATGATTGGTCTTTCATGGCTTATTTTGAGGAGCATAAATGAAATACGATGAAGATAAAGTGGATGAATTCACCCTGGCGCTTCTCTATCTTGTCTCCCACGGTCGGGAAGAAGGTTTGGGCGCAAGAGCGTGGAAGGGTTTTGACTGGGACACATTAAACAGGCTGCGCGACAAAGGATTCATATCGAATCCAGTCGGGAAAGCCAAGTCAGTCGGCATGACGGAAGAAGGTTTTCTCAAGTCCCAAGCGCTTTTTGAGAAACATTTCATGAAGAAGGTGGAAATGCTTGCATTTCCCGATTTTACGGTTGCTGCAAAACAGCGTTGGCAGCAAATCTCAGAAAAGACGAGGAAAGATATTCTGGATAACATCTGGTGCCCGCATTGCGGAACCGGCAGCTCCATGCAGCTTGAGAATGGCGTCATTGAAGACCGTTGTCTTATCCTGCGGGGTACTTGTAAGCAATGTGGTAAAGACGTTGCCCGTCTGATCGAATCTGAATAATAATTATTAGATAAGAATGGGCCAGCTTGTCCGGCAGTAATATGGTTGGGATTAATATTGAGGTCCTTATGTCAATGCCTGAAAGGTCATCATGTCAACCCAGTCCGTCCTCATTAATGTTGTGAAAAAAAAATGACTATGGTAAATCAACGATCCTTATTCATCTTTAAAGGGATTTTGACATGATTGACGTTTTAAAAAGGGTTCACGCGCACATGCCATACCATCTTCTAACTCAGTATCTGCCGATGATTCTGGAGAAGAAGCTCAATCTGGAAATTTATTTCAGTCACTATGCGTTACAATCACTGGATAAAAAAAAGTGCGTCGAGACCGCTCACAGATTAAAAGATGCCGGATTGAAAGTGACTTTTCACGCTCCTTTTGTAGATTTGCGTCCCGGTGCGCTCGATGATCAGATCCGAAAAAGCAGCCTGGATCGGATTCGTCAGGTGTTTGACCTGACACCGCATTTTCAGCCGCTGAAAATTGTCTGTCATCCGTCCTTTGACGACCGCTACTATGTGGACTGCGATGATTTGTGGCTGGAAAACAGCGTCAATTTCTGGCGTCAGCTTATTCCGTTGGCCAAAGACGCAGCGACCATCATCGCTCTGGAAAATGTTTATGAAAAAGAACCGCACATTTTAAGCCGTCTGTTTGAAATGCTCGCCTCGGATCAGATTTGTTTTTGTTTTGACACGGGGCATTTCAATGTCTTTTCCTATGCGCCTTTGAAAGCCTGGATGGAGCAGATGGGCCGTTATATCGGTCATCTGCATCTGCATGATAATTTCGGCAAGTTTGATGAGCATCTGCCGGTGGGCGCGGCGACGTTCCCTTTCGAGCGGTTTTTCATGGCGCTGAAAGATATGAAAGCCAGACCGACAATCACGCTGGAGGCGCATGCTCAGGAACATCTTTGGCAGTCGGCGGTTAATTTGCAAAAAATGTCGCTTTGGTATGACGGGGATAAGGCGGATTAAAAGCCTGCCGCGGAGAATAATGTGATTAAGTATCTGATCAAGAGAGCCATCTTTATGATTCCGCTTCTGCTCGGCATCACAGTTATTTGTTTTTTTGTGATGCGTCTGGCGCCCGGATCGCCCACGGATTTGCAGACGCAGATGAATCCGAAAGCGTCGACCGAGATGAAAGAGCGGCTGATGAGCATGTATGAACTGGATAAGCCCATCCATGTTCAATACTGGTCATGGCTGAAAAAGCTGGGGCGAGGTGATTTGGGCACTTCCTTTTCATCCGACCACCGGAAAGTGGCAGACAAGATTCTGGAGCGTCTGCCGATAACAATTATTATCAATTTCCTATCGCTGATCATTATTATTGCGGTTGCTGTGCCGATTGGCGTTTTGTCGGCGGTTCATCAGGATTCGCTTTTTGATAAAGTGACCGCTGTGCTTGTGTTTATCGGTTTTGCTGTGCCGACCTTCTGGCTGGCGTTGCTCATGATGATTTTTTTCGGCATTCACCTGGGGTGGCTGCCGATTTCGGGATTGCGGTCCCTCAATTATGAATATCTCAGTGTCTGGGGGCAGTTGGCGGATCTGGTCAAGCATCTGATTCTGCCGGTCTTCATATCCGCTTTCGGAGGATTGGCAGGGCTTTCCCGCTACATGCGGGCCAATATGCTGGAGGTCATCAGGCAGGATTACATTTTGACGGCGCGCGCCAAGGGGTTGAGCGAAAGACAGGTGATCTATAAACATGCCTTACGCAATGCGCTCTTGCCGGCGATCACCATCCTGGGATTGTCCATCCCCGGCCTGATCGGCGGCAGCGTCATCTTTGAAACTATTTTTGCGATTCCGGGCATGGGGCAGTTGTTTTACCTGTCGGTGATGGCTCGTGACTATCCGACGGTCATGGGGATATTGCTGATTGGCGCGATCTTGACGTTGGTGGGAAATTTGATTGCCGATTTGTCGTATGCGCTGGCGGACCCGCGCATCCGCATTTCGTAAGAACCTCCCCGCCCCTGGAGACTGTGTCGTAATTATCACAATTGTCATTCCGAACGTATGTGAGGAATCTTAATACCTTGAATTTATTAAAAACAAGATTTCTCGCTTTGCTTCGAAATGACATGAAAATGAATTGTGACACAGTCTGTCGAGGGAGAGGGAATTAAAATATATTCCGTTAATTACCGGTTCAATAAAGTGGTAATTAATGCTCGTAATGGTGTTTAAATGGGTTTCTGGAAAATGTTTTATAAGAACAAACTGGCGCTGACCGGCTGTGGTATTGTAATTTTGCTGTTTGTCGTGTCGCTCCTGGCGCCCGTGCTTGCGCCTTACGATCCCGGCGCGATTGATCTGAAAAATGTCCTGGCGCCGCCGTCCGGTGAACACTGGTTTGGCACGGATCAGCTGGGGCGCGATGTTCTTTCCCGGATGATTTGGGGAGCGCGCATTTCGCTGAAGGTCGGTTTTGTCGCCACGGGTCTCGCAATTCTCATCGGGATGATTCTGGGCGCTGTTGCCGGTTTCTACGGCGGTTGGATTGATGCGGTGATCATGCGATTTGTGGATGTCATGCTTTGTTTTCCCGCCTTTTTCCTGATCCTGGCGGTGATCGCCTTTCTGGAGCCTTCGATCTGGAATATTATGATTGTGATTGGGCTCACCGGCTGGATGGGAGTGACTCGTCTGGTGCGGGCGGATTTTGTCTCGCTTCGCGAACGGGATTTTGTGCGGGCGGCCCGGGCCATAGGCGCAAATGATGCCCGGATTATTTTTATGCACATTCTACCCAACGCGCTGGCGTCCATTCTGGTGGCGGCTACCCTCGGCATTGCCGGTGCGATTCTGACGGAGTCGGCTCTGAGTTTTTTGGGAATCGGCGTGCAGCCGCCGACGCCCAGCTGGGGGAATATTCTGACGGCAGGCAAAGATAATATCGATATCGCCTGGTGGCTGTCGCTTTATCCGGGCCTGGCGATTCTTATCACGGTAGTCGGCTATAATTTATTGGGTGAAGGCATACGCGATGCGTCCGATCCGCGCCTGAAAAGATAATTCCATGATATATCCGGCAACTGCGTCATCGAACTTGAATATTTATTTTATGCCACAATTCATCACAAAACTCTTGGGGCTTGATTATGTTGTTAAAATAGAATACTAGTCCGCCATAGTTAAGAATGAATATGAAAAAGTTTACAGGCTATGTTTCCCAGGAGGATTTAAATGCCCAGAAAAATCAACTCAGAATTACTCAAAACCGACCGCCGAATCATTTCCCGCAAGGTACTGATCGGTGAATTATCAGAAAAAGATTTATCCACTCTTTTAAAAAAGCTGCCCGATATGGCTGATAATGCAGAAGAAATTCCGTTTCAGGCCAACGAAAAGTAGGCGTTATGCTGGTTGACTCCCATGCCCACCTGGAGATGAAAGAATTCGATTCCGACCGTAAGGACGTGATCGAACGGGCCAGCCTCGCAGGTGTTGACTGTATCATCACAGTGGGAACAAATCCGGGCTTGAGCCGTAAGGCGTTATCGATTGCCCGTCAATACGAAAACGTTTATGCAACCGTCGGGGTTCATCCCCATGATGTGGCCAAATCAAACGACAAATCATTCGATGAACTGAAGGTGCTGGCGCAAGATCCGAAAGTTGTCGCCTATGGCGAAATTGGTCTGGATTTCTTTCGCAATATTTCACCGCGTGAAAAACAAATAGAAATGTTTGCCAGGCAACTGGAATTGGCGAACGAACTCAATCTGCCGGTGATTATCCATGACCGCGACGCTCATGAAGAGACGCTCAGCATGGTGAAAGCCTCCGGTATCCGCTGGGGTGTCTTTCATTGTTTTTCCGGTGACTGGGCCATGGCCAGGAAGTGTATTGATCTGGGTTTTTATATTTCCGTGCCCGGTGTCGTGACTTTTGATAAGTCTAAAGTGTTGCATGAGGTTGTAAGGCAGGCGCCGCTCAATTCGATCCTTTTAGAAACAGACTGTCCTTATCTGGCGCCCGTCCCGTATCGCGGTAAAAGAAACGAACCGTCATTCATTATCCATACGGCAAAGAAAGTCGCTGAAATCAAGGGCATGACTTGGGAAGACGTGGCGCAAACGGCAGCCGTTAACACCCGGAAGCTTTTCCGCATCAAAACCTCTCCCGCTAAATAGCCCGGGCGATTTTTTACAAAATCTGATAGACAATCTGACCATGAAAAACGAAGTCGATCAATCAATGAAGAAAGCTGTTATTTTGCTCTCCGGCGGCATTGATTCCGCCACCACACTGGCTATTGCCCGGAGCAGGGGATTTGATGTTTATGCCTTGAGCTTCCGGTATGGTCAACGTCATATGGTTGAGCTTGAAGCAGCCGTGCGCATTGCCCAGAGCTATTTCGTGTCTCAACACCTGACGGTTGATATTGATCTGCGTCGTATCGGGGGGTCTGCCTTGACCAGTGATCTGGACGTCCCCAAAAGCCGCTCAGTGCAAGAAATGGGGAAGGATATTCCAATCACCTACGTTCCGGCGCGCAATACCATCTTTCTTTCTTATGCTTTGGCGTGGGCGGAGGTGATCGGGTCGTCCGACATTTTTATCGGTGTGAATGCCCTGGACTACAGCGGCTATCCGGATTGCCGCCCGGAATATATTGAGGCCTACGAACGCATGGCCAACCTGGCGACTAAAGCCGGTGTGGAGGGCAAACAAAAATTGAAAATTCATACACCGCTCATCGCGTTAAGCAAGGCGCAGATTATTCGCAAAGGCATGGAATTGGACGTTGATTATTCCCTGACGCATAGTTGCTACGATCCGGGAACGGACGGCGCTGCCTGCGGCCAGTGTGATTCCTGTTTGCTGCGCCTGAAAGGCTTTCAGGAAGCGGGGCTGAAGGACCCGGGGAAGTATAGGCTGATCCCCTAAAGGGGGCACGAGACTGAAGGCTGTTAGGCTGATTTGTAGGAAACGGTCGCGACCGTTCCCTACCGTCCAAAGGACTTATGTATTCTGTTAAGGAAATATTTTATTCGGTCCAGGGGGAAGGCTATTACAGTGGCCGTCCGGCGGTTTTTTGCCGTTTTGCCGGATGTAACTTGTGGTCAGGTAAAGAAGAAGACCGAAAAGATGCGCTCTGCAAATTTTGCGATACGGATTTTGTCGGGACGGAAGGCAACGATGGCGGATTATATAAAACCGCAAGCCTTTTAGTCCAAAAGATAGCTCAAAACTGGCCGCAATCAAACGGTCGCCGCTTTGTGGTTTGCACCGGCGGAGAACCCTTGCTGCAGATCGATGACGAGTTGATTGCCGCCCTGCATGAAGAAAATTTTGAAATAGCCGTGGAGACCAATGGTACACTTACAGCGCCTGCGGGCATTGACTGGATTTGTGTCAGTCCCAAAGCCTCTGTGGAGTTGGCGCAGGTAAGCGGGCATGAGTTAAAACTGGTCTATCCGCAGGACGGGGCCGATCCGGAACAATATCTAAAACTGAAGTTCCGGCATTTTTTTCTGCAGCCAATGGACGGCGCTGCTCAGGAACAAGCCACAAGGCAGGTCTTGGAGTATGTTCTGGCGCATCCCGAGTGGCGAATCAGTGTGCAATTGCATAAAATATTAGGTGTTCGATAAGGAATAAAAAATGGAAATTTATAAAGTATTCAAATTTGACGCAGCGCATCATCTGCCCTGTGTCCCTGTCGGCCACAAGTGCGCCAAGCTGCACGGCCATTCCTTCCGCGTTGAAATCCACATCCGGGGTAACGCCGACCCCCGCACCGGCTGGGTGATGGATTTTGCCGACATTTCGGCCGCTTTTGAACCGGTACTGGACCAATTGGATCATAAAAATTTAAACAATATCGAAGGTCTGGAAAATCCCACCTCGGAAAACTTATGCCAGTGGATCTGGCGGCGGCTTCGACCCACACTTCCGCAATTGTATAAGATCATTGTTCAGGAAAGCCCGGAATCCGGTTGCATCTATCAAGGAGAAGAATAAAGAGTAATTTTTTTATTTAAAATCATAAACATTGAAGATAATTAAAAATATTTCTTGCGTTTCATTTCTTATCTGCTAAGAAAAAAACGAACGTTCGATATCAATCTTTGAGCGTTTGTCAAAAAATGAGCGGTTTTGATCAGCGTCATTCAGCACTCTACACAGCAAATAATGAGGAGGAGCAGACATGAAGCATTTAAAAAGATTCATCTTTTGGTCAACCATCAGCATTCTTTTTTTCTGGGCATCTCTGGGCGTTGCGGGCGAAATAATCATCGGGTACTCGGGGCCGATCAGCGGCGTCGCCGCTGAATATGGTCAGGATATTTTCAACGGCATTGATATGGCTGTCAAAGAAATCAATGAAGAGGGCGGCATTATGGTTGCCGGAAAAAAACATACCTTTAAATTGGAAAAACTGGATGATCGCGCCGATCCCACTCAGGCAGCCAACAATGCGCGACGCTTCCAGGCGGCAGGCACCATCGCTGTCTTTAACGGCGTGTTCACCACCACCGTCCCTATCATGAAGATCAACGAAGAAAAGGGCAAAGAGTTTCTCATGATGGCGTATACCAGCACGCCGAAAGTTGAGGCGCTGGGCAACAAACTGACCATCATATCCACGCCGACCTTCAGTGCTTATGTGGAAGTATTTACCGACTGGGCGCTGAAAAAAGGCTGGAAGACTTGCGCCATGGTGGTAACGTTTGGCGGTTACGGCGACGAGTGGAGTCAGGCATTCCGGGAATCCTGGGAAAAGAAGGGTGGCGTCATCACCATTTCCAAACCAGCCAATTATTACATGGAAACAGACTTTTCCGCACCATTGACTGCCGCGATTGCGACCAAGCCTGATTGCATGCTGATCGGCGGCCCATCGGCCACAACCGCTCTGGTGATCGAACAGGCGCGTCATATGGGGTTCAAAGGCGGCTTCATCATGATCGATCAGGCCAAACAGGACATTATTGCCAAACTCCTGGGCAGCACGAAGCTCATGGGCGACCTGATCGGTACGGGTGGTGTTTTGAGTCTTCCTGCCTCGCCTTACGCTGAGCGTCCGTTTGATTCGCGATATACCAAAGCCTATAAAAGAATGACCACTTGGGAATGTGTTCTCAATTACACAGCCGTGCATTCGCTGGCCCGAGCCATCACGGCGGCGGGCACGGCAACCGACGCCTATAAGATCCGCGCGGCTTTTCCTAAAGCTTTTCCCATGCTGGCTGACAAATTTCCGTCGGAGTTTATGGGCATTACAGCCGGAGGACGTGTCAAAATTTACGGTACGGTTCAGACGATTACCAAAGGCGTGTCCGATCCGTCATTCCTCAGTTGCTGGTGGCCGAAAAGCCAGGCAGAATTTGACGCGATCCTGAAAATGTCCAAAGTCAATGAAAAGGTCAAGAAAATCTTGGTACCCGTCCCGTATTAACAAGGGATAAAAAATATTATTTTTAAGGAGGCAGTTATGTCGTTAAACCCGTTAGTTGATTCGCGTGATGTTCGTTTTATACTCTTTGAAATGTTGGAGTTGGAGAAGCTTAACCGCTTTGATCGATTCAAAGATTTTGATCGTAGCGTCTATGAAGATACGCTCGAACTGGCAGAAAAGATTGCCATCCAGCAGTTTTATCCGACCAATGCCGAAGGGGACAAGACGGGCCTGAAGTTCGATCCCAAAACGGGCGAGGTCAAGGTTCCCGAATCGTTCAAAAAGGGATTCAATGCCTATATCGAGTCAGGATTCCATTCCCTGGCCCTGCCCCAGCAAATGGGCGGGATGGGCCTCCCCTCCAGCATCTCGATGGCCTGCGCCGAGTATTTCAATGCCGGAAACACATCCCTGACAATGTATTGCGGCTCGATAACCGGGGCGCTCGCCATCATCGCCCCCTTCGCTAATAAGGAACTCTATGACATGGTTGTTCCCAAGCTGCTGGAAGGAAAATGGGGCGGCACCATGTGTCTGACGGAGCCGGGCGCCGGATCCGATGTCGGGGCTCTGAAAACAAAGGCGGTCAAGCAAGCCGATGGTACCTATCTGATCACCGGCTCAAAGATTTTCATCTCCAACGGCGAACACGACATGAACGAGAACATCATTCACCCGGTCCTCGCGAGGATCGAAGGCGATCCGGAAGGGACCAAGGGGATCTCGATCTTCGTCGTTCCCAAAGTCCTCATCAACAAGGATGGTTCCCTGGGCAAGCGCAACGACATGATCTGTTCGGGCATCGAGCACAAAATGGGCCTTAAAGGAAACGCCACCTCCTCGCTGAATTTTGGCGATAACGGCAAGTGCGTCGGCTACCTGCTGGGCAAAGAACGCGAAGGCATGAAGGTCATGTTCCATCTCATGAACGCAGCCCGCATCCACACGGGTGTCCAAGCCCTGGGTTGCTCCAGTGCCGCTTACCTGCACGCTGTAACTTACGCCCGCAACAGGGTTCAGAGCGCCCTCATTACCAATCCCAAAGGCGGCCCCGTGACCATCATCAATCACCCGGACGTGAAGCGGATGCTCCTTTACATGAAGAGCAACGTCGAGGGGATGAGTATGCTGTGCCTCTTCCTTGCCTATCACGAGGATATCATGCATGCATCGAAAGATCCCGAAGAAGTGAAAAGAGCGACCGGTATCGTCGAAATCCTGACTCCGATTGTGAAGGCCGGCATCTCCGACGCCTCCTGGCTCGTCACCGCCGAGGCGATGCAGGTTTACGGTGGTTACGGCTTCTGCCAGGAATACCCGGTCGAACAGTACGCCCGCGACACCAAAGTTTTTTCGATCTATGAGGGGACCAACGCCATCCAGTCACTCGACCTGGTCATGCGCAAGATTCTCATGAATCCCGAGATGTACAACTACTCCCAGCTCAAGGAATGGATGAATGGCACGATTGCGAAGGCCAAAGGCGTCGTCGACGACAAGTATGTCAATCCGGTCGTCGACGGTCTGGCAAAACTCGACGAGATGATCGAGATGATGAAGAAGCAGATGAGCGAAATGAAGATTCTCCTTCTGCTCAATAACGCAACACCCTTCCAGCAGGCCATGTATCCGCTGATTCTGGCCTGGCTGCATCTGTGGAGCCTCACCATCACCACTCCCAAAGCCAAAGCGTTGTTGGGCGATGCCAAAGGCGCCGACCGGCAGAAGATTCTGGCCGACAACCCGGAAGCCGCCTACTACAGCGGCCGCGTGCTGTCGTCGCAGTTTTTCATCGGCGCGGAATTTCCCAAATTCTACGGCCGCCTTGCCTGCATCATGAACAACGAAGGCGCCGCGCTGAAGGTCGAGGCGGACAACTTCACCGGAGCGCTGAAAGAGTAAATATATGATAACGACGAAATCAGGGCAAAAATCCTAAAGATAAGGAAGGAGAATTAAAATGAAATCTGAAGACGTAAAGAAGATTGCAATGATCGGTGCAGGGGATATGGGACACGGAATCGCGGCATCCTGCTTGTTGGGCGGTTATACCGTTGTTTTGCGGGACATCGAACAGAGATTTGTGGATAAAGGAATGGCCGGTATCAAAGCCAGCTTTGACAAATTCAAAGAAAAAGGAAAAGTGACACCGGAGGCATACAATGACGCTCTGGCGCGTCTTACCCCGATGGTTGATTTACAGACAGCGGTGAAGGATGCCGATTTCATTATTGAAGCCGTGCCGGAAAAACTCGAACTCAAAAGAAGCGTCTTTGCCGATCTGGACAAGTTCGCCCCCAAACATGCCATTTTGGCGTCGAACACTTCCAATATCAGCATTACGGATATAGCTTCGGCCACACAGAGACCGGAGAAGGTGATCGGCTATCATTTTTTCAACCCGGCCATTTTGATGAAACTCGTGGAAGTCATCAAAGGCGGCAAGACATCCGACGAATCTATTCAGATTGGCTATGACATCGCCAAAAAAATTAAAAAAGTTCCGGTCATCGTTAGGAAAGACTCGCCGGGTTTCATTTACAACCGGGTCAACGAACCGACGTTGCTTTTGCTTTCCAAAATTCTGGAAGCGGGCCATCCCACGCCGGAAGAGTTTGACGCAGCGTTTAAGCCCATCATGGCGATGGCGCCATTCGAACTTTTGGACTATGTCGGCATTGATGTCGCTGTGCATGGTTTGGAATATTTTGCGCAGGTGCTTTCCAAGGATTACAAGCCATCCGATGCCATCGAGTCTTATTTGAAATCAGGCAACCTCGGCAAAAAAACCGGCAAGGGGTTTTATGACTGGTCTAAGGGCAGACCGGCCATTGATCTGGCCAAGGCGACCAAGGAATTCGATCTGAATCATCTGGTCGCGTTACAGGTCAACGAAGCGACGAAAGTGCTGGAAGAAGGCGTGGCGGATGATCCCAAGGAAATCGATCTGGCGATGGCCAACGGCGGCGGGTCTCCTTTTGGTCCCTTTGCGCTTGCTCAGGGGATCGGTTATCCGGTTCTCCTGGTAAAGCTTGAAGAAGTATACAAAAAGTTCCCTCTAGATATTTTTAAGGCCACAAAAATGATGAAAGAAGGCAAAATCAAAGTGTGATATCGCCCTAAAAAAATTCTCCCTAATGTCCATTCCGGTTGGCTCAGTTCGCGTAATTGGGGTGGCATTAGCGGAGATTTTTTTGATTAGCGCGATTATTCGGCTGGTTTTCGATATTTGTGTCCAGCATAGCCACAACCTTAATGAGCTCAGCAAATGCCGGGCCCGCAGGCATTTCCCGGTACCTGGAAGATCGTCCATAGTGCGAAAACAATCACGAACACAGCGGCAGGAATGGCTATAAATGCAAAAAATTTAGCGATAATATCGGTCACATCTTCACCGTCTTTAATCTCACGGAACATGCTTCTGTTCATCCAGGAACTCCTCTCGGCGTGTCGGTTCTAATAATGGTTTTGGGTTGAACGTCAATGTTGTATAATCCTTGCTATCTTCCGCCGGCTGATTAATAGGTTTGACTGCTCCTAGTGGTGCGATAAAGGCACATTCGTTGCCTTGTTTATCGTAAAAATAAGGCGCCTTCCCTTCTTCATAAATAACCACTGCCGGATTTCCATGATATTTGTACAGCCGTTTCCATTCGTGTTGGACATTCTCTTGCCTGAAAGATTCTTCCAACGCTTGTCTGTAAGGATTTGTCGATGGTGACGGCAGATAGAGATAGGACGTTGCGCCGAGAAAAACAAAAATTAAAACAAGAGAGGTCATGACTGTAAGATAGAAGCTGTATTTGCGCAGATGAAAAACAAACTTCGTATATTTATTTACTTTCATCTTTATCATGAGTTGCTTCCCTCTTTCTCTAAAGAGGGGCCGGATCAATATAAAACACCTTACCGGTCCCCCAACCCCGATGCGTCTATCTCATAAAATAATTCTCATGTTCGTCTTCTAAATGACCCGTCGCCCCTGAATGACTCTAACGAGTACAACAATTATTGCAATGACCAGCAGGACATGAATAAAAGAACCCATCGTATAACCTGTCACCAGCCCCAGAGCCCACAAAATTAACAATACTACAGCAATTGTCCACAACATATGATTCTCCTCTCCTCTGATAATTTATTCTCATTGCCTTCCGGTACACTCCCGTGCCGGAAGGCAATGAGTGGTTAATTTGATTCCGGACTTTACTCGATGGTCATCCGGTTATTTACACTCTTTACACCATTTACGTCGTTGGCGAATTTGGCAGCCAGGTCTTTTTCAGCAGCATTTTTCGCCTTGCCGGTCAATGTCACAACACCCCTCTTCGTGGTGACCGAGGTATTGATGCCACTGGTCGAGCGGTGATAGAGCAGCGTCACCTTGACCTGAGCGGTGATGGAAGCGTCATCAATCTTAGAGCCGACCGTTTGTTTCTTTTTCGGAGTCTTCCCGATGGTCATCTCATTATTGACGCCTTTGACCCCTTCGACATCTTTTGCGTATTCGGTTGTCAGATCCTTTTGTGCCTGGCTTAACGTATCGCCTTTCAGGGTGACGATGCCGTCTTTGGTGCTAATCTCTGTCATAACGCTCACGTTCCGATGAAACAGGAGTATGGTTTTTACTTTTGCTGTGATCCATGCATCCGTGTTATCAGCGGGGCGTTCCCCTTTGATTTCCAGCTTGTTGTCCACGCTCTTAACCCCCGGCAAACCTGCTACGGTCTCGTGGGCTAATGCTTTGTGTGATTCCTGGGAGACAGTTCCCGTTAAGGTCACAGCGCCATTTACGGACTGAATTTTAATATCATCACCCTGAAGATAAGTCTGGAATACATACGAATTTTTGGCGGATGATTCGATACGGCTGTCCAACTTGGATGCATACACGGGCATGCTGAGCGCCAGCAGCACCACTGCCGCCACTATCATTACTACGAGTCTGTTCATTGTTTTCATTTGTCCGTTCTCCTTTTGTTGTTTTTACGGTTGTTGTTTGAATTCTTTCATCCCGCAAGACTTCCATCATTGCGGGGTCCTATTTATACGAGATGCGCAAACCAATCAGCGGATCAGCGCAGAAATGCCAATGGTGATGAGAAAGACCGTGACGATATAACTCAATATCGGGACCTGGTCTCTGGCGCATGGTTGCAGGATGTTCAATTTCATGGTTACTCCTCTCAAATAAGACTGATTGTTAAATGATTCATTGCGTGACTTTTTAAGTCTCCGCCATCCCTGCAGGGCTGAAAACGGTGTGGAATCTCCTTTCATATGGACCTTGGAGAAGATTCTGCGCACCACCCCGGAACACACTCGCGTTCTCCGATTTCATGTGGTTCATAAGATTTTCCCTGGTATCCCATTCTTCGATAAGAAAGAGTCGATCTTCATCCTCGATACTCTGGCAGAAGTCGCAACGCTTACATCCCTTCTCCTTCCTGATAGAACCGGATAGTGAAGCAATCGTCTGGGACAACTCCAAACGTTTCTCAGAGATGACCTTCATGCGTGTGATGACAAGGATCATAAAAAAGAACCTTCTTTCGTACGATGTATAATGAACATGATCATACCAATTGTAATAGCAAGGAGTCTGCCAATAGCCGAAGGAGAATCAGAAGATTTTATTAATTCATTAATAACGGAACGTTAGAGGAAAAAGAGAGAGCAGCACATGATTTGGAATGATTCGTTTGGCCTCAATATTTGGTGGAGCCTCAGTATTTTGAGGGATATTTTTCTCCGGTGCCGACGCATCTTCAACGGGATCGCCTTTCAGGTAATTATTAATCCTTTGTTCCATTTGAACCGGAAATGCAGGCACAGGTCCCGCCAGCATTTTGCGGTACACGTTCAGCATAATTTTTCTGAACACCGGAAGCGCAACCCGGCCGCCGGTTTCTTTGTGTCCGAGGGAACGGTTGTCATCAAAGCCGATACGCACGGCAATAGTGATTCCTTCAGGGCCGTAAGTGGACCCTACAAAGAGCGCATCCCTGAAGTTATTGGTTGTTCCTGTCTTTCCCATAACGGGGATCGGAAAACCGCTTGCTTCAAGCGCATGAGCCGTGCCGGAGGGCATGCGCACAATACCGCGCAGGCCTTCCTGAATGAGCGCAAGCGCATAGAGGACGACGGCGACCGGAGGTTTGCTGTGATCATTATCGGCTACCACCTCACCGGAATTGTTAACGATCTTTCGGATCACATACGGCTTCGCGAAGATGCCCGAGGCCATTGTACGATACGCATTGGCCAACTCCAGTAAATTCACTTCGGACGCACCTAGCGCAGTTGTGACATAGGGCGAAAGCGGTGTTTGGATCCCCAGGCTACGCGCCATCCACATGACGCTGTCAATCCCAATCCGTTCGGTGATCCAAATTGCCACGGCGTTTCTGGATTGTGCCAGGGCTTCCCTGAGCGGGATCATGCCTTTGAATTGACCATCGTAGTTTGAGATCCATTTCGTCTTCTGTTTCCCTTTGTCGGGAACGCTGATGGGTTCGTCGGGAACCAGCGTATCCAGATTAAATATTCCCTGCTGAAACGCAGCGAGATAGACAATAGGTTTCATCGCGGAACCCGGTTGCCTCAGAGACTTTGTGACGCGGTTAAAATCGCTGTATGAACTGGAACGGTCCTGGTAGAGCCTGCGGCCACCCGTTTCGGCGAGAATGCTTGCATCACGATTTCTCAGCACAACGACAGAACCCTGGATCAGCCCTTTGGCGGCAGGGCGCCGCTTCTCGTAAAGCGCGAGACCATGCTCGAGGGCATCGTCCACAATTTGTTGCACCCGGGCGTCCACCGTCGAGTAAATCTGGATGCGGCCCTGCAGAAGGTCTTCAATGCTGAGGTCGACATGGCGGCCTTTGAGCTCTTCCAGGACATTGCTTACAACCGCAGACCCCAGAAGCGCCTTGTTTTTGCGTCCTACGGCGGCCTGAATCGGGCGTTGTTCGGCATCCTTCAGTCTGTCTTGAGAAATGAAACCGTTTGTCGTCATCAGCGCCAGAATTTGATTTCTCCGGTGCAAGCTTCTCTCTGAGTTATTCGCGCCGGGCGCGTAGTTGCGCGGTGATTTGGCGATAGAGGCAAGCACGGCTGCCTTGTCTGCGTCATCCACGGTGAATGTAGTGAGAGGCCGGCCAAAATAATATTCCGCTGCTGCCGCAAATCCGTACTGACCATTTCCCATGTAGATCAAACTGGCGTAGCGGGCCAAAATTTCTTCCTTGGCGCGGTGTTTGGAACCGAAGTGCTCCTGCATCTTGTTTTCGACCCACAAGGACAGTCGAATCTCCTCGAGCTTCCGCACCATCATGTTGACGCTTTGTGAACCAATCAGATAGGACAGTACACGGGGCAAGAGCACGCCGTGCAGAAGTTGATCGCTGTTTTCCTGAGCCGTCATGTTTTGGAAACTCGTCAGGTCTTTGAGAAAATGACACCGCACGAGTTGCTGGGTGATGGTCGATCCGCCATGCGGGAAGATCGCCTCGCTCTTCACCTCGTCCTCACGGCTTAATGTTGTAATTCTTGTTGCCAGCGTTCCGAATCTGATTTTGCTGAGGACGCGAGGAATGACGGAATAGTCAACGCCGTTATGGGTGAAGAAATTCTTGTCCTCGGCGGCGAGGATCGCATCTCGAACAACTGGTGGAATGTCCTGATACCGGATATTCCGTCGGTACTCTCTGGCCATTTCCACGAGCGGCTGACCATTGGCATCGTATACGTGACCGATGGTTGCAAACTCAAAACGGGTAAATGGTTCTAGGGCAGGCAGGTTGGTTCTATCAAAATAGATGCGATATAATCCGAGCGCAACGAGAGTGATTATCATGACGGTCGTGCAAATCAGAAGGCGAATGAGGCCACGCTGCCACCGCAGTCCGCCTAAGACTGAGCGGATACGCCGGAATGTCCGTGCTGCCAATAGGGAACCCCACTGATAGCAATACTCATGGCCAATAGAATCGCTATCAGTGGATTTATGATCATCACCTTCGGGTTGAGATTTTATTTTCCTCTGTGTCTTATTTTTCTGTAACACCGGCTTCGGCCTGTTTTTTTTCGCCATGGGCCAAAATCTCTTTTGTTTTTTGGCGTGTCTCTGCGAGATGTCTATCGGCGTCCTTCTTTAACGCCATCGCTTGATGCGTGGCCTCCTCAATAATCTCTTTTGCTTTCGTACTGGCATCAGCATAAATTTCTTTTGCATCCTTAAAAACCGCGCTTCTTTTCTCCCTGATCTCAGAGCGCAGTTCTTTTCCGGATTTCGGTGCGAAGAGAATGCCGGCTAATGCGCCTAAAGCCCCTCCGATCAGTAATCCAACGAATAAATGATCCTGTGGTTTTTCATGCTCTGTCATAATAAACTTTTCCTTTCTTTCCTTCTTTTCGGGCTTGTGCCCAATGGCGATCAACCCCTTACAATAAGGACGGGAATGCTTTTATCATTGTGGATAACGCCATAAGAAACACTGCCAAGGACGGTGGCTGATAAGGCGCTCCGGCCATGGGAGCCCATGACAATAAGATTTGACTTTGACCTTTTCGCCTCTTTCACTATCACCTCCACGGGATGCCCCATCTTGATCAAAATCGTCGCGGCAACACCGCTTTTATCGCACAGTTTCTTTATTTCTCCGGCATACTCTCCGGCGGCCTCTTGCAGATAGTCTTCCATAGGTTCTATGGTGTGCCTGGGTGTCTTAGATGCTGGTGCCGTCTGAGCAATCAGTGAGCGCTGATCAATAACGCTCAGCACAATAATGGAGGCTTTCAACTGTTTTGCGATGTCAACCGCGAACAAGGCTGCTATTTGTGCTGTTTTTGATCCGTCTGACGGCACAAGAATTTTTGAAATCATACATCCTCCCTCAATAATTTAAATAAAAAATTGGCAATCCCATCAGCGGATCAACCCGAGAATGCCAATGACAATGAGATAGATGGCAACGATATAATTTAATAGTTTCGGGAAAATAAAAATCAATATTCCCGCGATTAAAGAAACCACCGGCTGTGGCGATATGGCGATTTGCATGGTATTTGGCCTCCTTTCTCAGCTCTGTCTGAACCGATGTTTTTATAATTCACTTTCGGCCGATTTCGATATTTCCTTTATTACTGCTACTGACGACTGCGAGCATGATGCCAATACCAATTGCGATCACCGCTGCAATCAGGGTCCATGCTGTACCGATGCTGGCCAAAACACCCATTTTCCAAAGCGCAGCGAGAAGACCACCAATCAGGATAACATAACCCATAAGATACATACCTGTCCATTTCATGACAAACCTCCTTTTGAATATACAAATATATTAGCAAGTAGCTTGCCAAGAGCCGAGTCCAAACGTGAATATTAAATTAATTATTTAATATCGGGTTGTTAGGTTGGTCGGCAAAGAAAGTTTTAAAAGCATGAGACGCTCATTTGACCTCAATATCTGGTGGGTCCTCAGTATGTTGAGGGATACTTTGAGCGGACGGGGCATCCGGGGGATCCATATGGATGGTCTTCATGAACCAGATGAGACATCAGAGAGTTTCATTAATATGACAACATTTTTAAAACAGTGCATCGATAACACCCAACTGAATCAGGGGCAATAATGCTTGCCTTTAGCCATTTCTAACAATTTGCAATCTCCCAATGTGCAAGCTTTTTGTATATCACGGCAGAAAAGCTTTTTGTTGCCCTGCATAAAATAAGCACCCGCCCGGTTGGTGTAGTGCAAGGCATCGTTAGACTTCAGGCTGACGGCCTCGTTGTATTCTTCAATGGCACGCTGATACTGGCCGCGGTTATTGTAAGCAATCCCCTTGTTGCTGTAAGCAATGGCATCATCGGGTTTCAGTTTAATAGCATCATCAGGTTTCGGTTTGGTAGCATTGTTTAAATTTGAGCAGGAACAAAGAAATGTTAAAACAAGAAAGATGGCAACAATAATTTTACGCATATCACCTCCGTTTGTATGGTTACGTTGTTATCATATTGAGATCGATCGGATGCGTCTCCTTCAAGAATAGACTGAGACTACCGGAGAAAAAACCAGTAGAGCAATGCCGCCATAGAGAGCGTGAGCCCCACCACGGCAAACCAGACGGGACGGATGACCCTGGTTCCCTTTGACTGTTCCCACTCTCGTATCTTCTGGCTTTTCTTTTTCTCCTTGTTGTCCTGTTTTCTTTCTGTCTTCTTTTGCAGGTCCTTTTTTTGCTTGTGATCCATGGATTCACCCCTATGTTCCCTTATATTCTTTTTCCAGTGAATGGATGCTTTTTTCTCCTGACCACCGGAGGCCTCATAAGTGTTCGGGAGTCTCTCTTCAGCTATTTGTTTTTGATCTTTTCGATAGGCCCCGCCACCGCTGCTTGCTTCGCTGCAATCATGTGTTTATCAGGCTGTCCTTTTGCCGTCTGGCTTGGAACAATGGGCGCAGCGGCGGGTACCGGCTGCTCTCTGTGCGATCCGAATGTCAGCGCATAAGCCCAGGTAAATTCCGCGCCCATCAGGAATATCTGGGCGGAGTAATACACCCACGCCAGCATGACAACCAGCGAACCGGCGGCGCCGAATGCCGAAGTCAAACCGCTCTTGCCGATATAGAACCCGATCAGGAATTTGCCGATCGTGAAGAGCAGAGCGGTTACAGCGGCGCCGATCCACACGTCCGCCCAGTCAACTTTCACGCGTGGCATGATCTTGTAGATCATGGCAAACATGGTTGTGGTGAAAACGAAGCTGACCAGAAGCTCAATCACGTTTGCAATGATTCCCCAGTCTGCGAACAGAGGTCCCCACAATTTTCCCAGTGCGGCCAGCGCCGCACTAACCACCAGTGACACCATTAATAAAAAGCCGATGCCCATGATCATACCTAAAGATAGCACACGCTCGCGCAGCAATTCCCAGATTCCACTGTTGTTTCTTTTGGGTGCGCGCCATATACGATCCAGGGCATCCTGCAATTCGGCGAACACCGTTGTTGCACCGATTAATAGCAGAATTCCCCCGATCAGCATGGCGGTGACGCTTTCGGCTGGCTTGTTCACACTTTCGAGCAAACCTTGTACAGCCTCGGCGCCCTGCCGCCCCATCAGGCCTTGCAATTGTCCGACAATTTCGCCGCGCGCCGCTTCGACACCGAAAATAAGCCCGGCAACCGAAATCACAATCAGCAATAAAGGTGCGATCGAGAACAAGGTGTAGTAAGCCAGTGCCGCTCCCATGCTTTGTGCATAGTCGTCGACCCAGGATGATGCCGCGGCTTTAATCAGAATCCAGATATTTTTTAAGGTCATGGCCACTCTCCGGTTCGGCTCAGCCCTGTTTCCCATCGCTGCCGGGTGCAGCCGTTTTCGCTGGCAAACTTTTCTCTTCCTTATGACGATCGGTGGAGATCTCGACGGCGATGGCAGCGGCCTGCTCAGCGGGCATGCCTTCGGCCCGGCGTTCATACTCCTCTTCACCGCGGTCGTCGCGTTCCCTGATCTCCACATCTTTTGCCTGCTCCTGCTGCCCCGGCAGCTCGACGCGCAGTTCCTCGATGAGCATCCGTGCCGCCGCCGCCACCGGAAGGGCAAGAAGTGCCCCGGTGATGCCGTATAAAACGCCTCCTGCCAAAAGCGACAGAAGGATCACTGACGACGGGAGTCGCAATGCGCGTCCATAGACCCGGGGAATGATTAAACGGCTCTCGAGTTCCTCGTAGGCGATCATCAGCACGAGCACGACGATAATGACGGCGGGGCCGCGAGAGATAGCTGCCACCACTGCGGCGCCCACTGAAAACAGGGGGCCAATGTAGGGAAGGACATCGGCAACACCAGCAAATACCGCGATGGGCAGGGCGTTGGAAACACCGCAGGCGGTCAGGATAATGTACACGAAGACGCCCATGAAAGCACAGGTGATTACCTGCCCGCGGATATAAGCACCGACGATGGTTTCCAGATTCAGCATGACCCGGGAAAGCCGTATGTGATGGGACCGGGGAACTACCGAGAAGATGCCTCCACGCAGCCGATCCCGGTCGATCATGATGTACAGCGCGAGGAATACGGAACTCAGGATATACGCGAGGATCGTGACGGCGTGGGTGGAGATCTCAAGGGCATTCGAGGTGACCATCTTTACAAGGTCACCGGAGTGTACTTTACGAAGCAGTTCTGCCAGGGGGCTGGTCAGATGGGAGCCCGCTAACCAATTTGTGAGGCGTGCCCGCAGAGCGGGTTCCTGGTCCACAAGGCTTGTCACCTGCGCCATGAGTGATGGAATCGTCATGGTGATAAAGAGAACAGTGACCGCCAGGAGCGCGGTGAAAACTATTGCAATGCCCAGACCCCGGTGCAGGCGCCGATCTTCGAACCACTGGACCGCGGGACTTATGGTGCCGACGATGATGAGGGCGGCTACGAGTACCAGAACCACCGGTAGAAGCTGGTTTAGCATCCACAGGCCGGCGATGATGAGTAGCACAGCGATAATGGCGCCGGGAGCGGGCTCGATGCGAATCACGCGGGAGCGCTTTTCCTTGGGGGGGGATCCAAAGGGTCCCTGATTCGGTATCATGTTACCTCTCTTAAATCCCACCAGTGAGCAGAGTTGGATTTATTCAAAAAGATGCCCTTCCATTAGACGAAAGCATAGCGATTGTTTAATAATTGCAAATAGTCGGCCAATAGACGAATGAAAATCAGAAAATTGGATTATCCTTTAATAACAGGATGTTTGCTTAAGGTGAAAGAACAGCAGCAAATCATGAAAGGATTTAAGTGGCCTCAATATTTAGCAGAACCTCAGCATGTTGAGGGATACTCTCCGGGGCCTCCGTATTTTCAATCCGTTGCGTATCGAAGATAGCGGGCAGATCCTCACTTTTCCACAGGAGCAGAAGAGCAGACTTTTCATCCTGTTTTTATTCAAAAATCCGCGTTTCACCAAATTTCATTATCAGGAAGGAATCATCACTGATGGACGCCTCTTTCAGGGCTCTTTTTAAATAGAGGGGCGGTTCACCCAGCGGTTCATCGGCTATATAAAAGGTCCCCCAATGCATAGCAATGGATTGCTCTGCCTGCAGATCCTTGTGGGCGGACACGGCATCCGGGGGGTCCATATGGATGGTCTTCATGAACCAACGAGGTCGATAGGACCCGATGGGCAATAGCGCCAGGCGCATCGGCCCCAGCTTTTCTCTGATTTCCTTAAAATGGGGAGAGTATCCCGTATCGCCGGCAAAGAGTATCTTCCCGTGTTTCGTTTCCAGTACCCACCCTGCCCAAAGTGTTTTATTGCCGTCACGGACGGCTCGCCTGGAGAAATGCTGGCCCGGTACAGACACAACGCGGATGCCTTTGAAGATCGATGTGTTCCACCAATCCATCTCCGTATAGTTCGTAATCTTCTGATCGCGGAACCACTGTCCAAGCTTCAGAGGGATAAAATATTTTGGCGAGTTTCCCAACTTTTTAACCGTGTATAAATCGAGATGATCATAGTGATTGTGACTCAGGAGAACGGCATGGATCGGCGGCAGGCGATCAAAGGGTATCCCCGGAGGACTCTTCCGTTCAAACCCAATGCCAAGAGGCGATGCTTTGTTATTAAAAACAGGATCCGTTAAGATATTGATCCCCTCAACCTGGATTAAAAATGTTGCATGACCTATCCAGGTAATCTGTATTTTAGCGGGATTGGGATGATCGATACGCTGATAATCCGGTGCAACAATATCCGGCGCATAGGGTATCTTCTGAACAGGGATAATGGCCGGTCCTTCATCAGGTGCGCGCCCCAATTTCCAGCGCAGAAAACTCGCGAATCCGTGTTCCGGATAATCATAAATATTGCGAAAACCATTCGTCGTATGATGCGCCAGCTGCTGTTTTCCTTGCGTCGTTCCCTCCTCGTGAACAGCGTTGACGGTCATAGAACCGTCGCCAACTAAAAGTGCCGCAAGAAATAGGGTAAAAAAACTAAACCGTTTGATTTTTCTCATAGGGAAGCATTCTGCATTTGACCTTTTTTGCTGGTGTAAACCGATCTTCGGCGATGTCTTACAGCCAACGGGCAAATAAGTGTGCAGCCGCCTCCTTGATTTTTTGCGATAAAGGCCTCTTTTCCCACTTATCCTTTTGAATCTGGTCGGATTGGGCAAGATCATTGGCAAACATGCGCTCCATCTCTACCGCGAACTCACGACTCAGGACAACCGCGTTCACCTCATCATTGCTTAGGAGGCTCCAGTAATCCAAATTTGTGGAGCCGACCGTTGACCAGACGCCGTCAATGACCGCAGTTTTCGCATGCAAGAGGACGGTGCGGCGTTCGTATATCTTCACCCCCGCTTTCAGAAGCCCGGAATAATTATGCCGCGCTGCGTTTAAGACCAGCGATGAATCGGTGGTTGAGGGGAGAATAATCTTGACATCAACACCGCGCCGGGCAGCATCCTTGAAGGCATCTAATATTTGATCGTCCGGGATAAAATAGGCATTTGTCAGATGAATGGAATGCTCCGCATACGTGATCGCGGCCGCATACATGATAAACGTAATTCGGTTGTCCGTGCCTGGTGTACTGCCAACGATTCTCACCAGAGCCTTTCCGTATTCTTTCTGATCGGGTAAATAGTTGTGTCCGGCGAGTGTCGGTCCTTTCTGCTTGGACCAGGTTTCCAGAAAAAGCTTTTGGACTTCCATTACAGCAGGTCCTTCAATTTGGATATCTGTATCACGCCAGGTTAGAGGCTCTCCTTTTACTTTCTTCCTGCCGGAAAGCCTGCTTGAATAAACGTTGCTGATGTTGATACCTCCGATAATGGCGACTTTACCGTCAGCAATCAAAATCTTGCGGTGATCCTGGTGCATCAGGAACCAGCTTCCGGGAGCCTTGAACGGACTTACCGGATTGAATTCGACCACCTGAATTCCCCCGTCCCTCAAGCGTTTGAAAAAAGATTCGGGTGTTGTCAGGCTTCCAACGCTGTCGTAAATAATATTGACCCGAACGCCTTCCTTCTGTTTTTTCAACAGCAGGTCAGTAAATTTACCACCAATCTCATCATCTTCGATGATAAATGTTTCCAAGTTGATATGGTTTTTGGCATTCCGTATAACTTCGAACATCGCGGCATAGGTAGCCGGACCATCAATAAGCAAGGAAACTTTGTTCCCCTTGGTCAGCGGGCTTTCTGTGACCGATTCTACCACTGCAGTGTAACGTTCCAGAATGTCCGTCGGGTTGACCGATTTCTTCAGACGTTCCATGATGGCCTTGCTTTTTTGGGGAGATAAGAGTCCTTTTGACGAAGCGATCTGACGGGGTTTCTGTCCAACCGGTGCCTCATTCATTTTTTCAGACACATTCGGCAAGGTCGCACATCCATTGCCGAGGTTCAAAATGGATAGGAACAAACAAAACAAAAAGACAAGTTTGACGGTTTTCATCGGTTTATTCTTTATTTTAAAAAAAATCATGCACATTCCCCATCAGAAGGATTTGCCTTTTTCAATTTCATGCTTAAGCTATTATAATCATTAATTGTGAATTGAAAAGAATCCCGACCGGTTTAGATAAGGAAAAGATAGAAAATGAAACAACTGCAATTCGTCAAAAAAACATTCAGGCCGGTTTCCCGGACGGTAAAATGGCTGGGGAGGTTCCGTTCAAAACGCAGATATCACCAATTACCTGCGGATTCGTTTTCTGATGTGCTGCCCGATACCGGGTTGAATATCAATATTATGAGTTTCAATATCCGACGCGGAACAAAGCAGGATGGCAAAAATCACTGGATATTCCGCCGCGATCTGGTGAATGAGATATTGAAGGATTATTCCCCGGATGTTTTGGGTCTGCAGGAAGCTCTGGATTTTCAAATTTCTGAAATTCGCGCCATGCTTCCCGGCTATGAGATGGTCAACATTATCAGCTCGGGCGACAATAAAGTTTTGCATAATCCCATTTTTTATAAGGTGGCACGTTTCGTTCTTTCTGAAGAAGGCGCTTTCTGGTATTCGGACACACCTGATATTCCGGAGTCAAGAGGATGGGGAAATATCATGCCGCGAAACTGCACGTGGGCGCGGCTGATTGAAAAAGAATCCGGGCAGGCATTTTATTTTTATAATACCCATTTAAATCATCTTTCGCAGCGTTCACGAAAAAAAGGCGTCATCCTGTTGACCCGGCGGATTCATGCGCGGTCTTATCCGGACGCTTTCGTTTTGACCGGTGATTTCAATGCCAGAGAAAAGAGTGTGCCGATACAATATTTAAAAGGTAAAACGCTGATCAACACCAAAGCGGAAGGGAAGGTGCAAAACCCCAACCCTTTAACCGACACCTTTCGTGTAAGATATCCCGACCATCGCAATGCGGCCACGTTCCACGGGTATCGCCGATTTTTTTTCCGTTTCAAGCTTGATTATATTTTTGTTCCTTCTACGGTTAGTGTGCAGAATGCGCAAATCATTCAATTGCGACAAAAGAGGCGCTATCCCTCGGACCATTTTCCGCTTTTTTCTCATATTAATTTACCGGAATCCTTCTTAAATAAAAAAGGAAATTACTCATGAATATCAAGATACAGAAAATAGCTGTCCTGATCGAATTTCTCGCAGGATCAGCCCTTGCCGTCTTTTTCCACCAGGTGCTCCGGTATCCGGAAGCTGCCTATACCATCTTTGGCATCGGCGTCCTCCTATCACTGGTCACCTATCTGTTGCGGGACGATATCGAAAAGACCCGTGCAGAATTGCTTGAACAGTATAACCAAGCCCATGAGCTGACATTCGCCGTCGCCAGAATCAGCGATCCCGAATGTCAGAGTAAGGCCCATGAGTTGGTGGCTTCCGCCATGCGGACTATTTCGCTCTTGCAGCAGGGATATATCCCCATGGACGAGACGGAATTCAATCTGGAAGGGGCCAAACAGATGGAGCAGGCGGCTAACTATGCCAAGATAGTGGACCGGATAACCACGGGATGGGATACCCGGGGCGCCCTGCACAATTTCTACCAGGCCAATCTGCGCGCCATTGAACGCGGTGTGAAGATCACCCGTATTTTTGTAGTCAACCGCGAGAACCTTGCCGAGACTGATTTTCAGAAGATCCTTCTCACCCAATACCGTAACAATATTAATGTGCGCATTGCATTTCACGATGAACTGCCGTCAACAACAAACATCAGCAACCGGGATACTGACAGTTCCTTTGATTTTTCCATCTACGACGACCGAGTGATTACAGATGTCTTCAGCAAGCCGGGGAAATATTTCGGCAGAAAAACCAGCGAGCCTGTGGAAGTGGCCAAGTATATTCATCTGTACGAACTTGTCGAGCACAGCTCCTATGCCATTACCACTGAGGACGACAAGGTCATTCTGGCAGGTGACGTCATCCCCCTTGCTTTGTAAAATCCAACAGAATGGGGAGATGTTTCAGACAACATTAAAGAAGGAGAAACATCATGGGAGAGAAGTCTATCTTTGCGCCATGGCCATCATTTCTTGATGTCTTCTACGGCCTTATCGACTTTCTTACCGGCGTTCTCCAGCGGACCTTCTTTGCAGCTCGACAGTCCCGCAATAAGGGCGACTATTGCCAACACGGCGATGATACTCTTCCACTTTTTCATGATTTGCATCTCCTTATCTTATTAAAAGCTAATTGCTGAATGAATATGTTCAGGGGACGGTTCTAACTTCTTTACAGAAGAGGGGGGGATATTAGAACCGTCCCCTTTTACTCGTTGTTTATTTTTTCATTTTGGTAAATTTCGAGCCTTCTATCGTGGCGCCGACCATCAGCCCTTTCTGTCCAAAGACAAATCCCACAACAGGTTGCTTTATTTTCATCGTATTTATGGATTCATCGACGCCGACATTGATCAAGGTTACCTTGGCATCCACACCGGCTTTCCAGTTTTGGCTGTTACGAAATTTCTTCAAGACCGTTTTATCCATGAAGACAAGGATGATGTCTTTTAACTCGCCGCCGATTTGCGCTCCGAAAGATGCGGAAGCAATGTTATAATAGGCAACCGTTTTTCCGCCGATCCTTAAGGCGCCCTCACCATACTCGGCGCCAACCACAAGCCCTCCCTGGATAACCTTAGGGATGATAAGGACTCCCTGGGCGGCGTTAAGAAACTCCTGCGCCCCCTTGACTTCCTTGACAAACCGGTCGAGGGATGCATTGACGCCGGCATCAATCTCACCTGCCGTGGCCGCGTAAGAGGAAACCGGGAGGCTTCCTATAATCAAAGCCATACACACGATGAAAAATAATTTAATTCTGGTTTGTTTCATTTTATTTCTCCTTTTTTAAATGTTAAATGGGTTAGTAAAAAAATATTCAGGCCGATGGCGTCTTGTTGTTCACTTATCCGGAACTTTTTTTGACGGACCTTTTCCTGAACTCCGCCGCCTAGCTTTTCACTGGCGCCTTCTGCTTCTTCTGATTCTGGATTATTGCTGAGTTCCCTATGCGATCTTCTTGATCTTGAGTTTAAATCCGCCCCGCTATCAGCAAGATGACCAAAATCAGAAGAAGCAATCCAACGCCGCTGCTGGGGTAGAATCCCCAACTCTTAGAGTGAGGCCAGGTAGGCAGTACGCCAACGAGAGCAAGAACTAAAATAACAATCAGTATTGTAACCATTTTTTTTCTCCTTCATGATGATGTACGATTTCTTTCCCCGAATCATACCACTGTAACAGCAAGTATCCTGCCAATACCTGATAGAGGGTCATAAGTTTGGATTGATCCTTTAATAACATGACATTAGATGAAAAAAAGAGAAAGACAGAGAGGCATGAAATGATTTGTTTGGCCTCAATATCTGGTGGAACCTCAGCATATTGAGGGACGCAAGGGTTTGCGCGTTTTGTCTATTGTGGTTGTTAAAAAAATATCCCCAGTTTTTTGTTGAAATAAATCGGGCGCTGACTGTAGAATATGATCATGTCGTTATGACAATATTTATCCAGGCATATTAATTGCTTATATAATATTGAAACACTGCTAGACGGTAAGTAACTATGAAAAAAAGTACCCTGATCAAAGGTCTCCTGATAGCCGCCATCGCGCTTATTGTGCTCTTTTCGCTGTTAGCGGGTGCTTGGTTTTATGCGTCCTACCAGTTGTCACAACTCGATACGTTTCGGGAAAAAATCACGACAGGCGCGGGCAACGCATTGGATCGCGATGTTACCTACGAAACGGTAAAAGCCACGCTGACGCTCCGCGACGGGCTGGCGTTACAATTCACCAATCTTGTGATCCGGGATAAAGACCGGTCCTCCGATTTACTCCATGTGGGCACCGCTTCTTTTCGGATAGATTTGCTTCCTCTTTTGGCAAAGCGCATGGTCCTCCGGGAAACTATTCTTGATGAACCCCGCTTATCATTGAAGCGGGATCAGGCAGGTATTCTGAATATTTCCGATCTTCTGAATCGACAAAAGAAACCGGAGATGACTCTGGATCTGCGGAAAGTCACCATTGAGAAAGGTGTGCTGATCTTTACCGACCAGACGGCAGGCGCGGAAGGCGCGGAAGGCCTTACGACCTCGCTTACTAATCTGCAATGCCGGATCGATCCGCGGCTTTTTAGCAAAACGTCCCGTTTCAGTATCACAGCCACCGTCAACGAAAATAAAAATCAGGGAGCGCTTTCGCTTGAGGGAACCATTCTCCCCTCTCCTTTCGAAAAACCGATTGAGGAGGGCACACTGGATGCGTCCATCCGATTGACGGGAATGGATATCAATCATTACCAGCCTTACCTGCGCGGTCATGTGTCTATCGAACAACTGGCCGGACGTCTGGATCTGCAGACGACGATTTCGGGAACTGTCTCGCAGTTCACATCGAAAGGAACCATTACGGTGAAAGACGCCCTGCTGCACTATCCGCATGTTTTCCGGAAGCCTTTGCAGCCGCGGACTGTCCATGTCGATTACGTCTTAACGCGCAATGCCGGGAATCTTACCCTGGAGGTTGCCCGTGGAGTGGTTGATCGCGTTGCTTTGGCCTGCCGCTTTGTCATCCAGGACATAGATAAGGAAGATCCTCTGCTTACAGCAACCGCCGCAACCTCCGTCTTCCCGCTTACAGAAATGCAATCTTATATTCCCTGGGGAATCATCCCCCAAGGCGTTGGGCGTTTCATTGAGGCTCACGTCACGCAGGGCGACTTCCGCCTGGTCGAAGGAAAGCTCGCAGGCAGGCTAAGCCAGATTGCCAATATGATGAAACAAGAAAATGCCGGTGTCCTTTCCATCCGGGCGGAAGTCAAGAAAGGCGTTTTCGTGGTCGGCGCCGGCGACAAGACCCCTGACTTTCAGGACATCAGCGGCATGCTGGAACTGAAAAACAGGCAATTTTCGCTCAAGAATATGACGGGCCGTTTCGGTGCTTCGCCCTGCAAGCTCGACGGTGGCATTTCCGATTTTGCCCTGCCGCCGCCTGTCATCTACACCGCTAACATGACCCTTCAGCCCGCCCGCAATGAGGTCCTATGGCTTTTAGGAAGCGAAAAATTCCGCAATCTCACCTTCGACGGGTCTTCAACACTTCATCTCTCGGGAAAGGGTCCTGCTGAGAATTACCAGATCAGCGCCCACTGGGATCTGACCCAGGCCGGCTATGCGTATCCGGATATCATGGAAAAACCCAAGGCGAAACACAACCAGCTTTCCGCCGAAATCATTCTAAACAAGAATGCTGTCAGAGTTTCTTCCTATAAATATGACTTGTCGCCGGTGACCGTAAACGGCTCCGCCACCTATAGATTCACGGGAAAGAAACCCCTGTCTGTGAACGTTCAGTCCAATACGTTTGACATTCGTGAAGCCGTCTCGATTCTGCCGGGTTGGCGGAAATTTGATCCCGCCGGGTCCTGTCTGATCGATATGGCCGGTGGCAGCGATCCTCGCGAGCCGGGTTCTTTCCTTTGGAAAGGTAATGTTTCATTGACCAATGTTGCGTTCAAGCCCTCGGGTGCCGTAAAGCCGGTAAGCGGCTTAACAGGAGTGGCTGCTTTCAATGGCAACCGCATGGAAACATCGCTAATCACAGCACGCATCGGCGACAGTGTTATTCAGGGGAAATGCAGGATGCGGAATTTCCAGAAGGCGAAAGTCGCCTGTCAATTCGATACGCCACTGCTCAAGGCCACAGATGTGGGATTGTCTGCCCCGGAAGGCGACGTGAACTTTCAAAATGTGAAGGGGCAAATCACCGTTGGAGATAACCGCCTCCATGTTGACCGGCTTTCACTCGCGCTGGGAAAGTCCATTTTTAATTTGTCGGGGGATGTCCCGGATGTTGCTGATCAGAAGATTATTGTAACCCTGAATTCCCCGTATATCCATTCGGATGATGTTGCTCGCCTGATAACCTTGAAGTATTCAAAACAGGGTGATGATTCTCCTTCCAAGATAGAGCTGGACTTAACTCTGCGTGCGGATGCCGGTGTATTCAATGGCTCTGATTTCAAAAAACTAGGCGCCGGTTTAAAATATGCTCAGGGAATTCTGTCGATCGAAACATTGGAAGCAGGTGTTCTGGATGGCAGCCTCAAGGGAAAGGGCAGGGTGGAGATCCGTCCCGATGGTCAGAATCGATACCAGGCAAATTTTTCCCTTGATAAAATATCGCTGGAAAAGTTCAAGGTACTCCTGGACATTGGAGACCGTACGCTGACCGGAAAAATGTCGCTTGCGGGAGATGTGACCGCTACAGGAAGCATTATGAACGATTTTACGAAGACAGCGACTGGCACTTTTAAGGTCAGGGCTGAAAAGGGTGTCCTGAAAAAGTTTTCCGTATTTTCCAAAATATTCTCGCTGCTCAATGTCTCTCAATTGCTAAAATTCCAACTGCCGGATATGGCAAAAGACGGGATGCCCTATACATCGATCACAGCCGGTCTGTTGCTCAAGAACGGCGTCTTATCCTCGGACGATTTTCTCATCGACAGCGATGCCATGCAGATTTCGGGTGTGGGAAAAGTTGATTTGCTGAAAAAGAAATTGGACCACATTGTCGGCGTGCATCCGCTGCAAACCCTGGATCGTATCGCGGCGAGAATTCCCATCGCGGGGTGGGTTCTCACCGACGAAGGCGGTCATCTGATTACCGTCCATTTCAAAGTCGATGGAAATTGGGACGACCCCAATGTGAGTCCCATACCTGTGCGGTCGCTGGCCAAAGGAACGCTCGATACATTCCGGCGACTTTTTCAATTGCCGGAAAAGCTCATCACGGATACAGGAGACGTGATTTTGGGACGGTAGAAATATTCCGGCAATCGCCGAATTATATTTCTTACCGACTGAAAGATAACCACGAAAAAAAACTTTTCTCTCTTCGTTTTTCGCGAACATCTGTGATGATTTCAGCCCCCACCGCCCTCAGAACATCCATGGGATCAGCAAGGATTATTGTTTCGCACCGGGAAATTTATAATGTAATTACAGTTAATACATTGGACACCGGCCATAAATGCTCCTTATCGTTGCTGATTTTCAGCATGACCTCAGTCACGCCGTCCGGGACTGCATGGGTTGTAAATCCAAACCTCCTGAAGACATTGAGCATGCTCTCATTCTCGGTAAGAACATCTGCTCGAATATTCCCAAGACCTCTTTCGCGGGCAATCCCGATGAGTATCTCGACAAGTTTAGACCCAAGGCGTTTACCCTGGAACCTGTCCTGTACAAGAACGGCCAATTCACCGGATTTCATGTCCTGATCCATAATAAGTCGGGCAACCCCTATCATGCTTTTCCTTCCATTTTCCGTCATTTCTGCAACGATCGCCATGTGCCGGTCATAATCAATATTACAGAAAAGAATAAGCCATTCATGGGATATGTTTTTAAAAATAGAGAAAAACCTGGTCCTCAATGTTTGTTCAGATAAAGAAGAGAGCATCTCGTGCTCAGCCGGTTCGTCCTCAGGTCGTATAGGTCTCAGAAGCACATCGGTACCATCCGACAGTTGCCAGGGTGTGATGTACCTGGTCGGATAGGGAGCAATAATCAGGTGCGGATAGGTTGATCGCGAGGTATCGGCATAATTCTTGTCAATAATGATTCGGGCGTCGAGGGCGGAGGCTTTGCCATTGGATATGGCCAGAGGATTGATGTCGATTTCAGCAATTTCGGGAAAATCGACGATCAGATTGGAAAAATTGACAAGGATTTCCTCGAGTCCTTCAAAATCTGCCGCCGGTTTGCCCCGAAAACCCTGGAGCATTTTGTATACCCGGGTATCCTGAATCAACATCTTCGCCAGGGACTGATTGAGCGGGGGAAACCCGATCGAAAAATCTTTGATGAACTCCGCCGTCGTTCCTCCCATTCCAAAGAGGATGACCGTACCGAAATCCCTATCCTTCCTGGCTCCCAAAATGAGCTCGTAATCAACATTTGTGAACATCTTTTCTATAGCCACACCGTTTATGGCCGCTGCCGGAGCGTGTTTCTTCACGCTTTGCATTAACGTCTCATACGCCTTCTTCAAGGCCACACTGGAATCTATTCCCGTGATAACGCCACCCACATCGCTTTTGTGGGAGATATCCGGTGACACGACTTTGATAACAACCGGATAACCCACTTTTTCTGCAAGGCTCACCGCTGCTTCCGGATCCTTTGCGGCCTGTACCATAATCACCGGAATATGGTAGGTCGCAAGAAAATCCTTGGACTCTTCCTCGTTGAGAAGTGTTCGTCCTTCCTTAAGGGCCATCCGGATAAGCTCTTTGAGATGATTTTTCGACGGTGCTTTATGCGGCGGCAACTCGTCAGGGGTCTCATAGAGCTGGTCGAGATGTTTCTTGTACTTGCACATATTCATATACGTTCTGATAGCCCCTTCCGGCGTATTGTAGGTCGGGATGCTGTTTTTTACAAAAATAAGTCTGCCTTCCTCGACGTCTTTTGACCCCATCCACGTTGCAATAACCGGCTTCAAAGCGCTTTTAGCGATATCGGCCACCGCTTGCGCAAGCCTTGTTGAAGGGGCCGAATCCAGGGGGACATAAATGACGAGCACGCCGTCCACCATGGGATCTCCGAGGCAGATGGTGAGGGCTTTCGTGAACCTTTCCACGGTTGCGTCTCCCAGCAGGTCAACGGGGTTGGCTTTGCTCCAGTAAGGTGGCAAAAATGCGTTGAGCTGTTTCATGCTGTCATCAGAGATTCCCGCCAGTTCCCCACCCAAGTGGATAAGGGCGTCGGTGGCCATCACGCCGGGTCCGCCGGCGGAAGTTATGATGGCCAGCCTCGGACCGGCTGGTAATTTCTTCGAATCAAGAACCTTGGCAGCATCAAAGAGCTCCTCTATCTCTCCGACCCTTACGACGCCGGCCCGCCTGAAGGCTGCTTCATATATCGCGTCGTCCCCGGCCATTGCGCCCGTGTGGGAATGGGCCGCCCTTGCGCTCTCGGCGAATCTGCCGGGCTTTAAAATAATGATGGGTTTTTGGCGGGCGAACGCCCTTGCCGCACTCATGAATTTTCGGGCATTGCCCGCACTTTCCATATAGATCAGGATGCTCTTGGTGGCCGGATCATCGCCCAGGAAATCGATCATGTCGCCAAAGTCGATATCGATTATGGAACCCAGTGATGCAAACAGGCTAAAGCCTATCCCGGCGCTGACCGCCCAATCGAGTATTGCGCTGCCGAGGGCGCCACTCTGAGAAATGAAAGCGATATTTCCCGGTGCAGGGTTCCCTTTAAGAAAGGTTGCATTTAAGTTCAGTATGGGCCGCAAAAAGCCAATGCAGTTTGGTCCCATAATACGCATCCCGTATTTTTTTCTGATCCGGTCGATTTCGTTCTCCAACTGTATACCTTCTTTGCCAATTTCCTTGAACCCGGCGGAGACGATGACTACCCCTGCAACGCCGACCTTACCGCAGTCCTCAAGCACGCCAGGCACCGAGCGGGCAGGAGTTGCAACAACAGCCAGCTCCACATGATCGGGAACGTTTGCGATGGATGGGTAGCTCTCCACATCCAGCACCTTGCCCGCATGGGGGGTTACTGGAAATATTCTCCGCTCTTTTGACTTAAGCAGGTTTTGAAGGATTGTCCGCCCGATGGCGCCTTCCTTCTCAGTTGCACCGATCAGGGCTATTGTTTTGGGGTCAAACATCACTTGTATGCGACTCATTTTGCTGATTTCCTTATGCTGTGGCAGTTATAAGCGAAATATGATGAACAAATAATAAGGTATATAAATCGTAGCAATGGATAACGTGTCCTGTGTTTGCCTTTAAAAGGCATTAAGTTTCAAGATCACGCCTCATCCGGTCAAAATCTTCTTTATTGATTTCACCCTTCGCATAGCGTTTCTTTAAAATATCCAGGTGGCTTTCATTCTGTGTCGGCGTCTGGCCCTTCGTTTTCTGGGTCTGAACAAAGAAATAGATCAGCAATCCAATAACGATCAGAAATATTATCCACATAAACATTCCTCCATATCCAAATCCATAATGCATCATGGGCACCCATCCACCGGGACCTTGCGAGCCATAGTAACCTTCGCCGGCGCAGGACACAAGCAATCCGGTCATCAGCGTAAGAAATAATTCAAGATATTTTTTCATCTTCGGACTCTCCTCATTACACGGCATCGAAGGCCTTCTTCAACTTTCCCTCTATTTCTTCCGAAACTTTCTGAAGCTCTGCATTATCAACCATCTGCATGGCAACTGTCGGTCGTATAAAGGACAGCATTGTCTTGCCGCCCTTTTCATAAACAATAACATTGCAGGGGAGCATGAGCCCGATGTTTTCCTCGGTAAGGATCGCACGATAGGCATTCGGAGGATTGCAGGCGCCCAGAATGATGTATTTATTCATATCAACGTCCAGCTTTTCCTTCATTTTTTCCTGGACATCGATTTCCGTCAGTACCCCGAATCCTTCTTTTTTCAGCGAAGCTCTCACCAGATCAATAACTTTCCCATAAGGGATATTTAACGCCTTAGTGAAACCGTAATTGATCATACCTGTTCTCCCTTTCTCCCTTTATTCCTATCAATATGGGATGAATGTTTATTTCACATGCCCGTTTCCTGGAGATCGTTCTGATGATGCTCGGATGACATTTCCAGCAGAGCGATGAATCGTGGTTTGTATTCGATGCTCTGTACATTGTTTGCGAGAGTCCGGCTAAAAAAGCTCTCAATGTTAGTCTGTAGCTGCTGCCATTCCTGATCCGAGTTCTGCTGATCCATGGTCATTACATCCCTTTCTTAAACGAAAATGATTGGTGTTCCCGGTATATCCGGGACTGTTGTCGGTTCAAGTCTCTGACTTGAACCTCTCTGGATTGGCGCGGAGCATTATGGTTCAAATCAGAGATTTGAACCAACCTGGGGATATCCGCGGGCTTTGTTTTCACCGCACCAGTTTGGTCGCGATTTCTGCAACGTGCTTGCCCTGGAAATGCGGAGTAATAGACGATTAACACGTTCATAAGCCATTTCCTTTCTTGTTAAAATATTTTGTGCTCATTCATTGCATGCCCTTTTTCTCCTGCTGCTGATCGAGATCCTTGTCCGGCGGTCTGATCTTTTCTTTCTTTGCGGGTTGTGAAGGCTTCTCCGGTTGAACCGGTTTTACCGGCGCGACACGCTCGGGCCGGTCAGCAGGCCTTTCCGGCTGTTCAGGTTTTGCAGGGCTCACCCGCTCCGGTTGTGAAGGCTTCTCCGGTTGAACCGGTTTTACCGGCGTCACACGCTCGGGCCGGTTAGCAGGTTGCTCAGGCTGCGCAGGTTTTGCAGGGCTCACCCGCTCCGGTTGTGAAGGCTTCTCCGGTTGAACCGGTTTTACCGGCGTCACACGCTCAGGCCGTGTATCAGTTTTTTTGTCCTTTTCATCCAGGACTGGAATCGGCCGTTTTTCTCTGTCGGTAACACTGGGCACACGACCATCAGGCTTTTTGTCCTTTTCATCCAGGATTGGAATCGGACGTTTTTCCCTGTCGGTAACACTGGGCACACGACCATCAGGCTTTTTGTCCTTTTCATCCAGAACTGGAATCGGCCGTTTTTCCCTGTCGGTAACGCTGGGCACACGACTATCA
>JAUYFM010000061.1 GCA_030690945.1 Smithellaceae bacterium | reverse complement strand
ATATTTGGACTTTTTACGAAACCATCAAACTTAATCCAAATGTTCAAATCATACTGGGAGATATGAAATGGTCGTCGGCAGTACATTTTCAACGCAGCAGATTCAACAGGCCATCCTTTCTTTGTCCGATGCTGAGCGGATATCAATAATTAATTGGCTTATACAGATTGACCGGAAGTTATGGGATCATGAAATTGAAACAGATTTTTCAGAAAATGGGCCGGGCTTTAAACTGCTCGAACGCGTTCAGAAAGACTTCAAATCTGGTCGCTGCACCTCATGGGATTAACGTCGACAACCCATCCCGATTTCTGGAAATGCTATGAAAAACTCCCATTGGAAGTAAAGGATTTGGCCGATAGAAAGTTTTCGCTGTTTCGTTGTCAGCCGTTTAATCCCTCTTTGGGGTTTTCAAAAAAGGGCATTGTGTGGACTGTTGATATCGGGCTCCATTATCGGGCTATCGCCTGGCGCGAACAAGATACACTTGTCTGGTTTTGGATAGGCTCTCACGAGGATTACAACATTCTCATGAATCGTTTCCGGTAAGTCTCAAACTCAGCCTTTAACATCCGCACCATAATCCCTTGTTCAGCCAGAAAAAAACCACCCACCGCTCTTTCTCCTGCTTTCGGTTTTATGAAAACATCGCATTTATTGCATGCAATCGTGGTAACACCGGCATAAATATCTTCTGTAAGATACAAAAATCCCAATTATACATGCTTTGCAATGACGTGGTATTTCCGATAATTGACATGCCGGTCCGATAGTGTTATGGAAATACCATATTAATCAGGAAGTTGATGGTGACACAAAAATTTATCCAAACCGATGAGGCAGCTTTATGCTTTTCAGACGTCTGCTTTATTCCTTGTTTCTGATTGTCCTGCCGGTTTTATCTGCATCTCCCGAAGCTTTATATTCTCAGGAAAATGAACTCGAAAAAGCCAATCCCATTAATCAAAAAGCTGAGCAGCTTTACAAACAAGGCCGCTATACCGAGGCTCTTCCTCTCGCACAGCAGAGTCTGGAAATACGGAAAAAGTTCTTGGCCCTGAACATACGGGTACGGCAGAAAGCCTTAACAACCTTGCCGGGCTTTATTGTTCTCTTGGCGATTACCCCAAGGCAGGCTTTTGAAAAATTTATGGATGGGATTTCTATCAATATCTTCCTGAAATCAGTAAGCAGGCGGATTGAGCAAAAGTTGATGCTTTCTTTTGGAAATGATCACCTGTATTGGCGATCCCAATTATTCCTGGGATGAATACATCCAAGCATAATGAATCGGGAAACAGGTGACGGCCAAGAAATGCGCGGTTATAGACATTCTAAAAAACAAATACAGCCGCAACACCCCGGTATTCGATGTTGCTTTAACCCTTTAACAGGAAGCTATTGATCATATCTGTCAGTTTCTCGATCAAACGTTTTTCATCAATTTTCGGCCCGAGAAATTTAGCGGTATGGGCAACGTTTTCGACCGCGTTGTGAATAATAATGGCCGCGGCCTCCTGGTCTGAAACGCGCATCCGGTTCTTATTGCTTTCAAGTAGGTAGCGTATCTGGGTTACTTCCCGGCTTCGTTCCCGCTCATAAATCCGGTTAATGTCAGGATCTGAATACCGCAACGCATGGGTCTGGCGGTGAAATTCCGGTGAAATACCGTAAGCCTCAAAAACACCTTCTATGATCAGCTTGATATCATCGCGTCCCATTTCGTTGACCGTTATTTTTTCGACCGATTTCCAGATGGCGAGAAAATGACGGTCAAGGTAATCTTCCAGCATTTCCAAAAGCAGGCTTTTTTTGTTTTTGAAATAGGAATAAAAGCTGCCGATGGAGACACGGGCTTTTTCGGCAATCTCCTTGGAATTGGTTCCGTGAATGCCTTTTTGCGCGAATAAATGAAAGGCTGAATTGATGATGCGCTTTTTGGTCTGAATACTGCGGTGTTGTCTGGGGGTTCGGACAGAATTCATAATCACTCCTTTTTTAGGTTTCAATATAATGATTCGAAAGGGGGCTGTCAATAACAAATAGAATATGAACTATAATTGGTATATTTAATATAACAATTTGTATTATATGCTTATAATTTATATTGACAATATGAACTTTTATTTATATATTATGACTTAAAGAATAAGGGCCCAAATGTTCGAACAGCCGCAGCCAATTTAATTGGCTACGGTAATAAACAGACAATACACGTGGAGAACATGAAGGAAGTGAAGCTCCCGAAGGTCAGTCAGATCGGCATCGTGGTGCCGGACATCGGCAAGGCGGTACGCTATTATTCAAGATTTCTGAATATCAAACCATGGTTCCGGTCGAAGACAAAATCAAACGATTCCGTTTTCAAGGGAGAATCCTTTCCCCTAGAGCTGGACATCGCCCTCGCCTTCAGCGGCGGCATGGAAATCGAGCTTATACAGATGCTGACAGACAGGGAATGTATTTATTCAGATATCATGAAAAAACAGGGCGGGGGCCTGCACCACATAGGCGTTATGGTCAGAGGGTTCGATAAGAAGCTCGAGCAGATGAAGGCGGCGGGAATCGGGGTGATACAATCCGGTGCCATCAAAACCGTCGGAGGCGCCGTGACGAAGTACGCTTACATGGACACGGTTTCCACCTGCGGGATAATCTCCGAGATCATAGAGAGTAAACTCGCAGGGATACCCGTCTTTCATAACAATTTTATGATGCACGTAGCTCGCCTCACAGGCGATGTCGATCTAATATCTATACAGGAGGAATTATGAACGCACTGGTTACGGGAGCTACCGGTTTCATAGGCTCGCACCTCGTGAAAGAGCTTGTCAAAGAAAAACATTCTGTGAGAGCGCTTGTTCTGCCCGGTGAAGACGTGTCGGTACTCGAAAAACGGGGTGTGACAGTTTGGCGCGGCAACCTCTTGAAGCAGGATAGCCTGCACGGCATCTGCAACGGCATTGACGTGGTGTTTCATCTTGCGGCCCGGGTCACCGACTGGGGCACGAAAAAACAGTTCTATGACGCGATATGCACCGCGACGAAAAACCTCATCGAAGAGGCATCAGGCAATGCAGAGCGGTTTGTTTATATAAGCTCTGTAGCTGCGCTGGGATGCAACCGCCACCTGAAGGGTGTGAAGGAAACCGACCAGCCTCAGAAATCAGGCATACCTTACAACGACGCGAAACTCGATACGGAAAAGCTGGTAAAGAGTTGTCACGACTCCGGCAGGATCGCGTGTACCATTGTGCGACCCGCCAACGTGACCGGTCCGGGGAGCGTGTGGGTGCAGGACGTACTCGACAAGATGAAAGGCTTTCTACCGATCGTCGGCGGGGGCTCGAACAGCAGCAGTTTCGTCTATATCGACAACCTTGTGGACGGCATTATCCGCGCCGGCACAAAGGAGATCGCAAAGGGGAATATATATCACTTTCGCGATGACTGGAATGTAAGCTGGAAACAGTATCTTAATGATCTCGGCTTGTTTATAGGAAAAAAGCCATCGGGCAGCATTCCCTTCCGGCTGGCGCTCGCGATTGCCTGGGTGTGCGACATGGTCTGCGCTCTGCTGCGCCTGCGTCCGCCGCTAACGCGCTTCAGCGTGTATATTATGGGGCGGGACTATGATGTGGATACAGCTCTTACGCGGAAGCAGCTTGGCTGGAAGACAAAGGTGCCGTACGATGAGGCGATGGAAAGGATAGGTGAGTGGGTGAAGGATGTTTACTCGAAACAATAGACAGCGCCACAGCAACAGGCGCATACTAAGCTTTGGGAGGTTGCGATGAAGTTTATACTGCTTCTTTTCGTTCTTGCACAAAAACTGAAAGCTGCCGCGAAAAAAAACACTGCCTACAGAAAGCATCTGGGCATCCTGCAGATCAGGATCCTTATTAAAACGACCGACGGTAAAAGGGGCCGTCTTTTCATCTTCGACAAGGGCGCTTTCTCTTCGGTGAGCGGTACGCATCATAAATGCGACGTTGCGCTGATTTGGGCCGACGCGGAGACGGCGTTTAAGGTGATGACATCAAAAACCGGTGATGCCGACACCTTCAGTGCGGCCGCTGAAGGAAAAGTGCGCGTTGAAGGCATGGTTCCGTATATTCAGTGGTTTACAGACGGTGTGAAGCTGGTAATGAGATGATTGCCCCTTAATCGGGGCTGATTAAGCTATATATAAAAACAGAATTTCTCAAAGGAGGTCTTTTATGGCTATTAAAGGTGGTCATCTTGTCGCACGGTATCTGAAGGAGGTTGAAGGCATTGAAACGGTATTCGCCCTCTCCGGCGGACACATTGAGACGATACTTGACGGGTTTACGCAGTACCGCATCCGCGCCATCGACGTTCGTCACGAGCAGGTGGCAGCGATGGCAGCCCACGCTTGGTCGGTCTATGCGGGACAGACGGGCGTGTGCCTTGTAACCGCCGGTCCCGGGTTTACCAACGCGCTCACCGGAATTGCCAACGCGTATCTCGACAACACCCCGATGGTGGTGCTATGCGGAAAGCACCCCATTAAAGAGGATCTAAGGGGTGCTCTCCAGGAGATGAACCAGATTGACATGGTAAAGCCCGTTACTAAATGGGCCGCCACCTGTTACGAGACGAAGCGTATACCCGAATATCTTTCCATGGCGTTCAGATACGCCACCATGGGCAGGCCGGGACCCGTGTTCCTCGAGCTCCCGCCCGATATTCTGAACATCAGCATACCCGAGGAGGATGCGCCGATGCCGAAGCATCCCACGCGGAAATACACGGTACACCCTGACGATGCCGACCTGAAACAGGCGGCCGATCTCATCAACAGCGCTAAACAACCGCTGTTCCTCGGAGGAAGCGGCGTGGGATTCAGCTGCTGCTGCGATGCGCTGAAACCGTTCGTTGAGAAGACGGGAATTCCCTTCATCCTGATGAATTATGGAAGGGGTGAGCTTCCCGACAACCACCCACAGTCCATCTGGGATGTCGGCAACATAGGAATGATGGTGACACTGGCTCAGGCCGACCTGATTGTCATCGCGGGCCTGCGCCTCAACTGGCTGTTGCTGTCAGGGGCTGCAATTCCTCCCTCAGCAAAGGTCGTGAGGATCGACATCGACCCGCACGAGATAGACCGCAACCGGCAGGCCGACGCAGGGCTGGTGGGGGATGTCAGCTCGGTGCTGAAGCAGCTCCTTCCGCATGTGAAGAAAAACGATCACAGTGCCTGGCTTAAAACGTTGCGCTCCGCGTCGGCCGCGTTCATAGGTTCCGAGCTGAAGGCGCGGGAGACGCCTTCCGATCCCATACATCCCATACGCCTGGCTGCCCAGATACAGAAGGTTGTGGGCGATGACGCATACTATGTGGCTGACGGCGGCGATACGGTTTACTTCGGACTTGTGCATTTCACATCGAAATTGAGGGCCGGCGTAGTGGGAACCGCGTCAGGCCTGCTAGGGTGCCTAGGCACAGGCATTCCCTTTGCCATGGCCGCTAAGCTCGCCCACCCCGACAAGAGCGTGATACTGCTCAACGGCGACGGCTCCTTCGGGTTCAACGCAATGGAATTTGACACCATGCTCCGCCACAACATCCCCGTTGTCTGCATCATCAACAACGACTGTGCATGGGGCATGGTCAAGCACGGACAGGAGCTGTCGATCGGCAAGGACAGGCTCCAGTGCACGGAGCTGGATATTCGGCGTTACGATAAAATGGTGGAGGGACTCGGGGGCCATGGTGAGTTCGTCACGAAGGATGAGGAGATCATCCCTGCTATTAAACGGGCGCTGGAATCCGGAAAGCCGGCCTGCGTCAACGTGATGACCGATCCGACCGTGATGAGCCCGGCATCGGTGATCTTCTACCAGGCGCTCAAGATGGAGTAACTTATCGCAATAAGGCATTGATTTTTCTCGGTGAGAGTATATTAAGTCCGTCCTTGCGTGCCAATTGAATTTTGACCATAAGATACTGGAGGTTCCATGAAAGCACTGCAATTTTCAGCATCTGCAGCGAAGTTCCTTGTTCTCAAACCCCTGGGCGCGCTCTTCCCGTCCCTGTTCTACAAAGGGCCGCTGGCGACAATTAAATATGTCGATATCCCAGAACCCGCACTGCCGGGGCCTGGCTGGGTGAAACTTCGGACGCTGATGTGCGGGTTCTGCGGCTCCGATCAGAGTCTGATTTTCCTTAAGGATTCCCCCACCGCCTCGCCCTTTACCTCTTTTCCATGTGTGCTCGGGCATGAGTTGTGCGGGGAGATCGTCGAGGTTGGTAAGGGAGTGACGGATCGCAGGGTCGGGGATCGTGTCACGATGTCGCCCGGCCTGACGTGCATGGCCCGGGGGATCGATCCGGTCTGTCCGAGTTGTCGGGCTGGTCGGCTCGGCAGTTGTGAAAACACAGCCAAGGGGCGCCTATCCCCGGGGATGTTCACGGGGATCTGCAACGATGTAGGCGGCGGGTTTGCCCCATATCTTGTGGCTCACGAAAGTCAGATCTATAAGCTGCCGACCGGGATGTCTCTGGAAACAGCGTCCATGATGGAACCTCTGGGCGTTACGATTCAAGCTGTCATGGACAACCGGCCTATAGCCGATGACAAAGTGCTCGTCATCGGGGGCGGGGTCATTGGCAACCTGATCGTTCAGTCGATCCGTGCACTCGAGATCCCCTGTTCCATCACCGTGGCCGAGCCCTCGAGGTTTCATGCAGAGCTGGCAGCCAGGGCCGGTGCCGACCATATCGTAACGGACGGCGACATCCCCGGCACCGCCAGAGAGATCACCGGCGCCGAATCTTACAAACCGCTCCTGGGGAAAAGCATCCTTATGGGCGGCTTTACGAAGATCTTCGACTGCGTCGGACATACTGACACGCTGCGGGCAGCGATGCGGGCGATGGCCGGAGGCGGAACGCTGAGCATCGTGGGTATCGGGGACGAGGTTAAACTAGATCTGACGCCTCTGTGGCTGAAGCTCCAGACGATCAAAGGTGTCTATGCGCACGGCGTCAATCTCGTCGATGGCCGCCGCGAACATGTCTTCGAGACGGCCCTCCGGTTTGCCGCAGCGGGGCGGGTACATCTCCACGAGATGGTAACGCACAAGTTTCCGCTCTCGCGGTATCAGGACATGATTGAAGTCAACATGCGCAAATCAGCGAACCGGGCCGTAAAGACGGCCGTATCCTTCACATGACAACTGAAGGATGACATGCGCGCATTCGTAATGGGAGCGTGGAAACCCTTTGGTGGTCCTGGGCGCAACGGTTCGTCGTGGCGATTAACTCGGATTCGATCCTAACGCCCATATTTTAGTGGCGGATGGATGTTTCTGTGGCAACAAGGGAATGCTCTTCGTCGCCCCGCTTCGGAAATGATGGCCAATATGTGTTCCCGCATACTGAACAGATGAGAACCGATAGCTCAGTACCACAGATTCGGAATAACTATTAGAAACTTCAGTTCAATTGGCAATCCTCACTTCAACCCCAAACTGAATATTAAGGACTCGTAGGTTCTAAATAATCGTGATATTTCACTTTATCTTCTATTCCACCTGAGTATTTCGGGATGAAAGTTGCAGAGAGGTTGCTTTTTATGATGGGCGGGAGTATTTTTTTCCTGCAACAATGCACAAGCGTTTTTGGCAACTATCCAATTCTTCAAATACGGAATCATTGATTTTATTCCCTCGTAACTTATGATAGTTAAGGCTGAATCTGTGGGATGTCCAAGATATACATAGTTCATGCTTGTGGATGATATTCCGCACCAAACTTGTGGCACCGCCAAGAGCCAAGGCGGCAATCGGAGGAAACAATATGAAACTTAAAAAATATTCCACAGGATTAACCATATTGCTGCTATCTTGTTTTCTTTTGTCCTGCTCTTTATCTAAAGATATCACTTTAAGCCGCTATGCTCAGAAACAGCAGATACACGAAATAATTAATATTCTTCAACCAGGTCTCGATGAAGGCGATACAATGTCTTCCTTTCAGCTTTATTTACTGTCTGCCTCTTACATTGGAATTCGCAACTTCAACAAAGCGCTCGCCACAGCAGACTTACTGCAAAAGCAGATTGATAAGGGCGATAGAACATTAGTTGGCTCCGATCTCACCGTTTATCCTCAAATCCTTCGTGGTTCTGTTTATCTGAATCAAGGGGAACCTCAGAAGGCCATCCAGGAAGGCACCCTTGCTTATAAACTATTGCATGAAGAGGGACGTGAAAAAAGTGGCTTTTATACCTCTCAATTGATCGACATTTACGATATTCTGGGTGTTGCCCATGCTCTGTCCGGAAATAAAGTAGATGCTCAAAGAATTGCATATTCACTGAAAAATGTAAGTATCACGATCATGAACGGTCCCCCCAAATATAGCGCACTGGCGAGGATTTACATGGCATTGAAAGAATATGATCATGCTTTGACTGCCATCAAAAATCCGGATGCAAAGGTACCAGGGTTAACTGCAGCATTCTACGATCAGACCTTCCAGGAGATACCGAATCTGTATATCTTATCGAAAAGTCTTTACGAAACAGGACACATAAAAGAAGCAACAGAAGGATATGATCAGCTTTTGGGACATCCACAGATTGAGCAAATTGGCGCTATTTACTGGATTGTGCTGTTGGATCGGGCAAAAATTGCTTTGGCCGAAGGCCAGAAAAGCGTTGCAGAAGGCATGCTAAAAAAAGCAATTGACGTCATTGAAAAGTCGCGCTCTTCGATTAATTCCGAAGCGGGACGCATCGGTTTTGTCGGCGACAAACAAGCGGCGTACGCTGAATTGACGGCATTGCTTCTTGCTAACAACCGTTATGCGGAAGCATTTGCTTACGTTGAGCGTGCCAAAGCCCGCGCTTTAGTTGATTTGCTGGCTTCGCAAAAGAACATAAACGTTCGTGGCGGTCAGACAGAGCAAATCAAAACAACTTTGGCCCAGCTGACCAAAGCGGAAAATGACCTCACCGTTGTGACGCAATTAGCTGAAGATAAAGAAAGCTTAAGAAAAACGCGTTCGGTTGTCGTGACGCTGAAAAAAGATCTGCAAGAAAAAGCGCCAGAACTGGCCGCGCTGGTTTCCGTGATGACTCTTGCCACGGCCGAAATTCAAAGCAAGATTAAAGACGATGAAACACTGCTGGAATTCTATTGTGCGGGCAAAGACTGGTATGTTTTTATTTTAACGGGCAAGACTATTGTGGCGCAGCAGCTGCCGGCAGCGGACTTGGAAAATACTATTGATGCACTGCGCAAAAATATTGCGACACGAAATTTACCGGGATTCAACCAATATAGCCGGACGCTATACCGTCAAATATTTGCTTTAGCAGCTCCCGTAATTAAAACAAAAAGACTAATTATCGTTCCACATGGTGCTTTGCACTATTTGCCTTTTGCCGCCCTTACCGACGGCAACGAATATCTGATTGACCGCTTCAGCATACGGATGCTGCCCAGCGCCAGTGTTCTGAGCTTCATCAAAGAACGGGCAAATCAAGAGGATAGAGGTGCCCTGATTTTCGGTAATCCAAAGTTGGACGACCCGAAATATGATTTGAAATTCGCGCAAGACGAGGCCATTGCTATTGGCAAGATAATTCCTAAATCCAATGTCCTTTTACGCAGTGAGGCATCAAAAACCAATCTGCAAAATTTGGGGAGCAAATATTCTATAATTCATCTGGCTGCCCATGGCTTGTTCGATCTGGAGAAGCCGCTTAATTCAGCGCTGCTTCTGACGGCAGATAGAAATAATGATGGACTATTGAAAGCAGGCGACCTTTATAGTTTATCATTGAGTGCCGATTTGGTCACTCTCAGCGCTTGTGAAACAGCCTTAGGAAAAGTGGTAACAGGTGATGATGTTGTTGGCTTTACGCGTGGTTTCCTCTATGCTGGAACGCGCTCATTGATATCCAGCTTGTGGCAGGTGGATGACGAGGCAACTCGCAATCTAATGGTGAATTTTTACACCAATCTATCGTCGATGAGTAAAGATGAAGCGTTGCGACTGGCGCAGCTCAAGACAAAAAAACAATACCCTCATCCCTATTACTGGGCGGCGTTTTTACTCACTGGAAGTGCGATATAAATACGGACTAAAAAATACTCCAGATATGATTACATTAGTATATACTGACTCATCGGTTAATAGAATAATATGGTCAAGTTCGTTTTGTTGTCATATCAAAGAGTTCAAACGATATTCTGCATTTTTGTTAGCTGATATAAGTCGTTGACTCGTAGGTGTTGTCCAGAAAAGTTCCTGCAACTGGGCTTTACCAGCGTTTTTTGTTCAAGAAGTCCTTATAATGGTCATATCGTTAACAGCCTGGAAGTGTATCCTTAAAAAGAATTCCAGGGCAAGCTATCGGGACGTTCTGCTGGGCGTGCCTGGCGGGATGAGTCCGCTTTCCTGGGCTTAGCCGGGTCCGACAGTAAACCGTTTCCGATCATCGGTGTTGTTGTACATGCTTGCGCCATTATCCACCCGACCACCTTTATCACACATCCTGCTCTTCGGCCTGATCCGGAAGCTTCCGCGGCAGGAAAATTTAGTAAGTAAGAGATTATTTCCTGCGTTTTTCTGGCAGGAAATAATCTCGCAAACTTACTTATCCCGTTTATCGGGGTTAGGTAATTATAAATTAAAGGAAGGAACTGAGCTGCCGCGTTGGAATTAATACCGGTTCAGTGATTATCGGAAACATTGGATCGCAACAGGTTTTTGATTATAAGCCGCTCTATATTCTATTTCACCTTGCAGGTCGAAATCTTCAAGAGAGTGTACAGCGGGCAGAAACCTATGAAGCTGGTCACTGCGAAGATAAGCGCTATCACGATCAAAATAATCCCGGCCACTCCCGGAACTATTCCGGTCAGATAGAGGATTACTATTACAGCAGCCACTGCCAGTCTTATGATCCGGTCAATCGTACCCATATTTTTTTTCATCAGACACCTCCTGTTTCTATAAAATTATGGTTCTTCTCCCAATTAGTCGGGAGAAAGGGGTCCAGGATTCCAGGGTTCAAGGATTCAAGCGTTTGTTTTCCCGCCAGACAAGTATTGCAAGGACAAAAGGTATAATGCACCCGGTGATGCTCGGCCACATGGGAACCGGAATGCCGTTTGCAGTTATCTCCACCTGAAATATCAGCCTTAACAGGTGTCCTGCCGATATGAGCATTAAAAGTATTGCCGTGATTGTTGTAGCCGGTTTCATGAATATTCCCTCCGGATTTTAATCCAACTGCATTGCCGCTTCAATATATCGTATTTCTTTGAATATATCCTGTTTTTCTTCATCTGAAACGGAATCGCCGCAAAGACGCATTCTGAGAGAAAGGAGAGTCATCTCCTGCCTGTAATCGAGGCAGGTATATTTATGTTTATTTTCTTCAGCCATAACCGGAGGAGATTGAAAATCCAAGCGACGGCTTCAGTTTCAGCCGCGGCCTGCTTTTTTCATCGATTCTCTGTAGATCCTGTAGAAAAATTCGTGATCGGTAACGCCGCGGCTGAATATTTTTCCGAAGTCTTCCATGTTTTTGGTATTTATAATGATGTTGACGCTTTTCTGGAAAGCGGTCATGTTGTCCATGGTGCGGAATCTGTCGCTTAGCAGCGTCACGAATATGTTGCGCCGCGTTGACATCTGCATTCGTTCAAGATTCATCATGACGGGGTTTGCGTCCGGATTTGGATTGTCGAATTTCTCGTTCAATACAATAACGTCGTAATTATGATAACGCATCTTCTTTAAAACATCTCTTCCGTTTTTGGCCTCAGTAATATTGTATTCCATGAGATGGAGGGCTTCAACAATTCGTTTTTTAAATTCAGGGTCGGATTCGCAGACAAGGGCTGTTTTGCCTTCTTCTTCGACAAAATCAAACGGTTTATCTGAAGCATCGTAAGATTC
>JAUYFM010000049.1 GCA_030690945.1 Smithellaceae bacterium | reverse complement strand
AGAGCTACCGGCTCAGGGAGGCTTCTAAAAGACTTGCGTTAGAAAAGAAAAACAACTAAATAAAACTCCGTTCTGCCGACACTGGGGTGGGGGATTTTGACCCGGCCACGGATGGGGGATTTTCAAGTGGCCATCCGGGTCAAGGACATTTTTCAGGGGATATAACTGAAAATGGAAGCCGATTGCTCAGTAAATCATAAAGATTCAACGATAAATTTTTCTTGACAATCGTTTATTTCTCCCTGATAGTTTATACACATGCTGTTGATTGTTCATGCATAGCGTATGTAGTTAGCTATCCCGACGTTCACTTTTTCCTGAGACCAATTACCGGATCGTTATCCGGCGGACCTTTAGCAAACGGAGGTTATTATGGAGAAGTGCAACATTCCCTTCATTAAGAATTTTATCTTTTTCCTGATCCTGGCAACTGGTCTGGGCATCACCGCTGTATGCGACGCTCAGGGCCCAAAAGCCTATGTTTCAACCCAGGATGGATCAAAATTGCTCGTGTATAATCTGGACAAACATCAACTGATCAAATCCATTGATATCTATACACCGTCGGCCCTGGCGCAGATCCTGCCGCCCAACGCAAATGACGTTATCGCAGTGGGTGATCGCATTTTCATGACGGTTCCCGGCGCTGAGATTTCCAAGGGGGGCCAAAATGAACTCAAAGTGATCGATTCCCGGTCCGATACGGTAATAGCCACGATCAAGACGGACATGACCCCATCCGGGCTTCTTGAATACAAGGGGCGGATTTACATCGTGAACCGCTATGGCAATACCATACAGGAGATCGATCCCGACAGCCTGAAGATTTTACGCTCCATCCCCTTTACAGCACCCGGGCAAATGCCGATGAACAATCCTCTGACCATGGAAATCGCCAACGACAAAATCTACCTTCCTTTCCCCGGCGGCTTGGCCAGGCCGGGAATCATTTCCGTATTGGACCTTAAAACAGGCGCCCCCATCAAAGCGATTGAATTCAACACCATCAGTCCATACGGCCCTATCGCAATCAAAAAGGTCGGTGAAGGGAAAATATACCTCGGGGGCATCCGGAGCGCAGGCGTCCTGGACACCCGATCCGACCGTATCGTCAGAAGTATCATCCTTTCCGGTAGAGAGATTTATGTCCAGTCATTTGCCGTCTATGGAGGAAAAGTTTATGCGGCAAACGGCGTGAGCACGGTGAGTGTCATCGATCCACAAACCGATACACTGCTTACGGAAATTGATACCGGCTACCATGACTATGCCTGCCACCTGAAAGCCGGTATTACCGCCGCCGCAAACAAAATACTTGTGGCCGATGCGGGACGGGGGATCAAAATCATTGATGCAAAATTAAACAAGCTTGTATTGACGATTGGCTCCGATGAACCACTGGGACCTGCTGCGATTATTGGTTCGGAATAAACTCGATCACAAACCGAAAAAAGGCAAAAGAGGTTGTACTGTCTCCTTTAGCCCTTTTATCTTCACCAACGAAAACTGTAAAAAATGACCAAGGAGAATAAATATTATGGATGTCTGGAAAAAACTAGTTATTTATACTTGCGGAATTTTGTTGATGTGCGCCACGTTCATCACGATTGTTAACGCCGCCGGACTGCCATTAAAGAACAATGCATGTGCCGCCTGTCACAAGGACTACGGCGCCATCATACCCAAAACGCATCCGGATGTCGGTAAAGGAGCAGCCTGTTTATCCTGCCATGCTCCTGATGCCGCCAGAGCTGAAGCAACAAAGTTTTCGACGCAAATTCACAAAGTCCACCAGGGCGAGAAGACTAAATTGGAATGCTCGGCTTGCCACGCACTTTAGAAAGTGGACCCCGTCAATAAGCAGATGGGGACAATCTAGGATGTCCCCCCTTAGTAACGGAAGAACATTGTCCAATGTCACAGCAAACTGTAAAGATCAAAGAAACTGTTTTTACCGAAGCCGGTGAGTACTATGCAACTCTGATGCAGGATATTGAACAGTCCGCGTCCCATATTGATTTTGAAACGTATATATTTGATCTGGATCCCTTGGGCAGGAAAGTTGCCGAACATCTGGCTCGGGCAAGCCGCCGGGGTGTTGCGGTTCGGCTTCTGTTGGATGGTGCCGGTTCGTCTAAATCGAGTGGCGCGCTGGCCCGGCAATTGAGCGATGCCGGTGTGCAGGTGCGCATTTATCATCCCCTTCCCTGGAATGTCCGCCACTGGGAATTGGCGGTACCCCGTCTTCCATGGTTGACCAAGCTTCAACGTCTACTTTCGAGCATCCATAGTCGCAATCACCGTAAACTCTGCATGATTGATCAACACCTGGTCTGGGTGGGCAGTTTCAATGTATCCCATCTCCATCTTCCTGCCGCACAGGGCGGGATGGATTGGCGCGATACGGCTTTGCGACTGGAAGGATTGGATATGGAGCATTTGCTGTATGCCTTCAACAGCGCCTGGGACAATGACCGATCCCTGATACCCAGGCAGATATTCTCTCCGATGGCTTTCCGCTTAAATCATATGCATCGGCGCAAGTTGCGCCTTGATCTGTTAAAACGGATGGCTCAGACCCGCACACGCATCTGGATCACCAACGCCTATTTTGTGCCCATTGCCTCTGTTCTCCGGTATTTGAAAAAAGCGGCACGGCGGGGTGTTGACGTGCGGATACTGCTTCCCGGAAACTCGGATATATTTTTCATGACATGGGCGTCAGCTGTGTTTTATCAAGCGCTTCTGACAGCCGGTGTCAGAATTTATGAATACACGGGCGGCGTGCTGCATGCAAAAATTATGATTCTGGATGACTGGATAACGGTCGGCTCCAGCAATCTTGACTATCTGAGTTTTTTTCGAAATCTGGAAGCTGAAATCGTCGTCTCTTTGACCCAGACAAAGAAAACCATTGAGGACCAATTCCTCAACGACCTGACCCATGCTGAAGAATTAACCATCGATGATTGCCCACAACGCCCGTGGTGGAGAAAACTGTTTGGACACCTCCTGTTACATGTTAAACGCTGGCTCTAACTCAATATAACTGGGGACGGCTGTACCAGCTCACGAATTACCCTTGACACCATGGAGAATACGCGATGGATAAATAGGCAGAAAATACAAGGAGCAATGTGATATCGTGGAAAATAAAAATAAAACCGGTTTAATGAACAGACGGCAACTTCTGAAGGCGGGAGTAGCAACCGGCCTGTATTTCGCTTTTCCCTCTAGCGCTGAGTGTGGTGCGCTGCCCGGATACAACGCAATGACAGCGTCAGAGAACAAGGCTTTGTATCTTGTCCATTGTAATATCATCGACGTTATTCAGGGTGTTGTTCATCTGGACAAAACCGTGGTGATCCGCCTGGGTACGATAGATGCAATAACCGATGGGCTGCCGGCGCCGGAGCAAGGGGCTGTCGTCCTTGATCTGGAAAATCAATATTTGATGCCGGGAATGATTGATGCTCATTGCCATGTCACTCTGACCGGCGAAGCACAGTTAAATGTTTTCGACGTCTTCACAACGCTTCGGCAGTTCAAAAGAAATTTCATTCAACAATTCGTCCATGGTGTGACGACCATTCGGGATATGGGGGCGATGCCCAAACTGCTTCAGGATGGTCTGGATATGATCGCCAAAGGTGATATTGTAGGACCACGGGTTGTCTATTGTAATGCGTTTACCAATATTCATGGCGGTCATCCGGACATTGATCCTGCAGATGTCTCTATCTTTGCCGGTATTGCCATGGCTTTTGCCGGCAATCCCTGTTTATGGTTTAAAGATACCCGGGAACTGGAAAAGGGGATGAAGCAAAACAGTGCCGGCGGCGCGTCGTTTATCAAGCTGACGATGGATAATAAATCAGTGATGTGCGGGCTTTCGGATATTCCCGTCTATTCCGATGAGCATCTGGGCGTGATTATGAAATTTGCCCGGGAGCATCATCTGTCGACCGCCGGACATATTCACACAAAGTTTGGTTTTGACCGCGCGCTGCGCTATGGACTCAATTCAATGGAACATTCGATTGCGGATGTCGGGCTTTCCGACGAGGAAGTCCTGGAAATGGCTCGAAAGAGAATTGCCATTGTTCCCACGATGATTATTGCGCAGATGCTGGCTGCCGAGGAAGCTTACGGGGCACTTCCCCCGCAATACCGCACGGACTTTATTACCAATGAAATGGCTATCCGCCGTCAATACCTGAATTCACAACTGAGCGATGATATCGAGCCGTCGATTCATCAAGCCAACATGGCCTCTCTGAAAAATTATCAAAAGTATGGCTGCGAAAATTTATATTCAAAAGGATTATTTTTACCTCGCCCGGAAACATATTTTAATATTCTGCTTAAGGGGCCGGGAAATCTTTTAAAGATGAAGCAGGCAGGCGTGTTGATCGGCTGCGGCACGGATTCGGGGGTACCGTTCGTGTATCACGGAACACTCTGGCGGGAAATGGAGATGCTGGCGCGTGTGGGCTTTAGCAACAAGGAAATATTGCAGTGCGCTACAATTAATAATGCCCGGATTCTGCAGATGGCGGATAAAATCGGGACGATTGAAATCGGGAAATTTGCGGATATGGTTGTGCTGAAAGAAAATCCGCTGGAAAAGATTGAGGCCTGCCGCTTCCCGCAGCGTGTGATCAAAGACGGCCGGGTTTATGATGTAACCGTAAAAGTGTAAGCAATCTGTTCTAAAGCCTGTTTGACAAAATCACGGTCGCCCGCCATCCGCTCATCGCATCGCCCAGTGTCCCTCTGTCATCTATGGGATAGCGAGAGTCATTGTTGTCGTAAGAAAGGATTCGAATATTCCCTGGTGACGCTCCTTCGATAGAGGTGGCTTAGGTGACGGTGGGACCACTATGTCGCAGGCGACGAGTTCGATTTTTTCTTTCTGAACAGCATCCGCGGGGATATAAATCAGTGAAGGTGGTTGAACACCGGCTTTAAAAGTGGCCAGCTTCTGGAGCTTTCCTGTTCGATCCCGAAAAAAAACGGCTACCGTTTTCGCAGGAGACGGGCCATCCTTTTCAAAGACGAATCCCAGATCCTCGATGCGGATCCGCCCCGGTTCTTTTTTGATGCGGACATGGCTGGTATCAAACCTGAACTGCGCTCTGCTGTTGTCGTATCCGAGTTTTGAGGGAATCTTCGCCTGATACTGGATTTCCGAAGCGGGGTCTATCCACCGGTTGACGCCGGAACCAGCAATCCAGCTCCCGGTAATCGAAAATTTCGGATAGAGGATATAGGGGAACATATAGGGGCTGCGGTTAAACATATTTGCCGCGCCCTTAATGTATGATCCGCCGAAACGCCCCGTGAAAAGCAGAAAATCATACTCATTCCCGAATTTTATCTCGTTTACACGCGGCATCATCCTGACCTTCCCGAAGTCCCCTTCATCGTACCAGAACCCTCCGCCTCCATGCATGGCGGCATCGATACCGCTTCCACAAGACACTTCACTGGCATCGGGAGAAAAGAACGAGGCATGCGAACCGTTGGCCACATAAACGACGGGGTGTGTCGTGGGAATCCCGTCCGGTGCGTGTTTTCTCACATTCTCCCAGGGTTCGGCCGTCCCCTTGAAATGCTTGGAATATGCCGCGCACAGCGGCTCGAGCCCACGAGGCCCCGGGATCAGGACGATGGCGATGTTTTCCGCCTCGCCCTCATGATAATTGCCCGCGCCCCATACCCAGCTCCTGCCCTGAAGATCGGTTTTCAAGATAGACAGGTGGTTGACGTAATAGGGCAGCCAGTACTGCAAAACAACGGCATCCCTGTGCAGAGCGCCTTCCCAGATAAGCGGAGTCCTGACGAGCCGCCCATAAATGGCGTTGGGATAACGGTTGACGATGTCCCGCCAAGGGTCAGCAATGCTGTTGAAAGGCTGCGGGAGGTCGATAAAATAATCGTCCTTACGGCCGTTAAATTCCTGCCGGTTTGCGGATGTCGGCAATTCAGTGAATACTTGATCGTCCCAAAGATCGCATTTGATCATGGCCTGTTCCTTTCCGCCCTTTTCAGGCGGACCGGAAAGGATGGCGGCGATATTCTTGGGGGGCAAATCGAAAAAGACGATGCCCGTGTTCGGATTGGTGATGATATCTGTTTTCAGGATGGGGGCATACTTGTCCAGAAGCGCCTGGGCCGTGAGGCCGCGGGTATCCAGTCCATTCAGCGCGGCGTCATTGACCTGCTCGGCATCCAAAAGGAAATAGGTGTCCACTTCGTCGATGAGTAACGCCTTGCCGCCGGCGTCTTTCTTCAGGAGATGCAGGGAGACTTCGGCAAAGCTAGGCTTAGGGAATTCATAGGGCAGTGGACCGATGCGAAATGTCTCTTTCCGGCCTGCGGTTACGAACCCGAGAGATGTGTGCAATCGAAGGTACTCAAACGGTTCGTGAAAATCCAGCGCTATCTCATAGTCGCCGGGGGCGGCTATTCTGACATGCACCTCCAGAAAGATGTTTCCCTTTTTATCGAACTCCCAGTTGCTGCCCTCGATGATGCCCTGATGTGCATTATGGATGGCTTCCGCAGCCGCTACCTCTTTGAGATCACCGCTCCGGTTGCAGATACGGTACTTCGTATCCGTCGTCAGAGTGGGTTGAATCATCTCACAGCATAATAGCCCGAAACAGGATGCAACGATCAGAAAGGATCGGATTACGCGGATTGTAACCGTCACGGTCCCCCCCTCCCTTCGTTCTTTTTCGAGATCGGCAGCGACAGGAGGAAGGATACAAACTCGGGCGTGTCCAGGACGCTGCCCAGGGCCTCGGCAGAGAGATCGGCGGGAAGCATCATGGCCTGCTCTTCCATCGAATCGTAGCGTCCGGCTTTCATCCCGACGACTGAATCGCCATGAACAATCATCCATTGGCCCAATACGCCATACGGTTCTGAACAGACCAGTACAGGATACTTATTAAAACCGCCGGTGAGGATGAACCTGTGCCACTGAATTTCCCGGCCCTCGCTCATCTTTTCCACAAATCCGGTATAGGCGTATTGCGCGGTGCCGATAACGATTGAACCGTCAGGCGAAAGAAATGTAAAGCGTCCCGCGGCAATTCTGACCCTTCCCATCTCCGAGCTGAATCGCCTCAGAAATGCCCGCCTGATATCGTCAGCGGCAGGCCCTTTTGCTGCTGACGCTGCCTTTTGAAAGACCCCCAGCCGGTCCAGATAATCGATCTGTGAGGAAACGGACACCCACTCTCCTTCCCATTCGGCTGTCTTCGGCGTCTTGATGATACGGTCAATGGGTCGGGTGGAGACATCGAGAGCGGACGGGGGCAGTTGTGCGCCAACCGTCGCAGAAACACTGAGTATCACAGCAATCAATACGGCTCGGATCATGTCTTTTCCCCACTTACTCAATACGGCAAGCTCTAACTTGCCTCCTGTGAAATTTGTACCACATATTAAGTCAGGATTCTACAGTATTTGAATAATGCCGAGGGCTGTTTTTATCCTACGGTTGTTCAGTGACTTGTGATATGAAAAATCGCATCTACGTTCCTTCAGGAGGTCACATGGAAACAGGAGCCAATGTGTTTGACTACATATTTAATCCTCGCGCCGTAGCGATTATCGGGGCATCTCCTTTTGACCTGGCAACGCAGGCGCACATGAAAACAAAAATGAGGGAACACCTGTATCTCGTGAACCCCAAATATACGGAACTGCTGGGCAAAAAATGCTACCCGGGCATTCTGGAAGATGAGAAAGACAGGCATTACAATCTTCTTCTCAAAAGAACTTTCACCGCGAGGGGCTTTCCCGTGTATGCCACTTTGGACGCAATGGTCAAAGCCGCTGCTAATCTATGCCGATACTCAGAGCGCCGCAACCGTGTGCAAAGGGCGTCCCCGATATCCTAAATGATTTTGGATTTTTTTGGGGGGGGCATTCTCATTGTAAAAAAGGACTTATGAAAAATAAATTCCAATTACTGTTCATACCATTGATGATGATCATTGTTTCGCTTCCATTCATCTGTTTTGCAGAACAACCAAATCCTAAAATCTGGGCGCCTCTTAACTATAATTCATATTACAATAAAAAAATTATCACGAAATCACCTAACGTTCTATTAGTCTGGACATATAAGACTATGACGGATGATACCAGGGAAAAGAGGGTTGAAGAAGTAAAGAAATATGATTTAGAGAAATCCATAAAATACCAAAGCTATCACCACGAAACTGTTTTGTGGAATATTGATTGTAAGAATAGACTGATCATGATGGAAGAGTTTATCGATTTTGACAAGAACGGAAAAGTGTTGGACCGTTATAGATATAACAAGAGTGAATGGGAAAGTATTATACCCAACAGCGGAGGAGAACGATTATATCAAAATGCTTGCATAACCCCCCAGAAACCATCTAAAAAGAAAAAGTAAGTTTTGATTTTATTCATCAATAGTAAGGGGAAAAAAGAGTCAAGTCATCGCCTATTTGTTCTTGACATGAAAGATATTTTTCCCGATACTTTCCACAATTCTTTGAAACGGAGGATCTGTTACTATGGTGGACATGACATTGTGTAAGAAACTGTCCCAAGCCGTTGGGGCAGGAGAATCGCCGCTGGTTCCAAAGATCTTTGAGGCCCTGGTCAATGATGATGAGGCAAAGGTCATGCTTTTGGCGACCCCCCCGGCAACTGTAGAAGAATTAGCGGAAAAGTCGGGATTGTCCAGGGATGCAATCATGACGATGATGGATTCCTTATTCCACCGCGGGTTGATCTTTAAAGCCACAAAAGGCGGCGAAAAGAAATTCTATCGCGTAAAATCAATTCCACAAATGCACGATTCCACCAGTCTGACCCCGGGAATTTCCCGGCAGGTGCTGGACCTCTGGAAAGAGTATATGCAGAACGAATGGCCGGCTTACGGTCAGATGATCATGGATTTCCTGCCTGGTGCCATCATGCGGGTTGTCCCCGTCAATGAAAGTGTCGAACCGCAATCACAGATTCTTGCCTATGACGATGTCGTCAAGATTATCGAGGATGCGAAGACGCTTTCCGTTACAAATTGTTCCTGCCGCGTGATTTCCGGGGATTGTAAAAAGCCGCTGGAAGTTTGCATGCAGGTCGATCGCGCTGCCGAATACAATATCGATCGTGGTACGGGACGGGCGTTGTCCAAAAGCGAAGCTGTCGAAATTCTGAAAATGTGCCGGGAGGAAGGGCTGGTGCATGTTGTTGATAATCGCCAGACCGTAGGCCATGTCATCTGCAATTGCTGTAATGATTGCTGCCTGAACTGGGCTATTATGAAGGGACCAAAGAAATGGGTGGCGCCCAGCCGTTTCGAGGCTTTTGTCCATGCCGATCTTTGCAGTGGATGCGAAGTGTGTATGGACCGATGTTTTTTCGACGCTCTTTCCATGAAGGATGATCTGGCCGCCGTAGATCCTGAAAAGTGCCTGGGATGCGGTGTTTGTACAGTCGTCTGCCCGACGGAAGCCTTAAAGCTCAAAGAGGTTCGACCATCCGATTTTGTTCCGGTTTGAGAGGAGCAAAAGTGTAATAGAGGTCAAATCTTTACTCTTGACGTTTGATCACTCAAAATAGGGAGCTTATGCAGCTGTCCCTAATCACCAAATAATGATAGTAGAGCGATCGCCATTATATCGTTAACGGAATTTTCTTTTAAAAAGGAAGGATGCTTGCCATGAAGACTGCGGAAAATCTCGATTTCTTATTCCATCCCCAAACAATCGCTATTGCCGGTGTGTCGGAGAAGGTCAAACAATTCAATGCCGGCCTGAAGTACCTGGAAGGCCTGATGCAATTTGGATTCAAGGGAAAGGTCTATCCGATGAATCCCACCGGCGGCGAGATCATGGGGATGACCATCTATAAAAGCGTGAAAGATATCCCGGATAAAGTCGATTTTATTATTTCCGCCATTCCCGCCCCTTATACGCCACAACTCGTGGCCGATGCGGCCCAAAAAGGTGTCCGGGCTATCCATTTTTTTACCTCGGGCTTCAGTGAGATTGAAAATGTTGAAGGTAAACGTCTGCAGGCGGATATCATGGCCAGAGCAAAAGCCGGCGGAATCCGTGTGATCGGACCAAATTGCCTGGGCCTTTATTGCCCCGGGGGCGGCCTTTCTTTTAATGCCGACTTTGAAAAGGTAAGCGGCTCGGTCGCCATGATCTCTCAGAGCGGGGGTAATGCCGCGCACTGCGTGCAGGAGGGCAACAGCAGAGGCGTGTTTTTCAGTAAGGTCATCAGTATGGGGAATGGCGCCGATCTGAACGAATCGGATTACCTGGAATATCTGGCGCAGGATGAGGAAACGAAAATTATTACCGCCTACATCGAAGGCGTCAGACAAGGCCCCCGATTTTTCAAAGCTCTGAAAACAGCCGCAAAGACCAAACCAACCATCATATTAAAAGTTGGCACATCCGCATCAGGGGCCGAGGCGGCGATATCGCATACAACGGCTCTGGCCGGTTCCGATCAAGTATGGGACGGCGTGCTTAAGCAGGCAGGGGCCATTCGCGCCGGCAGTATTGAAGAAATGATGGACATCACTCTGGCCTTTCAGCATATGCAGGTTCCCACGGGAAACAAGATTGTGATTATCGGCATTGGAGGAGGCGCCAGTGTTCTCCTGGCGGATGAATTTACCCACACAGGACTGGTGCTCCCCAGGTTAAGCGACAAGCTGCGGCAAAGCCTGATTGAATTGTTTTCTTCAGAAGCCGGCAGAATTTTTAAAAATCCCATCGACCTCAACAATTTTGAAAGTCCTGAAAATTTTTTCAAGACAATGAAAACACTTGACCAGAGTGAAGAAGCGGACCTGCTCGTCATCCACGTGGCGTTTGACCATTTCGGCCTGATTTCCATCCAGGAAAAGGAATTAATGATAGGCGTGTATCTCCAGCTAATCAGTCAAATCAAAAAGGAGATGAACAAACCGCTGGCGGTTATCCTGCACAGCTACAGTTCCACGGAGATGCGGAAGCTTGCCCTTGATGCAGCCAAGGATTTATCGGCGGCAGGGATTGCCGTCTTCCCCTCGATACAGCGGGCGGCTCTGGCGTTGAGCAAGTTTGCGGGCTACCATAAAAAACACAAAGCAGCGGTTCCTGCGACGTAGAAGGAAAAGGGGGTCTGCATTTGACTTACGATGAAGTTGAAAGCACGGGCCAAGTCTCTTCCTGGCTTATCTTGAAATATTAGGGGGCCGTTAAGAAATAGCCACCCATGCGGGTGGCAAGACTGTTACATTTCTATCCATTACGTTACGGCCCCTTATGCCGGTTATGATATTAAAATGTTACAGTTATTATTGAACGACGGCTTAGTGGAGAATAATCATGGTAAAAGTTGATGGAGAGAAGTGCATTGGATGTGGTACCTGCGCGGCGGACTGTAATATCTTTTCTATTACCGTCAAAGACGGTAAGGCCGTTCCCGGCAAATGGTGTCTGGAATGCGGACACTGCACGGCGGTATGCAAGCAGAAAGCCGTCACGTTGCTTGGCGATTATGATCCTTCCGAGGTCCTCGAATATGACGATCCGAAGACGTTCGGGATTACGCCGGATCGGCTCCTGAATTTTGTTAAATTCCGACGAAGCGTCCGTCAGTTTACTGATGACCCGGTGAGCGATGCGGATATTGCCGGCATACTGGAGATGGGAAGATACACACAAACGGGCGCGAATTTTCAGCCTCTGCGTTATATCGTGCTGACAAAAGAGACGCTTCAGGAGATTACGCCGATTGCTTTAAAAACTTTGGCAGAGCTTGATGTCAAAAATGTCGATAAGAAAGCGATGCGGGTGCCGTATCAATACCTGGATTTCCAATCCACCTGGATTAAATGGCATCAGGTTTATCAGAAAACAAAGAGGGATTTATTGTTCCATGGCGCACCCAACGCGCTGCTGATTGTCAGCCGTACCTGTAATGAGGTGGACGGCTGTTTCAATACGGGTCATCTGGAGCTGATGATTAACGCGCTCGGCCTTGGCGCCTGCTTAATGGGTTTTGGAACATTTGCGTTTGCTATGTCACCCGAATTAAAACAAAGGGTCGGGATTCGCGAGGGTGAATCGGTCATCTTTATGATGGTCTTCGGGCATCCCAATGTTAAGTATCTCAGAACCGTCAGCCGCAAAAAAGTGAGATACGAAAAAATCTGATTGACCTTTCACTTCACATCTTCCGTAGCTCGGTTTTCAATATTTTCCCGACCAGGCTCTTGGGCATGGCTTCCAGAAAAACGATATATTTGGGTAGCAGGAAGTTGGTCAGCTTGGATTTGCTGAAAGCCAGAATATCGTCGGCTGTGGCTTTTTCACCCGGATGCAGGACGACAAAGGCTTTGATCTCCTCGCCGTATTTTTCATCCTTCACGCCGATGACCGCCGCTTCCGACACGTACGGGCACGTGTAGAGAATTTCTTCAATGGTTCGCGGCGAAATGTTTTCACCGCCCTTAATGATCAGATCTTTTTTACGGTCCGTGATCCAGAAATAGCCGTCGCCGTCAACATAACCGACGTCGCCCGTGTGCAGCCAGCCGTCGCGGATCGCCTGCGCTGTTTCATCGGGCCGATTCCAGTATCCTTTCATAATCTGAGGCCCGCGGATGACAATTTCGCCTTTTTCGCCCGCGGGAAGCTCTTTCCCGTAGTCATCGACAATGCGCATGTCCGTGCCGACCATGGGAAGGCCTATGGACCCGATCTTTTTTAAACCATGCATGGGATTGCAGGAATTGTTGGCGCCGGCTTCGGTGAGTCCCCAGCCTTCGATGATCTCAAAGCCATACATATTCTTGAATTTGTTCCAGGTCTCCACAGCCAGCGGCGCTGAACCGGAAACCCAGTATTTCATGGAACTTAAGTTAAATTTCTTCGGTTCCGGATACAGCAGCATATAGACGTACATGGTCGGGACGGCGGCCAGGATGTTGGCTGAATACTTTTCAATCGAAGAAAAAATAACATTCAGGTCAAAGGAATTGAGCAGGACGCTTCTGTTAGATCGAAACAGGCTCATGTTGGTCGATGCAATGCCATAGGAATGGCAAAGCGGCAGAATGCTGATATAAGTCATGCCGTCCGTGGGTGGAAAAGTCTGGTGCTGCATGGCGGCGTTTGCGTAAAGCGTGCCGTGGGTGTGAATGACGCCCTTGGCCTTGCCGGTGGTGCCGGCGGTGTAAATCAGGGCGGCGATATCATCATCGCCCGTGTCCACAATAGCCGGATCTTCCGGGCTTTGGTCCACAAGCGAATGGTAGGAGAAAGTTCCTTCCACCGCCTCATTTTCAATGAGAATGACGGTTTTCATATCAGGCGCCTTGGCCTGGCAGGCGCGGATTTTGGGCAGATACATTTTGCTGCTGATGACTATTTTTGCGCCGGAGTCCTTATAGATGTGAGCGGTTTCTTCCTCGCCGATCATATGGTTGATGGGAACGATCACGGCGCCCAGCCTCCAGGCGGCGGAAAAAGCATATAAAACTTCCGGGCAATTGGGCGCCTGCACAATAATCCGGTCGCCGCGCTTTACCCCCAGATTCTTCAGGGCGGCGCCCAGTTTTCTTCCCTCACGGACAATCTCCCTATTGGATATTTGCCGATCTTCGTAAATGATTTTTATCAAATCCGGTTTTTCAATGCCTCTGTCTTCATTGAGTTTTGCAATATTCATAGTCGCCTCCTGTTCCATCAAAGTGTGGTTAATGGTTTTTGTTACGAACTTTGCGTGAATATGTTAATCAAGCAATCATGGTATCGTTGTTCTTAATAAATTTCATTTTGTTGCATGTACAAAAGAGAAATCAGTTGCTTATCCGGGCTTGCGTGTTACAGTTAGCCGTCTGATGATTTTTGGAAGATTGTGAAATATCCTGATCTTGTTTAGTCAGTTGGCGGGTATATTAGCATAAAACGGCCATCAATAAAAGATAATCTCTGTTGTCTGTGAAAGTTTTGATTAAATGACGCAAGCCAAAAACAGATTCAAACCCGCCGACCGGAAGACCCATTACAGTTGGGGCCAGCCAGCCGGTGGCCGTCGCACACAGGTGCGCGAATCGGGTGTTCACGGCAAGGGCGTTTATGCTCTCCGTCCCATCAAGGCCGGCGACCGGGTGTTGGAATACAAAGGCGAGATCATCACCTGGCGCAAGGCCCAGGCCCGCCACCCCCACGACCCCAGCCAACCCAACCACACTTTTTACTTTCACCTGGATGAAGGCCATGTCATCGACGCCAAGTATAATGGCAACTCCGCCAAGTGGATCAATCACTCCTGCGAACCGAATCTGGAAGCCTCTCAGGACGGTTACCGCGTCTTTCTCAAAGCCCTGCGTGATATCGACCCCGGCGAAGAACTCTTTTATGACTATAGTCTCATCATCGAAGGTCGTAAAACCCCTAAAGTCAAAAAGGAACATGCCTGCCTGTGCGGCGCCTCCGGCTGCCGGGGCACGATGCTGGATATTAAGAGTAGGCCGACCCCCTTGCGGATCTAACCACATGATGACCTGAAGGTCACACGAGGTGGCGCGAGAGCGAAGATGGAAACCCTTGTTGGGGTGCGAAGCGTAGGGAACGGTCGCGACCGTTCCCTACGGATTGTCGGTTATGGGTGATGAGCTCGCAATGAACGGATAAAATCGGCAAACATCTTGGGGAGCGGTGCGCGGAGGATCATTTCTTTTTGGGTCTGCGGATGCAGAAAGACCAGCCTGGTGGCGTGCAATGCCGAGCGCGGCAGCACCAGGCGCTCTTGCAGTTCGGCGGTTAGTCCTTGTTTGATAAAAGTGAGAAAAGCGGTTTCATCCCGACCGTAGAGTTTATCGCCGACAACCGGATAACCCGCGGCCAGCAAATGGACGCGTATCTGATGAAGCCTCCCCGTTTCGGGGAAGCACCGGAGCAGGGAAACGTCGCCCGCGGTCAGGATTTTCCGGAATCGCGTCAGAGCCTTTTCGGTTCCACCCGTCCACGCCCTGCGCTTCTTGCTTACGGCGGATTCACGATCACGTCCTAAGGGCAAATCGACGACCATCTCTTCATTGGGGAATTTCCCATGCACCAGAGCCAGATACTCTTTTGATCCTTTCGCCAGCGATTCGGACAGAACGCCCGCACTTTTTCCATCGAAGGCCAGGAGGATGACACCCGACGTTTCACGGTCGATGCGGTGCACCGGATAAACCTTGCGCCCGTAGTGATCATCAAGCAAGGCAACCAGTGTATTGTTAAAATACCGTCCCGAAGGGTGGACCGGCAAATTTCCCGTTTTATTGACGGCAACAAACCATTCGTCCTCGTAGAGAATGGTGATCCCTGCATCGACATCCGGTTCAACGATTCCGCTGCCGTCCCAGGCAAGCAATTCTCCGCCCTTCAGCATTGTCGCGGAATCAGTGGCTATCAAGCCATCAAGCGATAACTTTCCGGCAAGAATCTCCTGTTGCCATTGATCTTCTGTCAGATAGGTAAATCGACCGGCGCAGTAACCGTCAAGACGTTGGGCCGATGGCAGAGGCGGAGTCCTGGATGTGATGATTCGTGTTCGTGTCATAGAGACCTTTGAATTTTGTCATAACCTTTCAGGTCACGCGTTTCGAGAAGCGGCAGCGACGAGAAATCTTAACGATTTCAAATTAATAAGATTTCTCCCTTCGGTCGAAATGACAGAGAATCGGTATTTTTCAAAGGTCTCCATAGTCAGCGAACAGGATTCCTTTGCGTTGCGTTTTCGATTTTGAGCTGCCTGACTAAAAAACTATCCAGTTGATTGGCAAAGGCCTGGCGGTCTTTTTTACAGAAGACGGCCGGGCCGCCGGTGATCATGCCGCTATCTCTCAGTTCACCCAGTAAATCGCGCATAGACAGCCGGTCTTTGATGTTATGTTCCGTGTAGAGCATGCCGCGGGGATTCATGGCAAAGGCATTTTTTGTCACAACCCGGTCGGCCAGCGGAATATCGGCGGTAATGACAAGGTCGCCCGGCTGCACAAGCTGGGCGATGCGGTCATCGGCCACATCAGGCCCTTCCGGTACCAGGATCAAAGATAAGTTGGACAGTTTCTCCAGGCGCAAAGGTTTATTGGCTACAAAAATCAGCGACAGATTCAGACGCTGCGAGGCCTTGATCAGGATGTCTCTGATCACATTCGGAAACGCATCCGCGTCGATAAATATCTTCATAAAACCTCTGTTGATCATTTCCTTTTCAGGAGAGATTCATAATACGTATGGGAAACGGACAGTGCCCGCACCGCCTGTTCCGACGTTTCGAAGATGGGGATACGGTGTTTGGCTCGAATGGCAATGGATTTGGCGATGGCATTTGGTGTGTAAATGGCCGCGGGCTTATCGTAATGCTTACACATTTTCAAAAGCTCCAGGAGCGTGTCAATCACGAAAGGCTGCCAGACGCTGAGCAGCGGCAAAAGGCCGTCCACTTCATCCGCGGACAAAAGAATATCGAAAATGTCGAGATAGGTTTGCGGAGGAGCGGGGCCGATATCCACGGGGTTCTTGATGTTGAAAACTTGTCCGGCTTTCTTCAGCCGTTCCTGAGTATGCGGGGCAAGGTGCGGCATCTGCAAACCCGCTTCTACCAGCAGGTCTGCGGCAATGCTGCCGAAGGCGCCGGAGTTGGTGAACGCCGCGATCCGTTTCCCCTTCAGCAGGGGCATTTCCGTGAACATTTTGGGGAGCGAGTGGAGTTCGTCGATGGATTGCAGACGGATAATTCCAGCCTGCCTGCATGCGGCATCGAAGATCGAATCGTTATTGGCCATTCCCGCCGTGTGAGACATGGCGGCCATAGCCCCCTCTTTGGTTTTGCCCACCTTATAGATCAGGACAGGCTTGCGGGATTTTTTAGCGGCTTCCATGAGCTTGCGGCCGTCGGCCACATTCTCCAGATATATGCCGATGACTTCGGTCTCGTCGTTTTGAAAATAATCGATCAGGTCCGCTTCATCAACATCGCACTTGTTGCCGATACTGACCACCTTGTTGATGCCGACCAGATCGTAATAAAGCGATTCCATGACCAGAACGGCCACACCGCCGCTCTGGATTATGTAGGACATGGTGCCCGGCGACTCGAAGATTTGATTCATCTCGACTAAGCTCGGGTTGACGCCGTAAAAACAGCAGAACTTGGTGCGCGTGCTCAGCGTTCCCAGGCAGTTGGGTCCCATCAGGCGGATGCCGTTGGCTTTCGCGATCTCGTCAATTTTGCGCTGCATCGCCTCGCCGAGTTCTCCGCCCTCGGAAAAACCGGCGCTCTCAATGACGATGCGCTTGATGCCTTTTTGCGCGCAGTCCCGGATAATACCGGGAACATTGCGTGCCGCCACAATGATTACCGCCAGATCGGGTGCTTCCGGAAGATCCAGAATCGATGAATAACCCGGGTAACCGTTCACCGTCTCTCCTTTGGAATTCACGGCATAGACGGCCCCGGTATAGCGAAGGTAATCCTTCAGCATGTTACAAATTGTGGCTCCGAGATTGAGGGGGGCATTGGAAGCGCCGATAACAACAACAGATTTGGGATCGAAGAAGAGTTCCATGAAACACCTGCCTGAAATTGAATTTTGCGACGCATAAGAGCGCAAAACTTTCAGCTTTTGTCAAGAAGGAAAACTGAATTTGGGGGAGTCTCTGCTCATGAACATTGCAATGGATGTGATGTGAAAGGCGCAGCCGCTGGACTGACATGGTACTTGGTTTAATCCCGCTGTTGCGGGACGAGCGTCAATTCTCCGCGAGCTTGCTCGCGAGATGGTTGATTTGAAGAGGAAACGGAATTCCCTCAAAATATCTCATGCTGAAGCCAGACCCATCAGGGCTTCTTCTGATTACAGCCTCGCACCAATTTCCGAATATACCGATTTCCGATGCCGGATGCCAAGAATCCAGACTTCTGATTCTATAATTTTGAAAACAATCCGGTAATCACCGACACGGAGTTTCCAGTAGCCCTTCAGGGTTTTACGTAAAGGCTTTCCGTATTGGTGAGGCGCGATTTGAAGCCTTGTTTCGATAGCTTTGCGAATGCGGGTTTTCGTCTTCTCGTCGATGAGCGGTAAATCTTCGCTACGAACGGCGTGATGGTAGCGCAGGGTAAAAGGCATGTTCTATTTCCACGTCTCTTCGTGTGATAATGCACGTTTCTTGCTGAACGTCTTCTCTCTTGCAGATGCCCATGCCGCAAGGCCCATGTCTTCACGCAGATCAAGCGCTTCGCGGATCAGATCGCGGGCCAGGGTGGACATGGAGACGCCTTCGCTGGTGGCCAGGTCATTCATGACGCCGTAGAGCGGTGGTTCAACAACGATATTAATACGTGGGTTTTGGGTAGGCATGTTTCAATTCCTTCTTCTTTAATGTGGCCATAAGTGTAACACTTATGGTACACCACGTCAAGGCTGAAAATCGCCGGGAGAAAGGCTAAAGGCAATAAATGATAGGTGATTCTTTCCGGGTTTACAGCGTCCCGTCAAGCGCCTCGGCAACTTCCGCCTTACAGGCCCGGCAGCGCTTTGCCCCCCTGAAGAGCGGTTCTCCGCAGGCAGGACAGTGATAGCGTGTTAGTTCCGCCCGGGCCCATTCCACGCTGCCTTGCTCATCACCCAGCTCGGCTACTTTGGCGCGCCATAAGGGGATGGTCCTTTTCATCACCCGCTCACCTGTGGCCAGACCGAAATTTTCTATCATGCTGCAGGGCCACTGGCTGCATTGGTGGCAGGAGTAATAACCTTTTCCCCGGACGCAATTCCTGATCGCGCACAGGGTGCAATAGCCGTAGAGCTTCTTCGGCGGTTCGCTTTGCATGCAGCCGTAACATTCCGTGTCTTCGGTCTTTGTCTTGTAGAGGTTGCCCATGACCTCCTTGAATTTTTCGTTTTTATCCCTTGTTGCAATGTAAACGCCACAGGCGCCGCAATACAGACCGCAGGGCGCCATCAGATTCTTGTCTTTTATCTCCTCTTCCGTCCAACCTTCCATCGTATTGTACCCCCCTCCCAGAATTTAGAAAAGGTAACCAATTTGTTTTTCTGTCCGGCAACCGGTAAAACCTAGCGCTCCATGGTATGCGAACGCTTAAATCCCAACAAGCATGTATACCATTTTAAATTTTTAATTCTTTTCCGATTCTTTCAGCAAGAAATATCTTTAACAAAGACTGATATGGAACATCTTTTTTATTTGCAAGAAGCTTAAGCTCTTCAATCATTGATTCAGGGAGACGAAGTGAAATTGATTTTACTGAAGGCTTAAGATTTGATAACATAACTTTTTTTGCTTTTTTCCAATTAATATATTCTGTTGAATCATGTGTTGCCCAAAAAGTTCTTTCTTCATCTTCATTTTTAAATTTTGGTATTTTCTTTATGGAACTCATATTCTTTCCTTTCTTTTCGATTCATATCTCTGGCAGAAATTACACGGATTTTTTGATTTCTTAAAGTGAAAGCAATAAATAAATATTTTATCCCATCAGTACAGCCGAGTGCATAGTAGCGTTTCTCTGTGGCAGAGTGATCCATATCGTCAAAAATTATTAAAGGAATATTAAGAAATGTCTGCTCACATTCGGAAGGAGAAACATGGTGTTTAATCCATATCTTGTTAGAATTATGATCATCCCATTCAAGACCTGTACACTTGGACAGGATATCTAATTTACCTTTTTCTTTTGTCATGAATTAAGTATATATACATCATATACAGTTGTCAATATTTAATTTAATTAGCAGGATGAGATACTACTGCTTACAGGCGAAGGTCATAGGCGGATCAGTCCGCGGAATCGTGCGTACTCCACCATGCGGCTAAACGCAAATATGGCGCGTTCCGGTGTGGGGTAGCAGGGCACGCAAAGCTTCGCAAAGCCCTCATGGATGTGGGCGATTTCCCTGGTTGTGCCGCCGTAGTAGCTGGCAAAAACCGGCTTGTCCGGATGACGGCTGAAAATTTCGGCAAAAGCCTCGGAAATGTCGAACATACTTTCCGGCATAAGCACGAAAGTAATCAAAAGGGCATCCACATCCTTCTGGTCCATCAGGCACCGGGCAATATGGCTGGAGGCTTTTTTTGAGCCGTGCTGCTCAATGGCGGACCAGGTGTCGATGGGATTGCGCACCGGTGCCCAGGAAGGCATCACCTCGCCCAGTCGTTTCAGTGTTGCAGGTTGGAGCGCGGGCAGAACGATGCCATACTCCTCTGCTGCGTCCGTGGCGGCGACGCAGCCCATGCCTGTGATGGAGAGAACGCCCATGCGGTTTCCCCTTGGCCCAGGAAGCTTTTCAAATGCCGACAGGGTATCGAAGAAAGCTTCGGGGTTATTCACCCGAACCAGGCCCGTTCTGTGGCAGACCGCATCGAACACTGCGTCCGACCCGGCAAGCGATCCGGTATGTGAAGCCACGGCGACCGCTCCGGCTTCACTGCGGCCGGCTTTCATTACGACCACAGGTTTTCTTTTGCAAGCCGTTTTGGCGGCCCTGACAAAACGCCGTCCCTCGATCACGCCTTCCAGGTACATACCAATAGTGGAGGTCTGGGTATCATCGGTCAGGTATTCCAGAAGGTCGCTTTCGTTGATGTCGCCCTTGTTTCCAATGCAGGCCACCTTGGCCAGCCCGAAGGGTTTAGTGTCTGCTATCCAGCGCGCCCAGCCGGACGAGAAAACGCCGGACTGGCCGATGATCGATACGCCGCCCGGTTTGATCGGATCGAGGCCCACAATGGACGTGGCCATACCGGCGGATGGGTTGAGCGTACCGATGCTGTTGGGTCCCATGATCCGGATGCCCGCCCGCTTAGCCTGATCGATAATGACTTTTTGCTCCAGAGCGCCTGCTTCCCCCATGTCCGAGTAGCCGCCTGTGCTCAGGATGATGTTGGTGACTCCCTTGGCAGCGCAGTCCTCCAAGGCCTCGGGCACCGCAGTCTTGGGAATCACAATCATGGCCAGATCCACCGGCCCCGGAACATCACAGACTCTGGCATAGGAGAGAAGCCCGAGGATTTCCTTGCAGGTGGGATTGATGGGATGAAGAGCGCCTTTGAAACCCGCCTTCTGTAGGTTGCGCAGGATGATGTTACCTCCTTTTCCCGGACTTCTTGATGCGCCGATCACGGCCATGGATGACGGATTGAAAAACGGTGCTACGGTTGCAGGGTCGGGGCGTTTTCGGATTGGCGTGGAAGGGCTGGAATCCAATCGCACCAGGGCATCCACGGCCACGGCCCCATCCGGGTAAGCGATGAAGGGATTCACATCAATTTCGAGAATATCCGGACGTTCGGATATGAGCCGGGAGAGCGCCGAGATGGCCCTGGAGATAGCGACAATATCCAGGGGTTCCTGGCCGCGGTAGCCGTCAAGAAGGGCGATGCCTTTGAGGCGCCGGAGCATGGCGAGCGTGGCTTTTTCGTCCACGGGAGCAAGATCGATGGCCGTGTCACGGAAGATTTCGGTGAAGATGCCGCCGATCCCTACGAGGACCACGGGGCCGAACACGGGATCGCGCCTGACCCCCAGGATAAGTTCAGTGCCCGGCCGGGCCATCTTCTGCACCAGAAGCGCATGGGGAATGCCGGAAAATTTGTTTTTCATCTCCCGGACGGCCTTGCTCAGGGCGGATGTATCCTTGATATTCAGGACAACCCCGCCCCGTTCGGTTTTGTGAGGGACAGCCTCGGAACAAATCTTCAGCGCGACCGGAAAGCCAAGCCTATTGGCCGCCGTAGCGGCTTCCAAATAATCATTGGCCAGAATACCGTCAATAACAGGGATTTCCCACTGCCTGAGCAGGGTTGCCCCTTCAAATTCATTGAGTGTTGTGATGTTGTTTTTCAAAACGAAAATACCTCCTGATTCCATAAGCATGATTTATAGCACACCGTCGCAACCGCAATCGAGATGAACTACCTCTCAAGTGTTGGTCTTGTGGCGTATCAAAAGATTTCTTTGACCCGGCCCACTATCCCGCCCTCCAGGCGCACTTTGATCCCGTGCGGATGCGTGCCTGATTTTGTCAGAATAGCCTGCACAACGCCGCAGGTGACATGGCCTGTACGTTGATCCTGCTTCTGCACCACTTTTACACGGGCGCCCACTCTAATATCAGCGCGGTTATTTCCATTCATTCGGCATGTCCTCAAAAAAATTCTAAATGAAGCTACCATGATTTATTTAAATAATTCAACTTGCATGTTTACGGCAAAGAACCTGCTTAATCTTTTAAGCGCTTTTGTGCTATAATTACCGCCAATATTTCACCCCATCATGAAAGGAGTTGTCGATATGCGCGGTGACATCAAGAAACTGATTCAGGAAAATCATGTATGTGTTCTGGCCACCGTGTCGGAAGGAGAGCCGCATTGTTCGCTGATGTCTTATGCGGCGGATGAAGACTGTCGTGAAATTTATATGGCGACACACAAAGATACAAAAAAATACCGGAATCTCGCCGCCAATCCTTCCGTCAGTCTTCTTATCGATTCCAGAGAGACGGGCGGCAAAGACAAGAAGGCCAAAACCAAAGCGCTGACCGTTACGGGAACCTTTCAGGACGGCATGGATGAGCAGAGAAGAACGGCTGTTCGTAAAGCACTGCTTGAGCGACATCCCGATTTAAATGAGTTTTTTACCGATCCTGCCGCGGAAATTATTGTTGTTAAAGTAAAGGCGTTGCAACTTTTGGACGGGATAACGGATGCTTACTTTGAAAAAGTATCATAAATAAAGAGGAGGATTCCTATGGTACAAGATTTACGCGATTCGAGAAAAAAGAAAGCCAATGGATTCCAATCTTCTTTCAGCACGATGCAATAGCCGCCAGAATCATCCGGTCGATCTTCGACAAGGGCAGCTTCTTTAAATCAGAAGGTGACGCCCATCGCCATTCCTGACAGCCAAGCGCTTTAGGGGCGCCTTTCAGTAAACAACAATCGTATGCCTGAAGCGTTGCGCGAAAGTGAGTATAAGCATGATGGACCATTGCCAGCTTATTTCCCACCCGGATTGCAATACCCAATTCTTCTTTCACCCTGTGCTGCAATCCGGTTTCCATATTTTCAATATCGTCGATAAAACCACCAGGCAATTTCCATAAAGACGCCAGCAATCCGGTGGCCGGCCGCTGCACAAACAGCAGCATGCCTTCTGAATTGCGGATGACGGCGGCAACCGCCTGGCGGTGAGGAATGGCCGGAGCTTTCCGGGTTATCGGTAGAATGTTTTGTAAATCGAGAAGACGCGCACGGCAAATGGAGGCAATGGGGCAACTCGAGCAATCGGGGATTTTCGCCTTACAAATCGTTGCCCCCAGATCCATCAGCGCCTGATTAAAGTCGCCGGGATGTTTGGCGGGAACCAGCGCCGCGGCCAGCTCAAGCAGTTTCTTTTGTTCCCCGGGATCATCCATTGGTTTGCGGATGGCAAAAACACGGCACAAAATCCGGCGGACATTGCCGTCCACGGCGGGCAGGACCTGCCCATAAGCAATACTCAAAATAGCGCCGGCTGAGTACTTGCCGATGCCGGGAAGCGTTTTAATTGCTTCGGGTGTGTCGGGAATCCGCCCACCCCATTGATTGACGATGATGTGGCTGGCGGCATGAATATTACCGGCACGGGAATAATACCCCAGATTTTCCCAGGCTTTGAGCACATCCTGCAAAGGGGCGGCGGCCAGCGCGTAAACGTCGGGGAAGGCTTTTAGGAAACGATGATAATAGGGAATCACTGTATCCACCTGGGTTTGCTGGAGCATGATCTCCGAAATCCAGATACGGTATGGATCGCTCGTCTTTCGCCAGGGAAGGGAACGTTGATGGCGCCTGTACCAGGCTGACAACCGACGTCTGAAAATATCTTTGATTTTAGCGAAATCCCGGATCATGCCCGCCTGTATATCCTATGTCCGGCGCCATGACAATAGCGCTATTCAGGCCAATTTTCCTCTTGACAGATAGCTGTTTATAGGACAACTTAAAAACACATATGGACATGATAATCGTTGTTTTTTCGCATCATTAGATTTTCTGGTTAATTCATCAATAAAAGAAATAGAGGAGAGGAACAAAAAATGAAGAAAGAGGATTGTATTTTATTCAGCGGCGGAGCGCAGGGCGCGGAAGCGGAATTTGGAGCCAACGCCGAGCACTTGGGCATAGAGGAAGTAAACTTTACTTTTGAAGGTCATACTATCATTCGCCATCGGGGCTTAAGAGTGCTTAATCACGAAGAACTGAAAAATGGCGACGTTTCGCTGGAATATATTTCCCGCCTGATGAACCGCCGCTATACGGACAACGCGACTTTCCGTAAAATCCTGCAGACGATCTGGTATCAGATTAACAATGGGCAGGAAGTCTTTATCATCGGAGAAATTCTGCCGGACAAAACCGTCAAGGGCGGCACAGGCTGGGGTACGGAATTCAGCAAAATCTGCAACAAGCCGTTGCATGTATTCGATCAGAAAAAAAATGCCTGGTTCACCTGGAATAAGCTTACCTGGGTCGAACGAAAAAAAGGCGATGAACCGGTTATTACCTATGCGCATTTTGCCGGCGGTGGCACGCGCTTTCTGGAAGAAAACGGTAAAAAAGCGATCCAGGATTTGTTTCAGAAATCTTTTGCTTAAAAAAATTTTCATCTGATAAAAGGAGGAGGTATGTCTGATTCGTTGAAATACAGAGCTGCGTATGAGCAGTCGATCAACCAGCCCGATGTTTTCTGGGGTAAAGCAGCCGCAGCAATTCAGTGGACGAAAAAATGGGATAAAGTTCTTGACGACAGCAATAAGCCTTTTTATCGCTGGTTTGCCGGCGGCGAACTCAATACCTGTTACAACGCGCTTGACTATCAGGTGGAGTCAGGTAGAAAAGACCAGGTCGCCATTATTTACGACAGTCCCGTCACCGATACCGTCAAAAAGATCACCTATGGAGAACTCCTCGACTTCGTTGCCAAATTCGCCGGGGCGATGGCCGGTTTAGGCGTTACGAAAGGCGACACGGTGATTATCTATATGCCGATGATTCCGGAAGCCGTGGTGGCGATGTTCGCCTGCGCGCGCATTGGCGCCGTGCATTCCGTCGTTTTCGGCGGATTTGCGCCCAATGAACTGGCCATCCGGATTGACGATGCCAAACCCAAAGTTATGATTTCCGCTTCCTGCGGCATAGAAGGCAAAAAAGTTCTCGCCTACAAACCGCTTCTGGACGAGGCGATTAAGATCGCCTCGCACAAACCTCAAAAGTGTGTCATTTATCAACGCCCGCAGGTGAAGGCCGAGTTGACGGCGGGACACGATTTGGATTGGGAAGAATTGGTCAAAGGCGCCAAGGCTGTCCCCTGCGTTCCGGTTGCCGCAACGGATCCACTCTATATTCTTTATACATCCGGTACAACCGGTAAGCCCAAAGGCGTCATGCGCGACAACGGCGGCCACGCCGTCGCTCTGAAATGGTCGATGAAATACATCTACGACATCCGACCTGGCGAAGTTTTCTGGGCTGCCTCCGACGTCGGCTGGGTTGTCGGCCACTCCTATATTGTGTATGCGCCGCTGCTTTACGGCTGCACCACGATTCTATATGAGGGCAAGCCCGTGGGAACTCCCGACCCCGGCGCCTTCTGGAGGGTTATTTCCCAACATGGCGTGTCCATCCTATTTACCGCACCAACGGCGTTTCGCGCCATTAAAAAGGAAGACCCCAACGGGGATTATCTGAAAAAATACAACATTGCTTGTCTGAGATATTTGTTTCTGGCTGGTGAACGGCTCGATCCCGACACGTATCACTGGGCCAGTGATATGATGAAGATTCCTGTTGTCGATCACTGGTGGCAGACCGAAACCGGCTGGCCGATAGCCGCGAACTGCATGGGCATTGAACCTTTTCCGATCAAGGCCGGATCGCCCACCAAGCCGGTGCCCGGCTATAACATTCAGATCCAGGATCTCGACGGTAAACCTCTGCCCAACGGCCAGGAAGGCGCTGTTGTAATTCAACTGCCCCTGCCTCCGGGCTGTCTGCCCACGCTGTGGAAAGACGACAAACGCTATCTGGAATATGTCACCGAAAGACCCGGCTATTATGTTACCGGAGATGGCGGCCGCTTCGATCTGGACGGGTACGTTTACATTATGGGACGCATTGACGACGTGATCAATGTGGCCGGCCACAGGCTTTCCACAGGATCGATGGAAGAAATCGTTTCCAAGCACAAGGACGTCGCGGAATGTGCCGTGCTGGGTGCGGACGACCAACTCAAAGGCCAGGTGCCGGTAGGTTTTGTTGTTTTGAAAGCCGGCGTGGATCGCAAACCTGAAGACATCATTGCGGAGCTGGTGAAGATGGTGCGGCAGGAACTGGGCGCACTCGCCTGCTTCAAGGAAGCCGCCGTGGTCAAGGCGCTGCCCAAGACCCGTTCCGGTAAGATCCTGCGCAGTACCATGCGCAAAATCGTGGACGGCAAGGATTATGTTGTTCCATCCACCATCGACGATCCGGCGGTTCTGCCGGCCATTACGGAATCGGCCAAGGCGATTGGTTACGGGAAAAAGTAAAAAAATGTAGGGAAATTATGATCCCGGTGTTTGCCGGGTTGCTGAAGAACAGAAAGCCGGCTGGAATGAATTTCCGGTCGGCTTTTTAGTTTGACGTAGAGGCAACCCCCATCAAGAATCGCGCTTGAGCATGTCTTCCTGCTATCCACAACCATCCAACCTTGACGAAAATGCAAGACTTCGAATCATTATCAATGATTTTGTTTCCTTAATAATCTTGAAAAGGTTAATCTGTTTTATGAAGGCCAACGGAGAAAACAAACATCAACCTAAATATCGGAAGAAATCTGTCTACTCGACTCAGGTGACGCTAACCGACTACCCCCTTTTCTTTAATAAGATTTTTCGCTTGTAAATTAATTAAAATTACAGGAGAATTAAGAAAGGGAGTGGACGCATAGAAGGTTTTGTAGGGGAATTGTGAGGGATGGAAAAACTCAGAAAACATATTCTGAAATTTGCAAAAGACCTCGAAGCTATCATAGAAAATACCTACGACGGGCTTTATATCACAGACGGTGATGCCAATACCCTTATGATTAACCAGGCCTACGAGAGAATAGCCGGTATCAAACGTGAAGAGGTGCTCGGAAAAAACATGAGGGACCTTGTTGCCTCCGGTGTGATTGACCGTTCCGTGAGTGTGGAGGTAATAGATAAGAAGAAGCCGGTTACCATTATGCAGGAATTGAGGAACGGGAAAAAGGTGCTTGTAACAGGGAGTCCTGTTTTTGATGAAGACGAAGGCGCAATCGCCCTCGTTGTGACGAATGTAAGGGATATCACGGAACTCATGGAGTTAAAGGACAAGCTGCATGAGCGGACGCTTGAAGCGAACCGTTATCTGGCAGAGCTTGACAAGATTAAGATCCTTCAGCAGCAGAAGATAAAGTTTGCAACAAAGAGTAAAAAGATTTTTGAAATTCTGGAACTGGCAATAAAGGCCGCCCAATTCGATTCAAATATTCTGATAATGGGCGAGTCCGGTGTGGGTAAGGGGCTCATGACAAGGCTCATCCATGAATCGAGCAGCAGAAAAGACCAGCCATTTATCGTGATTAACTGTGCCGGCATCCCCGAAGACCTCTTTGAAAGCGAGCTCTTCGGCTATGACCCCGGTGCCTTTTCCGGTGCGAGTACGAAAGGGAAAAAAGGACTTCTTGAAGTAGCCGATAAGGGCTCGGTTTTTCTGGATGAAATAGGCGATATGAGCCTGAGACTCCAGTCAAAACTATTACGTGTTATTGAAGAGAAAGAGATGACGAGGCTTGGTTCCACGAAAACAGTAAAGCTTAATATAAGGATCATATCTGCCACGAACCAGGATATGCCCATCCTTCTTGAGCATAAAAAGTTCAGGCAGGATTTATATTTCCGCCTTAACACGATCTCTTTTATCATCCCGCCATTGCGGGAGCGCACCGAAGATATAATACCCCTGATACAATATTTCACCGAACGGCTTAATGAGCGGTACAACATGAAAAAACATTTCAATCCTCAGACTACGCAGCTGCTCATGTTTTATCCATTTCCCGGTAATGTGAGGGAGCTTTCCAACATTATCGAGCAGGCTTTTCTGATCAGCAAGAACGACCTGATAGAAGTTGAGGATCTCCCTCTTCATGTGAGGGGTGCCGTGGATTCGCAACGTATCCTCATAGATAGTGAAAACAGGTCGTATAACGAAATCGTGAATCTCATGGAGTACAGGGTTCTCAAGAACGCAATCGATAAATACGGGAGTACCCATAAGGTTGCGAAAAACCTGAAAATCAGCCAGAGCACGATTGTCCGTAAGATGAAAAAATTGAATGTCAGGCCATCCGATGCAGATTAGCATCAAAATGATGTAATAATGCATCATTTTGAAAAAAGTATCATAAAAGGTGCTGAATTCTAAACTCCAAGCACATGTATGTAATAACCAATAACCAACACCCGCCGCAGGTGGGTACATAAAATTACAGACAAATCACAAATCACAATAACTAGGTAGGAAAAGCATTCAACATGTGCAGTTTAGCTCGTGATTATTGGAGTTTATTTGGAATTTGGGATTATAGAGCATAGATTTCAAGAACAAAATTACTTTTTTGATCTGTTTGACAGAAATATGTCCATATGTCCAGTGGCATATAAATTGCTAAATAAAGAACGTGGTTTGATTACTTCAAAATAAAATTTAAACAGGAGGTTTTCATGAAACACAAGCTTATTTCGTTATTGCTTATTTTAGCAGTATTGTCCCCTCTTACAGCCGTCTATGGTGCCGAGACAATCAAGATCGGTGCGCTCTACACCATGACAGGCCGTGGAGGACAGTATGGTAAGGACTCGGAGGTTGCCATCAAGATTGCACTGGATGAAGTAAATGCAAAGGGGTTGCCAGATGGCGCTAAATTAGAAGTAATCATTACCGATGACAAGAACCCCCTGTATGCTGTCAGTGTTGCGAAACGGTATATCACCGATGAAAAATGTAAATTTCTTTTTGGTATTATTTCATCGGCGATCGGCCTTGCTGTAACGGAGGTCAGTAAAGAGAATAAGGTTATCTTTGTCGGTTCAGACCACGCTGCAACAGATTTAACGGCCAACAAATTTCATAAATACTATTTCAGAAGCAGCAATAACACCTTTCAGTCGATGATGGCGGGCGCCATGTACCTGAAGGATGAAGTGAAGAACTGGAAGAAGATCGCCTATATCGGCCCAGACTACGCGTATGGAAGAGACCAGTGGATGGAAGTAAAGTGGGGTCTCGACAAGCTGGGAGTAAAGTATGAAGTTGTCGGTGAATATTGGCCGAAACTCTATGAACCGGATTATACATCCTATATTACCGCGATTATGAAAGCAGCCCCGGATATTCTGATAGTTGGTTTCTGGGGTGGAGACACCGTTTCCTTTATCAAACAGGCAAAACCGTACGGCCTTTTCGGCAAGATGAAATATTTCCATGTTGATGCAGGCGGAAACTATGAGGCAATGGCTGCACTCGGCTCCGATATGCCTGAAGGCATTATTATGTCTGCTCGCCACCACAACAATTGGCCTGAGACTCCTGCAAACAAGGCTTATGTAGACAAATTTTACAAGGCTGCCGGCAGATATCCCTCCTATGCAGCGGAAGGCGCCTATGTGGGTATCCACATGATCGCTGAGGCCATAAGGAAGGTCGGCAATGCAAACGATACAGAGGCACTTGTGAAAGCTCTGGAAGGCATGAAGATTCAGTGTCCTGAGGATCCACCGGGATTTACCTCCTATATCGATCCGAAGACACATCAGATTGTCCAGGTACAGGCCATTGGTACAACGGTAAAGAATGATAAATTCCCGCCCGCAAAGTTTATGCTGGGCAACCTTAAAGTGTATCCTGCCGACAAACTCTGGCCGAATTTTGAATACATTGACTATATGACGAAGGTAAAGGGTAAGTAATCAGCAAAGGAATAGGGCTCAGGTATGGATTTTAATACATTAATTGCACAGTTTGTCAGTGGTCTTTCCGTTGCCATGTTGTTATTTCTTGTCGCAAGCGGCCTTACCCTCATATTCGGCGTGGTAAATGTCCTGAATTTCGCGCATGGTTCCTTCTACCTCCTGGGTACATACTTTACCTATCAGCTTATGCAGGTATTTAATAATTTCTGGGTAGGGCTTCTCGTTGGTGTTATAGGTGCGGGGATAGTAGGAATGGTGATTGAGGTCCTTTTTCTCAGGCGCATTTACGGGAGGGATCAGGAAGGCGCGTTTCAATTACTCATGACATACGCATTCATACTCATCATCGACGACGTGGTAAAGTTTATCTGGGGCCCTGAGTATAAGACCATACCTAAGCCCGATGCCCTTATGGGCTCTTTGAACTTAGGAACAACAATTGTTCCGACTTACAATATTTTCATCATCGTGGTTGGCATGCTCGTTGTTTTGTTCGCATGGTATTTTCTCACGAAAACGGACAAAGGAAAAATGGTGAGGGCTTCGTCTCTCGACAGAAATATGCTCGGTCTGCTCGGAACGAATGTCCCCATGATCATGACACTCGTTTTTGGAGTGGCAACGGCCATGGGTGGACTTGCCGGCGTGCTGGCAGCACCTTTGAGAACAGTTACGCCCGGTGCTGGAATTGAAATAATTATTGACTCTATGATTGTAGTAGTTATTGGAGGGTTTGGCAATTTCTGGGGTGCCCTGCTTGGTGCTTTAATTATTGGTGAAGTTCTCTCTTTCGGAATCCTCTGGATGCCTGAAATGGCTACCGTCCTTACCTTTATCGTTATGATTATAGTCTTGATCGTAAAACCTGAAGGACTTCTATCGAAAAAAATGGTGGGGAGGAAATAACGCTTTGAAAAAATTGAAAGATTACCTGCCCTGGGTTTGTTATTTCGTATTCTTTCTTGGAATACTTATTGTAGATCCAGGTACCCATTACATTCACCTCGTTGCGAGGGTTATCATTTTCAGTCTTTATGCTGTTGCCTTTAATCTTTTATATGGAACAACGGGGCTTGTATCATTCGGGCATGCGCTTTTTTACGGCATAGGCGCCTATATTACCGGTATGCTTGTCAAGGCAACAGGCCCGGAATTCTTTCTTCTTTTTATAGTACTCGGTGCAGCCGGAGCCGCTCTTGTCTCTGTTTTTATCGGGCTCTTGACCCTCAGGTTAACAGGCATCTATTTCACTATGCTTACGCTGGCTTTTGCGCAATTGGCGTGGGGTCTTACCTTCAAACTCTATCACTTCACGGGCGGCGATGACGGTATTCAGGCAATAGCAAAACCTGCCATGCTTGCCGGAAGTGTAACGAAGTATTATCTATTCTGCTTCATAGTGGTCACTATCTGCATGTATATTCTATGGAGGATACGAAGATCCCCGTTCGGGTCCGTTTTGAATTGTATAAGGCAGAACCCTCAAAGGATAACCTTCCTTGGTTTAAACGTATATAAAAATCAGCTCAAGGCGTTTGTTATATCGGCCTTCTTTACGGGTGTAGCAGGCGGGCTCTACGCCGGTCTTGATGGAAGTATCCATCCTGATATGCTGCACTGGCCGACATCAGGGAATGCAATTCTCATGGCAACCATAGGCGGTATGGGGACTTTCTTTGGTCCTGTTGTTGGCGCCGGCATCCTTACCGGATTAGAGACAATAGTAGGAAAATACACCGAATACTGGTCGTTCAGTATCGGCGTGGTGGTGCTCATCGTTGTCCTGCTCTTCCCGAGAGGCGTACTGGGGATTAAGCGTTTGGCTGGCAACAAGAACTAAAGAGGGAAAGGAGACGGAAGTTGTCTGTAATTCTTGAAATTAAAAACATTGACAAGCATTTCGGCGGCATTCATGTGGCAAACCATGTAAGTATCAGTGTCAAAAAGGGCGAGATGTCAGCGATTATCGGGCCTAACGGGGCGGGGAAAACGACCTTTTTCAATCTTATAACGGGTTTTATCCCCTCTGACGATGGTACCGTTATATATGAAGATCAGGACATAACAAGTGAAAAACCGGAGAAGATAGTAAAGCTTGGGATGGTGCGTGCCTTTCAGGTGTCGAGCCTTTTTCTCGAGGAAACTGTTTTTGATAATGTATATCTGGCAGCCCTTTCGAATTTCAGAAAGAATGCAAAGATTTTTGCCGATAGAATGGCTTTCAAGGATGCCCGTGAACATGCAGGGTTTATCCTTGATAAAATAGGACTTTCTCATTGCAAAGACCTGAAGGCTTCAGAATTATCACACGGAGATACAAAAATTCTCGATATCGCAATAGCATTAACATTGAACCCGAAAATACTGCTTCTTGATGAACCGACTGCAGGGATGGCCCCCGATGAGCGGATCAAGATGATGCATCTCCTGAAAGAACTCCATGAATATTTCCAGTTAACAACGATATTCATCGAGCACGATATGGATATAGTTTTCGGTATTGCAGAAATTATCAGGGTATTGGTGCAGGGACAGCTTATTGCTGAAGGACCGCCCGATTACATACGACAGCACGAAACGGTAATAGAAGCCTATCTAGGAAAAGAGGTATTGTAAAATGGCTGATTTTCTGGTCGCTGAAAATATAAATTCCTATTATGGGAAAAGCCACATATTGTTCGACGTAAACTTGACCGTCAACGAAGGTGAGACACTCTGTCTCATGGGCCGGAATGGCGCCGGTAAGAGTACAACCTTTAAAACCCTTATTATGGATATTGTGCCGAAAAAAGGGAAAGTATACTTTAAGGGGCAGGATATTACAGGGATGAAAACGTTTAAGATTGCCCGCCTTGGCCTTGGTCTTGTTCCCGAAGACCGTAAGATTTTCGGGCCTCTCACGGTAAAAGAAAATTTGATTCTGGGTGTTTCAATGGGTAAAAGTAGGAAAGGTATCTGGAACCTTGATCTGGTGTATGAGTTCTTCCCTGTTTTGAAGGATTTCCAGTCCAGGCAGGGCGGAACGTTATCCGGCGGCGAGCAGCAGATGCTTACCATAGCGAGAACCCTCATGGGGAATCCGGTGGTGCTCCTTCTTGATGAGCCTACCGAAGGGCTGAGCCCTGTTATGGTGAAAACCTTGAAAGACCTCGTTTTAAAACTGAAAGAGGTGGGAACTACGATACTGCTTTCAGAACAGAATATCAAATTCGCCATGGCTGTTTCAGACTGTGTTGCCATTATAGATAAAGGCCACATCAGGTATGAAGCGGATATTGAAACATTCAAAAAAGACGATGCCATAAAGAAACAATATCTGGCAGTGTAAAAGACGGTTTTGAGTTATGAGTTTTGAGGTAAACAACAAACCCGATGTTTTTATCTGATGCATATCCGCATCACACCGTGTACACGCGAAAGATGTAAAGAAAGCCTTGGAAGCCCTTCTCACCGATGATATCCCCCGCGAAAACATATCAATAATGGTGAATGAATGTTCCAGAGCTTGTTTAACTAAGAAAACCCGGTTGATAATGCTAAAGGTATGACCATTATCCTGAGTTAGCAAGAAGTTCTGGATGAATCGTTTAAGCAGTTATTTAGCGAGTTTCGCGAGCGAGAAAGGAAGGTCGGGGTACCCGCTTGCGGGTCGTGGCTTTGCCCGGGGAGAGGGCGACGTGAGCCCCAGTAAAGGAGGAAAGGATGAATAGTTACAAAGAACGTTTGTGCTCCGCTTATGAGGCCGTAAAAAAGGTCAGATCAGGTGACCGGATTGTATTTTCCCATGCGTGCGGAGAACCGAGAGTTTTGCCGGGCGAATTAATGAAAAGGGTGAATGAACTGAATGACGTGCAGATTGTTCACATGGTACCCATGGGTGAAGCCTTATATTGCCGTCCCGAATACGCTAAAAGCTTCAGGCATGTTGCATTATTTTCCGGTGCGCCAACGAGAGAGGCCATATGGGAGAATAGGGCAGATTATATTCCCTATATATTCAGCGAGATTCCTTTTCTCTTTGATACGCTGCTCCCGGTGGACGTAGCAATGGTAACTGTTTCGCCTCCCGACAAAAACGGTTATTGCAGTCTGGGGGTGTCTGTTGACTATACAAAGAAAGCTGTGGAATGTGCAAAAATTGTTATTGCAGAGATAAACAAAACGATGCCGAGAACCCACGGAGAGTCCTTTGTGCATGTTTCAGAAATAGACTATTTTGTCGAAGTGGATGTGCCCATAGCAGAACTCAAAGGAACAGAAATGACAGAAGTGGAAAGAACTATTGGGAAACATGTGACTGAACTCATAGAAGACGGTTCCTGTCTCCAATTGGGCATTGGCGGAATACCTGATGCAGTATTGAAAAACATTGGCGGCCTGAAAGACCTCGGTATCCACTCGGAGATGATATCCGATGGGGTGAAACACCTTGTAGAGAAGGGCATTATTAATGGAAGGAAGAAAAATTTTCATAAAGGAAAAATAGTCGTCAGTTTTCTCATGGGTTCGCGAGAGTTCTACGACTGGATTGATGATAACTCCATTATTGAGATGCGTACCGTTGACTATACAAATAATCCATATATTATTGCCCAGAACAAAAACATGGTTGCCATCAACTCGGCCATTGAGGTTGACCTCCTAGGACAGGTGTGTGCGGACACATTAGGCCCGAAACAATTCAGTGGTGTAGGCGGACAGCTCGATTTTGTGAGGGGCGCACGTATGTCGCAGGGGGGGAAAGCAGTTATAGCTCTTCCCGCGACAGCAAAAGGTGGCCTATCAAGGATCGTTCCAACCCTTAAAGAAGGTGCGGCAGTTACGACTTCACGGAATGACGTGGATTATATAGTAACCGATTACGGGATTGCCTCTCTCAGAGGCAAAACCGTCCGCGACAGGATGAAGGCGCTCATCAATATCGCTCATCCCGATATAAGGGGTAAACTCGAAAAAAAGGCATACGAGGTTCATCACATATTGATTTAAAACCTTGAAAGTTTTTCTGTAATGCTAAAATAGATATATAAATAATTCTCGCATATATAAAAGGCATTGCAAAACCGAGCCGAAAGAAGTGGCTTTGATTAACGCAATGAAAATGTATGCCAGAGATTTGGAGCCAAATCTCAAATTTGATGAAAATTAGCTGATCTTATTATTCGAAATGGAATAAGGTTCTGAATCAAAGAGGTATGCCGTGAATTCGTGGAGACAGTATTTGTAACTTCCTCCACAAACTGGCCGAGTCAGGAAAGGTTGCTAATTTGAAGTGGTAATCCTCAATGCAATTTCAAACTCAAAAGTGTATAGGTAGGTGCTTACAAATAGCCAGCTTTTTATGGATTCGCTGCCCTGCACTCCGTCCTAACGTGTTCATATTATGATCCCCCGCCGTTATTTGATCAGTTTAGCCAGGCGGTCCCAACGGACATTCTTTTCTTCTGCATCCCATGACCAGTAAATAATAAATGCCTTGCCCTGAACGTCCTTCAAATCGACAAATCCCCAGAAGCGGCTGTCCAGACTATGATCGCGATTATCACCCATGACAAAAAGAGAACCCTGCGGAACCGTCACCGGCCCGAAATTATCACGCGGCTGCGCATCGGCCGGATAAATCGCATCGTCGTTATAAATGCCGAAAGTATCCGTATAAACCTGATCATTGATGAATAGTTTTTTGTTTTTCATTTCAATCTTATCGCCGGCTGTGCCGATGACGCGTTTGATGAAATCTTTGGATCGGTCCTGCGGGTAAATAAAAACGATGACGTCGCCTCTTTTTGGATCGGTAATCGGTATGATCGTTATTCTGAAGTACGGGATTTTTACGCCGTAAATAAATTTGTTGACGAAAAGATGATCGCCGACCAGCAGGGTCGGAATCATGGAGCCGGACGGTATTTTAAACGCCTGGACCACAAATGAGATGATAAAGGCGGCGATCAGGAAAGCCGTCAGGATTGCTTCAACAAATTCTCTAATTTTTGATTTTGTTTTTACCGGTGACAATTTAGTTTCTTTCATGATGCTCCAATAATATCCAGTTGATGGGAAATGTTTTGGTTTTTCCGCCACTCGTTACCCCGTCAGCTTTACTAAAAACTTACAGCCTCGCGCCACCTCGTGTGACCTCCAGGTCATCAGGTGGTCAGGTCAGAAAATAGGGCCAGCCTTTTAATAGATTCCCATTGCACACCCGCCGGCCAGCGTCCCGCCCAGCTCGCGGCATTGTTCTAGGATTTCTCCGGTGATTTTTCCTTTGGCAATGACAGGGGTGAAAACGTTTTTGAATTTGTATCCCAGGGCGATGCGCTCGATGGCTTTGAGCGCGCCTGAGCCGTCGTTGCCCGCACTGATGAAAACGACATAGGGTTTGCGGAAAACTTTGTCCTGCGCCCCAGCGTAGGTCCGGTCGAAAAAATCCTTGATCATGCCGGACATGTAGCCGAAGTTTTCCGGCGTGCCGATAGCCAGACCGTTGCAGGCTAGAAGGTCATCGAGTGTCGCGTCGCCGGCTTTTTTCAGGATGACTGTTACGTCTTCGATGGCCTTTGCGCCTTCGGCGATGGCCTCTGCCATTTGCTCTGTGTGGCCGGTCTGGGAATAGTAAACGATTAATATGCGGGTCATAGGTTGCCACAAAGGAGTAGGGAACGGTCTTGTGACCTTTAGGTTATCGCGACCACCCATGCGGGTGGCAAGACCGTTCCCTACAAAAAATGACATTGTAAAATTGCCAAGGCGCCTGAGAGTCGTCTCCTAAGAAACTTCCCCGCCCCTGGTGGGCGGGGATTGAGGGGAGGGGGCAGCTTTGCTTTCACCCTCCCCCTGCCCCTCCCATCGAGGGAGGGGAGATTACCGTTTCTTCCATTAATAACCCGGTGCATAGCTCCGGGTAAATTGTTCGCAATGACCGGGGGAGATTTCTTACGGCATTTTATTGATGATGCCTAAAAAGTCGTCCGGCTTTAACGAAGCGCCGCCGACCAGTGCGCCGTCGATATCCTCCATCGCGATCAACTCGCCGATATTATCTTTCGTCACACTGCCGCCATAGAGAATACGAACGTCATCAGCCATACAGCCATATATTTCAACGAGAAGACGGCGAATGAAATCGTGAACGTCCTCGGCCTGAGCGGAGGTGGCCACCTTACCCGTTCCAATCGCCCAGACCGGTTCGTAGGCGATAACAATGTGATCAATCTTATTAACACCGGCCAGCGCTTTGCGGACTTGGCGGTTCACGACACTCTGCGTAACGCCTTTGTTTCTTTCGCCATCCGTTTCGCCGACACAAACAATCGGCTTCAAGCCGGTTGCCAACGCTTTCATTACTTTTAAATTTACATTTTCATCGCTCTCATTAAAATATTTGCGACGCTCGGAATGCCCGATAATAACATATTTACAGCCGGCATCTGTGAGCATTGACGGAGAAACTTCACCGGTGAACGCGCCTTTATCTTCATAATACATATTTTGCGCGGCAAGTGCCACGGCGGAACCTTTGATGGCCTCGCCGACGCTATGCAAAGCGGTAAACGGCGGAGCCACAACGACCTCGCCGTTTTTCAAACCGGTTGTTCCTTCTTTAATCGCGTAAGCCAGCGCCACGGATTCACTGATGGTGTTGTGCATTTTCCAGTTGCCGGCGACAATCCACTTTCTCATTTGTTTCCTCCGTTTTAATCCCGCTGTTGCGGGACAAGCGTTAATTCGCCGCAGCGAGTTCGCGAGGCGGTTTATCCGAGAGCGGCCACTGCCGGCAGGGTCTTGCCTTCCAAAAGTTCCAGAAACGCGCCGCCGCCGGTTGAGATGTAAGATATTTTATCGCTCTTACCGGTTTTGTGAATAGCGGTATCGGTATCGCCGCCGCCGACAATCGTCAGCGCGCCGGAAGCCACGACTGCATCCACCAGTTTAAATGTTCCTGAAGAAAAAGGGGCGAGTTCAAACATGCCCAGTGGCCCATTCCAGACAATCGTCTTGGCCGTTTTTACGGCGTCGGAAAACGCCGCGATGGTTGCGGGGCCTATATCCAGACCCATCCATTCATCGGGAATGTCTTTGACGGCGACAACTTTTGTTTCAGCGTCCGCCACGGTCGCCTTGGCGATCACCACATCGACCGGCAATAAAAACTGAACGTTCTTTTGTTTCGCTTTCTCCATGATTTTACGGGCCAGGTCCAGCATTTCCGTTTCACATAGGGATTTACCGACATTCAGACCCTGGGCTTTCAGGAAGGTAAAGGCCATGCCGCCGCCCACGATAAGGCGGTCTACTTTATCGATGACATTTTCCAAAACCTTGATCTTGTCGGACACTTTGGCTCCGCCGATAATGGCGACGAGCGGCCGCGCAGGATTGCCCATGGCCTTATTAAAATACTCTATTTCATTTTTCAGCAGGAACCCTGCGGCGCACACGGGCACAAACTTGGTGATGGCGGTATTGGAAGCCGCCGCGCGGTGCGACACGGCAAACGCGTCGTTGATATAAACGTCGCAAAGCTTGGCGAGTTCCTGGGCAAACGCGTCATCGTTTTTGTCTTCACCCGGATAGTAGCGCAGGTTTTCCAGCAGAATCACGTCGCCTGCTTTCATGTTGGCTACAGCCTGCAGAGCTTTTTCGCCGATGCAATCATCAACGAATAGAACGTCTTTTTTAAGCAGGGAGGCAAGAATCGGAGCAACCGGTTTCAAAGAAAATTCCTCAACTCTCTTTCCCTTGGGCCGCCCGAGATGGGACGTAACAATCACTCTGGCGCCCTTTTCCCGGATATAATTGATGGTGGCTAAACTCGCTTTGACACGTGTATCGTCTGTGACGTTGCCTGACTTGTCCATCGGCACGTTAAAATCCACACGCACCAATACCTTCTTTCCGCTGACATCAATCTGATCTAAGTACTTCATGATTCTACCTCTCTGTTTTTATTCATATTGTCATTTCGATCGCCGGGAGAAATCTTTGTCCCGAATATCGCGGGGTTTTAGGATTTCTCGTTGCTGCGCTCCTCGAAATGACAAAGATTGTAATAATTGGTATCCTTGCGTTGCCATAAAAAACTAAATAAATCTTTATTTCATGATGAACGACAGGAGTTCCAGCATGCGATTGGAAAAGCCCCATTCGTTGTCATACCATGAAAGTATTTTCACCATTTTGCCGCCGATGACGGTCGTATTGGGCAAATCCACAATCGATGAATGCGGATTGCCGTTAAAGTCGCGCGACACCAGCTCTTCTTCAGAGCAAAACAAAATACCCTTCATCGCTTTTTGCGAATACTCTTTGAGTTTTTCATTGACTTCCTGTTTGCTCGTTTCGCGCGACAGTGTCGCCACAAAATCGACCAGTGAAACATTGGGTGTGGGCACGCGGATCGCCAGGCCGTCAAGCTTGCCCTTCATTTCGGGAATGACTTCCGCAATGGCGCGGGCGGCGCCGGTGGTTGTGGGAATCATGGAAAGCGCGGAGGCGCGCGCCCGGCGCAAATCCTTGTGCGGCTCGTCGAGAACCACCTGATCGTTGGTGTAGGAATGAATCGTCGTCATCAGACCGTATTCCAGGCCGAATTCCTCATGCAGAATTCTGACGATCGGCGCCAGGCAGTTGGTGGTGCAGGAGCCCATGGAGATAATGTGATGCTTCGATTTGTCATAGTCCTGCGGATTGACGCCGAAAACAACCGTCACGTCCGCCCCTTTGGCGGGTGCGGAGATCACCACTTTTCTGGCGCCGGCTTTCAGATGTTTTTCGGCTCCGTCTTTATCGGTGAATCTTCCTGTGCTCTCCAGAACAACATCTACCCCCAGGTCTTTCCAGGGCAGTGTTTCCGGGTCTTTTGCGGAAAAAGCCTTCATTTCCTTGCCGTCAACAATGATGGCATTGGGTGTGGATTTTACTTCAGCATTGAGTGTGCCGTGAATAGAATCATATTTGAGCAGGTGAGCCAGTGTTTTAGCGTCGGCCAGATCATTGACTGCCACGAATTCCACATCCTTGCTTTTATAACCGGCGCGAAATACCAGTCGGCCGATTCTTCCGAATCCGTTAATTGCGATCTTTACAGCCATATTCTCCTCCTCAATCATTAGGTAAAAAAGATTAAACAAAAGCCTATGGGTTGTCAATCCATTTCTCCCTGGCGATGAAGGCGTATTCGACAAGGGAGTGGCCTAAGACATGATGGCTGCAAAGGAATTTGTGATGTTGAAGTAAACCAATTTATTTGCTATGAAAAGAAGAACAGACCGATCTCTTGTAAAAAAGAGCGGGGCGCAAAGCGCCCTTACAAAACAACCTTCAGCCTTCGGTCTACAGCCTATGAACCTATAGCCTGCGCGAAGCGCAAAAGGAGTCTATGAAAAAAACAAAAATTGTCTGCACCATCGGACCGGCTTCCGAAAAGGAAGACGTTCTTCAAGCCTTGATCTTGAACGGCATGAATGTGGCGCGGCTGAATTTCTCGCATGGCTCGCACGAAGGCCATCTGCAAAAGATCAAAACGATTCGTGCGCTGTCCGGGAAACTTGACCGGCCAGTTGCGATTCTGCTGGATCTGGCCGGACCGAAAATTCGAATCGGCACGATTCCTGCTCCCGGCATTGTACTGACGCCGGGCCATCAATTTATTTTAACCAGCCGCCCGATCGAAGGCAGCATAGAGGCAGTGTCGCTCACGTATAAAGATTTGCCGAGGGAAGTGAAAACCGGAGACAGGCTGCTTTTGGCCGACGGCTTAATGGAGCTAGTCGTTGAAGAGGCGAATGATATCGATATTGTCTGCAAAGTAGTCACCGGTGGCCTCCTGACGTCGCATAAGGGAATTAACCTGCCGACTGGTACAATCCGCACAGCATCCCTCACTGAAAAAGACCGCAGCGATCTGCTGTTCGGTCTGGAAAATGGGGTTGATTTTATCGCCTTATCTTTCGTTAAAACTGCGGACGACATCAAAATGGTCAAAGACATTATTGCCGCAAAGGGCAAAGACACCCCGGTGATCGCCAAAATAGAAAAACATGAAGCCGTTGATAACATTGACGCCATCATGGGTATTTCGGACGGCATCATGGTTGCGCGCGGTGATCTGGGTGTGGAAATACCGCTGGAAGATGTTCCGCTGATTCAAAAGAAGTTGATTGCCAAAGCCAACGCCGCAGGTAAGCCGGTCATCACCGCGACACAGATGCTGCGTTCGATGGTTTCCTCGCCGCGGCCTACCCGTGCCGAAGCCGCTGACGTCGCTAACGCCGTGCTCGACGGCACCGATGCCGTGATGCTCTCCGAAGAAACAGCATCCGGCGACTATCCGGTGGAGGCTGTTTTGTATATGAGCCGTCTGGTCTCCGCTGCTGAGAGAGGTTTTCCGTTTGAAGAATTTCTGGCTATGACCCCCAAGAAGGATATTTCCGAATCGGTTGCTCACGCCTCCTGTGTTCTGGCCAGTCATCTGGAGGCAAAGGCTATTGTTGCCCATACCCAGTCCGGCAGGACAGCCCGCTACATATCCCGCTTTCGCCCCAGCCAGACGATTGTTGCCTTATCACCCAATGAAAAGACAGTGCGGCGTCTTGCTTTAAGCTGGGGTTGTCTTCCCCGTCTGGTCAACGATCCGCATGATACGGATGATATGATTGAAAAAGCCTCTCAGGCTGCCTTGGAGTCCGGTGAAGCAAAGCCGGGAGATTTGATTGTCATCACTGTCGGCCATCCGATCTGGGTGTCGGGAACGACGAATATGTTGAGAGTAAAAAGGTTGAAATAGGCTAAAGGCTGAAGACCGAAGGCTGAAGGTAAAAGACGATAGGCCAATAGCCTAAACCCCTAAAGGAGTTTTTTATGCAAATTTTAGCGTTCAATGGAAGTCCACGTTCTCAGGGAAACACATCCGCCATCGTTGCCTCCATGCTGGAGGGCGGGCGATCGCGCGGTGCCCAGACCACCGAGGTGCGGCTTCACGACATTAACTTCAAGGGCTGCCTGGGCTGTCTGGGTTGCCGGAAAAATCCAGGGTTTTGCAGCGCGAAAGATGATCTTAGTCCTTATCTTGAGGCGATCAAAACCTGTACGGGAATGGTCCTCGGTTGCCCCATTTACATGTACCGTATTTCCGGGCAGATGAAACTGTTTGTGGATCGCATTTATTCTCTTTATGCCAATTTACCGCAGGGCGGCTACAAATCCATGGTGCCTCCGGGCAAAACTTACGCGCTGGCGATTTCTCAGGGCGCGCCCGATCCCGTACAATATCAGAAATCCATTATGTATCTGACCGGTATGACTGGCAGCGGTCTGGGCATGGATGTTGTGGGGAAAATTATTCATACAGACAGCGCAGAGAAACCCGCGACCGGAAACCAGGAGCTTCTGGAGCGGGCTTTTGACATCGGTTGTAAAATGGTCAGATAACGTAGAGACGTTGCATGCAATGTCTCTACGGAGTTTGGACGGCAAAGGTGTGGTCGAAAGTTTATGAGCGATGACAAACTCTATATTGTCCTGATGGGGCTGCCTGCCCGTGGCAAATCCACGCTGGCCGTGCGCTTGAGGGAGGCTTTCCACAAAGATAACATTCATACCCGGATATTCAATAACGGCAATCTGCGCCGGATCTACAGGCCGCTTAAGGAAACATCCTGTGCCGAGTTTTATTCTCCGAATAATCCGGCGGCCGTGGCGCTGAGAAAAAAATTCGCCTGCATGAATATGGAAAGAGCAAAGGCCTATCTGCGCAATTCCGGACAGGTGGCTATTCTGGACGCGACCAACGCAGGCCGTTGTCGCCGGGAGATGATTGAGGAATATCTTGATGACCATCCCCTGTTCTTTATCGAGTGCGTGAATGATGATGATGATATTGTGCCTCTGAGCATTCTGGAAAAAACGAAACTGCCGGAGTTCGCGCAACTGGACAGCAGGACGGCGGAAGCGGAGTTTTTGAAAAGAATTAATTACTATAAAATGATCTATGTTTCCTTGAAAGTGGAAAGAAATTATGTACGCCTGGATTCACTGCAAAACAAGATTATCGAAGAAAAGCACACCGATTCGATTCCCCTTTACGCACGCCTGCGCGATTATCTGGTCACAGACGAAGTTAAAAATCTTTTTCTGATCCGGCATGCCCAAACGGAGTATAACGTGGAGGACCGCATTGGCGGCGATTCCAATCTTACTGCAAAAGGAATGGAACAGGCCGAAGCCTTGGGGCAATTTTTTATCAAAAAGAAAATATCCTACATCTTTACCAGCAGCAAGCTGAGAACTAAAAGAACGGCGGAAGCTATCGCAGAAAAACAAAGCGATTGTCGGATTATCGCGCTCAAAGAGTTTGATGAAATCAATGCCGGCGTCTGCGAGGGCATGACCTATGCCGAGATTGAAAAAAAGGTGCCGCAGGTCTTCCGTGAGCGCGAAGCCCATAAATACGCTTATGTGTATCCCGGGGGTGAAAGTTACGCGGCGATGAAATCGAGAATCGAGGCGGGAATTAAAAAATCATTCTTTCTCAACCGGCGTGCGGAGAACATTATGATTGTCGGCCATCAGGCTGTTAATCGTTTGATCCTGTCGCATTTTCTTTACCGGCGCGACGTTGATGTTCCTTATATTTATATCCCGCAGGACCGTTTCTACCACATCGTTTCCACGCAAAATAAAAAACTTTTTGAACTGAAAAGATATGATTGATCACCCACATGAAATATTTTCAAAGAAGGAGAAACTAAAATGACTGAAATTAAATCCAACCCCGAAGAATTCCGCAAATTGGCCAAGAATCCCCATGATGGGCCGGTGGTCATGCTTAATCTGCTGAAGTTCAGAGGTGTGGAAGGTCAAGCCTCTTACGCGCGCTACACCAGAGAAGCGGGAGGATTTGTCGAAGGCGTTGGGGGAAAAGTCTTGTATCTGGGGAAACCCGACGAGTTGCTCAATGGCGAAGAAACGTGGGATTTGCTCATGCTGGTGCAATACCCGTCACGCAAAGCGTTCCTTGCGATGGCCAATAATCCCGATTATCTAAAAACCCATCATTTCCGCGAGGAGGGTGTCGAGCGTGCCGTCCTTTACGCGACCGATCCGATCAAATTTAAGGAAATAGGTAAATAGGTCAAAGGATATTACTCATATGCTTGCAGGAGGTTGATGTTATTCACAGGATTACAGCAGGAGGGCAAATATGAAAAAAACGATACTTTTTTTGACGACGTTCATTTTCGTTATAACGTTTTCTTTTACGAGTTATGCGGCCGATAAATCCATTATCGGCGTATGGTCTTTGCCGATTCTCAAAGGCAAGGACAAGGGCAAGGAAAGATCAAATGTCGAAATATTTGAAAAGGACGGGATTTACTCCGGCAAAATTGTGAAACTGACCACAGTCCCCGAGAATGCGTTGTGTACAACATGCAAAAAAGACAGAAAAGATAAACCGCTGTTGGGGATGTTGATTCTCTGGGGCCTTAAAAAAGAAGCCGGCCGGTATGTCGACGGAAGAATATATGAAGTTGAAGAGGGCTCCGAATACAAATGCTCTTTGGTCCAGATTACCCCGGACAAGTTACAAGTCACGGCCTGTTTAATGTTTCTTTGCGAAAGTCATTACTGGACGAGAGTAAAGTAGCAATGTATTCAAAGCACAAAATTTTACTTTAAGAATTTATTTTCGATAAAATCAGCGATTGCCTTTGGTTCATTGATATCAAGGCAGGGGACATCCACGTCCAGTTGCTCATCCGAGGCCACAGCCAACAGGTTACCATCTTTGGCGCTGATCAATTCCTGTTTGAGTTCCGCGCGGAACACTTCAATTTTCGGATAGTCATTTACCTTGAAGCCTTCGGTTAAAATAATATCGACGCCGGAAATAAATTTATCACGGATTTCCTCGAAGGAATAGTCATGGTCCACGTCCGAGATGAGTGCCAGTTGATGCGGTGATGAAACAACTGTGATATGCGCGCCCGCTTTCTTGTGGCGGTAACTGTCTTTCCCTTCGTGGTCAATGTTAAAACCATGCTTGTTATGCTTGATCGTAGCAACACGCCAGCCCCTGCCGACCAACTCGGCGATAAGTTTTTCCAGGAGCGTTGTTTTCCCGGTATTGGATTTACCGACAATGGATACGATAGGTATGGTCATTTTTCTCTTAAATTCCTTTATTTGGCAGCTACATACCATATTATAGGGACCATGCCAAATTTTTAACTGCCCACCCATTAAGATTGCTTGACATCCCTGAAAACTGTATGATATAGAACGATCGTTCTATTAGCAAGTCTGGCAAATTTTGTCTGTAATGGGTTAAGTTAAACGAAAATAGTTTGACACTCGGTAAAAAAGAAGCTAGGTTTTAAAAACCTAACTTGTTGATAATAAATAACATTATGAAAGGACTCCTGTGACGGCCGCTGGGAAAGATCAATTCATCAAAATACTGGCGACGGGTTTCGGCGCGGGTCTGTCACCTGTTGCGCCGGGAACCGCAGGCACGTTGGTTGGCGTTTTGATCTGCCTGCTTTGTTATCCCATGCCCTGGGTTTTTCGCCTGCTCTTTGTGATTGCAATATCGGTTCTCTCCATTTATGTTGCGGGGCAAGCGGAGACGCTTTACGGAAAAACGGACGATCAACGGATTGTGATCGATGAAATCGCGGGCTTACAGGTGGCGATGCTGCCGGTGGCGATTACCGGCCTGCATCTGTGCCTGGCGTTTGTTCTGTTCCGGATTTTTGATATCTGGAAGCCTTTCCCATTGGAGCATTTTCAGAAGTTTCACGGCGGCTGGGGCGTGGTGGCCGATGATCTCGGTGCGGGCGTTTACGCCGGATTAATTTTGTTTTTATTGACGCTGGCAGGTGTTTTATGAAAATCGGCATCTTGACTATTGGAAATGAATTAATGAACGGGCGGACCGCCGATACCAATTCGTCGTTTATCGCACGGGAAATCAATTTACAGGGCTGGCAAGTAGAGATTATGATGTCGGTCGGCGATGATTTTGCCACCATCAAAAGCCGCTTGCATTATTTGCTGACCTTTGCCGACGCAGTGATCTGCACCGGCGGCCTGGGGCCGACGGCTGACGATATTACCACTGCCGCCATTGCTCAGGCTTTTGATCTGCCCTTATATACCGATCAGGCTGTTTTACAGGGCATCAAAGACAAATTCACAAAATACAATTTACGCTGGGTGGAGAATAACGCCAAGCAGGCTTTGTTCCCACAAGGTGCGGAAGTCATTGCCAATCCAGTAGGTACTGCTGCGGGATTTGTTCTGCCGGTTGCAGATAAGCTGGTTTTTGTCATTCCCGGTGTTCCATCCGAAACGCACAGGATGTTGCCGGAAGGCGTTATTCCCATTTTGCACCGGCACTTTCCGCAACCTGTCGAGCACGCGATCAAACAGACCATCAAAACATTTGGTCTTTCCGAGGCGGCGGTGGATGAAAGACTGGCAGAGGTGAATTTCAATACCCTGGGAGTGAGCGTCGGCTTTTATCCCGTCTTCCCCGAAAATCATCTGGTGCTGATTGCGCGTTCCGACTCCCGGGAGAAGGCGCAAAAGAATCTGCAAAAGGCGCAGGACGAAGTGACGGCGCGCCTGCATGATTGTATTTTTTCATACGGTGAGCAAACGCTGGAAGAAATCATCGCGGCGGCGCTCACGGAAAAGAAACTGACCATTGCCGTGGCGGAATCCTGCACGGGGGGCTTGATTGCCAATCGTCTTACGGATGTATCAGGCAGTTCCATCTATTTTGAACGCGGGCTTACGACCTACTCGAACGCAGCCAAAATCAGTATGCTGGGCGTTCCCGCTGAAATCATTGAGAAGCACGGAGCCGTCAGCGAGGAAACGGCGCGTCTGATGGCTGAGGGCGTTCGCAAGCTTGCCGGAACCTCGTTGGGGTTGTCTTCCACCGGCATTGCGGGCCCCACCGGGGGCACCAAAGAAAAGCCTGTCGGCACGGTTTATGTGGCACTTGCCGACGTGAACCAGACCGTTTGTCGTCATCACGCATTCCGCTGGGATCGTAAAAGAAACAAGCAGGTTTCTACAGAAACGGCGCTCATGATGCTGAAAAACTATTTGCAGGAGAAATAGTTTATGACCAATTCAACAAAAGACATCCGCGCCTTTCTAGTCATGGAAATGATATATGCGTGTAAAAGTTAAAAGAAGAAATAAAATTAATTATGTAAAAATTACAGTGTGAAGGAGGTCATTTTATGTGTGCAGATATGGACAGATCAAAAGCCGTGGATTTGGCAATTACGCAGATTGAAAGACAGTTCGGCAAGGGATCGATTATGAAGCTGGGCAGTTCGGAGCGCGTGGCGGATGTTCCGGCAATATCCACCGGGTCGCTGAGCCTGGATATAGCGCTGGGAACCTTCGGCGTTCCGCGCGGCCGGGTGATCGAAATATATGGGCCGGAATCCGGCGGAAAAACCACGCTGGCTTTGCACATTGTTGCTGAAGCGCAAAAAAAGAATGGGATCGCGGCTTATATCGATGCCGAGCACGCTCTGGATGTCACTTATGCCAAAAATATTGGTGTGAACACCGACGAGCTCCTGATTTCCCAGCCGGACACGGGCGAACAGGCCCTGGAAATTGCCGAAACGCTGGTGCGCAGCGGCGCGCTGGATGTTCTGGTTGTGGATTCCGTGGCGGCGCTGGTTCCCAAAGCGGAACTCGAAGGCGAAATGGGTGACGCGCAGATGGGGTTACAGGCACGCCTCATGTCACAGGCCTTGCGCAAACTCACCGGCAGCATCAGCAAATCCAAAACCACCGTGATTTTTATTAATCAACTGCGCATGAAAATCGGCGTCTTCTTCGGCAATCCCGAAACAACCACGGGTGGCAACGCTCTGAAATTCTACTCATCGCAGCGCCTCGATATCCGCAAAATGACCTCCATCAAGAACGGTCAGGAGGTGGTCGGTTTCCGAACCAAAGTTAAAGTGGTAAAAAACAAGCTGGCCCCGCCTTTCCGGGAAGCGGAATTTGATATCATTTTTGGCGAAGGCATCTCCAGGGAAGGCGATGTGCTGGATCTGGCGGCGGAAAACGGCATTGTTGAAAAAAGTGGCGCCTGGTATTCCTACAAGGGTGACAGAATAGGACAAGGCCGCGATAATTCGCGCATTTTCTTAAAAGAAAATCATGATATTATGGCGCAGATTGATAGCGAAGTCCGCGCCAAGCTGGGTGTTGTGCCCAAAGACCAGGAAGAATAGTGTGAAAGTTTTAGATCTGGCGACAGCCCTTCAAAAAGCGTATCGCCTTTTGTCGCTCAGGCCGCATTCGGAAAAAGAGCTGGGAAAAAAGCTGCGGGAAAAAGGTTTTCCCGCAGTTGTCATTAAAGAAGCGCTGGAAAAACTCCACGATTTGAAGTATCTCAATGACGCGTCTTTTGCGGTTCAATGGGCGCGCAATCTGGCTGTCAATAAGCTTTGGGGCAATCGAAAAATTATTGCCAGCTTGCAGGAAAAAGGTGTGTGGGCACAATTAATTAATGATGCTGTTACTGCTGCCCGGCTAGAAATTTCGGAAGAAGAAGCGATAGCGATTTTGGTCAAAAAAAGGGCAGCCAAGAAGAAATCGGCTGCTTTTGATATCAAAGAAAAACAGAGAATATTTCAAAGCCTGATGGGGCGAGGTTTCCCGCCGGGCTTGATTTTAAACAAAATTGGGAAGGCAGCGGAGGAAGAGTTTAATGGTGAAGACGGGTGACGCGATACGGGAAAGTTTTATAAAGTTTTTTGAAAGCAAAGGACATACGAGGGTGACAAGTTCGTCCTTAATTCCTAAAGAGGATCCCACGCTGCTTTTTACCAATGCGGGCATGGTGCAGTTTAAAAATGCTTTTTTAGGATTGGAAAATCGCGGCTACACACGGGCGGTCACCTGCCAGAAATGCGCACGCGCCGGCGGCAAACATAACGACCTGGAAAATGTCGGCGTCACGGCTCGTCATCATACTTTTTTCGAAATGCTCGGCAATTTTTCCTTCGGCGATTATTTCAAAGAAGAAGCCATTGCCTGGGCCTGGGAATATTTAATTGATGTGGTCAAGCTGCCTAAAGAAAAACTCTGGGTGACCATTTATACGGATGACGATGAAGCCTTTGCCATCTGGCATGATAAAATGAAAGTGCCCAAAGACCGCATTGTTCGCCTGGGAGAAAAAAGCAATTTCTGGATGATGGGCGAAACCGGCCCCTGCGGCCCCTGCTCCGAAATTCTTTACGATCAGGGCGAAGACACCGGCTGCGGACGTCCCGAATGCGATGTCAACTGTGATTGCGACCGCCATCTGGAAATCTGGAACAACGTTTTCACACAATTCGACCGTGATGAAACCGGAAAGTTAACGCCGCTTCCCAAACCGAACATCGACACCGGCATGGGGCTGGAGCGCCTCACGGCCGTCATTCAGGGCATGAAAAGCAATTACGATACCGACCTGTTTGCTCCCATCATCCGCTTTATGGAAAAAACATCCGGCAAGACCTACGGCAAAAATGCCGACAATGATGTCTCCATCCGGGTCATTGCCGATCACAGTCGTGCCATAACATTTTTAATCGGCGACGGCATTATGCCCGCGAACGAAGGCCGCGGCTACGTGCTCAGAAGAATCCTGCGCCGCGCTGCGCGTCATGGGAAAATGCTGGGCATCAACCGACCGTTTTTGAATGAAAGCGCGCAGGTCGTCATCGATATGATGAAAGGTGTGTACCCCGATCTGGTGGAGAAAGCGTCCTTCATTACCAAAGTCATTCTCAACGAAGAACAGCGTTTCATGGAAACGCTCGATGCCGGACTGCGCATTTTGCAGGATGAAACCGCCGCATTGAAGAAAGAGGGCAAATCCATTTTGCCCGGTGCGCTGATCTTTAAACTCTATGATACCTTCGGTTTCCCCGTCGATTTGACGGCGGACATCGTTAAAAAAGACAACATATCGCTCGACACCGAAGGCTTCGAAACCGAAATGGAGCAGCAACGCGTCAGAGCGCGTGGCGCATGGAAAGGAAGCGGCGAAGAGGCAGTTTCCGAATGTTATTTAAAGTCTTCCAGCTCCGGCATCGTCACGGAGTTTTGCGGCTATGACGAGAGGAGCAAAGACGCGGCCAAGGTGACGGCCATTTTTGTGGACGGCAAACCGGCGGATGCGGCACGCGTTGGCCAGCAGGCAGAGATCGTTTTGGATACCACGCCTTTTTATGGAGAATCCGGCGGACAGGCCGGTGACACAGGCTATTTGGAAGGCGCTGGTTTCAACTTTACCGTTGAGGATACGAAAAAACCCATTGACAAATTTATTGTGCACAAAGGCATTGTCCGGGAAGGCGAAATAAAAATCGGTTCGACAGCACGGCTGGTGATCGATCAGGAAAGACGAAAAGCCATTGCCGCCAACCATTCCGGCACACACATTTTACAGGCGGCGCTCAAGGCCGTCCTGGGCGATCACCTCAAGCAATCCGGCTCGCTCGTCAATGCCGAACGGCTGCGTTTTGACTTTACCCATTTTTCCAAAATCAGCGATGAGGAAATGCAGCGGGTGGAAGATATTGCCAACGACATCATTCGCCGCAATCTGGACGTCCGTACGGAAGTCTGTGCGCTCGAAGATGCACTCAAAACAGGCGCGACAGCGGTGTTTGATGAAAAATACGGCGCAACGGTCCGCATTGTTAAAATGGGCGAAATGAGCATGGAGCTTTGTGGCGGCACGCATGTGCAGCGCACCGGCGATATCGGTTTGATCAAAGTAGTTCATGAGTCGGCCATTGCCGCAGGCGTGCGCAGAATCGAAGCCGTTACCGGCAAGGAAGCGCTCACGCATTTGCAAAGTTCTGAAGCAGAATTAAAACGCACGGCGGGACTGTTCAAGGCTGGTGCATTGGAAGTTTATGACCGTACCGACAAAATACTCAAGCATGTAAGAGATCTGGAAAAAGAAATTGAAGCCCTCAAAGGAAAGCTTGCTGCCAAAGATTCCGGTGATCTGATGAGCCAGGTACGCGAAATCGCCGGTGTGAAGGTATTGGCTGCGGAAGTAAACATTGCCGACGCCAAGACCCTGCGCGATTTCGGCGATAAGTTACGCGACAAGATGGCCTCCGGTGTTATCCTGTTGGGCAGCAAGGCCGATGATAAAGCCTTGCTTTTGTGCATGGTTTCCAAAGACTTGGTTTCGAAATTCCATGCCGGAAACATCATCAAGGAACTGGCCCCGATAGTCGGCGGCAAAGGCGGAGGCCGCCCCGACATGGCCCAGGCCGGCGGCACGCAGCCGGAGAATCTGGGGCAGGCAATTGCAGGACTGGAAAAGTTGTTGACGAAGTAGATATAGGTGTTATTAACAATCCAATAATAGTAACGACATATGACCAGTTTTTTGCAGCATGATCGTCACACCGGCGAAGGCCGGGGTCTGTGCATAAGCCTAGATTTCCGCCTTCGCGGGAATGAGTGATGTAGATACTATTGTGAGACCGTTAATAACAAAGCTGGCAAATAAAATACTTAACTGGATGTTCAAACTCTGTTATACTTCTTATAACCGCATGATTGGATAGCAGGAGGGAATAAATAATGAAAGCAAGTGTGCAACACATTATTGAAGATTTCGCTCATCTTCCTTTAGATGACAGGGAATATGTTGTTGATGTTGTGAAAAAGCAGCTTATAGATGCCAGAAGAGATGCAATAGCAAAGCGTGCAACTACAGTCTCATCCAATCTTAAAAAGGGCGCAATCAAAAAAGGTTCTGTGAAAGATTTGTATAAGGATCTTGAAAATGGTTAACCTTGTCTGGGATCAGGCATTCAAAAGAAAATACAAATAAATATTTACCCTCAATACTGAACTCAAGAAAAGCTTTTGGGAAGCTGTGTCAAATTTTTCTAAGAATCCATTCGATCCCAAGTTGCGAACACACAAATTGACCGGCAAGCTCAAAGGTCTATGGTCATTTTCTGTTTCGTATGACTGTCGTGTTATATTTCGTTTTATAAACGACAGTGAAGTGTTATTAATCGATATCGGCAGTCACGGTGAAGTATATTAGTTAAGGATAATTTCAGGCTTAATGTTTGTTGTAGTATATTGAGATTCGCAGAGAGGACATGCCCCCTTTTCATGATCACCATCATTATTCCTTTGAAGCATATTATCCTCGATCCCGCAAAGTCTGTTGATCTTTGCTCTCTTCCCCAACAGGATGCCGTCGATTTGATCAAACAATCCTATGGGTTTTTATCTCCCGCCATTTGGTAAAGGAGTTAACCGAAAGATACACAGATTTTAAAACAAAAAGTACTTTTCACGAGTTACGAAAAGAATTCATGAAGGATGGGAACTTACGTAAAACAAGATATCTTGATCCAAATAATCCCCAAGGTGCTAGAAAAGATTATTATAGTCCTAATATTGTAAAAAAATTTGATGAACATTATTCTAAAAATAAATAATAATTCCTAGAAAATATTGGGGGAACGAGGGACAGCGCCCTGTTTATTTCGGTCAAAACTGGCATCAATTATTCCTGACAATTGCAATTAACGAACAACGCAAACCACTGCCAGTAGATGCTTTCAGACGGTTAAAGATTTCTGTCATTCCCTGGTCAAGCCAGGGAATGACAGAGGGTGGCTGGATTTTGAAATTTACCATAATTTGTCTTACCGGAAAAATATTTCAGTGGAGCTCCCTCCGGCAGGAGCCGGAGGCTCCCATTAACAACGCGACCTCCCGCGGGATTCACGATAATATGAGCTATGACAGCTTCCGCAAGCGTTTTTCTATTCCGCTAATGATCTTTTCAAAAACTTTATCTTTGCCATGAACGTTGGAGAGTTCCTCTGCTATGAACCGGGCACGTGGCAGAATATCACCGGCCATTTCCGTCAGGGTATTCAGAACAAGATTTTGCTTCATTTGGACTGAATCAGCAAACTTTTTCCAGTGCCTGGGTTGCAGCCAATCCGGCCTGTCTTCATTGCCTATTTTCATCGCATGTTTCTTTGTCAGATTGTCATAAATTTCTGTGGAGATAAGATCATAAAATGGCGCAAGCCTCGGCCCCGTGCCGGTCAAAAGGATGGCCAGGTTCTTGGCGTGAGCGTCGGCATTGCCGATTAGAACATTAAATACTACCCATCTCAAAAGAGCCAGCTTGTCTGCTGCGGGACTTATGCTGACTCTGGAGATCAGCTCGAAACAAAGAGCTAACGATGGGCCGCCTTCAGTTTCGTATTTTTGCTGGGGTAATATACCCAAAGCCTGACAAAAGTCTTCCTGATGCAGTCTGGTCACTTTACCTTTAGCATTTATTGTTCTGTCAAAACGTTGAATGACAAATAACGTATCAAGACTTTGCCGAATAATTACATCAGGCACATTCATTGCCATTTTTCGGGCCAGCATCATACAAAAACTTTCGTTAAAAACCAGACTTTCCAGTTCTCTAACCGGCGGTTTGATAATGTGTGTGCTGGGCGCATTGCCGGTGGCGAGAAATATCTTGTCCTTCCTGATATATACCGGAAGCTTATTTTGTGCTCCGGCCAGTGAAAGGCGAATGCCCTTCTCTCCGGCCAGAAGCGGCTTTGCCGGAAGTTCAGTGATAATTCCGTGCAGTTCATCATCGGAAAGTTCCCGGTAGCCAGGCTTTTCCTGCGGCAAAATACCTTCCGGCAAAACAGAGACGGCGCCGGCACATTCGCCTCCGATAATTTTCAGAAGCATAAAATCGTTTTGCTCGGAAATGCCCATCCGCCTGGTGATGACTCTCCGAATTTCCGATTCAGGAAGAATATTGGCAAAAAACGGACGCGCTGTATCGTCGGTATAAGGTTCAGCCCGAAGAGGCAAAGATATAGATAATGCGTTACTCGCGGAACTTTTCAGTATTTGCGGATCATATTGAAAGACAAACCGTTTACGCTCATCTTGCCAAAGATGACCGGTAAGTTCGTCTTGTAGATATACCGTCAGTCTGTTGCTATCTTGCAGATTTGTCATTTTACCAGCCTCTTGGTTTGATTGTTATTTCGAGGCCCAAACCAGTTAACACCTGGAGCACTTTACCGATATGTGCTGTCGGTTTTCCATTTTCGAGATTGGAAAGAAAGCGGTAACCGACATTGCAAAGTGCTGCGGCCTGCGCGACGGTTAGTCCATCCGCCTTTCGTTTCTCCCTGATCATGTTTCCGATATCTGCGCTTGATGTTGCTTCTTGCTTCAAGTATGCCTCCTTTAACCTCTAATATATTATTACCGTTCGGGTATAATAGATATACAAAAGCTTTCTGTCAAGTAAAATATTACCGATCGGGCATATTACTGAAAATATAGCTGGCAGGGGTGATATGATTACCGAACGGGAATAAGAATGAAGGTAATTGCTGAATTGGTTGCAGTGTTAGGTTGATTTATGTTAATTCTGATCCAGCTAACATTTCAGCAATCAAACAGAGATTTGAATCATGCCAGTATTCTGAACTAAAAGGAAGTGCACGGACGGTGGTAAAAGCAATAAACAAAAATAGGGAGATGCAGAGATTGCCCGTCCAGCTTGCAGAAGGTCAGAAAATCAAGCTTTCTCCAGGCGGGCAGAATATTCTAATAAAGAAAATCCTCAAAGATTTGTGTGCGCTATTCACGCCCGGTGGCAATCTAATCTATGTCGGAGATACACACTCAAAATGGGCTTATTACGATGCTGTGAAACTGGCGGCGCTTGGTGTCATAATAGAAGAACACGGCAAGATGCCGGATGTTGTTGTGCATTATATTGAGAAAAACTGGCTGGTGCTGATTGAAGCAGTGACCAGTCATAGGCCGGTCAATCCAAAGCGACGGCAGGAATTAAAGAAATTATTTGCCGGATCGTCAGCCGGATTGGTTTTTGTGACAGCCTTTATGGATCGGCACGCCATGCTGAAATATTTAAACGATATTTCATGGGAAACAGAGGTCTGGATTGCCGATACCAAGTCGCCGTCAAAAGTCAACAGTAGTATGGGTCTTTAGACCCGTTAAACACGCGAACCTAAAGGTTCGGACTACATTGATTTGTTACCCTTTGAATGCAACTTGGTACGAGTCTCCAACACACTTGATCCACTTTAATGGTGAGCGTTTCCTCGGACCTTATGAAGACTAGCACCATCCCGATGCCTCAGTCAATCCGGGCTTTAACTGGAATCCAGTATTTTGGGGATCTTTGCTGTACCCTAAGATCGAGGTTGAACAATGGCATATCAGATTCGTCTCGGCACTAAGGCGGACATCGATGTCCTGGTCGATATGATTCAAAACGCTTTTCAGGATGTTGCTGAACGCTTCGGACTGACTTTGTAAAATAGCACGACCCATCCCTTCAATTGCCGCGCCGAATGGCTGCTGCGCGAGTTGAATCGCGGCGTCATCTTCTATATTCTGGAAAATGAAGGGCAACCGGTGGGATGTGTTGCTCTGGAGCAAATAAATGATGAAGTGTGTTATCTGGAACGGTTGGCGGTTTTGCCTGGGCAGCGCCGGCGGGGGATTTGGCGAAGCGCTGGTGAAGCAAGTCTTATCAACCGCCCGGCTTCTTGATGCCCATCGCGTGGAAATCGGAATTATCGATGATCATCAGGAATTGCGCGATTGGTATGAAAAGCTGGGATTTGAAGAAGTGGAGAGCAAAAAATTCCCCCAGCTTGTTTTCCGGGTTACTTTTATGGCGTACTATTTCTAATTTAGGTGCGGCAGTTAGACTGCCGCACCCGGGTTGGATGGAATTATTTTGTTTTAGTAAAATTTTTGCTGAGTGCCTCGCGATCGCCTCCGCTCATACCAGCCATGTATTTGACCAGCTTCTTCCGCGATTCGATATCGTATTGTGTGGTAATGGCAATCTGCTCCATAATCGGCGAACCGCCGCCATGATAAGCGCCGATGTTGCGAATACCGCCGGTTGCCGAACACAGCGAATCGCCGAGATAGCGCCAGAATTGTGCCTGATCTTCGGAAGACATATTGGGATTGCGTTTTGTGTATTTGAGCAGCAGGTCACCCGTTTCGGAATTCATAAAGTCTTTCTCGTGCGGGAAAGTCGCCGTAACGCCACCGGAGATATCGCAGAGAATCTCTGATTCACGCCAGACCGATTCACCCGAGAGACAGCGGCCGACATTGCAGTAAATCGAATGGGGAATAAAACTTCCTGGGCCATAAGGGACAAAGCCTTTGCCGGGCATGAAAACCTGAGGGCCGCCCAGATCGGATGCCGTATAACCGGCGGCATAGCCCAGCTCTGTAACCATAATGATTTCCGCCAGTTTTTCCCTGACATGCGATTCCTTGTGGATATTGTTTACTTCGGCGGCCAGAGCTGCCGCGCCAAGGATAACGTCACCGATAGCGGGTTTGCAACCGGAATAGGAATGTCGGTGAAACAGTGCAAAAAGAAGGGCATTGACTCCGCCATGCTGCCATTCCCCGGCCAGAAAGACTCGCTCCCAGGGAATAAAACAATTTTCAAAGATCATATAAGAGTCCGTAGATCCCGGCATAAAACCGCGCTGGTAATGTTCCCGTTCCCGCAGGGAATGGATGGTTACGACCTGTTTGAGACCATCCCAGTCGCCGGGAATTGCAAAGGCTACCGCATAGTCCTTATCTTCAGGGCGCAGGGCGCGGGTGGGTACGACCAGAACTTCATCCGCCACAGAGGCTTCGGAGATATGGACCTTACAGCCTTCCACAACGATGCCGTCCTTTAGCCGTTCCTTGATGTATACGTAGGAGCCTGGATTAGGTTGGTCCGCAGGACGTAGCATCCGGTCGCCCTTCACATCCGTCTGAGCGCAGCAGCCGATCAGATCTTCCGTCTGGAAGCGGGTCAGCCACTTTTTGAAATTCTCGTGATATTGTGTCGCTCCGTTATTCATCTTGTCGGCTTCAAAAGAGACATTGTAGATGGCATTGGTGGCGTCGATGCCCATGCAGCGCTGGATGCAGCCGCCAACCTTCTGACAGAGCATGCGCGTCATATCCTGCTTCTTGTGCAGATCTTCTTTGTTTTGATGAACATGGGTGAACCGATTGATGCGTTCACCTGTCAGATGCGAGATGGCCGTCATTAAATCCTGATTTTCCGGTTTTTCCGCCTCGTCGTAGGTCGTGCCGATGGTGTTGAGACACCGCATCTGTAATTCGTCGTCGCGGTCGATAAGCTGGCCGTCGAAGTACAAATTACGCTTCATCTTTGTAAGTCCTTTGATGTAATCTTTTTTTGTTCTCATGCTTGTCCTCTCCCTTTCTTATAGATAATCTTTTTCAGATTGACACTCTTGCTATTAACCCTATATAGGATATCTTGCGTAATTTTTAAAATTCTTCTGCCTGATCGGAGTATAACATAATTATGGATATAATCCTCAATTTTATAGATTTTTTTATCCACCTCGATCAGTACCTGCCGGCGATCGTTGAGGGCTTTGGTGTATGGGTTTATGTTATTGTGTTTATTGTAATTTTTTGCGAAACCGGCCTGGTTGTAACGCCGGTTCTCCCGGGGGATTCGCTGCTTTTTGCTCTGGGCGCGCTGGCCGCGCTGGGGGCGTTGCATATTGAAGCGCTATTGATTTTACTTTGCGTTGCCGCCATCGCCGGGGACAGTGTCAACTATGCGATCGGACATTATATCGGCCCGAAAGTGTTTAGTTATGAAGACAGCCGTTTTTTTAAAAAGAAATATCTTCTGAAAACGCATGAGTTTTATGAAAAGCACGGTGGCAAAACCATTATTATTGCCCGTTTTATGCCGTTTATCCGCACCTTTGCTCCTTTCGTGGCCGGTGTCGGCGCCATGAGTTATTCTAAATTCATATTATTTAATATCACCGGCGGCATTGCGTGGATTGGCCTTTTTCTGCTGGGCGGATATTTTTTCGGTAATATACCAACAGTTAAAAGCAATTTTACAGTCGTGATCATTGTCATCGTTATTATTTCCGTCATGCCGGGTTTTATTGCATATGCCCGTCAAAAATTCATTGCCCGACGAAAGGCAACAGGGGAAGGTTGATTAATGAGATTTAAACTAACTGCCATCATCGCCATAACATTTATAATGTTTTTATCACTACCCGTCGAAGCAAAAAATATTTTTAAACTAGGCCATGATATCACCATAGCAGAAGGGCAAAAAGTGGATAACGTTGTTGCTGTTGGCGGACAGATCACGGTGAACGGGCTTGTTGAGCAAAATGTTCTGGCCGTTGCCGGCTCCGTTGTATTGACCAATAAAGCCGTTGTTCGGGGCAAAGTGATCGTCATAGGTGGTGTTGTAGCCAAGGGTAGTGGTTCTATGATTTTCGGCGATATTACGGAAATAAACTCATCCACCCTGTCATCATCCATTGCCTCCGCCCTGCGGGGTGAATCGGAAGGCTGGTCATTAATCTTAAATGTTATTTCTCTGTGTTTTTTCGCCATTATCCTGATTATCGCGCTGATCATGGCATTGCTGATTCCCCGGTCATTGGCCGCTATTGCCGATGCCATTCAAACAAACAAGATAAAATCTTTTTTATGGGGTTTTCTGGCGACGCTGATGATTGTACCCTTTTTTATGCTGCTGGCCATATCCATTATCGGTATTTTTTTAATGCCGCTGGCGTTTACAGCTCTCCTTCTGGCGGCTATTATCGGTTTCATCGCGTTTAGTTCACTCTTGGGTAATTTTATCATCACCAAATTATTTCAAGGACATAAGAAATCAATGGTTAAAGAGACATTGGTGGGCTTGGGTTTGCTATGGCTTCTAGGCTGGATACCCTTCTATATTGGGACGCTGATAAAAGTTTTTGCCATTACCTTTGGACTGGGCGGTGTTTTACTGACGCTCTCTCGCAGAAAAACCAGCCACTAGAAAAGCGCCGCCGCTATACATACCGGCTTCGTTTTCCATAGGTATGCGAGACATCATATAAATACACACGTCATTTGACCTTTAATCTACACCCATTCCTCAGAAAGCACATCACCTTGAATGCTAACAACAACGGCCTTTAAGGGCACTTTTCTTGTCGCTTTTTGCAAGGCGGCCTGGGCAATTTGCATTAATCCCCTACAACAGGGCACTTGCATCATCATCACGGTCAGCGTATTGATTTTGGCCTCATCCACCAGTCGGCGGATTTTTTCGATGTATTCATCCTGCCCAGTGTCGAGTTTGGGACAGGCAATGGCCAGACTCTTGCCTTTCAAAAAACGGACATGAAAATCGCCGGAAGCAAAAGCCACGCAGTCCGCGGCCAGCACAACGTCTTTGCCGCGGAAAAAGTCAGCGGCGGGATTTACCAGATGTAGTTGAATCGGCCAGTGGGTCAGTTCGGATGATTGTTCGCCTGCCTGCGCTTTGCCGGGGATAGCCTGCGCCTTACGTTCAAATACGGTGTTAGCCGAGCCGGGACAACCACTTGCGTGGCTCATAACATTAAGATTTTGAGTCGCTGATTTGCCATGTTGCGACTGAGTGTCTTTCTGCTTTTTGCGGGCAATGGAATCCTGAACCAGTTTTTCATCGAACGGATCGGCCTCGCGTTCTTCGATGGTCAGCGCGCCTTCGGGACACTCGCCCAGGCATGCGCCCAACCCGTCACAAAAAACATCGTTGACCAGTTTGGCCTTGCCGTCGATGATTTTAATCGCTTCTTCATGACAGCCCGGTACGCACAAACCACAGCCGGTGCATTTTTCTTCGTCGATTTTGATGATCTTGCGCTTCATGTCATTCCTTTCATCGCATCCACCAGTTCCTGCACAGCGGCGGCAGACTTGTCCAATGCTTTTTTCTCATCCGCTGTCAGCCGGAGAGAAATAATCTGTTCGATGCCATTTTTGCCCAGTTTTACCGGCACGCCGACGAACAAACCGGAAATGCCATATTCACCTTCCAGATAAGCGGCACAGGGCAGAATTTTCCTTTTGTCTTTCAGGATGGATTCCGCCATCTCAACTGCTGCCGAGGCCGGCGCATAGTAGGCGCTGCCTGTTTTTAAAAGCCCGACAATTTCCGCGCCGCCGTTGCGTGTGCGTGTGGCCAGCGCATCAATCCGTTCGGGAGACATCAGTTCCGTAATCGGTATGCCCGCCACGGTGGAAAAGCGCGGCAGCGGAACCATGGTGTCGCCGTGACCGCCCAGAACGAGTGCGTGGATATTTTCCACGGAGACATTCAGTTCCATTGAAATAAAAGTGCGGAACCGCGCGGAATCCAGAACACCGGCCATGCCGATGACCCGGTGTTTGGGGAAACCGCTTTCTTCCATCGCCACATGACACATGGCGTCGAGGGGATTGCTGACAATGATCAAAATGGCGTTGGGTGAATATTTTGCGACTTGCCCGGTTACGTTTTTCATAATGCCCCGGTTGGTCGCCAGAAGATCGTCGCGGCTCATGCCCGGTTTGCGGGGGATTCCCGCCGTAATAATGACGATGTCGGAATTGGCCGAAGCCTCGTAGCTGTTTGCGCCTGTGAGATGCGCGTCATGTTTTTCAATCGGCGCAGCCTCTGCTAAATCCAGAGATTTGCCCTGTGGCACGCCATCAATGATATCAATCAACACGACATCGGCCAGTTCTTTTTCAGCCAGCCTCTGCGCCGCCGTCGCCCCGACATTGCCCGCTCCCACCACTGTAACTTTTTGATTCATATTATCTATTCCCTTAATATTTTTATTGAATTCACATGCATGTTTTACTATAACAAAACACAAAATAAATCAATCACATGAACTCCGTAATAAAACCCGATTCATGCATGGCATGGCACAAAGGCGCTGTCACGCATGAATTTTAAAACTCAAAAGAAATGCCGGTTTTGAAGGTTCTCCCCGGCATAGGGTAGTAGAAATTGTCCATCCCATACTGGGCGTAATCGATACCAAAAGACGAATACATTGTATCGGTGAGATTTTCAACACCCGCAAATACAGTCAGATTCAGCCTGCCGAAAGTTGGTTTATAATGCACATAGACATTCAGAAGCGTGAATGATTCAAGTTTCTCGGCATTGTTGTTGTTGTCGCCGGACAAATACGCTTCGCCCACGTGCCGAATTTCCGGCTTGAGCGTCACATTATAGGGCAGGTAGATTTCCAGACCGGCGTTAACAATGCGATTGGGCACCATTGGCATTTCTTTCTTTTCGTTGATGCCGTTTTCAAAAGTCGCTTTGTGATAGGTTAAATTGCCGTAAACTTTGAGATACTTCTGCCACAAGTAGGAAGCGGAAATTTCCGCGCCGTCGTGGCGCGTCTTGCCGACATTTTGATTATAGCCTGTATACAATGACGTATAGACGTATTCGATTTCATCCTGCATGTCGATACGGAACAGCGTTATCCCCAGCTTGAGATTTTCCAGGGGATAGTATTCCGCGCCCACTTCCAGGCTGGTTCCTTTTTCCTGCTCCAGCGTGGTGAGAAACGACCCGCCAAACCCGTTAAATGACGCAATTTCATCCAGGAAGGGGACGCGGTAAATGGTTGCGTATTTGATAAAGGATTTTGATTTTTTTCCCCAAAGCCAGGTAAGTCCCGCCTCATAAGATCCGGCACTGAAATTTTTTTCATTGTCAAAGCTGTTGGAGGGCATGGAGAAATCGACGTTCATCCCTTTAATCTTCATCTGTTCGAATCGGCAACCGGCGCTCAAAGTCAGGCTTTTCAGAAGACTGAATTCATCCCGTATGTAGTATCCGAGGCTTTCCCGCGTAAAATTCGCCGCGCTTAATTGATAGGTTCTTTCCCGGTCGTTGAAAATATCCTTTTTGTAAGGTTCGTTATAATAGTCCACACCAACGACGACCTTGTTGTGAAATCCGAAAATTTCTTTGTCCAGGATATATTTCGGCGAAATACCGTAAGTATCTGCTTTCGTATCAGAATATTTATAGGAATACCAGGACGGCCAATTGCTTTGCAGATCTTTCCGGCCATACGTGACGTTCACTTCCATCTGTCCGAAGGGTCCCCAGAAGGATTTTACACCCAGATTGATGTTGGTGTGTTTGTCGCGGCCATCGTTGTCATCATTGGCGTTCATCCAATACAGGGGCATGGCGGGCTGATATTGACGGCGGTCCTGCTGCATCTGGGCTTTGGTGAGAGCGCCAGGCAACTGATAATCCGCCCTGCTTACGGAAACGCCCAGCGACACGTTGAACAGATCGTGAGCCGCATAGCCCACATCAACGCCGCCGCCCTGTGCCGAATATTTTGAACGATCCCGGTACCCGGATAGGAAATTATTTTCACCGGTAACGGCATATGTCCATTTATCCGTCGCACCGATAACGCCAATCCGCTCGTTGTGCAGACCGTAGCTCCCGGCCAGCGCCGAGGCGTTGAAGACAGGTTTGCTTTTGCCTTTTTTGGGGATGACGTTGATCACGCCGCCTATCGCTGCGTCGCCGTAAAGCACGCTGCCCGGCCCCCGGATAATTTCGATTCGCTCAATCATATGGATCGGCATCGACAGCCAGTTGATCGAGGCCATATCCGTCCGGTTGAGCCGCCGACCGTCGAGCATCACCAGGGTTTTGCCGTAAGGATTGTCGCCGCCGAACCCTCTCATGTCGATCATGGCTTGTGAGGCATTGCCGCTGTAAGTCCGGAACTGAATGCTTTCGAGCTTTTCGAGCACCTCAACAACGGTTGTCGCACCGGACAGGCTTATTTCTTCGGCGGTAATAACGGTGACATTCGCAGGTGTTTTGCGGACTTCCTGCGCATCGCGTGTGGCCGTGACCACGACCTCTCCCATTTTAACAGGTTCATCTTCTTTTTGGTTTTGAGCATGTGCTGATAAAGCAGAAATGAAAGACAACCACAGAACAAAAAGCAGGAACTTCTTCATGGAACTTCTCCTTCCCCCCTCGGGAATAAGGTTTATTGAAACTGTCCATAAAGTCTCCTGGCTTGCGGCGACCTATTCTCCACGCCTTCCCAACGTCATGCGTCAGTGGCTAATATCTTTTGCTTTCTTTGGCTAACTTTGTTGGCATCGTCGTCGGCTTCCTCAGCGTATTATTTAATACGCCTTGTTGCCTCCTCCTTGCCGCCGCGTTATCCTTTGAAATCAAAAGATAAAATGTGGATTTCGTTCCGCTTACAGTTGCGGGGCAGCGCCGGACTTTAACCGGCTTCCTTCAGTGGACAATCTAATCAGGTCAATAATGTCACACGGGTCGATCCGTTATAGGGATTCTGATCGATCCCCACGTCGACATCGTAAACCTCTTTTATGTTTCGCGCGGTAAGAACGTCCGCGGGAGTCCCTATAGCATATTTTTTCCCGTTGTAAAGCAAAAGAATCTGATCGGCGTTTTGTGCGGCCAGATTGACATCATGCGTCACAAAGATAACGGTCAAATGCTGCTCGCGGTTAAGCTCGCGAAGCAAGGACAGAAACTGCGACTGATGTTTCAAATCCAGAAAAACGGTGCTTTCATCCAAAAGCAGAATTTTCGGTTCCTGCGCCAGAGCGCGGGCAATCAGCACACGCTGTCTTTCGCCGGCGGAGAGTTCATTAAAACGGCAGCGGGCAAACGGCAGCGAATCCGTTTTAGCCATCGCTTCACGGGCGATCCGGTAATCCTTCTTGTCTTCAAACGCCCAGGAACTTAAATGAGGAAACCGTCCCATCAGTACAATTTCTTCCGCGAAGAATGAAAAAATCGCCGGAGACTCCTGCGGAACAATCGCCACCGTTCGGGCGATTTCCTGACGCGACCAATGTTGCGTGTCCCGACTTTCGATGAACATCTGGCCGGTATTTGGAAAAAGCGTGGCGTTGAGAATTTTGAGCAGCGTGGTTTTGCCGGAGCCGTTGGGTCCGATCACCGCGACGATCCGCGCCTCGTCAAGAGCAAACGACACATCGGTTATGACGGGTTTATTCGTGTAGCGAAAAGAAATGTTTTGCGCGTAAAGGATCGACATTAATCGCGGCCCTTCCTTCTCATGAGAAAAATAAAATAGGGAGCGCCGCAGAGTGCGGTAATCACGCCGACCGGCAACTCGGCGGGCGTAATAACAATGCGCGCCAGCGTATCGGCCACAACCAGAAAAGACGCGCCGAAGAGCGCCGCCGCAGGCATCAGCAATCGATGATCGGAGCCGAACACCAGACGCATCATGTGCGGCACCATGATGCCGACAAAGCCGATGATGCCCGCAAGCGAAACAACCACGGACGTAATGAGCGATGTCACAATCAGGAGTACATATTTTGTTGCCCGGACATTGACGCCCAACTGCAGAGCGGTTTCTTCGCCTTGCACCATTAAATTAAGTTTGCGTGCCTGCATGTAAAGAATTGCAAAGCAGGCAACCAGGCATAAAGCGGCAACGGCAATTTCTTTCAATGCCACGCGGGAAAGATCGCCCATCAACCAGAAGCTGATACTATGCAACTCCATACTGTTGACGATGGACAGAGCAAAAAGAATCGCCGCGGAAAAAAAAGAGTTAACCACCACGCCGGCCAGCAATAGCGAATTATCCAGCAGCACACCTCTGGGGCCGCCCGCTACAATAAAAACCAGAAAAACGGTAATCAGCGCGCCCGAGAAAGCCAGAAACGGCACGCCCAGATAAAAGGAAGACGCGCCGAGAACAATTCCAATGATGGCCCCCAGCGCTGACCCGCCGGAAATGCCCAGCACGTAAGGATCAGCAAGCGGATTGCGCAAAAGCGCCTGAAAAACCACACCGCCCAATGATAAAGACGCACCGACAATTCCGGCAAACAAAATTCGCGGCAGACGTACGGAAAATAAAATCAGTTCCTCTTCAGACGCAGGCGTTTTACCGGAAAGCGCGCTCACGATGGCCCTGACCACATCGGAGAAAGCGATATGGATCGCGCCGAGGCAAAGCGCGGCAAGGCTAAGTATGACAAACAATAAAAGCAAAAGCGCGCTGATTTGTAACACACGTGATAAGGTCACTCGGCGATAGATAGGTGTTGTCCTCCATTCTCTCCAGGATTGCTTGTAGAATTTCCGATACGCTTTACAAAGTATTTAATCAAGTGAATTTTGGATCATGAAGACGAAATAGATTGAAATTAAAAGTCTATTGCCTGGGTCTCATCAGCAATTCATGTCGTCTCCGGTAGTTCTCGTTATTGATCAACCTTAACGAAGTCGGTCATCTCTCTCCATAAAGAACCGTCCACGTGAAACGGCCAGTCGTTATGACCGGCCCCCCGGATTACCCACATGCGCTTTTTGCCCTCGGACAGAGACTCGTATAAGTTATAGGCGTGTTTGATAGGCAGAATCTCGTCTCGCTCGGCGCCGACCACGGCAATGTTCCTCTGAAAAGATTGCAGATTGCCGATACTGTCATACTTGTCGGTCAGCAGCATGGTCACCGGCAGGAAGGGGAACAGAGATTTGGCGACCAAAGCCAGTGTATCCCAAGGCGTGATGAGTATGATCCCGGCAATGGGTGCAGTTGTTTGCTTGGCGACAGAGGCGGCAACGCCACAGCCCAGCGATTCCCCCAAAAGATAAAGCGGTTCTTTATATTGTTTGTAGGCGAGGCGAACCGTTTCCAGACCGTCGGCGACAAACGGCTTTTCGCCTACTTTTCCCGGACGGCCTCCGTATTTCGGATATTCGGCAAGAATGACCCGGAAACCCAGCTCCCTAAGAGGTTTCAGATAGAATCCTCTATCAAGAGCTGTCCCGCCGTTACCGTGAAAGAGAACGATAGTTCCATTAGGCATGTGCGTGTTATCCGCAGCGATCAAGCCCCGGTAATCAGAATCTGTCGCCTGCCACAATGCCAGATTCTCTGCCGCCAGCATTTGCGCGAATGGCCATTCGTCATTGGGAAAATAAAGAAATTTATTTTGCATATTACAGCCTCCTAAAAATATGGCTATGACCAGAAATAACCACTGTTTTCTCATGATATGTAATGATGGTCCCCCTCCTTTCTATCATCTCGCTAAACGTAATATATCAGATTATTTTGTAAAGCAGAATAGTTTAATAAAACTAAACCAATAGGCTACTATTAGATATTGTTTCTTTCATAAAGATGCATCATTTTTATGGCATTAAATTTCCGTTTCGGTTAAGTTGCTCTCCATGAATACAAATTGGCTACTGGTAAACACACCCGAAGCTGCTCGGCGCGCCGCCGAACATCTGCGTCAGGCTTCGATATTAGGCATTGATACGGAATATGATTCATTCCGGTATTTTAGGGAAAAACTCTGTTTAATCCAAATTTATGCCCCGACAACTACCTATGTTGTTGATGCAACAGCGGATCTGGATTTATCATTTTTGGCCAGACCCTTTAAAAGCAAATCCGTTGTGAAAATTCTCCATGCGGCGGATAACGATATCCGCCTGCTTAAAAGAGATTATGGATTTGAATTTCAAAACATTTTTGATACGCACCGGGCGGCGATGCTGCTGGGCTTCAGGCAGCTTTCTCTGGATAAAATGATTAAGGAATTCCTTGGCATGGATCTGAAAAAAAGCAAAAAGATGCAACGTTCACGCTGGGATCATCGCCCGCTGACGGATGAGCAATTGGAATATGCCGTTCAGGATGTGACCCTGTTGCCCGCGCTTTATGAAAAGCAACAAACCGGCTTACGTGAAAAAGGGCTGGAGGGCTCGGCTACGGAAGCTTTTGCAAGAATCGCCGCCGCCAGCTGGCAGGAAAGAATATTCGACCGGCGCGGCTACTCGAAAATAAAAGGATATTATGCTCTGGCACGCGAGCAAAAAGAACTGATCAAAAAGCTCTATATCTGGCGCTTTGAGCAGGCCAAAGAAGCCAACTGTGCGGTGTTCATGTTTCTGCCGGATGACACGCTGGCCGAACTGGTGCAAAAAAGGGACAGTCTCCAGGATATTTTATCGCCTGAAAAATACAGACGCTACGGAAATGATATTGAAAAAATTCTCCAATTGGGAAGAGGGAACCCTCCATTGACCTGACTGATGAGGTGATTCGCTGCTAATTCCATAAAAGAAAAACCCCGGCGGACAGTGGAAAATGTCCACCGGGGTTTTTAAAGATTATTTAGAATAGAATCCTTTTCCTTCTTTTGCCAGTTTTTCCAGAAGCGGCGAAGGTGTCCAGTATTCGGCGCCGACCATATCTTTGTATTTCAGAATGGCGTCATACACTTTCTTCACTCCGACCGTATCGGCATAGAACATCGGCCCACCCAGGTAGATCGGGAATCCGTAACCATAGAGCCACACAACATCGATATCCAATGGTCTTGCGGCGATGCCTTCTTCCAGAATCTTTGCGCCTTCGTTGATCATGGCGTAAATCGCGCGTTCAATGATCTCCTGATCGGTAATGACGCGTCGTTTAATGCCGGCGTCCTGCGAATGCTTGATGATGAGTTCTTCAATCATGGGGTCAGGTGTCGCGTTTCGCTTTTCGTCATATTTATAGAAACCGGAACCGGTCTTCTGACCGAAGCGTCCCATCTCACAGATCTTGTCGAGAATCGTATTCGCTTTTTCACGCGGTGTGAGCGAATCATACTTGGCCTTGCGGTTGCGCCAGCCGACATCGAGGCCCGCCATATCGCCCATTGCGTAAGGTCCCATCGGGAAACCGAAATTGTAAATGACTTTATCGATCTGCCAGGGTAGCGCGCCTTCTTCCAGCATGAAGCCGCATTCGCGGGTCCTTTTGGCGAGCATCCGGTTGCCGACAAAACCGTCGCAGACGCCCACCAGCACGGGTACTTTGCCGATGGTTTTGCCCACTTTCATGGCCGTGGCGTAAACATCCGGCGAGGTTTTCGCGCCGCGCACATTCTCCAGAAGCCGCATGACGTTGGCGGGGCTGAAGAAATGCATGCCCATGACATCCTGCGGTCTGTTGGTAATGGCCGCAATGTCGTCGACATTCAGATAAGATGTGTTCGACGCGAGGATCGCGCCCGGTTTACACACGGCGTCCAGTTTGGTGAACACTTCTTTTTTAATCGCCATATCTTCAAAGACTGCCTCGATCACGAGATCGACATTTTTTAAATCTTCATAAGCCAGCGTCGGTTGGATGAGCGATAAGCGTTTGTCCATAACCTCCTGCTTGAGAGAACCTTTGGCCACGGTGTTGGCGTAATTCTTTTTGATCACGGCCATGCCTTTGTCGATAAATTCTTGCTTGACGTCGAGCAGCATCACCGGAATCCCGGCATTGGCAAAGCACATGGCGATGCCGCCGCCCATCGTACCCGCGCCCAGAATACCGACGGACTTGATTTCACGAGTCGGCTGGTCATCGGGCAGTCCCGGAATGCGGACGACTTCGCGCTCGGCAAAAAAGACGTGACGCTGGGCCTTGGACTGATCGGATGCCTGTAATTCCGTAAATATGGCGCGCTCGCGCTTCATGCCTTCCGGGAAGGGTAATTCCGTAGCGGCCTTAACGGCTTCAATGCACTTGAATGGCGCGATAAATCCGCGCGACTTGCGGGAAATGCTTTTGGCAAAATCATCGAATACGGTGGGAGAATCAGCTTTTGCCTCAAGCGAGCTTACTTTACGGATCGGTCGTTTCTCGTCGACAACCTTTTTGGCAAAGAGCAAGGCCGCCGCTTTCAGATCGCCATCGACGATTTCATCGAGAATGCCCATGGCTTTGGCTTTGGTCGCGGCAACCGGCGTGCCGGAGGTGATCATTTCGAGAGCCGCCTGGACACCTGCCACGCGCGGCAACCGCTGCGTGCCGCCGGCACCGGGTAATAGCCCCAGTTTGACTTCCGGAAGTCCCACCTTTGCGCTTGAAAGCGCGATTCGGAAATGGCAACTGAGCGGAATTTCCAGGCCACCGCCCAGCGCTGTACCATGAATTGCCGCGATGACCGGTTTGGGGGAATCTTCGATAAAATGGCAGACGTCCGGTAAATGAGGTTCCATGGGCGGTTTGCCGAATTCGCGGATGTCCGCGCCCGCAATAAAGGTGCGGCCATCACAAATGATGATCATGGCCGCAACGTCTTTATCGGCATTGCCCTTTTCAATACTCGCCTTAATGCCGGCGCGAACAGCCTGCGACAGGGCGTTCACCGGGGGGTTGTTAACGGCAATTAAACCAATGTTGCCTTCTTTGGAAAACGCGACGATTTCTGCCATAAGTCAAGCTCCTTTATCTTTAATTTTGTATAATTTTTCGAAAAGGGATGGCACGTTGCCGGCCATTTGTCAAGATGCAATGGCCTTTATTCAGGCGAGTTTTTCACAATACAGTCTTGATAAGTTTAAGGAAATAAGATACTTTGAAAAAAAGGCTGCAGGTATTGAGCACCGTGCGGAAATTATAGAAGACTCAGTCGCTGTGGAGGTGTTTCCCCCAGTAAGGGAAGACTACTTGCCGGATAAAAATACCATGTGTGATAAAAAATAAAGAGAGGACATCATCCATGAAACAATTGTCACTGACGCCGGCTGCCGGAAAGCGGTTGATCGGCAAGGCTATGGCCAAACACCCCGCAGTACTCACCGCTCTGAAAGTTGGAACCGTTGTGGTCATTGCCGGAACGACGAACGGTTATGTGGCAGAAGAATTGCTCGCGGCCATCGGACAGTCAGCGGATTTCCGGCGGGATCGTTTTTTTCGCGGCATTGTTTTGCCGCCGGCCCGGCCGAAAAAGGAAGACGGACGGCTTCCCGATGAAAGCGGTTTTCCCGGAGACGTGGTGATTAAAGACGGCGTCTGGCAAAAAGGCAAAACCATTTTTGACGTTGTTTCTGATTTGAAGGAAGGCGACGTGATTTTAAAAGGCGCTAATGCTGTTGATCTAGAGACAAGGCGGGCGGCGATTTTGATCGGCCATCCGCAGGCGGGAACCATTGGTGTTTCACTTCCTGCGTATTACGGCCGGCGCGTGCGACTGATCATTCCAGTTGGTCTGGAAAAACGCGTTTTCGGCAATCTGGATGAACTTGCGGCAAAAATCAATGAGCCGGGCGCGCATGGTCCAAGACTGCTGCCTGTCCCCGGTGAAGTCATAACGGAACTCGAGGCCATTACCTTGCTGACGGGGGCAAAAGCGCAACTGGTTGCAGCAGGCGGCGTAGCCGGCGCGGAAGGCAGCGTCTGGCTGGCGATCAGCGGCGAACCCTCACAGGAAGAAAACGCGATGGCATTGCTTCAATCGTTAGTTTCAGAACCTGCATTTGATTTGAACTATAAATACCCATAAGCTACCCAGCCGCCATCAACGTTAACGACACTTCCCGTCATAAATGAAGACTCATCGCTCGCCATGTATACGGCGATGCCGACCATATCCCCCACTTCTCCGATTCTTCCCATGGGAGTCCGCTTTTCAATAGCCGCCAGGGAAATCATGCCTTTTTCAATGACGCCTTCCACCAATTCCGTACGCGTATAGCCGGGAGCAATGGCGTTCACACGAATCTTTTTGGCCGCCCATTCCGCAGCCAGCACTTTTGTCAGCATGTTTGCCGCCGCCTTACTGGCGCAATAGGCCAGACGTTCGGGTGCCGCCACGATACCGTACATGGAAGTGACGTTGATGATACAGCCGCCGCCATGGGGAATCATGACCCGCGCTGCGGCCTGGCATCCGTAAAAAACACCATAAAGATCAGTTTCCAGGGCATTTTTCCAATCTTTTGCGGAAAGACTTTCCGAAGGGTGGGCCATGGATACCCCGGCATTGTTGACCAAAATGTCGAGATGGCCGTATTTCTTCACCGTTTTTTCAATCACGTCATTAACGCTTTCCGGATTTCGCACATCCAGAGGCAGGGCCATGGCCTCTCCGCCGTCCGCCTTGATATCTTTTGCGATACGTTCCAAAAGATCAATAGAGCGGCTTGCCAAAACAACGGTAGCTCCTTCTTTTGCATACGCTATAGCAATGGCCTTGCCAATGCCCTTGCTGGCACCCGTAACAATTGCCACTTTATCTTTAAGTCTCATGCCATCCTCCTGGTCTGCGTTCCGTCATCTATCATTTTTGTGGGAAAAGGTAATTGTTACTCTAAAACATAAAAATTACCGATGCATCCCGGAATTATAAAGCATTCCGGGATGCATCAACTATCCGAAGGCAAAACGGTTTTGATATTACTGCATCTTGCAGCCTGTTTCCGCACAGGGTACTTCCACAGACTTTGCGGTGGTCATGCCCTTTGGCGTCTCGAAAGCATGCTTGAAATATTTGTTCTTTGCCACAATTTCGGTGTACCAATAGGGCACCTGTGCCTGATGATCGCAGGCGCGCATGGTCCAAAGACCGGCCGGACCGTCATAGGTAAGGCCTTCCCAGGCTTTGATGACAGCCGCTATATCGGTTGTCCCGGCTTTTTTGACTGCTTCGGCCCAGAACATGGTAGCCATGTAAGCTTTGCCGCGCAGCCAGGTCGGGTAATATCCCTTGTCCTTGTAGAATTTGGCGACAAATTCCTCATTCTTCTTTGTGGGAATGGAAAGGGTGTAGATTTCCGCGCCCATGTTGCCGAGCATGAGACTGTCATCGCCCAACGCCTGGATGGTGACTTCGTCATTGATGTAGTAAGAGAATACTTTCTGCTTCATTCCCATGGGGCGTCCCTGTTTGAGAAGCAAGGTGAGGTCATTACCCCAGTTCGGTGTGAAGATAACATCCGGTTTGGCCGCAATGAGTTGACTGACATAGGGGCCGTAATCCTTGGTGCCGGCGGGGTGATAGAGTTCGACTACGATTTTTGTGGAGGGGCTGATCCTGGCGATCTCCTTTTTGAAAGCAGCCAATGCTTCCTGACCAAAGGAATAATCCTGGGCGATGATAGCGACATTCTTGTAGCCCATTTTCGCGATCAGTTGCGCCAGAGCGAAAGAGCGGCCGTCGGTGCTTCCGCCGGGCCGGAAGAAATTCTTGTTACATTTCACGCCGGTCATGCTGGCGGCGTCCATCCCGTAGGTGAACATGATGACATTCTGTTTTTCCGCAAGCTGGGCCATGGCCGCTCCCACGGAGCTTCCCGTACCGCCGCAGAAGAATTTCACGTCGTCTTTCAGGATCAGGTTTTGGGCTTTACGGGTCGCGACATCCGGTTTCAATTCCGAATCGATCGGAACAACTTCGACTTTCTTCCCGAGTAATCCGCCGCTTTCATTAATAACTTGAACGGCATACAATACGCCATCGAGATAGCGTTCGCCGATGTCCTTGAATGTTCCCGAAAGGGGTTCGGTCGCCCCGAGCTTAATGGTGTCCGCAGCTGCTGCGTAAACAGGCAGCGCCAGCATTAAGACCATGGATAGAAAGCACAAACCGTAAACAATCTTTTTTTTCATAAAACACCTCCCATTTTTTTGTTGTTCATTTCATTCTCACGCTTATTAAACACATAAAAGCAGTGACCACGTATTACGCGCAACACAGCCACCCGCACCTGCAGAAACAGGGTGAATAGCGACATCGATCAACCACCTCGCGAGCTCGCTCTCGAGGTATGAAATGAGCGTAACAATATCGCGAGCTCGCTGTGCAGAATTAACGCTCGTCCCGCAACAGCGGGGTTAAACTTCCAGATAATTCTTTCTGACATCTTCCGCCGCCAGAAGTTCCGCTTGGTTTCCTGAAAAAACGATCTTTCCCTTGCTCATGATATAGAAACGATCCGCAATCTTGATGGCCGCCTTGAAATTTTGTTCGACCATGAGGACGGTCACACCTGATTTTCGAACCGTTGCCAGCATATCCAGAACATCTTTGACAATCAGCGGAGCCAACCCTTCCGTCGGTTCATCCACCAGGATAACACGAGGGTTTCCCATCAGCGTCCTCACCACGGTGAGCATCTGCTGTTCACCGCCGGAAAGATGACTGCCCTTGCTGTTGCATCTTTCCTGGAGCCGAGGGAAAAGATCATAAACCCGGTCGATGGTCCAGCCTCCTTCCCCGGCACTTCCTTTTTTCCCGCTTTTGATTCCCATCAGAAGATTCTCGTGAACGGTAAGACTGCGGAATATTCGCCGGTCCTCAGGAACATAGCCTACGCCCAGGCGGGCGATTTCAAAGGGCGCAAGGCCCACTAGTTCCTGATCATGGAGTCGAATGCTGCCCTGTTGCGGCTTCACGACACCCATGATGCTCTTTAACGTAGTGGATTTGCCAACGCCGTTTCTTCCCAGAAGACAGACCATTT
>JAUYFM010000046.1 GCA_030690945.1 Smithellaceae bacterium | reverse complement strand
CTTAATTACTTAAATCTTAATTACTTAAATCTTAAATCTTAATACTTAACTACTTCTTCAAACAACATGCCGTCGGCGTCTTTGTCTGAAAGGATGGGTGGGCTTTGCAAGGGCCATTTTATGGCCAGGTCGGGGTCGTTCCAGAGGATCGCCCGTTCGTGCTGTGACGCCCAGTAGTCTGTGGTCTTGTAGAGAAATTCCGCAACGTCGGAGAGCACCAAGAATCCGTGAGCAAATCCTTGGGGAATCCACATCTGGCGATGATTGTCTTCGGAAAGCTCGAATCCCACCCACCGGCCGAAAGTCGGGGAGGACTGGCGAATGTCCACGGCTACATCAAATACCGCACCGCGAGTGACGCGGACCAGTTTTCCCTGGGGCTGCTGAATCTGGTAGTGCAGGCCGCGCAAAACATTTTTTTCAGAACGGGAATGATTGTCCTGAACAAAAGTTGTTTGCAATCCGGTCTTCTCCTGCCAGATTTTCTGATTGAAACTTTCATAGAAAAATCCCCGCGCGTCACCAAATACACGAGGCTCGATAACAAGGACATCGGCAATGTCGGTCCTAATAATATTCATAGATTAGCTCCTGGCTCCTGGTGCTTAATTTCAACATTAACCGTGTCATTTCGAAGGAACGAAGTGACTGAGAAATCTTTAGAATCATTGAATAAGATTTCTCCCTTCGGTCGAAATGACAATGTATCATTGAAACACTACACTGGCTTCTGGCTCCTGGCTCGTAGCTCGAGACCTTTACAATATTGTCATTTCGAAGCAAAGCGAGAAATCTTAATAAATTTAAAGTTTTATCAAGATATCTCCCTTCGGTCGATATGACAACGTATCATTGAAACACTACACTAGTATCATGTCAATCAAGAAATGTCATTTCGACCACAGGGAGAAATCTAAGATTTCTCAGTCGTTATGACTCCTTCGAAATGACAGCGTATCATTGACACGACACTAGCTCATAGCTCCTGGCTCATAGCTGATAGTTCACAGGCTATGGGGTGTAGTGCTTTCTTTCAGGGTTCTTTCCAGATAGTCCCGATAAGACGATTTGGGCGTCTCCTCAATCACTTGCTTCATTTTTGTTTTATCCACAAATCCCATGCGAAAAGCAATTTCTTCCAAGCAGGCAATCTTCAATCCCTGGCGCGCCTCCAGGGTGCCGATAAAATGGCTGGCCTCCAAAAGGCTGGTGTGCGTGCCCGTGTCCAGCCAGGCGATGCCGCGTCCCAACGGAACAACATGCAGCCCCCCGCGCCGCAGGTATTCCATGTTGACATCGGTGATCTCCAATTCACCGCGCGCCGACGGCTTCATGGCTTTGACTATTTGCGTAATGGACTGGTCATAGAGATACAATCCGGGCACTGCGTAATTGGATTTCGGTTTGGCCGGTTTTTCTTCGATGCTGATGGCTTTTCCCATGGCGTCAAATTCCACCACGCCATAGCGTTCCGGATCGTTGACGTAGTAACCGAAGATGACGGCGCCTTCTTTAAATTCTTTCACAATTTTATTGAGATCCATCTTTCCGTAAAAGATGTTGTCCCCTAAAATCAAACACACGGCCTCGCCCGCGATAAATTCTTCGCCTACCAGAAACGCCTGGGCAATACCCTTGGGTTCGGGTTGGACTTTATAAGTAAGTTTTATTCCCCAGCGGTTGCCGTCGCCCAGCAGGGCTTCAAAACGGGGCGTGTCCTGCGGCGTGGAGATAATGAGGATGTCCTGAATCCCCGCCATCATGAGCGTGGCGAGAGGATAGTAGATCATCGGTTTATCATAAACCGGCTGCAATTGTTTGCTGGCCACCAGTGTCAAAGGGTAAAGCCTGCTCCCCGCACCACCAGCCAGTATTATTCCTTTGTTAATTCCTGCCATGGTTTTTCCTCCGGAAAAACAGTTTTAAGATTTAAGTAACTAAGTTTTAAGATTTAAGTAATTAAGTTTTAAGTAATTAAGAAAAGACTGTTTTAGGTTTTACATAATAACCCCGAAGGGGTTGAACTTAAATCTTAAAACTTAAAACTTAAAACTATTTATCTCTTCCCATACATCTTCTCGTAATATTCGCGGTAGCTGCCGTCGGTCACGGAGGCGATCCACGCTTTATTGTCCAGATACCATTCCACGGTCCGGCGCATACCGTCTATGAAATTAACCCGGGGATTCCATCCCAGTTGGGTGCGGATCTTCGTGGCGTCAATGGCGTAGCGGCGATCATGTCCGGCGCGGTCTTTGACGTAGGTGATCAGGGTTCGTCTGTTTTTACCGCCAGGCAGCAGGCCGACTTTTTCATCCAGAATATCACAGATGGTGTGGACGATTTCGATGTTCTGCTTTTCGCTGTTTCCGCCGATATTGTAGGTCTCGCCGATATTACCTTTTTGCAAAACGGTCAGAATGGCTTCACAGTGATCGATAACATAAAGCCAGTCGCGAACATTTTTCCCGTCGCCATACACCGGCAGGGAGTGTCCCTGGAGGGCGTTGTTAACAATTAGGGGAATAAGCTTTTCCGGAAACTGATAAGGGCCGTAGTTGTTGGAACAGTTGGTGATCAGTACCGGCAGGCCATAGGTATGAAAATAGGCGCTGACCAGATGGTCGGAGGACGCTTTGCTCGCTGAATAAGGCGACCGGGGATCATAAGGGGTGGTCTCTTGAAAAGCGCCGGTTTCGCCAAGAGAACCATAAACCTCATCCGTACTGACATGCAGAAAACGGCAGCCTGTTCCGGAGGCCTCGCCGGTTGCGTCTTTCAGCCAGGCCTCGCGCGCCGCCTCGAGCAGATTGAATGTTCCCATAATATTGGTTTGGACAAATTCAGCCGGGCCGGTAATGCTGCGGTCCACATGGGATTCGGCGGCAAAGTGGATAACGGTGTCTATTTGCTCCTCGGCAAAAATCTTTCCGACCAGGTCAGTGTCGCAAATATCGCCCTTCACAAAGCGATATCTGGAATTATTTTCAACGTCCGTTAAATTGCCGGGATTGCCGGCATAGGTCAGCTTATCCAAATTAATCAGGCGATAATCGGGATAATATTGCAGGGTGTGGCGGATAAAGTTGGAGCCGATAAAGCCGCATCCGCCGGTGATCAGTACTCGTTTCATAATCAATATTCCTTATAATTGATAGTCTCTTCTCGCTGGTTCAAGCTTGCAGTTTGAACCAGTGTCTCGTCAATCCAGAAATGTCATTTCGACCGCAGAGAGAAATCTAAGATTTCTCAGTCGTTATGACTCCTTCGAAATGACAGCGTATCGTTGACGTGACACTAGAATATTTCGGAGCAACCAGCATGGTTGCTCCAGCTTGAACCATGAACCATGAGCTATTTACAGAACGCTTTCATTTTCCTGCGGTATGAACTCGGGCACAATTTCTTTGAGTTTTCTTTTAATGCCTTTTGCATCGTGACACGCTGCTACCTTCACCAGTTCACTAATTTCACGATAAAGATGTTCTTTGGCTTCCTGCGGATTGCCCACGCCGTTGAAACAACTTTTGGAACGCAGGACCATGACCTTTTCGTGGCTGGTGGGCAGAATATCTTCGCCCACGGTGATCAGTTCTTCGTATAGTTTTTCACCATCCCGCAAACCGGTAAAAACAATTTCGATGTCCACACCCGGCTCTTTTCCGGAAAGGCGGATCAAGTCCCGCGCCATATCGACGATTTTGACGGGTGTGCCCATTCTCAAAATAAAGATTTCGCCGCCCTCTCCCATCGTGCCGGCCTGCAGGATCATCTGCGAAGCTTCGGGTATGGTCATGAAGAAACGGTTCACCTCCGGATGCGTGACGGTCACCGGCCCGCCCTGCTCGATCTGCTGGCGGAAAAAGGGAATGACGGAACCGGACGAACCCACCACGTTGCCAAACCTCACGGCCATAAATCGGGTGCCGTTTCCCTGCTGGCATTGCATAATCAATTCCGTCACCCTTTTGCTGGCGCCCATCACGTTGGTCGGACGAACAGCCTTATCCGTCGAAACCAGAACAAATCGCTCCACGTGATACTTGACGGCCATCTCCATAATCGTACGGCTACCGATAATATTATTGTAAACAGCCTGCCAGGGATTTTTTTCCATCATGGGCACATGCTTAAAAGCCGCCGCATGAAACACGACGTCGGGTTTATATTTTGTAAACACGTCATTCATGAGCGCTTTATCCTGCACCCATCCCAAAATAGGCACAGTCTTACGATCGTAACCATCATTTTGTATTTCCATTTGAATATGGAATAGATTGGCCTCGTTTCCATCCAGCAGGATGAGCTTGCGGGGCTGATATTTAATGACCTGCCGGCATAATTCGGAACCAATGGAACCGCCGCAACCCGTAATCAAAATGGTTTTGTCATCAAGATAACCACGAATACTTTTAGTATCGAGATGGACCGGCGACCGCCCCAGCAGATCTTCGTAGCTGATGTCCCGAAGCAGTTTCACACTGACCCGGCCGTCAATCAGATCGCCGATGCCGGGCAATATTTTATAAGAGGTCTTGCTTTGTTGACAGACGTCCACAATCCGCCTGATTTGATCACCTCTGGCGGAAGGAACCGCGATAAGGATTTGCTGAATATTTTCATCCTTTAAAATCGCCGGCAGCCTATCCAGATCCCCCAATACCGGAATCCCATGAATGGTCCGCTTCTGTTTTTGCGGATCGTCGTCAACAAAGCCAACCATATGATAATGCAGGGCGTCGTTATCCATGATTTCCCGCAATATCTTTTCGCCGGCCTGGCCGGCGCCGATGATCAGAACCTTCTTCCGCGAGCCGTTAACCGGTTGATGACCATTTGTCATGGCATCTATATGCATAGCATAGAAACTACGGATAACCATGCGGATGCCACCCGTCAGAAAAAAGGTGATAATGCCGTCGGCGATAAAAACGCCGCGGGAATATCCCTGAAACTGGTCGGTGAACAGTATAATCAGCATAATGAGCGCCGTTGATAAGAAAATGGCCCGAGCTAAAAGCCAGAAGTCCCGCACGCCGGTAAAACGCCACAAACCTCTGTAAAGCCCGCCGAAAAGGAAGATAATCATTTTCAGAGGCACGATCCAGAAAAGCAGGCTGGCGATTTGCCCGATGTCAATATGGGCAAAAGTAAATTCAAAGCGAATGAGATAGGATGAATAAAGAGCCACAATGAAAAGAAATATATCCACCACTATCATCAAATAGAATTTTGGATTTTTTATCTGAGGATTTATCTCCATGGCGATGCATAACTCCCTTACTTTGAAAACTTTAAAAGCGTTTTCTTATGGCATGTTTAGATCGAAAAAGAAAGACCGATTTGAGACCTGCAAAGCTCCTCTATTCGTCATAACCTTTCAGGTCACGCGTTTCGGACTGGGAGACCTTTGCACAACCCCTCTACCTGTGTCGCAATTGCACTAATTGTCATTCCGAATCCCGCGGTGGCGGGATGAGGAATCTTAAAGCTTTGAATTTATTAAAAACAAGATTTCTCGCTCCGCTTCGAAACGACATGAAAATGTAGGGACTGTCGTGTGACCTCGCGTGACCTTCAGGTCAGCAGGTCATCAACTCGTAGGGAACGGTCGCGACCGTTCCCTACACTATAACCCCATCGCCCTTAATCTTTAAATCTTAATTACACTACTGTCCGGAATAATCCGTGAATAAGTTCAGCTGGTTAAGATTATTGTCCGTGTCGTTTATGTAATCATAAAATGTAAGTAGCTGAAACATGGATGCTCTTTCAAATAGCGAGATACTCAAAACCTGTAAAATTGTGTAGAGACTTTCCTGGAGATTCAGTCGTTTTTTGATGATC
>JAUYFM010000038.1 GCA_030690945.1 Smithellaceae bacterium | reverse complement strand
AAGGGATTTTTGCCGATAAAAGCAGATTGCCGGTTAAAATCTTGAACTTTTTAGCCCGAGATCAACCACCTCGCGAGCTCGCTGTCGAGGTATGAAATGAACGTCATTATATCGCGAGCCCGCTGCCGAGAATTGACGCTCGTCCCGCTTAAGCGGGATTAAACAAAGTGTTGATTTAGAATTGGAATAAGATATCAGTTCCATTCCGCGATCATAAATCCCGCGCTGATCCGGTTGATGCTTTTGTTATAATCCATCAGACTCTCCCCGTAGCCGTTAAAATACTGGACGTACAGGCTGAATTTATCGCTAAAATATTTGTCTATCCAGGCTTGGGAAACCACCCGACCCAGCACTAGCTTGCCTAAAGTAGAAGGCGGAATGCTCCAGTCCAACTGGATGGCGCCCAGATTATCCCGTCGGAAGTTATTACGCAGCATCATTGCAAAGCGCATGTCTTTCCAGTAGAGCGTTGTCCAGAGTTCGCCATATCCCACATAGCGGGTCAGGTCGGGATTGTCATCACTGCCTTCATTCTCCGGCAAACGGTACCAGGTTTTCAACTGCAAACCGAAATTATTTCTTTCCAGACCGATATTGGCCACAATGCGGTTCCAGCCGCGGGAAAGCGGCCTCGAACGGCCGTTGGATTGATGGTTGAATCCGGCATTGATAAAGCGTCCTTTAAAACCGAGAATTTCATAATCCGTGCGAAAGTTGATGAGTAATTCCGGCTCATAATTGATGTCCCGGAAAGGCGAGGAAAATGCCGAATTGTAAAGCTGCCAGAAAGACAGCTGCGTATAGGCCACCCAGACATCCACGCCTTTCACTACTTTAATCTTGTCATAGACCCCCTGAAGCGGTTCCTGCAGAACATCCTCCCAGACTTTTGCTTTGAAACTGAGCTGGAACTTGGCTTCATTGAACCGTGCTTTAGCCGCAGGATCATTTTCCAAATTTGTTTCATCATTTGGTGACGAATTGTAGGCAACCGGCAAAAAATAATTCACGCGATAAGGTCGGAGAACAAAAGAATGTCGGCGGTCGGTGTGAACTAAATCCCAGTTTTTTTCCATAACGGAAAGCTTATCCGGTTCTGAAGAAATTTCTTTGGCCGCAGGCATTGTTACCGTTGCCGTCTTGGCAACTTCCGGCACAGGATTCTTTCTTCCCGCAAGCGTATCGAAGCATTGCAATCGCGCCGTATTATCTTCAATTTTGGAGCAATCGGCCAGGCGATCATTCGTTTCAGCGGCAACAACAGAATGGTCCATGAAAATGCCCGGCCCTATTGCCAGGAAAAACACGCCGCATAAAAGCATCTTACTGGATGGCCGTCTTTTAAAAAAGATCATCATTTTATCCTCCCTTGAGGAGATAACCGTTTTTTGTGCCGAGGCAAAGCCGACAAAAAACATTGGTAATTTGACATTGAATCCACCTGATATTTTTGGTAGTGTTATGATCAGTATTAAAGCAGATGCTATTGGATAAAGCAACAATCTTATATCTCCTTGTAATCAGACCATAAAGGATTTACTCATGAGGAAGTATATCAGTATCATCATCCTATTTTTTATTGTCTTGAACCTCGGCGGCTGCGCGCTCGTCAAACTGCGTGAAGATGTCCAGTTTTCTAAAGATTCCTGCCTGCTGATTGGTGAAATTATTCGTATTTCTCCAATGAAAAACCCAATTGTTGTCGTCGCTTATAGTAATCAGAACGGTGTTGTAACGATTGCCGATTACACGGTTTTATCCGGGTCGGGGCAATATGAAATGTTAGTCCAGGGGGGAAATTATGAAATTTTTGCCTTTGAGGACAAAAACGGAGATCTCTCTTATAATCAGGACGAATGGTCGGGCTATTACGGAAAACCCGATTCAGTGAAAACACAGGTGGGCGGCGTTGTCTTCGGGCTGGATATCATCCTGACGCCAAAAACAAAAAAACCCGCTTCATCCTTTGCCAATATACTGGTTCAATTTTCCGGTGGGAAAAGAAAACCCTCGACGTCAGCCGGAACTTTGGCAAATCTCGATGATCCGGTATTTTCCGCCGAAAATGGACTGAGTGGTTTCTGGGCGCCATTGGAATTTTTTAAACGGATAGGCTGCAATATTTTTTTTATAGAACCTTATGACTCCAAAAAGACGCCGATTCTTTTTGTTCACGGCGCTGCGGGCTCACCTCAGGATTGGCGTTATTTTATCAATCATATTGACCGTTCGCGTTATCAGCCCTGGATTTTCTACTATCCGTCCGGCGCCCGCCTGGATACAACATCTTTCCTGCTTAGGACAAAGCTTTATGACCTTTACAGAAAATATCAATTCGAATCTTTGTATGTTGTCGCGCACAGCATGGGAGGGCTGGTGTCCCGTTCCGCCATTATCGCCAAGGAGGATAACTACCACGATGCCATACAGCTTTTTGTTTCGATTTCAACACCCTGGGGCGGGGAGCAGCGGGCGAAAACAGGCGTGAAACAATCACCCGCGGTCATTCCCAGCTGGAAAGATGTGGAACCGGACAGCGAATACATCAAACGGGTGCTGGGCACGAAACTGGACCCCTCAATACGTTACTACTTGTTTTTCGGGCATAAGGGAGGCGGCAGCCTGTTTCGGCAAAATAATGACAATACGGTCACCCTGGAAAGCATGCTGGATTTAAGAGCTCAGGCCGATGCCCTTAAAACGACCGGACTTAACGAAGACCATGTCAGTATTCTTTCCAGTCCGGAAATGATGTCCCAATTTAAATCAGTCTTAGCCGGCACAGAAGCCAATAAAGATAAAACATATGTTCGTTCCAAAGGGTACCTGCGTGTTGGACATGCATTTGATCCGCTCAATACAAAAATTCCTTCGCAGATGGCTCTTGTGCTGGCTCCCACCGGAACGGATGAAAAGGAAACACAGCTCAAAATTGATCCCTTTCTGCCCGAGCAGGAAACGGGGGCTATTGTACCTAAAAAATATGATGTCAGTCTGTGCGCTTTGGGTTTCAAAACCGAACCGGATAAAATAACCCTGGATATAAAACCGGGAAAGATAGAGGAAGCGCGATTTATTTTAAAACCACAGGGAATGGTTGCCGGTCTTATGACTGCTGCAACATCTGCCGATGACAGTTTCTGGGGCTTTTTCAAAGACTTGCCGGAACGCGTGAAAATCCGCACCATCAAATTAACCGGTCCGGGGATTTCCCGGTCGCTTGCGCCCAACGACAAGATAAGTGACAGAGAAGTGCTGACTACCTTTCTTGCTTCCCGGGATTACGCGTTTAAGAATTCTTTTGCTTTCTTTGATCTTCCGGCGGGTGATTATGATGTAACAATTGAAGCCGACGGCTGCGAGACATTTGAGACAAAAATTAAAGCGCAACCCGGCGAATTCATTCCGCCACCGTTGTTCCGTCTTATTTTAAGATAGCTGTCTTTACTTTTTTTCGGTCAGAATCCGGCGCACACGGTCCATCTCCTGCTCGTTATCCACTTCCACTGAATCGTGCGGCGTGACGACGCACTTGATTTTGTAACCATATTCCAGCGCGCGCAATTGTTCCAGGGCTTCGAACTTTTCGAGTTTTCCTTCCGGCAGTTGAGTAAAGGTGTCGAGAAAATCACGGCGGTAGGCATAAATACCGTGATGCTTGTAATAGTCGGCTTTGAGTTTCTTATCGCGCACGTACGGAATCGTCGCCCGTGAAAAATAAAGAGCGAAGTTCTGATGATCGAGAACAACTTTGACGGCGTGCGGATGCGTGATTTCTTCATCCAAAATAATCTTGTAAATCAATGTGGACATAACGACCGTGGGATCATCGATTAAAGGCTGGATCACTTCATCAACCTGCACCGGCTCAAAAATCGGCTGATCGCCCTGAATGTTGACGACGACGGCTTCGGCAGAGAGATTCAGAGATTTTACTGCTTCTGAGATTCTGTCCGTGCCGGAACGGTGCGTTGCGGCGGTCATAATGACATGGCCACCGAATTTTTTTACCGCGTCATATATTCTTTGATCGTCGGTAGCCACCGCCACATAAGGCACGGCTTTCGCTTGAGCGACCCTCTCATAAACGTGCTGAATCATCGGCTTGCCTAAAAGATCGGCCAGGGGTTTCCCCGGAAAACGGCTGGATTCATAGCGCGAGGGAATGATGCAAACAATATCTCGTTTCATTCTATCTCCATAAGGTTAATCACGGGTATGAAACTCCAAAGCAAGCTGCGGGGCATTACACCCTCCGCTTTGCGAGATTGTTCGACTTACAAATTTCAATTCACTTCGTTTTTGAAATTTGGGTCTCACAATAAAGATCGGCCAGCAAAAGAACGCTGCCCAGCTTTCCGGCCTTTTTCAGGTACGACGCGTCTGCGGTTAAAAGCGTTCCTTTTCGTTCCAGAGCAACCGCATGATAGACGGCATCATAGAACGTCACCCCGCATTGGTCCATGATCGCCAGAGTGCGCCCTGCAATCTTTGCTGTGACGGACGACTCTTCAATCCGATACTCGATAAGCATCCCTAAGAAATCAGAAGCCTTTTCGGGGATATCTCTCCCGACAATATTACCGACCTCATAAATCCAGAGGGACGGAAGCAAAAGGTCGCATTGCCCCTTCGTCCAGTTCTCGAGCAGCGCAAGCGCCGCCTCGCGGTCTGCTTCTTTGGGGGTATCAAAAACCCATTTGAGAATCACGGATGCATCCGGAACATAGAGGCGGGAAGATGTCATTTCAGTTCCTTTGCCTGTCTGCGGCTAACTCAGAGAGCAGTTTTTTGCCTGATGCCTTAGGCGCCTGTGACCGAAGGTTAAGAAGACGATCCGTAATGTTTTTTCGACGGTGCAGGGCCAGTTCATGGACAATCGCCTGAGTCACGACTTTGCTTCTTTGCCCGGCGGGCACAAGCTTTTCCAATTCGCAGGCAACGTCGTTATCAATCATGAAATTCAGTTTCCGGGAATTCTGTGCCATAAATATACCTCCATCATATAGGTTACATTTGTAAGTATATATTATAGCGTCAATGCAGTCAAATCCCTTTTTATAAATGCGGATCGGATTTTTGCAGATAATTGCAGACATAATCGCGGACAGAATCTTCCAGCGCTGAAAAATCCACCGGGCAGCCTGACTGGCCGAGCTTGTCCATTTCCGCCTGTGTAAAGTACTGGTATTGATTGCGAAGCCCCTCGGGCATCTCAATATATTCAATATTCGGCTTGATGCCCATCGCGGCAAAAACGGCGTTGATCAGATCATTCCAGGTTCGGGCCTTGCCTGTGCCCAAATTAAAAATGCCGTTGGCGTCCTGATTTTTGAAAAGCCACCACATGACGTTGACACAGTCCTTGACATAAACAAAATCGCGCATCTGCCCGCCATCGGGATATTGGGGCAGATAGGATTTGAAAAGGCGTACTTTACCTGTTTCCTTAATTTGATGAAAGGCTTTAAAGATAACGCTGGTCATGTCCCCTTTGTGGTATTCGTTGGGGCCAAAAACATTAAAAAATTTAATGCCGGCAATGTTGTTTTCCCAAGAATGCTTCAACGCTCTTAAATCAAACACCTGCTTGGAATAGCCATACATGTTGATGGGTTTCAGCTTATTGATTTTGCCGTGGTCGTCCGAAAAGCCCTGTGTTCCGTCGCCATAAGTCGCCGCCGAGCTGGCGTAAATAAAGCGGATACCGTGTTCAATCGCGTATTCGGCCAAAAGGCCGGTATACACATTATTATTTTGCCAGAGATAATCGGCATCGCGCTCCGTCGTGGATGAACAGGCGCCCATATGGATAATCGCGTCAACGTCAAAGCGTACCGTGTCGTTATAGATCATCTCATGGAAATCGTCTTTATGAATGTAATTAACAAAGCGGAGATTCACAAGATTCTTCCATTTATCCGTGGTTCCCAGGCGATCAACAATAACAATGTCGTCGATGCCTTCCTGGTTGAGCCTCCAGACAAAAGCACTGCCGATAAACCCTGCGCCACCTGTTACGATAATCATACTGATCGCTCCTGTGATTTTATTAATCCGATTTTCTAGTAATACCGAATAGACATGCTGTCAATAAGGAAAACGGCAACTTGACCTAGGCCAATGAAGGATTCAGCGATTAACCGTTTTTGAATTCCTGCTTCAATATCCGTCTTAAGAGCTTTCCTGCCGGGTCCCGAGGGATAACATCGCGGATAAGAATGGTTTTGGGCAATCGATAGTCGGGCATGTTTTCTTTGCAATACTTGAGAAATTCCTCTTTGTTGCCTTCCAGACCTTCTTTTAAAACGATCACTGCCACAACAGCCTGTCCCTTGGTTCGGTCAGGAATACCAATAACCGCCGCATCTTTCACTTTAGGATGCAGCTTCAGGATGTCTTCGATCTGGCCGGGGTAGATGTTGAAACCGTTGGAGATGATTAAGTCATCTTTCCTGTCCACCAGGTAGAAGTATCCCTCTTCATCGACACGCGCCATATCGCCGGTGTAAAACCAGCCATCACGCAAGACTGCGGCGGTAAGGACCGGGTTATTCCAATATCCCTGCATGATCTGCGGCCCTTTCACCACAAGCTCGCCAACCTCTCCCACACGGCATTCTCTTCGGCCAGTTTCCATGTCCAGAATTTTTACATCTGTGTCAGGAAGAGGCAGCCCGATAGAACCTCTTGGCGCACCATTGGGATAAGGCGTAACATGTGTGGCCGAAGAGGCTTCGGACAGACCATAGGCTTCCATAATTTTCCTGCCGGTGATCTCCTCATACTTTTCATGGACTGATGGCGGCAGAGGCGCTCCTCCGCTGATCGCAACCCGAATGGAAGAAAAATGGGTTCTGGCGGCCTCGGGAGGAAGGGACATCATGGCCGTCCATAAGCTGGGCACAGCCGGAAAGGATATGGGTTTGTAAGTCTCCAGCATCTTCGTCAGGGAAAGAATGTCCATCAGGTCAATGCGGGGAAGAAGGATCATCCGGTATCCCTTGAGCACGGAAACCAGCATACAGGCCGACATCCCGAAAACATGAAAAAAGGGGATCACGCACATGACGGCGGCATTTCCTGCGCCCGCTACTCCCATCCAGACATTGGTCTGGATGACGCTGGCCACAATGTTGGCATGGGTCAGGGTTGCCGCCTTGGGAATGCCGGTGGAGCCGCTGGTATATTGCAGCACGGCTACATCCCGGGGAGAAATTTCTACTGCCGGCTCTGCGGCGCTTTCAACCGAATTAAGCAATTCGAGGAAGACTTGTGGATGAGGCATGCCTTCTTCCAAAGACAGCTTTTTTTCCAGACCGAAAACGGAGTGAAGGATCACTTTTTTGACGGATGTTTTTTTAACCACGTTGTAAAGATTTGGAGCAAACAGATCCAGAGTGATGACGGTTGCTACCTCCGCATTATTCAGACAGTGGATGAGTTCCTCGCCTGAAATGCCGACGCTGATGTTGGCCACAATCGCACCAAGTTTCATTGCCGCGAAAAAAGCGATGACATAGGTGGGGGAGTTCACCATGATGAAAGCGATTCTGTCGCCTTTTTTCACGCCGCTATTTTCCAAGACCAGAGCAAATTTGTTTACCTTTTCATTGAGCTCCCTGTAGGAAGTATCCTGGTCGTTGAAGGTCATGGCCACATCATCCGGATGTTTGGCTACAGTGTCTGTCAGAAAATGGTGTATGGGCTTCTCGGGATAGCGGATGGTATGGGGAACGTGTTGTTCATAATGTTTAAACCAGGGGAATTTCATGATTCTCGTATTCCTTCACTTTTTTATTTTCAGGCTTACCGGTTCATTCAGTTTGGTTTACGACTATCTGTAATACTGAAAGCAAAACGATGTCAATAAAGAAAAAATATTGTCCGGCTTCGTGGAATAAGAAATCCCCTCAAGACAATTGCCTTGAGGGGATTACATATTTAAACAGATCATGTCGACGCTTACGAAACTATCAGGTCACGATAATTTTCACGATGTCAATCACGGGGTTCGTGAACAGCGCCATCAAAACCGTGTAGAGGGCAAACACGCCAACTGCTTCAGTTGTGTACATCTTGTTATACCGTCTTTTTAATCCAATCAGAAGCAACCCACCAACAATCAGGCAGCCCAGTTGAAAATACGGGAAATTCGCTGTTCCCGTTGCCGCGTATTCTGCAAATCCGAAAGTTGCCGTCAAAAGAACTACTGCCGCCGCTACCATCATTGTTCCTAATGTCTTTTTCATGATCTGTTACCTCCTTAGGGTAGTTTGTGTTATTTGCCTTTATACTAACGAAATTTGCGTGCCAAAGTTTCCGGCCAAATAAATATATATTTTATTCCATTGATATTACTGAAGAATATACGATTTTATCCGCAAGGAGTGAAGGGCAGAAACCCGTTTTTTGTCCGGTTTGTTGAAAGAAATATTAAGATGAATTTTACGAAATATGAAATGTTAGTGTTTTCCTCTTTTGATAAAAAAATATGCGGTATGCGCACTGATCACATCAGTCGCCCGCCCTTTCTACACCTCCTTACGCCATTTTTTGAAACGTTCTTCGCATTCCTTCTTTGGCAACCAACTGCCTTCCCTAATTATCTTTTCCAGTGTATCAGTTGCCTGCCCCCCTGACAAAATACCGTGTAAAACCATTTCATCAAACAGCCATAGCAAGCCATGTGATGCGACGCCTTCAAGCTTAGCCGCTTTTCGTAAAGCATTGTCACTGGTAATCAGGTAACAAGAGTTTCTTTTTGCCAGTAAAAGAGCCAGAAGATCATTGAATGATGGCGCTGGATAATTGTCTCGCAACACAAAGGCTTTCTCTATTTCTTCTCCGGATATCCCTTCTTTCGTAAAACCAAATTCTAATAACAAAGAACCGGCAGGCTCATTTAACTCAGCAATGATGACGTCGGGAAGAACAAACATGTAAGGCAACCGCAAGACAATTTTATGCAGTTTGCCATTGTAAAGATCAATACAAATAGATGTATCAAGAATGAGTTTCTTCAAGTCCAGCTATTACTTCCTTGCGAAATTTGTCGTAGGGCACCTCCAGAAATTCCGCCGCGCGCACATGCGAAATAATCCCTTCGGTGACGGCCTGAATAACCAGCAATTTATATCGTTGAGGTTCTTCCGGTACAATGTTGACCGGTTCATTACGATACCATTTTTTTATCCTGAATATTTTAAACCACTCGGTTGCTCTACTTTCAGAAATGATTCCTAAATCTTTAGCTCGATATATCCATTGTTGCATGCTCATCCCATACTTTTTCTTCAGTAAAACCAATTCGGACAGGTCGAGGTTATTCCGTTTTCTACCGAGTTCACGATAGACAGCTTCTGCAGGCGCCAGAAAAGCAGCAGAAAAGTGTTTAGCCGCTTTCTCTTCATTTAAATCGGAAGAGACCTTCATGATTAAATGACCCAGCTCGTGAGCAAGGTCTGATCTTTGGCGATCACCTGACAGGCCTTTTTTAACCACAATGACTGGGATAGAATCATTGGCCCAGCAGGATAACCCGTCAAATTCATCCGAAGCTTCCAGTGGTATAACCATTGCACCGCGGTCTTCAATAATGTCCGTTATATTTTCAATGGGATCATCACCTAATGACCAGGTTTTTCTTAAATCATCAGCAAGTTTCTCTACATCTCCCGCTTTCTGTATCTTTCTGTGTTTTAAATCGCTGATGATTATTTTCTCGAACCGATCTTCAGGAAAAAGCGCTTCTATTTCGAGATATTTTTCAACCTTGTCCTTTACTCTTGCGTGAATAGATTCAAGATATTTTTTGGAAACAGAGGCCCGTTTTCTATAGACAGGACAGTTTAACGAAACTTGAACAGCAGTAGGACGAAAAAAATATTCGACCTTCACGCCCAAGGCTTTGGCCAATTTGATCAAGACGTCGGAACCTGGATTGGTGACGCCCTGTTCATATTTTTGAATAACTTGCGCACTAACATAGTTATCCGAAGCCTCCGCGAGTCCACGCAAGGACAATCCGGCTGCAATCCGTGCCTGTTTAATTCTTTCGCCTAACATATTTTTCACCTCCTCTGGTTGACAGAATAAATAATTATTATTATTTTGTCAACTAATAACTTTAGAAAGGAGATGTAGCATTATGGCAAAGAATCTACTTTATGGCGACAATCATCGACATGGGCAGGTAACGGACAGATCGCAAACGTATAATCCACATAATGATCGCTGGGTTAAACGTGATACTGATACCGGCCAATTCATTGATCAAAAAGCCGATCATGATCCGTTTAAGGGCGTCAGAAAAGAGAAATGACAGTTCGATTCTAATAGGGGTGACACTTCATCACCCCTGTTGGGGCACGTAAAGAGTACAATTAGTTACCGCTCTTTTTGTTGATTGCCATACACACGATTCAAAATAATGGGCTATCAACTCTTGATTTTCCCCGCTTCCTGAAAGCTCAGATGACCCGGCGCGAGACAATAATGCAATACAAGACGCGCAGCACCTATAGATTTACAGTCCGATGGACAGGTGAATAGTTATTTTGGCAACGCTTCCCCGAAGATCTTTTTGTAATCCAAATGAAAATCTTTTGGTTTGTCGTTGAGATAAATCCAATAGGCGGCGATCTCTCTTATTTTCTTAATGTCAATGTGGCGGCAGTCCAGCATTAGTTTAAGAAGATCGAGTGTCTTGAATGTTTTGATGTCGTATGCTTCTGCCGCTATCCGCATTTCCTCATCATCTGTTACAACTGGAATGCAGAGTTGCTCCGCATGAGTGAGACACAGAACATCAACCTTTGATACACCGGGATGCACATTGCGCACATAGTCAAGAATGAATTCATAGGCCCGTTTGATTTCCAGCTTTTCTCCTCTCGTTACCTTCAGCAAATGAGAACGATTCTTTACATAGTCCGGGTCATTCACCCATGAAAAGGAATTTATCAAGCGCGGGTTTCGATTGTATTCATCCTGCAACTCTTTGAGGCAGTAAAGACAATAACGTTTATCGCCGAATTCTACATTTAAAAGCGGATGGATGCTTTGGGCTAATCGAAAATAAGCGTTGGAATCCACGAGCATTCGGTTTTGCGACATTTAACAAAGCTCCTTGTACACGTTTTGTGCATCAAGGAGCGGTATATTAAGAATACTTTGGATAAAGCTTGGCGATTTGTGATGTTTGGTCAAATATTTACCAAGGATATCAAAGAAAGGGCTGCCAAACTGTTCCTTCGCACTGGCAATATAGCGAGAAGGCGACGGTGATTTAGTGCCAAAAAGACCTTCGCTGACCTGCTGGAACTGTTTGTTAAAATTAGTTGTGGCCTGATAGATCGCTTTACTGGATTCCAGATCAATTTTGGGTTTACCGCTATAATCGGCATATTTGTTGATCTGATAATAAACTGTCAATGGAGAGACGACGAGTTTTTCGGCTAGCAATTTGATATGGTTAATTTGGGACCAAACATTGTCGTAGTTTTGTAATGCTTCATACGCGGAGGCTGCCATCTCATGGGGCACCAGCAACGCACCAGCAAAAGCATCGGCGAAGTCTTCTCCAGCCTCACCTTGCAGCGTTGGGGCATGAACATGTCCCAATTCATGAGCCATCCAAAATTTGAAATCGTGTACTTTGCAATCAAGATTCAAATAAATCCAGGTCGTCATGGATTCCGGCAGATAGATGTGCAGCGCATTTTCATGATTCTCTTTGTTGCCCCAGAGGACGGGAATAATCACCGCCTGCAATTCATTAAAAAATCTAATCAGGTGATCGAAGCGGATTTCCTCACCTTCACGAACACCGATGGTCTTTCTGACCCGATCCGCAACTTTTCGGATATAGTCATAATCGAGAGACGGCGTTTTTAGGATAGCGGGCTGGGAAAGATCATCAAAGGGAAGATACGGCACTAATTCTTTCAGCATCATTCCCATATCTTTAGCCTGGTCGATATAGTCGGGCGTGATTTTATGAGCGCCCTTTTTACGGAAGGCAATAACCGGCTCGTTTGGCGCAGGCTTTTTGCAGACCATTTCGCTGAAGCTCAGATTCAGCAGACGCGCCAGTTTCAAAAGCTTGTCGGGCCGGGGATATTTCTCATTGCGCAACCACTTGGATACGGCTTCTTTAGACACCTGCATTTTCTGGGCAAGCGCTGTTTGATTCAGGCCAAGCTCCTGCACTTTTTGCTCAATTTTTTTGATATTTAATTTATTTTCCATGGTGCTAGATTACACATCGCGTCAACTTTTGTCAACTTTTATCACAAGTGCAGCAAACACACCTTGCAAAACTTCCGGCTTTATAATATCGAATGAACACCTAAACAATAGAAACAAATAAGAAATAAGTAAACAGCATCCCTCGGATTCACCAAGCAAAGGAAACCACATGCCCTACGGGAAAAAGAAGAGCACAACAACCAACGGAAATGGCAACGGCATTGTCGATCTGAATAAGGAACTCTGGCAGGCGGCGGTCAAACTGCGCGGTTCCATTGAACCAGCTGACTACAAACGCTATGTACTGCCGATCATCTTTCTGCGCTTTCTGTCACTGCGCTATGAGAAACGGCGGCGTGAATTAGAGTCGATGATAGCCGAGCCGCAGAGTGAATACTACCGCGACAAAAAGGCGATTACCGATCCGGATGAATACCGTGCAGCCGGGGCATTCATTATTCCCGAGGAAGCACGCTGGGAGAATATTCTCAAGCAGGCCCAGGCCGACGACATCAAAGTCCGTCTCGACAATATCCTGGAACTTCTGGAGAAGACCTACCCGGACAAACTCCGCGGGCTCCTCCCCCGCATCTATGCCGGCTCCAACCTGGAGCGGGAAAGCGTCACCGGCCTGATCAACCTCTTTTCCAAAGACATCTTCCGTCAGGATCACGATGGTGAGGACCTGATCGGCAGAGTTTATGAATACTTTATCGGCGAGTTTGCCTCATCGGAAGGCAAGCGGGGCGGGGAATACTTTACGCCCATAAGCATTGTTAGGACGCTGGTTGCCATGCTGGAACCGACGCGCGGCGTGGTCTTCGATCCCTGCTGCGGGTCAGGCGGGATGTTCGTCCAGTCCGACCTGTTCACGAAGCATAACCGCCAGCTTTCCTTCATCGGGCAGGAGAGCAAGGACTTCACTTATCGTCTCTGCCGGATGAATCTTTTCATCCACGGCATCGACGGCAATATCCAGATGGGTAATTCCTACACCGACGACAAGCAAGCCACCATCAAGGCTGATTACATCATCGCTAACCCCCCTTTCAACGACGGTTCCAAGGGAGAGGACGGCTGGGGCGCCGATAAGATTCCCGACAAAGACCCCCGCCTTGAAGTAAACAGCCAAAAGATGCCACTGGCTCCCCGTAATGCCAACACCATGTGGATTATGCATTTTCTCTTTCACCTGGCGGAAGGTGGTACGGCCGGTTTCGTCATGGCGACGGGTGAGCTATCCAACGGAGAAAACGCGCGTCTGGAAGTTCGCAAGACATTAGTGGAAAACGATTATGTAGACTGCATTGTTCAACTTTCCGGTCAGCTTTTTGCCAATACTCAGATTCCTTGCGCCCTGTGGTTTCTGTCAAGAAACCGTAACGGTCAAGGCGGTTTCCGCAAACGCACTGGCGAAATACTTTTTATCGATGGCCGCAAGTTGGGTGCGTTGATCCCCGGCTCCCGCAAGCAAAAGCAGCTCACCGCTGAAGAGTTGGAACGGATTGCTGCCGTTTATCAGGAATACCGCCATACGGGCGTACCGAAAGAAATACCCGGCTTCTGTAGGGTGGCATCTCTTGCCGATGTTCGCGAGTACAAGTACGCCTTGACGCCGGGACGCTACGTCGGCACTAAAGAGGCGGAAAAGGATGATGAAACCTTCGATGAGCAGATGGTGAGGCTGGTTGGACAGTTTGGCAGAGAGATGATGGCGTCAGCCAAACTGGACGAAGAGATACGGCGCAATCTAACGGAAATTGGGTTTGGCGAGCAACTGATTGGGAGTCTTTGATATGGGTACAAGACATCTTTGGCAAGAAACACGCCTAGGTGATGTGGTGCAGATTAAGCATGGATGGCCATTCAAAAGTGAGTGCTTCTGTCAGTGGAGCCCAGGGGTTCCTGTAGTTGTCAATATTGGAAATTTTCAGTACACGGGCGGCTTCCGTTTCGAAACAACCCAACTGAAAGGTTATAGCGGCGAATACCCAAGTGATTACCAATTGGCACCCGGTGACATATTGCTGGTTATGACGTGTCAGACGCCTGGTGGCGAAATTCTGGGTATTCCAGGACGTATCCCCAATGACGGCATAAAATATTTACACAACCAGCGAATGGGTAAAGTTGTTGTTACGCGTCCTGACTTGATTGATTTAGACTATCTGTACTGGGTATTCCTTTGGCAAGAATTTAATCAGGAGCTTGTGGCTTCTTCTTCTGGAACTAAGATAGTTCATACAGCGCCAACAAGAATCGAAGCATTTCGATTTATTCGCCCATCTCTCAATGAACAACATGCCATCGCCCGCATCCTTCGTGCACTACATGACAAACTAGCGCTGAATCGCCGCATGAACCGTACCCTGGAGGCTATCGCTCAGGCGCTATTCCATTCGTGGTTTATTGACTTTGGGCCAGTCACCGCCAGGCGCGAAGGGCGCAAACCCATTGGTATGGATGATGCCACGGCTGCACTCTTTCCGGCACATTTCCAGGAAACGGACATGGGGCCAATCCCCGCCGGGTGGAAAGCAGGTAGCACAATAGATATAGCAAGATATGTGAATGGTAAAAATTTCACTAAGAATGCATCGGGTACTGGTCGAATGGTCATCAGGATTGCAGAACTTAACTCAGGACCAGCAGTCTCTACAATTTACAACGATGTTAACGCCAATCCAGAAAACATAGCCTTTCCTGATGACCTGCTATTTTCATGGTCAGGTTCACTGGATGTATATCGCTGGCATCGTGATGCAGCTTTGGTAAATCAGCATATTTTCAAGGTTGTTTGCGAGAAATATCCTCAATGGTTTGTCCATTATCATCTCCAGGACGCGATGACCTTTTTTCAGGGGATCGCAGCGGATAAGGCAACTACAATGGGCCATATTAAACGTGAGCACTTGTCACAGTTCGATGTTGCCTTGCCACCAGCAGAATTAATTAACGCAGCAAATCGGATCATACGGCCGATATATGATCGGATACATAGAAATGAACGCCAAATTCTATCTCTTGCCGCCCTGCGCGACACCTTGCTCCCCCAGCTTCTTTCCGGAGAGCTTCGCGTAGGGAATGCTGAGAAGATGATAGGAAAAGCCTGATGTCTGAACAACGGAAGCGTAAGCTTTTTTCAGTGAGAGAAGAACTCCTTCGTAAGTCCCGCGAGGCAGCCTTAGCAGGCGTGCAGGTCTTCAACAACCCCAACATTACCTTCAAGTCTGAGATATACATTGTCATGATGGTAATCTCCTGGACCTACTTGCTGCATGCCTACTATCGTGGACAAGGCATCGATTACCGGTACTATAAGCAAACAGGGCGCAAACGCAAGTACGACCGGACGTCAAAAGGTGCATACAAACATTGGGAATTGGAGCGGTGCCTGAACGATGAAATATGCCCTTTGGACAAGGAGACGAAGCTCAACCTAATGTTTTTGATCGGCCTGAGGCACGAGATAGAGCACCAGATGACGACAAGAATCGATGATTTACTAAGTGCCCGCTTCCAGGCCTGCTGTCTCAATTATAATGATGAAATCCGGCGTCTCTTTGGCAAGAAATACGGAATCGATCAACACCTGTCGTTCAGCCTTCAGTTCTCTGCACTTAAAGACGAGCAGATCGAGCAACTTAGCGCACGCAAGACTCTCCCCAAAAACATCGCTACCTTTATTGAAGGCTTCGATGGATCGTTGAGTGACGATGAGTTCAGTAACAGCAAGTTTTCTTACCGTGTCATCTTCGTGCCAAAGCTTGTGAATAAGAAAGGCCAGGCTGACAAAGTGATTGAATTCATCAATCCTGACAGCGATCAAGCAAAGAAGATGAACGTTACTTACGCAGCCATCAAGGAAACTGAGCGCGAGAAATTCAGACCCGGAAGTATCGTCCGTTTAATGAAGAAGAGTGGTTTTCCTCGGTTCGGCATGAAAAGCCATACGGATCTTTGGAAGGAGCTTGACGCGAAGAACGCCGGCAAAGGTTATGGTGTTTTGGTGGAAGGACAATGGTTCTGGTATAAACGATGGGTCGATATAGTCGAACAGCATTGCAGAGAGAATTCTGGGAGGTATAGCTAATGGCCGGTCACCGGGGCACAGAAACAACATTCGAGCTGACAACGATTGAGCGCCTGGAACAGCAAGGCTACACGCATTTACTCGGACCAGAGTTGGAGCGTCCACTGGATGAGGTCGTGCTCAAAGATTTACTGCGAGCAAACCTGACCATGCGCTATAAGGAACTTCCTTCATCAGCCATAGACGAGGCGGTGAAAAGTATCTGCCGCCCCGACGGTGTCGATACAATGCGGCGCAACAAGAACTTTCACCAACGCTTGACGCGCGGTTTCGAGCAGAGGGTAGAATACCCCGATGGTCGCAAAGAACATGTCCATATTTATCCTGTTTCATGGGACGATCCCGGCAGCAACGATTTCCATGTGGTGAACCAGTTGCCCATTCACGGCAGGAATGACCGCCGACCAGACATCATCATTTACATTAACGGACTGCCGCTGGTCATCTTCGAGTTGAAGAACCCCTATGCCATCAAACCTACGATTGATGACGCCTTGAATCAGATACAGCATTACGTTCACGATATCAGCCAGCTCTTTGATTTCAATGCCCTGGTCGTTGTCTCCGACGGCGTCAACACCCAACACGGCATGTGGAGCGCCGACACGGAGTGGTATGCCCCCTGGAAGTCGATCAACGGTTTCGACATTGAGCCCAACACAAGCGGCAGTATGAAGGTTCTCGTAGAAGGACTTTTTTCAAAAGACCGGTTGTTGCAGTACATTCATGACTTTATTGTGTTTGAGGAGGCAAACGAAAAGATAACCAAGAAAGGCGCTAAATATCACCAGTTCTTCGCCGTTCGGCTTGCCATAGAAAAGACCATTGAAACAGTTAAGGCCGGTGACGAAAAACGCATCGGCGTGATCTGGCACACCACCGGATCAGGTAAGTCTCTATCCATGGCTTTTCTGGTGGGTATTCTTCGCCACATGCCGGAGCTGGAAAACCCCTCCTTTGTCATCCAGGTGGATCGCAATGACCTGGACGATCAACTGCATGACCAATTTGTAGTAGCCCGGTCCCTGGTGGGCGATGTGAAGCAGGCCGACAGCGTGGAGGACTTGCGCGAGCTTTTGAAAACGGAAGGTGGCGAAGTAATCTTTACGACCATCGAAAAATTCCGGTTAAACAAAGATGCAGGCGAGACGGAACATCCTGTCCTTTCGCCCCGGTCCAACATCATCATTATCGCCGATGAGGCACACCGCTCACAGTATGGGTTTATTGACGGCTACGCCCGTTATCTGGCCGAGGCGCTTCCCAACGCCCGGCGGATCGGCTTCACGGGCACGCCGATCAGTTTTTCAGGCGCTGACACGATTGAGGTTTTCGGCGATCTGATTCACACCTACGATATCCGCCAATCCCAGGAGGACGGGGCAACAAAGCCGATTTTTTACTCCCCGCGTCAGGAAGCTGCATCTGTCTCAGGCGGACATTGACGCCGCTCTGAAAGACCTGACTGAAAACGCAAATGCAACTGATCTGGAGCACCGCAAGAGCCGCTGGGCTGCGCTGGCCGCCGCAGCCGGCACCAAAGAAAGGGTCGGTGAGTTGGCGAAAGATCTGCTTCAGCACTTTCTGGACAGGTCCGCAACCTTGACCGGCAAAGCCATGGCAGTATGCATGACCCGTGAAAATTGTGTCCGGCTCTATGACGCGTTGTCCGCGCTTCCCGGCTGCCCGGAGATCAAAATTGTCATGACGGGCAATCTCTCTGATGATCCACCCGAGTGGAACAAAGCCGGGCATCTGACCACCAAAGGCAAAAGGGATATCATCAAAAAGCGCATGATAGACCCGGACGATCCATTGAAGATTGTTATTGTTTGCGACATGTGGCTGACCGGCACCGACATTCCCTGTCTGCACACCTTGTACGTGGATAAACCCATGCAAGGACACAGTATGATCCAGGCTATTTCCCGCGTAAACCGTGTTTTCAGGGACAAGCCCCACGGTCTGATTGTAGATTATATTGGCATCGGCGACGAACTCCGGGAGGCAACGGCCAAATATAGCCAGGGAGGCGGCAGAGGCGAACCGGCCCCCGACATTGAGGATACAGCAAAGCCCCTCTTCTTCGAATGCCTGAACAAAGCAAAGGAGATTCTTCCCGAAGGTCAAAATTATGGTAGCTGGCGGCGCATGTCCCATATCGAAATGGAGGATATGTACGCACTGGTTTACGGCGCACTAACCGATGATGATGAACGATGTGAGCAGTTCCTCCAGGCCGAGCTACGGCTGACGATGGCCTTTCTCCTGGTTAAACACCTGGATGATTGCCGTGTCTTTGCCGACGAAATAATTTTCTGTCAGCGCGTTCGGAAGCAGATCAAGAAGTTAGTGCCGGGCGGAAAAAAGAAGGGACATGAACTGGACAAGGCCGTTCGCGATCTGGTGGATGACAACGTCGAATCGGAAGGTGTTGTCGATATCTTTGCCGCGGCAGGGCTTGAAAAAGCCGATATCTCCATCATTGACGACCGGTTCCTTATGACGTTTAAAGACAAGCCCCACGAAGACCTGCGGTTAAAGCTGCTCAATAAAATTCTAGATGATGCGATACGCCTGCACCAGCGCAAAAACATTTCCAAGGCCAAGTCATTCAGAAAAATGTTGGAAGAAACACTTCAAAAGTACCACAATCGGCTGATTGATGCGGCTGCTGTAGTCAAAGCTATGCTGGAAATAAAGAAGGATATGGATGCCGACGAGATACGGGCAAAAGATCTGCATTTGCAGGCTGACGAATTGGCCTTCTATGATGCCGTGGCCGAAAACTACGCCACGATCTATGACCAGCAATTCCTGTGCGACCTGATCCACGATGTAGTGCTGACCATTAAAAATAATCTGAAAGTGGACTGGACCGAACCACACCGCGAGGATGTGAAGGCTGCAGTGCGGGCTGCGGTAAAACGAGTTCTGCGGCGAAGAGGCGTGAAGGAAGAGGACTTCGAACCGTTCATGATACGGATCATGCAACAGGCCGAAGCGCTCTATGCGGACAATTACTGGCTAATGACGGGAACAGAAGCGGCATAAAGAGTTGCTGTGGGAAAACTATTTCTTCAGCATTATCCGCGAATCCACAACAATGCAGGATTTGGCGGTGCACATGACGGGATTCAAGTCGATCGATTCCACGATGTCCTGCATGTCCATCATCAATTTGGAAAAATTCGTCAGCGTTTTTTTGAGTGCTTCCATATTAATTGGTTCCGATCCGCGATAACCGGCAAGCAGCTTGCGGGCGACAAGCCCATTAATCATATGATCGGCATCGCATACCTTGAGCGGGGCCATACGCAATGATACATCCTTATAAATCTCCACACCCACGCCGCCCATACCCAACAGGATCATGGGGCCGAATTGAATATCATTTTTTGCGCCGATGATCAGCTCCAGACCTTTAGCCATTTCCGCAATCAGCATTCCGACAAAACCGTCTAGTTTACTGAGTCGTTCCAGCGTCCGGACAAGCATCTCGTCATCTTTGATGCCCACCACCACGCCTTTCACGTCCGATTTATGAATGATGGCCGGTGATACAATTTTGGCGACAACCGGATAACCGATTTGCCGCGCGAGGCTTACCGCCTGCGCTGCCTCGGTTGCTACGCCATACTTCGGTGTTTTGAAGCCGTAGAGGGAAAATATTTTCTGCGCGTCCGGCTCCAGCACCCATCCCCATTTTTTTGATTTATCGATGATCTCTTTGATCTCTTTTTTCAACATGGCTGCCTCCTCGCTAAAGCTTTGGCCATCAACACAGCGCCTTCAATGGAAGGCGATACGGGAATGCCGTTGAGTTCAAAACCTTCGATAAGCATAGTATATTTTTCCACCTGAGGCACATACACGATAAACGGTTTATTGAATTGTTTGCTCACGGAGCTTAACTTGACGCCGATGTCCAGGGTCATGCCGGGAAGATAGGGAAGCAACAAAACGATCACACAATCGATTTCAGCCGAGGCCCCCATTAATTTGGCGCAAGCAACAAAATCTTCATCAATGGCGCTGCCGGTGAGATCGACGGGATTGCCAAGCGCGGCTATGGCCTGAATGTTGTCTGTGAGATTTTTCTTTATCTCCGCCTTGGTTGGTTCAGATAATTCCGGAACTTTTATTCCAGCAAGCGAGCAGGCATCAACCGCCATCGCGCCGTGGCCGCCGCTGCCGGTGATGATGCCGATGTTGCCTTCAATCGGCTTGGTGTAGGAACTCAAAACTTCGCAGAAGGAAACCAGTTCTAGTTCGTTGGCTGCCTCCAGAATATTATGTTGAGCGATAGCCGCGGAAAAGCTGGCGTAGTCACCGGCCAGCGATGCGGTATGACTGGATACCGCCCGGTTTCCGGCGGCTGTTTTACCCGACTTCATGATAATCACCGGTTTGGGTGAGCAGTCCGCCGCTAATACAAAATCGCGCCCTTCACCTTCACCAAAACCCTCAATGTAATAGGCGATCACTTTTGTGGTGGGATCTTTCGCCAGATAGGCCAGCAATTCTTTTTCTTTAATAAAAGCTTTATTCCCGATGCTGATGGCTTTGGCCAGGCCGACGCCCTGCTGGGCGAATTTGATCATGTGATCCACCAGAATGCCGCCGCTCTGGCTGACAAACGTCACCCCACCCGCTTCCGGTTTGATCATGCGTTCGATGGGCAGGAAAAAAGTATCCACCTTAAATGGAACATAGACGCCCAGACAGTTAGGGCCGATAAACGGGAATTTCGCTTCCCTGGCCATGCTCACCATGCGATCCTGTAAATCTTTGCGTCCCCCTTCGGTAAAACCGCCGGAAATAACGGCGGCGGATTTTACCCCCGCTTTAATGCAATCGGCCATAACATCCGGCACCAGTTCCGCGCGCGTGGCGATCACGGCCAGATCAATTTTTCGGGGAATATCAGTAACATTCGGGTAAATCGTTTCACTGTGCAATTTTCCGCCCTTCGGATTAACAGCGTAAACCTCCACCGGATAACGAAGATGGTTCTTGGCAAAAATTACATTGGCGGGATGGCGATCATTGGTCGCTGAAATACCGATAACCGCCATGGTGCGCGGTTCGAACAAAGGCTTCAGATCCATAAGAACCTCCATTATACAATCGTTAATGCAATCGTTTTTTATCATCATCCACCGTTAAAACGCGGCAGGGCGGATCTCCTTTAATCATCATAAAATTGATTTGCCGACCGGTGATGCCGCCTGATCCGCGGTGCGAAAAAAAATCATCCTGACGGCATGAGGTGCAAAGCCCGGCTGCTTCAATGTTGGCGTCGGGAATGCCGCAATCAAGCATCTGACGACGGTTGGCTTCCACCAGATCCAGCATCCACCGATCTTTTTGCTTTCCCGGAGACAAAAAGTCTTCAGCGTTTTTCTGGTGGCGAAAAGCTTCGGCGGCGGGTAAATCGACTTCGTAGCAGCATGGGCCAATGGAGGGGCCAATCGCGGCAAGTAAATCCCGAGGCCGGGAGCCATATTGATTTTGCATCAGGCGAATGACTTTGGCGCTGATGCCGAGAGCCGACCCACGCCATCCCGCATGCACGGCGGCAATGACTTTTTTAATCCGATCTACAACAAAGACCGGCACGCAATCCGCCGTCTTGATGCAAATGGCCAGGTTGGTCCGGTTGGTCACGACGGCATCATAATTTAACGCTTCGCACGACGTGAAATAATCGCCATGCGGCTTGATGACAAAAACATTGTCGCCATGAACTTGATTGAGAACGAGGAAATTCTCCATCGGAATATTAAAAGCGGATGCCAGCTTATCCCAATTTTGCAGGACGCGAAATTCTTCATCGCCTTCACGGAAACTCATGTTCAGGCTTTTGTAATCATCCTGGGAAACACCACCATGCCTCGTACAAAAAGCGTGAACCAGGAAATCACAATCACTGAGCAATGGCGCATGCAGGTAGCCGATATTATTTATTTTAGATATTGAAAACATGCTGGTTATCTTAATTTATCCTTCCAGTTTAGTAAACCGGTATTTCCGGCGGGTACTGGCGCAATCGCGCGAAACAGCGCGCGTAAATTTTCCATGTCTTCGGGAAGCGGCGCGGTGAAGACGACCCTTTCACCGCTTTGCGGATGCAGAAAGGAAAGCTGTGTTGCGTGTAACGCCTGACGCTGAAATGATTTAAGATAGGCCTTCAGGGCCGCGTCTTTGACGGTCTGTAGTTTGGAGGGATTGCCATAAACCATATCCCCGATCAGGGGATAGCCTCGCTCAGTCAGATGCACGCGAATCTGATGCGTCCGTCCGGTTTTTATTTCTACATCCAAAAGCGTTGCCACGCCGTAACGCTCGCGTACTTTCCAGAGTGTGAGCGCGTCTTTGCCCCGCCGGCTTCGCGTGGACATCTTTTTGCGGTCCACCGGATGGCGTCCCACCGGTAAAAGAATTTCGCCGCTCTGGCCTTTGGCATTGCCCCAGACCAGCGCCACATATTTTTTGTGTACGTCGTGCTTTTCAAATTGCGCGGAAAGACCGCGATGCGCTTCATCAGATTTGGCGGCGACGATCAAGCCGGATGTTTCTTTATCCAGCCGGTGTACAATCCCCGGCCGCAGCACGCCGCCGATGCCTGAGAGATCCTTGCAATGAAAGAGGAGCGCGTTCACCAGCGTGTTATCCGGATTGCCCGGCGCAGGATGCACCACCATGCCCGCCGGTTTATTAATCACAATAATGGATGCGTCTTCATAAACGATGGAGAGCGGAATATCTTGCGGGATGGCAAGGGCGTCTATGGCCGCCTCCAAGTGAATCTCCACAACATCGCCAACTTTCAAATGTTGGCTGACTTTCGGCGATTTACCATTCACGGTCACGTCGCCTTCTTCAATGGCGTTTTTAATCTGCGAGCGGGAAAAGGATTCGTCAGCCTGCGCCAGAAAAACGTCCAGGCGCAGCCCGGTCTGCTCAGGGTTCAAGGTAAAAGATAAGTCTCTGGGTTGTTCTGTTTCGATGGACAAAATATTACTACCTCTATCGCTACGGTTGGTTGTCCCCCGCTACCCTAAAGGGCACGCGTGGCGGGGGTGCAGGGGGTGGTCCAATGTTTGTTATAATCTTTTCAATCTCCTTGGCAACACTATGAATATTTGTCAACACTTCTTCATCGGTAAACCTACAGACACGAAAACCTGCGCGCCGAAGATCATCCGTCCTGCGTTTGTCTTTCTCCGACTTCAAGTCATGGGTTACTCCGTCAACCTCTATCACTAAACGAAACTCTTTGCACATGAAGTCGGCAATATAATTCAACACCGGCCATTATCTTCGAAATTGATAACCTTGAATCTGCCTGGCGCGTAAAACATATTTCCACAAACATGCTTCCGCTTTTGTCATCTCTTTACGAAGTTTATTGGCAAAAGGTTGAAGGGATTTATTGTAACCGCATAAGTTGTCTTTTTTCATGCCTCCCCCTACCCCCTCCAGAGGGGGACAACACCCCCTCACTCCCGCCACGCGTGCCCTTTAGGGTAGCGGGGGACAAGTCCCCTGCCCTTTCCAGATGAGACAGCAAACCTCCTGACAGGAGGTATCTGTTAATTGGCTGATATTTGACGCAGGGCATCTACAATAAAGCCAAATTCATCTTCGGCCACAGTGCGCATATCTAAAAGAATTTGATCTTCATCCACCCGGACGATGATGGGCACAGCTGCGTGGCGAAGTTTAGCCTCCATCCGGCTTGATGGTATTTTTGCGGATTTAATCGTGACGACGATCGTGGGAATGTTCTCCGTGGGTAACGACCCGCCGCCGGCGGCGGCTACGTCTTCGCGCAGTTCAAAAGTCAGGTCGGGGATGTTCGTTCTCTTGAGCTTGTTGATCAGCTTGCGTGCCCGCTTCTTGACATCGCGGAGCTGCTCGGTCAGCGCTTTGAGCGAGCGCAATTTCCGGGGAGCATCCTCCGGCGTGAGATAGTGCATTAACGTGGCTTCCAGCGCGGCCAGCGTGAATTTGTCAATCCGCAGCGCACGGTTGAGCGGATTTTTTTTGATGCGGGCCACGATATCTTTGTTGCCGACAATGATACCCGCCTGCGGTCCGCCCAGAAGCTTGTCGCCGCTGAACGTCACCACATCAACACCCGAGGCCAATACGTCGCGCACGGTCGGTTCGTGTTGCAGGCCATGAGCCGCAAGATCAATCAGGCAGCCACTGCCCAGATCATCGAACACAGGAATGCCATGATGTTTCCCCAACGCCACTAACTGCGGAAGTTCAGCTTCTTCGGTAAATCCGACAATCCGGTAATTGCTGGTGTGCACTTTTAAAATCACGCCGGTATTGGGACCGATGGCTTTTTCGTAATCGGCAAGGCGCGTGCGGTTGGTTGTCCCCACTTCGCGCAGGATGGAATTGCTTTTGGTCATAACGTCCGGAATGCGAAACTCGCCGCCGATTTCGATCAGTTCGCCGCGCGAGACGATTGCTTCTTTGCGATCCGCCAGTGTATTGAGCGTAAGCAAGACGGCTGCTGCGTTGTTGTTGACAATCAAGGCATCTTCCGCTCCGGTGAGCGCGCAGATCAACCGACTCACGTGGTCGTAACGCAGCCCGCGTTCGCCACGTTCCAGATCAAACTCCAGATTGGAATAACCACGTGCTACGTCGATAATTCTATCGAGTGCTTCGGGACAAAGAGGCGCTCGTCCCAGGTTAGTGTGCAGAATCACGCCGGTGGCGTTGACCAGACGTTTCAACTTGTAATGATATAGATCGTCAATGATCGCCTCGACGTTGCGGGCGGCCGACGCCGCATCTGTTGAAAGCGCCGGTAATTGCTTGCCTTGAGCAGCCAGGATGCTATCCCGCAGTTTCTGTACAACGTCGCGGCAGGTCGTGAGGACGATTTCCCGCGAAGCTTTCTCATCAATGCCTTTTTTTTCCAGAAGCCCAATGACTTCGTCAATTTTCGGAAGGCCCCGCAGCAGTTCTTTTCTTTTGTCGTCCATAATCCTCTCCGTTTCCCAGTCAGTTAGATCAAGCCGGCCTGTTTACGGCAGTAATCGCGAAAATTGTTCACCGCAATAAAAAATTCCCGCATCATAATCACCCACAAATAGCGTCCGTGCGGCGTCAAATGAAGATTGGGGGAAAAGTAACGAAACGATCCGGCCAGCGTGAAGGCGACCATTTCCTTCCATAAAGTTTTAAAAAACCTGCCATCATATTTTTTTTCCAGATCATTGACATTCAGTCGCGTGCTGAACAGCTTCATCAGAAAATCGTACCGCATCTGATCGGGCAGATCAAATTTGCGCGCGGCCTGAAGCGGCAGTTTGCCTTGCGTCAAATTGGCGATGTATTGTCCGATATCAAAGGTATTGGCGTAGCACACACCGCTGAGATAACCGATAGCGCCGCTGCCCAGGCCCGCGTATTCGTCAAAATCAACGACGTATTCATCAATCAGCGATTTGGCGGCTTTTTTCCTGGAAAAACACCAGGCTGATGAGGAGTCATACTGTGACTCCAGACGGCGGAGTATCAGCTTGAAAAAATATTTTTCCCGGCGGAAATTGACATCGCCCAGGGTTTCCTTCATCAGGCGCTGTGTGAGTGTGGAAACCATTAGGGGATAGAAGGTGATTTGCTCCATGTTCAGTTTCAGCAAAATTGCCAGATCAGCCTCGAGCATTTGTTCGGTTTGTTCGGGGAAGTTGAAAATCATGTCGGCGTTGACGGTATCAAACGACCCCATGGTCTGCCGGAGGCGTTCGGCAATCAGTTCACCGGAGCCGTATTTGTCGTAACGTGCCAATTTTTTTAATAAATCATCATTGAACGTTTGCACCCCGACGGAGAGCCGGTTGACACCGGCCTGCTGCAGTATGGCGATATTTGCATCCGTCAGATGATTCGGATTGGTCTCCACCGAAATGGAGGTGATGGGAAACATCTTGCGGGCAAGGTGCAGGGTCTCCGACAATTCGTCCATCAAGACAGTTGGTGTGCCGCCACCGACATAAACGCCGGAAAATCGATAACCTTTTTCGCGATACAGCGCCATTTCCCGGCGCAGGGCGGCAAAATATTTTCGGGTCAGGCCTTCTTCAAAACGGATGCGGTGAAAAGAGCAATAAGGACAAAGTTCTTCGCAAAAAGGAATATGAATGTAGAGCAGGCGCTGTTTTTCGTCAGTGCAGGCAGGCAAATCGGGAGCCATGCCGTCTTCAAAATTCAAAGCGAGGGCAAACTGCCTCCTGGCTGTATTGGTAACTATTTGATTAATCACAACGCATTTCCAATCTTTCCTGGTATTAAGAATAATGGATGATCTGTTTAACAAAAGATGGAAGTAATTTGCAAGCTTCGTTTACTTGAAATAACACTCGATAGGTGTTATAGGCCAAATAAAATAATTAAACCGGTGCAATATATGGCCCCAAAAAGAGTCTTAACCCTTTGGAATGATGAAGGTGTCAACGAAGCTGACGCATCCGTTCTGAGGAAAAAGTCAGATGAATTAAAAACACCGCTGGACAAGGAAGCGCAGGCAGAAATTCAGGCGCTTATTGATTCCTTTACCTGTCGCGATGACGCCTCGGGGCTCGCCGGGCCGCAAGTCGGCATCAACAAAAGAATAATTATTTTCCGCAATAAAACCGTGGAGAACAAGACGAAGAAAAAAATGAGCCCGGATGATTATGACGTGCTGGTCAATCCGCGCATTACTCAGTCACGCGGCGAAAAAGTAATGGCGACGGAAGGGTGCCTCTCCTGCCCGGACATTCAAATTGAAGTCAGCCGCTTTCCGGAAATTAAAGTCCGCGCCTTAAACGAAAAAGGCGAAAAGATCAGCAAGCGGTATCTTGACTTTACCGCCCGGGTCGTGCAGCATGAAATCGATCATCTCGACGGCATGCTCATCGTGGATTATGAGGGCAATCTTTATTACCCGAAAAACAAGCAGGCTTTAATTGATAAACTTTTCAAATAGTCAACAATCAATTTAGGATCGGGTATCACCCATGAAAAAAACACCTTTATATGAAAAACATGTTGACCTGAAAGCTAAAATTATTGATTTCGGCGGTTGGGCCATGCCCGTGCAATATACGAGCGTGATCGATGAACATAGCACAACCCGCGCCCAGGCAACGCTGTTTGATATATGCCACATGGGAGAAATTGAAGTTAAAGGTCCGCAGGCGCTTAATCTGCTCCAGGTTGCCCTGACCCGGGATATTTCGGGGCAAAAAATCGGTCAGATCAAGCTCTCCGCCTTGCTCAACGACAAAGGCGGTATCATCGATGATTTAACCGTGTATAAAATGGCTGAAGATTTCTACATGCTGGTGACCAACGCTACACCCCGCGAGTCCGATTTCCAACGGATAAGCTCCATCCTCGACAATAAAAGGTTCGACTGCAAGCTTTCGGATATCAGCGACAAAACCGGCAAGCTGGACTTGCAGGGGCCATGCGCCGAAGCGATATTGCAGTCCATGACTGACACTGATTTGAAAAACATCCACTTCTATTCTTTTGTCGAATCGAAGGTGGCGGGCATCCCGGCGCTCATTTCCCGCAGCGGATATACCGGTGAAGACGGCTTTGAGATTTATGCTGCCGCAGGGGAAATTGGTGTTATCTGGGATAAATTGATGGCGGCGGGCGCAGCAAACGGTTTGAAACCGGCGGGACTGGGCGCCCGGGATACCTTGCGCCTGGAGGCGGGGATGATGCTCAACGGCCAGGATATTACGGAAGACATCAGCCCGTTGGAAGTGCCTTACAGCTGGCTTGTGGACTGGAATAAGGATTTTGCAGGGAAAGCAGCACTGGCGACGATTCGAGATTACGGCATTCAGAAAAAACTGGTCGGACTCGTGATGACCGGCCGGGGCATTGCGCGCCATGGCTATAAAGTCATGAGCGACTCCAGAGAAATCGGCGAGGTTACATCCGGCACATTTTCCCCGACATTAAACAAAGCGATTGGTCTGGCTTTTGTTGATATTGAATTTGCTGCTCCGGATACGAAAATATCCATTGCCATCCGCGACACAGTAAGCCCGGCCATAGTGGTTAAGCTCCCTTTCTATAAGCGACAAAGACAATGAAATGTGAAGGAAATGTTATGCGGGCAATAACATCGAAGGCGTCAGCCCGGCGCATGCCGGGCCCTTTCTATAAAAGGCAAAAATAAGTCACTAAGGAGAATCGTAATGTCTAAATCAAATCCCACCGACAGATTATATTCCAAAGATCATGAATGGGTCAAAGACAATGGCGACGGCACGGCTGTGGTCGGCATTACCGATTATGCTCAGGAAATGCTGACGGATATTGTATTTGTGGAACTGCCCCCGGTTGGCAAAAAGTTGGCGCAGGGCGACCCGATGGCCGTTGTCGAATCCGTCAAATCCGTATCCGATGTTTACGCGCCGGTCAGCGGCGAAATCATCGACGTCAACAAAACGCTGGAAGAAACACCGGAGCTCATCAACCAGAACGCCTTCGGCGAAGGCTGGATTGCAAAATTGAAACTGGAAAATGCCGCCGAGCTGAAATTACTTCTTAACGCCGCCGATTATGACGCTCTGATCAAAGAGGAAAAACACTAAATATGGACTATTGCCCGCACACATCTGACGATATTGCTCAAATGCAGGAAGCAATCGGCGTAGGAAGCATCGAAGAGCTGTTTGCTGATATTCCGCAAAAATTTCGCTTAAAGCAAATGCCCGATATGCCCGCTTCCTTATCCGAGCAGGAAACGCTCGGGCTGATGCAGGCCATGAGCCGGAAAAATATCATGCCGCGAGTCACCTTGACCGGTGCGGGCGCTTATGCTCATTTTATTCCGGCGGTTGTCGGCCACATCGTGGGACGCGCCGAATTTTACACCGCCTATACACCATACCAGGCGGAAATCAGCCAGGGTGTTTTGCAGGCTATTTACGAATACCAGACCATGATTGCCCATCTCACCGGGACGGAAATTGCCAACGCCTCCATGTATGACGGGGCATCGGCAATGGCGGAAGCGGCGGTGTTGTGCGCCAAGACATCCAATCGTTCACGGATTGTTGTCGCCCGGTCGGTACATCCTCAATACCGGCAGGTTTTACAAACCTATTGCTGGGCTAACGGTTATACCATATCGGAAATACCATATGTTGCTAACGGCCAATTGGATGTTGCTGCAATGCAGCGCGCATTGGATGACAGCGTTGCGGCGATTGTCGTGCAAAGCCCGAATTTTTTCGGATGTATTGAAGACATAGCGCCGATGGCGGATGCGGCGCACGCCTGCGGTGCATTGCTTATTGCCGGTTTTACCGACGGCACCTCCCTGGGCATTCTGAAGCCAGCGGGAGCTTGTGGCGCGGATTTTGTTGTGGGCGAAGGACAGAGCTTTGGCAATCCGCTCAATTACGGCGGCCCTTATCTGGGTGTTTTCGCCGCACGCGAAAAATTTCTGCGCCGTATTCCCGGACGGCTCGCCGGCGCGACAGTTGATAAAAACGGTAAACGGGGATTTGTACTGACCTTGCAAACCCGCGAGCAGCACATCCGCCGGGAGAAAGCCACGTCCAACATCTGCTCCAACGAAGCACTTTGCGCGCTGGCTGCAGGCGTTTATCTGGCGGCACTTGGAAAAAATCTAGGCAAGCTGGCTGCTCTCAATATTTACAAAACGCAATATTTAAAAAATAAACTTTTACAACTTGAGGGTTGGAAAGAAGTCTTTTCCGCCCCCGTTTATAACGAATTTGCCTTGCGCTGCCCCAATGCCCGAGCCGTCAATGCGAAGCTGCGGGCGGAAGGAATCATCGGCGCTTATGATTTACAAAAAGATTATCCGGAACTGGATAACACACTGCTCTTTTGCGCAACAGAAATGCTTTCCAAGGACGATATGGATCGTGTGGTAGAGATAATCAAATAGCACAGTTAAACAGCGTCGTTAAAAGATAATCGCCGTAGTGCGAACCTTCAGGTTCGCCGATACAAGCGGGTCTGAAGACCCGCACTACATCGAAACAAGGAATTCACTTATGGAACTCATTTTTGAACTAAGCAAACCGGGACGCAGCACGGCGGATGTCTCCGCAAGCGATGTGCCGGTCGTCAATATCGAGGATGTCATCGGCAGGCAATATCTGCGGGATGATCTGGATTTGCCGGAAGTGGCGGAAATAGATCTGGTGCGGCATTACACCAATTTATCGCGCCGCAACTTCGGCGTCGATCTCGGATTTTATCCGCTGGGTTCCTGCACCATGAAATACAATCCCAAGATTAATGAAAATGTTGCAGCCCTGCCGGGCTTCACCGGATTGCATCCCAATGCTTCAGACGAATTTGCCCAAGGCAATCTGCAACTGATGTATGACATGCAGAAGCTTTTGAGTAGCATTTTCGGCATGGCGGAATTCACACTGCAACCCGCGGCCGGCGCACACGGCGAACTCACCGGCGTCATGATGATCAAGAAATATTTTGAATCGAAGGGACAGAAACGTCCCATCATCCTGATCCCGGATACCGCCCACGGCACCAATCCGGCCTCCGGCGCGCTTTGTGGTTTCGATACCATCACTCTGCGTTCCAATGCTGAAGGCGGCGTGGATATCGAACATCTTAACTCTTTAATGACTGAAGATGTCGCAGGGCTGATGCTCACCAATCCCAATACACTGGGCCTTTTTGAACGCAACATCGAACAAGTCGCGCAAATTGTTCACAGCAAGGGCGGCCTGCTCTACGGCGACGGCGCCAACGCCAACGCCTTTCTAGGCAAGACCAGACCCGGCGATTTGGGCTTTGACGTTATTCAACTTAATTTACATAAAACTTTTGCCACGCCGCATGGCGGCGGCGGCCCCGGCAGCGGCCCGGTGGGTGTAAGTGAAGCACTGGTTAATTATCTACCGGTGCCCCGCATTGTTAAAAATGATCCAACGTATAGCTGGTCTGCGAGTTTCCCCGACACAATTGGCCGCGTGCGCGCCTTTTACGGCAACTTCAACGTGATCGTAAAAGCCTACACCTACATCCGTTCACTGGGCACAGAAGGCTTAACGCGTGCCACCGAAATGGCAGTGCTCAACGCCAATTACATCAAGGAAAAATTAAAACCCTATTATGATCTGCCTTACGACCGCGTCTGCATGCACGAGTGCGTCTTTTCCGGCAATAGACAAGTTGCCCAAAGCGGCGTGCATACCAGCGACATCGCCAAGAGGCTCATCGATTTCGGTTATCACCCGCCGACCATTTATTTTCCGCTCATTGTTCCGGAAGCCATCATGATTGAACCGACCGAGACGGAAAGTAAAGAGACGCTGGACGCTTTCTGCGACGCTATGATTGCCATTGCCCAAGAAGCCAAAGAAAATCCACAACGGGTGAAAGACGCACCGCTTTCCACACCCGTGAGCCGCCTTGACGAAGTCCTGGCCGCCCGTAAACCGGATGTTTGCTGGAAAAAACCTTAAATGAATCTAAATGATCAACAGCATGAGCGATTTCAACTCCTGCGTAAGCCTCCCTGGCTTAAAGTGCGCCCGCCATATGCCGATCAGTGCCGTCAAATTCGATCAACGCTTTCCGGTCTTCAATTGCATACCGTCTGCCAGGAGGCGGCCTGTCCCAACATGGCCGAGTGTTTCGAAAGCGGCACGGCCACTTTTTTAATGCTCGGCAATATCTGCACACGCCATTGCCTTTACTGCCATGTTGCGCACGGCCAGCCTGCGCCGGTTGATAAAAAGGAAATTGAGCACCTCATTACCGCAATGAAAATAATGAACCTGAACTATGTGGTCATTACATCCGTGACGCGCGATGATTTGCCGGACGGAGGGGCACAAGTCTTTGCCGACTGTATCACTCAACTGCGTCAATCGGTACCGAATTGTAAAATCGAAGTCCTGATTCCCGATTTTCAGGGCAATCAAAAGGCGCTGGAAAAGTTGATTGCCGCCATACCCGATGTGATCAACCACAACATGGAAGTGGCGGAAACGCTGTTTGGCAAGTTACGCCCGCAAGGCAATTATCATCTTTCTCTTCAATTGCTTTCTCGAATAGCTGCAACGCCGATTGTTTCCAAAAGCGGTTTTATGGTGGGCTTTGGAGAACAAAAAGAAGATGTCCTGCGACTGATGGATGATCTGGCAGCCGCATCTTGTGCGCGCCTGACCATCGGGCAGTATCAGCAGCCGACTCTCAAACACTGGCCAGTGGCCAAATATTATCATCCCGATGAATTTGCCGAATTCAAGGAAATCGCTTATTCAAAAGGTTTTCAATACGTCGAATCAGGCCCGCTGGTACGCAGTTCTTATCACGCGGCAAAAGCAGAGGTAATACAAGAGAGGGAAGGCGCAGATGTTGCGCGTTCCCTCTCTTGCTGATGAGGTTAGACAAGTTTGAGATAATTCTTGACCAGATACTCCGCGGTTTGCAGAGCGCCTTTGGCCGCGCCCAGCTTGGTGTTATGCGCCAGGCAGACATATTTGATGCCGTTTTCGATAATCGGATCTTTACGGATACGGCCGACGCTCACGGTCATGCCGCCGCCTTTATCGCGATCCACGCGTGGCTGCGGACGGAACGGATCATCGGTAACATCAATCAGATGGGCTGGTGAACTGGGCAGATGCAGTTCGGCAAAATCTTTCCCGTAATCCACCATCACTCTTTTCACATCCTCCGGTGAGCAGGGTTTTTCGGTCTGCACAAACGCGCAAACCATGTGGCCGTCAAGTACCGGTACGCGGTTGCAGGCGGCGGTAATGCCGAATTTCGCGTCCTGAATGGTGCTGCCGGTAAATTTCCCCAAAATCTTCTGCGGTTCGGTTTCGACTTTCGGCTCTTCACCCGGAATATAGGGGACGACATTTTCCATCATATCCATAGCGGAAAGCCCGGGGGTGCGGCCCGCGCCGGACATGGCCTGCAAAGAGGTCATCATCACCTGCTTGACGCCGAAGTTGTCCAGGATCGGTTTTAACGAAACCACCAGACCCGCGATGGTGCAGTTGGATTTGGGTGAAATGAATCCCTTCCAGCCGCGGTTTTTCTGCTGCACGGCCAGAAGCGCCGCGTGATCCATATTGACGCCGCCCACCAGAATGGGGGTATCGGCTTCATAACGAAAAGCCGAGGCGGTGCTGATGACCGGGGTGGTTTTGGCGTACTTCGGTTCCAGCTCTTTGGCGGGACCGGTATCCATGGTCGAGAAAATAATGTCCACGGAAGTCGGATCGAAGCTTGCTGCTTCTTCCACGACCATATTGGCGATGTCCGCAGGCAGCTCTTCCGTGCACCACCAGCGGATGGAGCCGTTGGCGTCCCTTAAAGCATCAATGTATTTCTTACCGGCCGAGCGCTCCGAAGCAGCCAACTTGGTGATTTTAAACCAGGGATGTCCCAAAAGGCTTACGATCGCCTGCTGACCCACGATACCGGTCGCGCCTACAATAGCAATTTTTAACATGTAAAATATCCTCCAAAATTATTTGATACAATTCCGCTTTCTTCGGCTAACTTTGTTGGCTGCGCCCTCGACGCCCTCAACGTATTATCCTTTATACGCCTCCGGCACCTCCTCCTTGCCGCCGCGTTATCCTTTGGAATCGAAATTGTATTTTGTTAGTAGTTCTTTAGTTTTTTCCACGTCTGCCGCGATCTGACGCTTCAAGCTTTCGGGACCGTCAAATTTGACAATGTCCCGCAGCTTCTCCACAAAAAGCACATTTATTTTTTTTCCGCGCAGGTCACCCGCATAGTCCAGGAGGAATACCTCAAACGTGGATGTATAATCTTCAAAGGTCGGTTTTGCTCCGATATTGAGCGCCCCCATGTATTGATTGCCATCAACCGTGACAAATGCCGCGTAAATACCCGGCGGCGGCAACAATTCTTTTTCCGGCTCGATGTTGGCGGTAGGATACCCCAGGCCGGCGCCTCGTCCTGCGCCGCTGCCTACGGTGCCCGCAACGTCATAATAGCGCCCCAGCAAACGGGTTACGGCCTGAACATCGCCGGCCAGAATGTAATTGCGTATCAACGTGCTGCTGACAATCTCATCGCCTATTTTAAACGCCTGAATCACTTCCACGGAAAAACCGAGTTTTCGTCCCTGAGTCTTCAGGTAGGCGTCGTTGCCCTGTCTGGCCTGTCCGAAAGTGTAATCATGCCCGATAATGATTTTAGTAATGGCCAGTTTTTTCCACAAAAAATCCTGCACAAACTGCTCGGCGGTTATCTTGGAATATTTCATGTCAAAGGTGATGATTACCGTCGCATCGACGCCGCAACTTTCCAGCAAATCCATCTTCTCAGACCGTGTGGTAATCAGGTAAAAGGGATGGATGTTCGGATGAAGAATCATTTTGGGATGCGGGTCAAAGGTAATCACCAGCGATTTCTGTCCGGCGCTTTTTGCCTCGGAAGCAAGCTTGCGGCAGATATGCTGATGGCTCAGATGCACACCGTCAAAATTGCCGATGGTGACAAATGCCCCCCGGTAATCTTTTGTTATCGTTTCAATTCCTTCAAAAACAATCATTACTTTTTTCCCACCACTTAAGTCGGTCAGCGTCGTAACATAGCATTTTGAGTATTAAATTCAAGCTCATTTTAACTTGACAAGATGCCTTCGTTCATTATAGTGCACTGTTCGCATGCCGAAGTGGCGGAATTGGTAGACGCGCTAGGTTCAGGGTCTAGTGAGCGTACGCTTGTCCGGGTTCAAATCCCGGCTTCGGCACCATTAAAAAATCAAGGGGTTAACTGGTTTCATCGGTTAGCCCTTTATTTATTTTTAGGGACTTGGTCAACATTTTTCTCTTCGCTGGGACGGTGAGCACAGGGCATGGGACGTTTTGATATTATCTTTTAGTTAAAAACTAAATTACCAGATAATCCGGGCATCTACGGCCTTGCAACCTGATGCGTCGACCAGGAGAGGATTGATATCCAACTCGGCCAGGTCGGAAATTTCCGTGGCCAGAAAGGAAAGGCGTTCCAATGTTTCCAGAAGGGATTCCCCATCCACATCCATTTCATCTCTTTTGGCTACCGGATACTGGAATCCGGCTCTCGCAGGGAACGCCTGTCTGGCACAAACCGCACCCGGCATACAACCCCACGTAGCCGGGCCCATGGGCGCCGTCCATCCATGGTTTCTGCTTATCGAACAGGATATGGAGACATCTGGTCTTGTCGTGACCTTTTTCACTGAGCGCATCGCCAGGGCAGCGTCGGATGCATACCCCACACTTTCCTGTGGCGTAGAAAAGACAATTTGCCAGATGATGCGCGTAAGGTCTGGGTGAGGGCGAAAGCGCCAGGTTTGTAACCACGCTTCCACATCGCATCGCCATCCCTTTGGGCGTAATGAACCCGTCATTCAGACTGAAGGTTCCCAACCCGGCGGCATAGGCCATATGCCGTTGGGACCAGCTGGAGGCAAGGTTGTCAGGAGGCGTGAAAATTTTATAGTATGGCGACAGTTCGGGTGCCAAGGCATGGACTCCGAACTGTTCAAGCACAAAAACCAGATGACGGGAAAGTTCTGTGATGAAATTCTGGCCCTGCCAGCGGGTATTGTTCCAGCGAAGAGAAGGGCCTTCTATTTCCCGTGCGTTACTGGTCTTTGTCTTTCGGTTTATGGGCAAGACGAAAGAAATAACGTTAACGCTTTTGATCTCAGGGGATTCCTCTTTTAATTTTTCCGCAAGATATTTGGTGAGGATTTCTCGTGGCGTAAAATGTTGTTTGTGAACCACTTGTTTATAATCAGTAAAAAGCGCATCATTCCCGTCGGCAAAACCGATCAGTGGCGTTTCAAAAATCAGATCGTTTCCAAATGCCTCTAGCTGATTGAAGGGGCTTGTGCGGACAAACTTTTTTATGACGTCTTCAATGAATCGATTTGGATTTGATTCGAGGCGATTCCTTGTTCGGTTGTCCACGGGGAAACTTACCACGAGCGGTGCCTTCTCTTCATCAGGATATAATGGCCTTTACAGCAGGTGCAACTTGTTATATTTATAATTCTGACCTGTCAATGATCTTTTTATCCTAAAAGGGAGGATAAACCATGCACACCTTGATCAATGAACAGATGGTTGAACATATCCGTTCCAACGGCCATGTTCTTGAGGATCAGCCGAACAGAGCAGAGATCATGGATTCCCTGGGTCTTCCTTATGATCGGCAGGCCCAGAATGTTGTCATCATGGGTTGCCAGAATCTCAAGCTTATGCCTTCAGTGATCCGGAAATTTGCCTGCGTTCTGGAACGGGGCGGCATGGATTTTACCTTTCTATCAAAAGAATACTGCTGCGGAAACTACCTCTATCGCCCGGCCATCAAGGCCAAAGACGACGAGGCAATGGCCCAATGCCGGACTTATTCCAAAGAATTTGCCGGATTGAATATCGAGCAGATGAAAAAACTGGGGGCCCGGAGACTGATCCTCTTCTGCTCCCCATGCTATCCTATTTACAAATATGCCTTCCCCGAGGAAGACATCGTCTTTTATCCCCAGGCCTTGGCCGAATTGGTCAGCGATCTGCAATGGCCTCATGAAATCGACTATTACGCCGGTTGCTACAAGCTCCACCAAAATTTTGCCAAAGTCCCCATGGATCTGCAATCGACCAATGCGGTTTTTCGCAAGATCGAGGGACTTTCCATTAACCGGATCGGCGCGCCCGCTTGTTGCTACAAACCGGACGGTCTGGCCCATATGATCAATCATGTCAAAACGGACTGCATGGTTCACATTTGCACCGGATGTTACTTCCAGGCGGTTTTCAATATGCCGAAGGAGAAGCAGGTCAAGATCCTGATGTTGCCTGAGTTCATCGATATGATCCAGGGAGGTTGATCTATGCCGGCTGCGATAGCCATCAATTTGGTGGACATACTTTTTTTCAAGTAGTAAGTAACAAACAGGTCGGTCATTTCAATTGAAGAAGGTGACAGCATGAAACCGTTGAGCGTATTTCCCCTTATGTTGTGTTTTGTCATGATCTTGTGTTTTTTGATCTTCTCTTTTTCTGACATCGCTGTCGCAGAAAAAACAAGCGAAGAACGCATAAAAAATTGCATGAGTTGTTGCGCCGGCAAAAAACAAATCTGTATAAATATAAAGGCAGACTTGCGACTATGTGAGGCAGTATTTCAAACCTGCGTTGCCACTTGTAATTCAGAAGGCCATGCTCCATCTGAATGGGATGATTGTTGGTCTCAGTCTGATAAATAATAACAAAGGAGTCCTCACGTGAATAAATTATTGATCATTGTTGTCATGGTTCTTTTTTTACTTACGGGATGCTCGCCTGCACAAAAGATAACGCCGGAAGAACAATTCAAAAAAAGTTTCTCTAAAAATACCTATGAAACATTTACCGAGACGTCCATCAAAGGCGTCTATGAAGTCTATAATGGCCGACAGGTTTATTATTATCTTCAGGAAGGCGATGTTATTTTGCTGGGCAATATCATTTCTAAAGACGGGAAAAATCTGACACAGGAAAGCAACACGAAAAGGATAACCTCCCAGCTCGCCAAACTGTCCCTGGATAAAGCGCTGAAAATCGGCAACGGGAAAAAGAAGGTCGTAAAGTTTACGGACCCGAATTGCCTTTATTGCCGTCGTGCTTTTGAATTTTTCGATAAGCGCAAAGATGATGTGACGCTGTATGTTTTTTTCCTCCCTTTGTCTAAGGATTCGGCAAATAAAATTCAGCATATTTTGTGCGCCAAGGATAAAACCAAAGCCTATGACGACGTTTTAGGAGGGAAACTGGATGGGAACGCCCAGCTTAATCTCTGCAAAGATAAAAACGTTGAAGAACTGATAAAAGCGCACGGGGAGACTTCTGCGAAAATCGGCGTCCGCGCGACACCGCTGTTTTATATCAAAGGTCAGGTCGTGTCCGGCTTTGATCAGCCGGCAATTGAAAAACTGTTAACCGAATAAATTGGAAGGAGGTTTTTTATGAAAAGAGTATTTGCGGTTTTGGTAAGCTCAGTGTTTTTGTGTGCTTTGTCCGTTGGAGTTGCTTTTGCCCAGCCCGACGGCAAAGCGATTGCGGACAATGCCTGTTCCAAGTGCCACGGTATTAAAAAAGTGGAAAGCGCCAAAAAAAATGCCTCGGAGTGGGAAGCTACCCTCGACCGGATGATTAAAAAAGGCGCGAAAGTCGAACCGGAAGAAAGAAATGCTGTTCTAAAATATCTCAACACACTCAATAATTAACAAACACCGCGTGGGTGGTCGCGACCACCCACGCGTGATCTTCAGGTTATGCGGGTGGCAAGACCATTCCCTACAATTATGTAATCCGTTTTAACGAACTTTTGCCCCCGTATTCGGCTCGCGGTCAAATCCCAGCAGCGTCAGCCCGGCAACGCCGTCCGTTGCCAACAGCATGCCATGTGATTCCACGCCCATGAGCTTGGCCGGTTTCAGGTTGGCCACGACGATAATGGATTTGCCGACAAGTTCTTCCGGCTTATAATCCTTGCCGATTCCCGCGACAATGCTCCGCTCTTCTCCGATATCGATCCGCAGTTTAACAAGCTTGTTGGATTTGGGAACAGGTTCGGCCGCCAGAATCTTTGCTACGCGCAAGTCCACTTTGGCGAATTCATCATATTCAATTTCCGGCTTTAAGTCGATGGCCACTTTCTTTGGTTGCGTCGTCGCTTCCTTTTCAGCGCTCACGCGCGGAAAGAGCGACTCGCCGCGAATTAAAGCGCGGCCCGCGGGCAGTGTTTCGTTTTTACGGATGACATCCAGATCGAATTTTTGCGATAATTCCAGACCGATTTGACTCAGGATTTTTTCCGCCGCCTGAGGCATGAACGGAGAGATTAAGATGGCGATGGCGCGCAGCGCTTCCAGCAGCCGGTACATAATTGCCGTAAGCTTTTCCCGGTTGGCGGCATCCTTGGCCAGAGACCAGGGTTCGTTTTCCACAATATATTTATTGGCGGCGCCGATCACTTCCCAGATGGCCATCAGCGCTTTATGCAGCGACATGTCGGCAAAAGATGCCTCCACGTCCGTTACCGCTTTGAGCGCTGCCGCCTGCAAACTGTTGTCCTGATCAGGCGCTGGCGGCTCGGGAATTTTCCCGTCGCAATATTTGATGGCCATGGTAATGGTGCGGCTGAGCAGATTACCGAGATCATTGGCCAGATCGGAATTGAGACGCGAAACAAACGCCTCTTCGGAAAAGTTGGAATCCAGGCCGAAAACCATATCCCGAAGCAGGAAGTAGCGAAAAGCATCCAGCCCGTACTTGTCCTTCAAGTCCAACGGCCGGACAACATTGCCCAGGCTCTTGGACATCTTGCTTGAATCCGAATTCCAGTAACCATGAACATTGAGGTGCTGATAGGGCTCAATGCCCGCGGCTTTAAGCATGGTCGGCCAGTAGATGCCGTGCGGTTTTAAAATATCCTTGGCGATCAGATGCTGGGCCTCAGGCCAGAATTTTTTAAAATTTGCTCCGTCCGGGTAATCGAGCGCGGTGACGTAATTGATCAGTGCGTCAAACCAGACATACGTCACATAGTTTTGATCGAAGGGCAGCGTGATACCCCACGTGAGGCGCGTTTTGGGACGAGATATACAGAGATCTTCCAGCGGATCGCGCAGAAATGCCAGCACTTCATTGCGATACCTTTCCGGCCGGATAAAATCCGGGTTTTCCTGGATGTGCCGGATCAGCCAATCCTGATATTTGCTCATGCGGAAGAAGTAATTACTCTCTTTGCGATGCTCCGGCACGGTCTGGTGGTCGGGACATAAGCCTGCCACGAGTTCCTTTTCCATGTAGAAACGTTCGCAGCCGACACAGTAAAATCCTTCATAAGCGCCGAAATAAATATCGCCCGCGTCGTAAACTTTTTGCAAAATGGAACGAACGGTTTCCATGTGATTCGCGTCGGTCGTCCGGATGAAGTAATCATTGGTGATAGCCAGTTCGGGCCACAGATGACGGAACTGCGCGCTGATGGAATCGGCGTATTCTTTCGGCGTAATGCCTGCCTTTTTAGCGGCTTCAGCGATTTTATCGCCATGCTCGTCCGTACCGGTGACAAAAAATGTTTCGCGTCTAGTCATGCGGGCGTATCGGGCCAGGACGTCGGCGACGATGGTGGTATAGGCGTGCCCGATGTGCGGCGAGGCATTGACATAATATATCGGTGTTGTAATATAAAATGGTTTGGACATAATGGTTTGCGGCTCCTTATGACTCCGTGCGCTTTTTATTCGTTTCCTGCGCATTTGTTATTTTATATTTTGCCTGCGGCGGCTCAATTTGCACCGGCTCTTCCTCGGCTTTGACCGTTTTGGGACATTTCTTTGCTCCGGCATATCCATCATGCTCAAAGGAAAGACAGCACATCAGTCTTCCGCATAATCCGGATATTTTTTCCGGATTGAGCGACATGCTTTGTTCCTTGGCCATCTTCACGGTGACGCGATCGAGATTTTGCAGGATGCCCGCGCAGCAGACCGTCCGCCCGCAGACCGCCAGGCCTTTGACAATTCTCGCTTCCTGACGCGCGCCGATTTGTTTGAGCTCGATTCTGGTTTTGAATTTCGCGACCAGATCTTTGACCAGTTCACGGAAATCCACCCGGGCCTCCGCGGTAAAGTAAAAGATCATTTTGCTTTTATCAAAAAAGCACTCCACGGTGATCAATTTCATGGCCAGGCTTTTTTCATGAATTTTTTCTATGCAATATTTTCTGGCTTCTTCCTCGAGCAGTTCGAGTTCTTCCCTGGCGCGCAAATCATCCGCGGTGGCCTTACGGAGAATATTTTTTAAATTGGGAGGCAACTGATGAGATTCGCAGCGATGGACGTCGGTTACAACAATTCCCAGGGCGACGCCGTTATCCGTATTGACCAGCACCTGATCATCCTTATGCACGATCAGGTCGGCGGCGTCAAAATTGTATATCCTGCCCTCTTTTTTAAATTTTACACCAATGATATTGGTCAGCACTTTTTGGTCCTGCTTTGCAATTTATTTTTACAGATGGAGATTAAAGGCCATTGCCTCTAATGTCAATGATTTGTTCACATTCATTTCAATCGTCTCGTTTGATTTCTCCACGAGGGCGATATTTTGCAGAATCTGCTCGCCGTTTAAACGGCAGGCGAGGGACGCGATGACGGGCAGATCATCCGCGTTGATGATCATGGAGGCCTGAGCGGTTTCCTTATAGACCAGCGCGTCGCGAAAATACGTATTGAGAAGCTTCAGCCCCTGTTTGATTTCCTTTTTGTCCTGTCCCAGAAAAGATGCAAGTGTCAGCAGGCTCATCGGATTGCGCAGGCTGGCGGTGGACAAAAGGCGGCTCAATTCGGTGCGATATGCAATCATGTCTTCCGAGTCCAGTTCGATCGCCTGTCCGATCGAACCGCCGGAAAGGGAGGCGAGCAGTAAAGCCTTGGATGAGTCCATTTGCTGTTGTTCGATTAAAAACTGCGCGACGGTTTCGGCAGCGAGCGGGTTTACGCGCACATGCCGGCAGCGCGAAAGAATGGTTTGCGGCAGCCAGTAAGGACGCGCGGTCACCAACATGATGATATTATCGGCTGACGGCTCTTCCAGGGTTTTTAATAGGGCATTGGCCGCCTGTTCATTCATTTTATCCGCGTCGTCGATGATGAAAACGCGCCGGCGTCCTTCCAGGGGCTTAAAGGTCATCTGCTCTTGAATGTTGCGGATGGCGTCAATGCGGATAAATTGCGCCTGGGTTTCCAGCACGTGAATGTCCGGATGGTTGCGGTGGATCATTTTCCTGCATGAGGAACAGTTGCCGCAGGAATCATATCGTTCGGCGGCGTTTTCACAATTCAACGCCTGGGTGAATGCCATCGCCAGGGTTTTCTTGCCGATGGCGTCAGGCCCGCTGAAAAGATAAGAGTGCCCGACCCGCTCTTGAGCCATGGCTTTTTGCAACATGCCGATTTGCTTTTGATGACCGTAAATATTTGCAAAAGACATATGGAAATGAAACCGCCATAAAGGTTATTCCACTTCTAAATCAAAGCGCTATCTTTGTTGGCCGCGTCGTTGGCTTCCTCAGCGTATATATAATACGCCTCGTCACCTCCTCCTTGCCGCCGCGATATCATCTTTGATTTAGAAGTGGTACTAGCTCTGCCTGTTGATGAACTCCATCACATGCCTGCGGGTGTCTTGGGCAATCATGTCCACGGTCCGCGCCGCGTCAATCACCCGAAAGCGTCCGGGCTCCGTTGCACAGAGACTCAGGTAACCTTGCCGCACTCGGTTGTGAAAATCCAGTTTTTCTTTCTCGAAGCGGTCGGCTACCGACGGATCTTTGAGCTCGGCGTCGCGCCTGCCGGCTCTTTGCAGTCCGGTTTCCACCGGCAAATCAAAAAGCAGTGTTAAATCCGGCTTTAACCGCTCGGCGCAATAATTGTTAATTGTTCTGATGAAATCGAGATCAAGCCCTCGTCCCGCCGCCTGATACGCGAATGTCGCGTCGGAAAACCGGTCGCATAATACATATTTCCCCTCTTTCAGCGCAGGCCAAACGACCTCTCTCACGTGCTGTGCTCGCGCCGCGCAAAACAGAAACAGTTCCGTTTCCGGACACATGGCCTGATGGCCGCGGTTGAAGAGAATATCGCCGATTTTTCGGCCGATCGGGGTTCCCGACGGTTCCTGTGTCAGCAGCACGGGAATGTTTTTTCCAGTCAAATACTCGCCCAGAAGTTTTACTTGCGTGGATTTGCCGGAGCCTTCGACGCCTTCAAAGGTAATAAATTTATTCATGGGCGGTTCTCCCGAAGTCAAGGGGGTTAAAGTGTGTTGCCGAGACCTTGTCCCGCTTTTTTATCTTACTCTAAAATATTCCCTCGCGGAAGATGTATTGCAATCAACCACTTCGCCGCAAGTTGTCGAGGTATGAAATGAACGTGTTTATATCGCAGCAAGCGGCGGTGAATTAACGCTCGTCCCGCAACCGCGGGATTAAAAAAAGCAGGGGAAAGATCCGCCGGTCCCGACGGATATTCCCCCAAGTTTATTGGTCTGGCTGAAATTATTACTTTTCCTCTCCGGGAATAATCGCTTCCACCGGACATTGATCGCAGCAGGCGCCGCAGTCTGTGCACAACTTGGAATCAATCACGTACTTGTCTTCGCCTTCGGATATTGCTTCAACCGGACATTCGTCCTCACATGAGCCGCAAGCAATGCATTCTTCTGTAATCACATATGTCATTTTTTTAAAAATCTCCTTTAATCAAAAAATTTTAGCGTTCTTCCGACCGTGTCGGCGTCTAAGCCGTTGTTCAATAATAACTGTAATATTTTAATATCATAACCGGCATAAGGGGCCGTAACGAAATGGATAGAAATGTAACAGTTACTTTTTAACGGCCCCTAAACAGACACGACTTCCTTAACGGAAGGCACTTGCTGTTTAATGATTTTTTCGATGCCCATTTTCAATGTCACCTGCGCCATCGGGCAGCCATGGCAGGCGCCGGTCAGTTTGACTTTGACCACGCCGTCTTCGGAAACGTCAACCAGTTCTACATCGCCACCGTCCGCCTGCAGACCGGGCCGGACCTTTTCTATCGCTTTTTGTACTTGCTCTTTCATAAATGATCTCCATTTTTTATGTTGAGTTCACGATCTATCGCGCACCAAATCAATGCGGCATTTCTTTAACCAGATCATTGACAACCGATCGGGCAACATCAGACAGCTCCGGCTTAAGGAACATGTAACTTTCCGCCAGATGGTGGCCTGCCTTCCACATGATTTTTCCGGTTTCCGCATCGATCAACTTGAAGCCGACGCTGACCTTAGCCAGTTTCTTATCTTTTTCCACCGTATAATTCCAGTAATCAACAGCGACTAACAAAAACGCCTCTGTTTTGGTCAACTGACCGATTTTCTTGCTCAAAGCGGAATCGGAGTAGTTCAAAGTCTGATACTTGGATAGATAGTCCGTCATCGTTTTGCGCAGTTCATCGTTGACCTGAATCTGGCGATTCAGGCTGGCCGTGTCGGTAATGTCGCTAAACCATTTCTTCTCCATAAGTACGCCGGGCACAATCTGCTCAATATGATTGCGTGCTTCTTCATACGTTCCTACATCCGCCGGAAATACGGCGATTCGTTTGGGATGATAATCCTTTGCCGCAGGGTCCAGTTGAGAAAAACGCAATCCGCCGCAGGCGATAGCGCTCAAAACAGCAATAACCAGAACAATTCGAGTAAAAAATTTCCCCATCATTAATCTTTACTCCTTTCATTAGCTCAGTATCGTAACTCAACTTAGAACGAACCAGCAGAAAACAGCAAAACCAGCAATAATATAGCTTGTTTCCAGGAGTCCTTCAATGACTCCCCCCGAAAGACCCGCCCTTCTATCACAAAGCCGGAAACAAATCCATATATATAATAGACACAAAACCAGGAAAATACTTAAAGTTGAACTCCATCCGGCGGGAGTGGAAATTAACAAAATAACCAATAACATCAGAACCATAATTTTCAACAGGACTTGCGTCTTTTTCTTGCCGATCATTACGGGGATAGTTTCCCGTCCCAATAGTTTGTCGCTTTGGATATCCATAATATCCGACATGGCTGATCGAATAAAGACTAAGGCAAACGTGAAAATAAAAGCGACCGCCATTCCGGCGCTGGCGTGTTGGCTGTTGTTCAAGGCCGGTAAAACCGCCGTCACCATTCCCCATGCTGCTGCGATAAAAATGTTTTTTGATCCGGGGATGTCTTTTAATCTCTGAAAACGCTGGCCTCCAGGCAGAATTTTCATATTATACAAACCGCCGGCAAGAGAAATGAAAAACAAAAAGAAAAAAGAAAGCATGCTGTTCGCCAGCGATAAGACCAAAGCCATCACCAAAGAGACAATAGCCGCCAGATGATAGTATCTTTTGAACCTTAAATAGGATTTTTCACGAAATGAGCCGATCAGCCCCGATTGCTTGCGGCCCGTCAGCCGATTGAGAACGTGCATGGCATAAACAAATAATGAAGCAATGGCAATTGACGAAATATGGACAGGGATTTTTTGCAACAACATGCCCGTAAGCGCCAGACAACCCGCGCCTAAGGCGGAATAGAAATCCGTTTTCACCATCCATAGCCAAAGCTTGAGGAGAAAGCCAACCTTTCGATGTGGACTGTTGTTTCTTTCCGCAAGATTATCCATAACCTGGTCGATAATCCAGTTCGGTGTGGAGGCGCCGGCGGAAACGCCGATGCTTTTGTAAGGCGTCAGGTCTATATTTTTTATTTCTTCAGCGGTTTCAATATGGAAAGTCGGCGTGTTTTGTTTTTGGGCCAGATCAGCCAGACGGCGGGTGTTAGCGCTGTTTTTACCGCCGACGACGAATAAAGCGTCCATTTCCGTAGCCAGAGCGATAATTTCCTCCTGCCTTTTTTCCGTGGAGGAACAGATCGTATTGAAAACGACAGCCTGCGGGTTTTTTTCTTGGATTTTTTGAACAATATGGGCGTAATGATCGGTGTCCTGAGTGGTTTGGGCCACAATACAGACTTTTTCCATAGCGGGTAATTTATCCGCATCCGAAAGCGTCGAGACGATAAGGCCCTGGCCCTCGGTATAGCCCCACAGACCGTCCACTTCCGGGTGTTCGCGGTCTCCGGCGATGATGACCGTGTAGTCCATCGCCGTGTGCTTTTTGATGATGGCCTGCACGTAGCTGACTTTCGGACAGGTCGCGTCAATGATTTTAACGCCGCTTTCCTTGATTTTTTTTCTTTCGTCAGGCGCAATGCCGTGCGCCCGGATAATCAGAACAGCCTGATGCTTGTCCGGAATATCCTCTATATGACTGATGGCCGTAATGCCTCTATTTTTAAGAAGTTCAATGGTTTGCGGATTGTGGATCAGGGGGCCGTAGGTATAGATTCGCCTGCCCATTTCATGTTGGACAACTTCCAGAACCGCATCCACCGCCCGGCGCACGCCCATGCAAAACCCGGCTGTTTTGGCCAGTTTGATTTCCATTTAGTCTGTTTTCCGCGCTAATATAAAAAACTCTTTATTGCCTGCCGGTCCTAAAAGAGAGGAGTCGCAGGTTCCTTCCACATCCAACCGTTGAGATTGACAAAATGAGACGATTTCCCCGACCACCCGATCATGAACCGCCGCATTCTCCACCACGCCGTTTTTACCGACCTCATCCCTTTGCGCTTCAAACTGCGGTTTGATCAATGCGAGAATCCGGGCGTAATCTGCGAGTAGCGGCAGCACTGCGGGAATAACGGTTTTGAGCGAAATAAAAGAGACGTCAATTACGGCCAGCGTTGGTTTCTCAGTAAGATCAGAGCCATTGTAGTGGCGGATATTGGTGCGTTCAATGACGACCACGCGCGGGTCCTCGCGCAGTTTCCACGCCAACTGGCCATAGCCGACATCAACGGCGAACACTTTCCGCGCACTCGCCTGCAACAGGCAGTCGGTGAAACCGCCCGTGGACGCCCCGACATCCAGGCTGACTTCACCTGACACATCCAGCGCGAAGTGATTAAGTGCGCCCTTTAATTTTAAACCGCCACGGCTGACGTAGGGATTGTCGTCGCCCTTCATGTGTACTTCGGCATCAACAGGCACCAGTAGATCGGCCTTATACAGGCAGACATCATTTACTTTTACGGCCCGGGCCAGAATGAACGCCTGCGCTTTTTGAATGGTCGGCGCGAAACCGCGGGACACGAGCAATTTATCTAAACGAATTTTTTCCATATCATGGATGTCCCTCTCATCCCCCCATCACGTCTGACCTTTTTTCTGGATTTCCTCATCTCTCAATACTTTGCGGAGAATCTTTCCTGCCGCAGACTGGGGAAGGGATGTCCTGAATTCGATTTCTTTCGGCACCTTGTAAGGAGCCATTTTTTCTTTACAAAAAGAGATAATCTCTTCCGCCGTTACGATTTCTCCGTCTTTAGCTACAACAAAAGCCTTAACCGTTTCCCCCCGGTAGGCGTCGGGCACGCCAATCGTTACAACATCCTTGATTTTCGGATGCCGGTAGATGACTTCATCGACTTCCCGGGGGTAAATATTAAAACCGCCGGCAATGATCATGTCTTTTTTGCGATCTACAATGAACAGGAAGCCGTCTTCATCCTGGACGGCAATATCCCCCGTGTGGAGCCAGCCGTCAACAAGCTGTCCCGCCGTTTCTTCGGGATTGTTCCAATATTCCTTCATCACTGATGGTCCTTTCAGAAGCATTTCACCCGGTTGTCCCCGGGGAACGTCTGTTACGCCATCCACAATGTCAACAAGACGGATATCATTATCCGGTGCGGGAAGGCCAATGCTGCCCGCCTTTTTCTTTCCCAGGATGGGGTTTACGACCCCCAGGCCTGCCGATTCACTCATTCCCCAGGCTTCTGTAATGAATACGCCCATATCCCGAAGCCGATCAATCAATTCCACCGGACAGGGAGCGGCTCCTGAATTGACAATGTGTATCCGCCGGCCCAGATCGGCCTCTTTAATCCGGGGATGATTGACCAGAGCAGTTAGCATGGTCGGCACAGCCGGGAAATAAGTAATTTCTCCTATTTTAATAATTAGATCAATGACTTCATTCGCCTGAAAGCGGGGAACCAGAATCTGAGTTACACAGTTGAAAAGCGACCAGTTGGCAATGAGGTTCCCATAGACATGATAAAGCGGAATAATAATCATTGACGATCGTCTTTCCGGGGGAATGAATTGCATGATCGGGAACATTCGCGGCGATGTCTGGAACACGGCCGCTACCAGATTGGCATGGGTGAGAACCGCCCCTTTGGGAATACCCGTTGTGCCACCGGTAAACTGAATGACGGCAGGGTCTTCTGCTTCGACGGAAACTCTGGGCCGCCGCAGATCGGTACAGTTTTTCAGGAGGACGGCAAAAGAATACCACCCAGCACCAAAGTCACCCGTTACGCCCGGGCTCTTTGCCTTCGCGTATTCCATGCGGTTCGTCAAAATGACACGGGCAACAGGGATTTCCCTGCAAAGTTCCCGGATGAGCGGCTGGGCCTCATCCAGGGTAAAAAGCGTGCTCAAGCCCGTATTCTCCACGATCATGGAAAGCTCTTCTTTCGGGTAGGCGGGATTAAGATTCACCACAATCGCTCCCAGGGAAAGAGCCGCATAATAGGCAATCAGATACTGGGGGCAGTTGGGTAGATGAACCCCAACCCGGTCACCCTTCTGCACGCCTATAGCGGCCAGGGCATTGGCCATCTGGATAACTAAGGCGCGAAAATCGCGGAAAGAGATCTCCGCCCCTTCATAGTAGATGGCTGCCTTGTCCGGCAAAACATTCGCCGGAATCTGCAGCAGGTCGGGGACGGCAATCTGGGGATAACGAATGGTTGCGGGGACGTTGTAATCGTAATATCGATGCCAAAACCTTTCAAACATAATTCTCCTTTTTTCATTCCGGGGACACAACACTTAATTCAGCTTTCTTGTTTTTTCTTGGGTCCGGGCTTTTTCCGCCGTAACAAACGCCCTGTCAGTTTTTCAATCTTTTTTACAAAATCGTGATCACCTGCCGGTCGTCCGGTTTTTGTCGCCCTTCTCACGCTATGGACGTCATCCATTCCCTCAATCTGCTCATCCAGATAGGTCCGCCAATCTTTAACCAGGCCATATAGATTGCTGCTGTTAACCAGAACATCTCCCTCAATATCACCAACGTGATATGGCGCACTAGACCATTTATACTGCCATGCATTCTTGACCATACCCGCAACGACAGGATTATTCTCGACATACCGCACGGCAGCCAGCAAATGACGTTCGTCAAGCACACAGGAACCAAATCGCCCTTGAAATAAATACCCCCGAACATTATCACTGAAATTCTTCATACGGGTGTACCGTTTATGGGCTTCACCAAATCCCCGGGCAAGCGATGTTTCTGTGTGCGGCACGGCGATAAAATGAACGTGATTGGTCATCAGGCACCAGGCAAGAATTTCTATTTCACATCGCTGGGATTCTTCTTTGATGAACTGTAAATACTGACTCCTGTCATGGTCGCTATGAAAGATTTCCATAGATCGAACACCGCGCTGTGTAAGATGATGCGGATAATCTACGGCAACTATTCTTGATATTCTGGGCATGAAAGACGTCTAATGTATTTTTTTGCAGTGGTCAAGAAATTAAGTGTTATGTCCCCAAAATTACCCAATATTTTCCTTGACCCAGCATAACATATTTGTTATGTTTACTCATGTCTTGGGCAATTGAATATTTCAGCGAAGTGGTTCGTCTGAAAATAAATGCCTTACCTGTCGGGATAAGGGCGTCGTACGCACGGCTGACGGAACTGCTTGAAGAGTTCGGGCTTGATCTTCGTATGCCCCACTCGCGTGCGATGGGTGGTGGTCTTTTCGAGCTCCGCCCGAAAGGAAGAGAGGGAATTGCCAGAGTTTTCTACTGTACCCAAGTGGGAAAGCGGATTATAGTCCTGCATTCCTTCATCAAGAAAACAAACGAAACACCAAAGAGGGAATTGGAAATCGCGCGCAAGCGGCAACGCGAGGTAAGTAAATCATGAAAAATAATATACAGACAAAAACGCATCGCCAGATGGTCGCGGAATGGAAGCAAGATCCTGAATTTAAGGCAGCCTACATGGAGCTGGAAACGGAATATGTTTTGCTTCGAGAGCTACTGCAAGCCCGGAAGCGGTCGGGGTTAACTCAGGCAGAAGTGGCAAAGAAAATGGGGACGAAAGCACCCGCTGTCACTCGCCTTGAGACAGCGCTCTCTGATAACCGGCAATCGCCGACACTTGCCACACTGAAGAAGTATGCCCAAGCGGTCGGTTGCAAACTAGAAGTCCATCTTGTGTTTGGAAAATAGAACAGTTACCGTTAAGTAACGGCTTGATCCGTCATCAAGCTGAATGCCTTGATTGGCGAGGGTTTGATGTTCATTAAAGAACGTCTCCGTCCCTCTCTCAAAATAATTAAGTGTTATGTCCCCCGAATTCCCCCGAATTCCCCGGACCTAACTTCTGTGTTCTTTTCGATTTTCTGATCACCTGCGTTCTTCACCAAACGCAGAAACGGCCTGGCTTATGCCTTGCTTCACATCATCCCAATTGGCATCATGCAACATCATGGGCGGCGGTTCCCCATCGGCATCGTCAAAATAAACCAGACTTTTCAGAATATGCAGCATGTTGTATTTGATGCCGGCATATTTCTTTTCAAAAAAATCGATGAGCTCGGCCAGGGTGTGTTTTTTCAACAATTCATAAATATCGATGAAATCTTTTCTGCTGCCGCGCGAAGATACCGCGTCCAGTTTCATCGCAGCAATGTCTCTTTCATCCGCCATTGCCAAGCCTTCAAATATTACGGACGGAAAAAGCAGACCGTATCCATATTGGAGGAAACTCACCATCACATGATCGACGGTTACATGCAGTGTTCCGTCCGCTTCACCCAACAAAACGATTTTACCGATTTGGGAGAGTTGTCTTTTTAAATCCGGCGCTGAAAAGTCCTCTTGAGAAAAGAAATCGAGATCGATGGATTTTCTGTGTCAAAGATGAACGGCAAGCGCCGTTTCCCCAGCCAGATAAAAACGGCCAGCGATCCCAGATTTTGCTATCTTGTCCCAAACGCGTTTTGTCCGCTCGTCGATTGTTTCTTTATGCATTCTTCACCGTCATGAATGTGAAAAAACAAGCGCCAATAATTCTGTGATTTTTTGTCCAGTTGATCCGCACTGGAAACAAAAATTACCCGAACGGCATCATGCCCGTAAAAGCTCAATGCCCAGCGCAGATCGTCCATGTCACCGAATTGCAGGATGCGTTTTACTATAAATCGCTTGTGCGCGTTTTCATCCATCTGTGCGAGGTTGACATCCCAAAACAATTCCTGTTTTTCCAATGTTTCCATGAATTTAACCTATCATATCACAGAGCGAATGGCAACTTTTTGCTGCTTTACTTTTTGATGGTTCAGGCATTCTTTACTTGGGTGAATTCCTGTGACACAGCGCTTGTGCGGCCCCTTGGCTTCCTAATCCATGTCAAAAATGATTTTCAAACTGCTGTTAATTTTAAAAATAATCGATTTTGAAAGCATTGAAACCATTTCAGTAAAGTAGGATTTATCGAGTGTAATAATCTGAGAAAAATTGATTACGGATGTTTTATCCAGGCCTGATTCCGATATTTCCAAAAGGATATTTCCGGGAGATGTTGCCAGGTTTGTATTGGATGTTATGACGGCACAAATGACGGTGTTAATTGCAGAACGATTAAAAGAATCTGCCTGTATGACCAAAACGGGTCTTTTTTTGCTTGGTTCCGAACCCCTTGGAGAAGGTAACTTTGCCCACCATATCTCTCCTCTGATCATTACCATTCGTCCTTTGATATAAGGTCATAATTTAACTGAACAATATCATTATCTAACAGCAAGGATTCTTCGGAATATATTTCATTTAGCTTTGCGGTAATGGCCTCCGGTTTGTGTGTTTTTACAAATTCCGATATAGCCTGAGCGTACAATTTGCTTCTGGAAATACCCAATTGCCTGGCGGTTATCTCGGCTTCCGTGAATATTTCATCGCTGATTGAAATTGCAGTCTTCATATTCGATAGTATAACCAAAGGTATAACCGTTTGTCAACGGGATTTTTTCTTTTCACTGCAATTTATATAGCGGGCTGTCTTTCCCGAAATTGATGATAAGCGGCGTTTGTTCATGGCCGATCTGTTTAGAGATGGTCGTAGTCATCTTCCTGGCATACTCTCCTAAACCCACGACGCTGATCTTCCCGTTTTTATATTTGTCAGCTTCTTTATTGTTGTTCAAACCATCCAGCAGAGTATAGGTAAACAGACCGTTGCCTTTGTAGCCGTCCATCGCCGCCTGTTTGTCATTGGCCGAGGCATAAATATGAAGCCCCATTTTCTTCGCCAGGACAGACATTCTGGCATCGTAAAGACCGCTGATGATCGTGTCCACGCCGCCTGCATGGCAGGTGTCGAAGATGAATAACTGACTCAGAGATTTAATTTTTTTGGACATCTCGACAATTTCATTGGAGCTGATCATGCCGGCGTCGCTCACCTGCCCGTTGAAGTCATGGGTCAGCATATAATACTGGTTCTGCAACAGAATGCCGTGACCGGCCACGAAAAGGATAAAGCTGTCCGGGGGCTTGATGGTGTTGGCAAGCTCATTGATTTTATTGATAATATTTGTCTTGTTTGCATCTTGGTCCGTCACCAGTGAATAATGAATATTCCGGGGCTGATAAAGCGTGGCAGACTGTGTTTTGATTTTTTCCTCCAGGTCTTTTGCATCCTTGACGGCATATTTGAGATTGACGCTGCTGTCTTTGTATTGGTCTATCCCGATGGAGAGGATATAAAGATGGGGATCTTGCGGCTTGACCCCAGAGTTGAATTTAACAGTTTTCATGTAGCTCTGGACGGTGTTGCCGCCGTTAAAAGCGGAGACGCTGATCTCGTTCTCACCGGCAATGGCGTCTATTTCTTTGCAGTCTTCAAAGAGATCTCCCTTGGATTTACTGGAGATAAACGCAGAGTCCGCTTTGGCCTTGATGTTGATGCTTCTCATGTCGGCATAGATTGACCGGCTGTTTAACGAAGCAAGTTGGGTTGTCCCGGTTGATGTTTTGGCAACCTCTCTGTAATAGCCGTCGGACTGGACGAGCTTGCCATTGTGGAATAATCGCACCTCGCCGATGCCGCCGCCCGTGCTTTTTGCCTGATAACAGACCTTGACCTTTGGCTGGTCCGTCTGTGACGGCACAGAGGAAAATTCAACCGTCGGCGGTGGATTTTTGAGCGCTTCATCAAGAGTCAGTGTGACAAGATCACGGATATCATCGCCTCGAAGTTTTGCGGCGACAATATCAGGACGATAAAAGACATCATAGAACTGGTCGATGCCATAGACCTTGGCGCCCTGGCGGATGTTGAGATATTCATGCCCCCGGCCGGAGGAGTTGTAGTATCCCTCGGCTGTAATGACGATCCATTCGCCGTCTTTCAAGCTTACAAACTTGACGATTTCCGCGCCGGTATTGCTGTCCCAGAACCTGATTGTGCCATCTGAGCCTCCGGAAATCAATCGCTTTGCATCCCTGGAAAAGGTGGTGGAATTGATTTCTCCGATATGCCCGGTAAATGTCCTGATCTCCCTGCCCGTCGCCACATTCCAGAGTTTAAGGGTATTATCGCGGGCCGCGGATAAGATTTGATTGCCGTCAGGTGAAAAGGCGACGGCGTTAATCCTTTCTTTATGCCCTGTAAAAGACCTTATTTCCCGGCCGGTCGCAATGTCCCAGAGCGTGATGATTTTGCCCCAGCTTCCCGAGACGGCATGCCTGCCGTCTGGTGAAAAAGCGACAGAACTGACCCGGCCGGCAAAGCTGCTCATACCCCACGCCATTTTATCGGCTTCTAACTGGATGAGTGGTGGAACGGGTGTGCCATCCTTCGCAAAAGCCCGGCTTTTGCTGTCCACCCCATGTTGTCCCACGAAGGTCCTGATGTCCCTGCCGGTTGCGATATCCCAGAGCTTAAGGGTGTTGTCCAAACTGCCCGAGAGAGCGTATCTGCCGTCGGGTGAAAAGGCAACGGAAGTGACCCATCCCGCATGCCCGGAAAATGTCTTGATTTCCCGTCCTGTTGCAATATCCCAGAGCTTGAGGGTGTTGTCACTGCCGCCGGAAAGGATATGGCGACTGTCGGAAGAAAAGGCTACCGAAAGAACCAAATCATCTTTGGTTTGTCCTGCGAAAGCCTTAATCTCTTTTCCCGTTGTTCCATCCCAGAGCTTGATGGTGTTATTCGCGCTCCCGGATACACCATATCTGACGTCAGGAGAAAAGGCCACCGCATAAACGACATCAGTGTCTCCGGCTAATGCCTGGCTTTGCCTTCCTGTTGCGGCATCCCAGAGTTTGAGAGAATTGTTGATGTTGCCGCCCGAGATGATTTGTTTGCCGTCGGACGATAAACCCACGGCTGTTATTCCATGATGACCTGTAGGCGCAAATATCGCCGCGGTTGCATTCATATCCGCCGATGCAACTTTGGTTTTTTGTTCCTTGCCGGCAGCCACAGCGGATTGTCCCATCGTTCCCGTTAGGGTCAACAGGGTGGGAGAGAGACGGTATATCGAGAGAACGATCTTGTCCCCCTGGCTCAATGCGGAAACAGCGTTCTGGAATTCATCCGGATTTTTTACATCTTTATAGTTGAAGGAGAGGATGACGTCATTCTTCTTAATATCCATCTGTTCCGCCGGACTTCCGTTTACCACGTCGGCAACAAGAACACCGTCTTTCCTGCCGGTATGCCTTCCCAGCATTCGCCAGTAAGCGGTGCCTTCCAAATTCTGCACCTTCACCCCGAATGGCGCTTTTTCAGCGGCAGCCTCACCACGGGTTGTAGTCGGGTCTGTCTTTACCGGCGATGATGTATCCATGTCGGTTTTAGGGGCGGAAACAGAAGGCGTTTCAGCGGGGATTGTCCTTCCCCTTCGCGCGCTCATCCTGTCTTGTGAAAAAGCGGCATCCGGAGCAAGGCCTGATAACAGGCAAACCAGAAGCAGACTTAAAACCATGCGCAGAAAACTCATCTTTTTCATATTCATTCCCTTTTTATCTTTCGAATCCGTGTCCGTGATTTTTTTACCCTTGCTCATTTTTAAAACGATCCGCCTGGAAAGCCTTGAGCTTATTTCTCCAGCATTTCTTTTGCCGCCCGGATGATGCCCGCTTCATCGAGGCCATACTGAAAACGCAACTCGGCCTGTGTGGCGTGTTCGACAAATTCATCCGCGATGCCCAAACGTTTGACCGTTACATCCTTCACGCCGTTTTGGGCGAGCAATTCCAGGACGGCGCTGCCGAATCCACCGTCCAGAACATTTTCTTCGATGGTCAGGATCTTATTAATGGACGCCGCTGTGCTTAATAACAATTCCGCATCGAGTGGTTTAATAAACCGGGCGTTGATGACTTTGACCTGGAACCCCTCTTCCGCCAGCTTGCGTGCGGCTGCCAGCGCGGGATGAACGGTGACTCCCACGGCGATAATCGCCAGATCCGAGCCCTCGTGCAGAACTTCGCCACGACCGATGGGCAATATTGAAAGTTCGTCATCAAGCGGCACCCCCGCACCTTTTCCTCGCGGATAACGAATGGACACGGGCGAACCGCATCCGATGGCCGTTTTGAGCATGTGCCTGAGTTCGTTTTCGTCTTTCGGGGCCATCATGACCATATGGGGAAGATTGCGTAGATAGGAAAAATCAAAAAGTCCCTGATGCGTTGCGCCGTCTTCTCCGACAAAACCGGCGCGGTCGATGGCAAAGATCACCGGCAGTTTTTGCAGGCAGACATCGTGTAAAATCTGATCATAAGCGCGCTGGAGAAAGGTGGAATAAATCGCCACAACAGGCCTGAGCCCTTCCATGGCCATGCCGGCGGCAAAAGTAACGGCAAGCTGTTCGGCAATGCCGACATCATATAAACGTTTAGGAAATTCCCGTCCGAATTTGTCCAGGCCCGTGCCCTCGCACATGGCGGCGGTCACGGCAACGATGCGGGAATCGGAAGCAGCCAGTTCGATAAGCGTCCCGCCAAATACTTCCGTATAAGAAGGCGCGGTGTTTGCCGAAGGAATCGTCAGTCCGGTTTCCACATCAAAGGGCGCAACACCGTGATATGTCGGCGAATTTTCTTCAGCGAATTTGTAGCCCCGGCCTTTTTGCGTGATGACGTGCACCAGCACCGGCCCCTTTAATTTCTTGACGTTTTCAAAATTCTTGATGAGGTAGTCCAGACGATGCCCTTCCAACGGCCCGACGTAAGTGAAACCAAGCTCCTCAAACAGCGCACCGGGAACAACAAAAGTCTTCAGCGATTCCTCGATTTGTTTCGAAAATTTGAAAATCTGTTCGCCGATACTGGGAATGTTTTTGAGAAAAGTTTTCAGCTCGGATTTAAATTTAGTAACCCTGTCTCCTGTCATCATTCTGTTCAAATAAGAGGAGAGAGCGCCGACGTTGGGAGAAATGGACATTTCGTTGTCATTTAAAACAATGATCAAGTCTTTATCGCGGCCACCCGACCAGTTCAGTCCCTCAAACGCCATGCCGGTGGTCAGGGAGCCGTCGCCGATCACCGCGATGGCTTTGGCGTGCCCGCCCTTCAAACACTGGGATTCGGCAAAGGCTGCTGCCGCCGCGATGGAGGTGCCGCTGTGCCCGACATTAAAAGCGTCGTAGGTGCTTTCTTCCCGTTTGGGAAAGCCGCTGAGGCCGCCCTTGCGGCGCAGGGTCGGAAACTTTTCCTTCCGACCGGTGACAATCTTGTGCGCATAAGACTGATGGCCAACATCCCAGATGAGCCTGTCTTCCGGCGTATTGAAAACATAGTGCAACGCCAGCGTCAGTTCCACCGTACCCAGCGATGAAGCCAGGTGGCCGCCCGACAAAGCCACTGTGTTGATAATGAAGGTTCGTATTTCCTGAGCCAGTTTATTGAGCTCCGCTAAATTGAGTTTCCGGATGTCCGAAGGATAGTTCACTTTCGGCAAAACATCATAATCGGCTATTTCGATTGGTTTCATTGGCCTTTATAATCCTTTAAGACTTTCTTTCCATGATATAGCGGGCAATGACTCTGAGCGGCAGTGCGCGTGAATCAAAAGCCGCAATGCCGGCAACAGCCGCCTCTGTATGCTCGGCCAGTTTTGCCCTTGCCACCTCGAGACCCAGGAGCGACGGGTAGGTGACTTTGCCCAGGGCGGCATCGCTGCCGGTTTTTTTGCCCATACGCATGCTATCGCCTTCCACGTTGAGAATGTCGTCGGCAATCTGAAAAGCGATGCCGATATGGCTGCCGTAAACACCCAGCGCCTGAATCTTCTCGTCACTTGCACCCGCCAGAATCGCGCCGGATTTGACCGCTGCCACAATTAGCGCACCGGTTTTGCGCCGGTGAATGTCTGTAAGCCCCGCGAAATCCGGCTGGATTTTTACCGCCCGGATATCCAGCGCCTGCCCCCCGACCATTCCCGCAATGCCTGCGGCAGACGCAATCTCCTGAATGACGGCCAGGCGCCTTTCTGCAGCCAGCCGGACTTTTTCCGCGCGTGACAGCAGCACAAAGGCCTCCGTCAAAAGCGCGTCGCCCGCGAGAATCGCCACCGCTTCGCCGAAAACCTTATGGCTGGTGGGTTTACCACGCCGAAAATCATCATTATCCATGGCCGGCAAGTCGTCATGAATCAGGGAATAGGTGTGAATCAATTCCAGCGCGCAGGCCACCGGGATGGCCGGCGCCATATCACCACCGCACGCTTCCGCCGCAGCCAGGCAAAGAATCGGGCGGATTCTTTTACCGCCCGCAAACACACTGTAGTGCACAGCGGTATGCAGATCCTGCGGGACGCTGTCTTCATCCGGAAGATAGCGCTCGAGCGCTTCTTCCACAATATTCTGACGGTCCTTTAAGTATGCCTGAAGAAACTCCTCATGGTTCATCGTTGTCTTCATCCTGAAAGTTTTTCATTTGCAACGAATTTTCTTTTTCCAGAAGCTGCTCGACGCGGCGCTGGGTATCTTCAAGTTTTGCGGAACAGAAACGGATCAGCCGAATGCCTTCTTCAAAAGATTTCAGCGCCGAATCCAGCGGCATTTCACCCGCCTCCATTTCCCTTACTATATTTTCCAGTTTTTCCAAAGCGTCTTCAAACTTTTCTTTCGCCATTGCTTTTTACTCCTCTTGAATTTTTTCCACCCGCGCCTGGATACCGCCGCAGGCGAGTTGAATACTGACTCGTTCATCCAAGGTTAACTCTCCCGCCTGACGGACAATTTCTCCATTCGATAACCGGCGCGTGATGCTGTAGCCTCTCTGCAAGACGGCCAGTGGATTTAAGGAGGCGAGCAGGGCGGCGATTTTCTTCAGCCGCCCTTCGCGATCTCTGAGATAATGATTCCAGCCGCTCATGATGTCTTTCTCTAAATTATTGAGGAAGCTTCTTTTTTCCCGAACCAGCTTCCCCGGATTCTGATTTTGCAGACCCAGTTCCAGATGTTGCAATTTGCTATTCATCATCTGCGTTCTTTGTGTAAGCGAGCGCTGAATTCTTTCGCGCAGATCGTCCAGATGAATCGAGAAATCAACCAGAAAACGGCGCGGATCTTTGAAGCGGGCTTGCAGGGCAGCGAGCCGTCCTTTTTGATCATCAAGATGACGGCGCTGGGCAACCGACAGCCGCTGCCGCAGATTATAGAGGCTTTCCTGCAATTCGGTTCTCTGAGGGACCGCCAGTTCCGCCGCCGCAGACGGTGTGGGCGCGCGCAGGTCCGCCACAAAATCACAAATCGTGAAGTCGGTTTCGTGACCGACCGCCGAGACAATGGGAATGGATGAGCGAAAAATTTCTCTGGCCAGGGCTTCGTCATTGAAAGGAGCGAGATCCTCCAGCGAGCCGCCGCCTCGCGCGATAATGATAATATCCACCTTGCCGCATGCATGGAGGTTGCGCAGGGCTGAAATTATTTCACCTGCCGCCTCGTTTCCCTGCACCCGGGTGGGCGCGATCAGAATATCCACGGAAGGAAAACGTCGGCGGGTAATGTTTAAAATATCCCGGATTACGGCGCCTGTTGGCGACGTAACAACGCCGATGCGGTGGGGCAGAAAAGGCAGTGCCTTTTTGTGGGACTTGTCGAATAATCCTTCGGCGGCCAGTCTGGCCTTGAGCTGCTCAAACGCTTTTTGCAGCGCGCCCACCCCCTGTGGTTCGACCGATTCCACAATAAGCTGGTATTCACCACGGGGCGGATAAGCGCTGAGGCGGGCCCGGCACAGAATCTTCATGCCGTCTTCCAGATCAAACTTTGCCACACGGGTGCCATATTGGCGAAAATAAACTGCCCGAATCTGGCTTTTGTCGTCTTTCAGCGTAAAATAGACATGGCCGGACTGGGGACGGCGCAAATTGGAAACTTCACCTTCCACCCAGAGTGAACCGAAGGCTTCCTCCAGAAAGGTTTTAATATTATCGTTTAGTTGTGAAACGGTCAGAATATCTTTCATTCACCCCATCCTCACTGGTGAACTACCAGATATTGGCAGGTAAGACAAGATTGAAATCTGGGTGAGTCAAGCAAGAGTATTGACGTTAAACTTTCAGAATCCCCGTTTTGTTCAGAATTTCCATTTGCCTGGCATGAGTGCCTGTGTTAATGATTTTTAAACAGGAGGGTGCGAGTATGTCCGATAAATATGATCTGGTTGTCGTTGGCGGTGGGCCGGGAGGCCTGGCGGCGGCGGAAACGGCGGCGGCAAAGAAAAAACGAGTCCTCATTATCGAAAAAAACGGTTGGGGTGGCACCTGCACGCATCGCGGCTGCATACCCACCAAAGCGCTGCTTTCATGCAGCAAATTTTATATGGATTTAAAAAAACTCAAACGCGTCGGTGTGAACATTGCCAATGTGGCCGTTGATTTCACGGCCATGAAAAAACATCGAGAACAGATTGTCAAAATTGCCGCGCTGGGTGCGCAAAAAGCGCTTACCGATGCTCAAGTGGAAACAAAACAAGGCGCGGGTGAAATACTATCACCCCACGAAGTGCTGTACACGGATTCATCCGGAAACGGTCAGTCGATGGCAACGGATAACATTGTCATCGCCTGGGGGTCGCAGCCGCAAGTCCTTGCAGAGATCCAGACCTCAGAGCGAATACTGACATCGGATGACATCCTGAATATCAACACATTGCCGGCAAGCATGATCATTGTCGGCGGCAGTTTCATCGGCGTCGAATACGCCACAGTGTTTGCCGAACTTGGCGTCAAGGTTATCCTGGTGGAACTGCTGGATCGCATTTTGCCTCAGGAAGATGAAGAAGCCGCAGATTTTCTCAGCCAGGAGCTGACCCGCCTGGGCATTGCTGTCCACACATCGACAAAACTTGTCAGCCTCAAAGAATCGATAGGCGGTGTTGTGATGCAGGTGCAAAAAAATAGCGAAACCATGGAAATGCGCGCCGGATGCGCCCTGCTTTGCACAGGCCGAAAGCCGCTTTTGCATAGGGAGGAGTTGAATAAACTGGGGATTGATTATGTCAACGGCGGAATCAAAGTGGATGAGCATATGCAGACCAACGTCCGAGGCATTTATGCCGTAGGTGATGTTACCGGCGGCATGATGCTGGCACACCGCGCGGCACGCCAAGCCAAAATCGCCGTGGAAAATATGTATGGAGGCGGCGATTGTACCTATAATGAAAACTTTATTCCGTCAGTAGTTTACAGCCATCCGCAGATTGCGCGCGTCGGCTACAGCCAGAGGCGAGCCTATGACGAAGGCTTAAATATAGAAATTGTTAAATCCAACTACGGCGCCAACATCATCGCCCGAGCCGAGTTGATGGGACAGGGTTTCGTTAAGGCTATCTTCCATCAGGATAAAATTATTGGCGCGGTCATCATCGGCGACCACGCCGCCGAACTCATTTCACCGCTTGCCCTGGCGGTATCCAGCGAATTGACCAGAAAGCAACTGCATGCCTGGGTGATCCCGCACCCGACGCTCAGCGAAATTTTTTCACCAATACTGGATAACTGATTTGACGCAGAGAAAAAAGCACTTGCTCAAGTACAGCATATATTCATTTCGACGGTTTTAAGCGATTGTCCATCCCCGTGAAGCCGCATTCCGGCTGGTAGCAGGTAACATTCAGAAACTCGCATTTCTGTTTGCAGACGGGGCAGACTTCCGGCGGTTGAATTTCCACGATGGTATTGCCGCAATGGCTGCACTTCCATGTATTTTCGGGAAGGGTTGCTTTATTTTCGGCCATAGTCAGTTCCTCCTCAATATTTTTATAAATCTAACACAAAATCAATAATATATGAGAATAAATTCTGTCAAACGAATAAACTTGAAATAAATGACAACTTTCGGTAAACAGGGGCACTCTTATGATTCAGGGGAACTTCATGGCAAAAAGCACAAAAACAAAGGATATGGCGGATCTCACGCTTTTGGGTTCAGGCAAAACCGCAAAGCCGGGCCGCGAACTTGAGACATTTCCCAATCATCACCAGCGCAACTACACCGTCACACTCTCCACAGAAGAATTCACCTGTGTCTGCCCGATGACCGGCCAGCCGGATTTCGCCAAAATTAAAATTCAGTACATTCCCGGCAAAAAAATCGTCGAATCAAAATCTTTGAAGCTCTACTTTTGGTCGTTCCGCAACGAAGGCGTCTTTCACGAACATGTCACCAATATCATCCTCGACGACCTGGTGGCTGCCCTTCAGCCACGCTGGTGCAAGGTCACGGCAGAATTCGCTGTGCGCGGCGGTATTGCCATTAGCGTGGACGCGGAATATAAAAAGTAACGAGGAATCACTGTAAAAAACGCATAAAGAATAAATCTGAAGAAAAGATGAAAGGATACAGAATGGGAAAACGTGGAGACATTAAGAAAGTTTTAATTATCGGTTCCGGTCCGATTATCATCGGCCAGGCCTGCGAATTTGACTATTCGGGAACGCAGGCATGCAAAGCGCTCCGCAAGCTCGGCTATAAAATTGTGCTGGTGAATTCCAACCCGGCTACTATTATGACCGATCCGGGGATGGCCGATGTCACGTATATTGAACCGCTCAATGCTCAGACGATTACTGAAATCATTGAAAACGAAAAACCGGACGCTATTTTGCCCAATCTGGGCGGCCAGACCGGCCTGAACCTGACGTCCGAACTCTACAAACTGGGTGTTTTACAGAAACACAACGTAGAGGTGATCGGTGTTCAGGTGGATGCCATCGAGCGCGGTGAAGATAGAATCGCTTTCAAGGAAGCCATGAACAAGCTGGGCATTGACATGCCCAAAAGCGAACCGGCCCTGACCGTGGAAGAGGCGGAAAAAATTGCGGCTAAACTTGGTTATCCGGTGGTTGTCAGACCTGCCTATACGATGGGCGGCACGGGCGGCGGCATTGTTTATAATCTGGAAGAGCTGCGCGTCATCGCCAGCCGGGGTATTTCGGCAAGCCTCATCGGACAGATCCTGATTGAAGAATCCGTCATCGGCTGGGAAGAGCTGGAGCTGGAAGTCGTCCGCGACGCCAAAAGTAATATGATCACGGTCTGCTTTATTGAAAATGTCGATGCGATGGGCGTCCATACCGGCGATTCCTACTGTACGGCGCCGATGCTGACCATTTCGGAAGACCTCCAAAAACGTCTGCAAAAATATTCTTATGACATCGTAGAAGCCATTCAGGTCATTGGCGGAACTAACGTTCAATTCGCGCATGATCCCAAAACGGATCGCATCGTGGTCATTGAGATCAATCCGCGCACGTCGCGCTCCTCGGCGCTCGCCTCCAAGGCAACCGGTTTTCCCATTGCCTTGATTTCATCGATTCTGGCTACGGGCATTACCCTGGACGAAATTCCCTACTGGCGCGAAGGCACACTGGACAAATACACGCCGTCGGGCGATTACGTTGTGGTCAAATTCGCCCGCTGGGATTTTGAAAAATTCCCCGGCGCACACGACAAACTGGGCACTCAGATGCGCGCCGTGGGCGAAGTCATGAGCATCGGAAAGAATTATAAGGAGGCGCTGCAAAAGGCCATCCGCTCCCTGGAGAAAAAACGTTACGGCCTGGGTTTCGTCAAAGATTTCAATACAAAATCGCTCGACGAACTGATGGAAATGATCAGCGAACCGTCCAGCGAACGACAATTCATCATGTATGAAGCCCTGCGCAAGGGCGCCACGGTGGAAGCCCTGCACGCGAAGACTTTCATCAAAAAGTGGTTCATTGAGCAGATGAAGGAATTGGTGGAGCTGGAAGAAAAAATTCTTTCTTACAAAGGCAAAAAGCTGCCGGATGACCTGCTCATTTCGGCCAAGAAAGACGGCTTTGCCGACCGCTATCTGGCGCAGATTCTGAACAAAAAAGAAGAAGACATCCGCAAACAGAGGCTGGCCGCAGGGTTTTGCGAGGCTTGGGATGCGGTGCCGGTGAGCGGTGTGGAAAACGCGGCTTATTACTATTCCACCTACAACGCGAAGGACAAAGTCAGCGTCAGCAAAAACCGCAAAATCATGGTGCTGGGCGGCGGTCCCAATCGTATCGGTCAGGGCATTGAGTTTGACTATTGCTGCGTGCATGCGGCGTTTGCCCTGCGCGATGAAGGCATCGAATCGATCATGGTCAACTGCAACCCGGAAACCGTCTCCACCGACTATGACACCTCCAACAAACTGTATTTCGAGCCGCTGACCGTCGAGGATGTTTTAAGTATTTACGAAAAGGAAAAACCCGAAGGTGTGATTGTGCAATTCGGCGGTCAGACGCCCTTAAACATCGCAGCGGACCTGACCAAAGCGGGTGTGAAAATTATCGGCACGTCGACGGAAACCATCGATCTGGCCGAAGACCGCGACCGTTTCCGTAAAATGATGGACAAACTGGGCATTCCCATGCCCAAATCCGGCATGGCCGGCAACTTGGAACAGGCGCTCAAAGTTGCCTCCGGCATCGGTTATCCGCTGATGCTGCGTCCCTCTTATGTGCTGGGCGGACGCGGCATGGAAGTGGTTTATGATGAAGAGATGCTCAGGCGTTATGTCAATGCCGCTGTCGGCGTCACGCCGGAGCGACCGATTTTGATCGACAAGTTTCTGGAAAACGCCATTGAAGCCGAAGCCGACGCGATCTCCGACGGCACGGATGCTTTTGTCCCGGCGGTGATGGAGCATATCGAGCTGGCCGGTGTTCATTCCGGTGATTCCGCCTGCGTGATTCCGCCCATCAGCATTCCGGCGCGTCACATCGACACGATCATTGAATACACGAAAAAGATTGCCGTGGAATTCAGCGTGGTGGGCTTGATGAATATCCAGTACGCCATCGCGGGCGACGTCGTTTACATTCTGGAAGCCAATCCCCGCGCCTCGCGCACCGTGCCGCTGGTTTCCAAGATTTGCAATATTTCCATGGCGAGAATTGCCACACAGATTATGCTGGGCAAAAAGCTCAAGGACATGAATCTGAAGAACAAAGTCTTCAGCCATTTCGGCGTCAAGGAAGCCGTTTTTCCCTTCAACATGTATCAGGAAGTCGATCCAATCCTGGGACCGGAAATGCGCTCAACCGGCGAAGTGCTGGGTCTGGCCGATTCTTTCGGCCTAGCCTACTACAAAGCTCAGGAAGCCACCGGACAGAGCCTGCCTGCGGAAGGCACCGTGCTCATCACGGTTGAAGAGAAGGACAAGAGCGGCATCCTGGAAGTCGCCCGCGCTTTTGCTAATATCGGGTTTAAGATCATCGCATCCAACGGCACCTATAAATATTTCGCCGATCATGGCATTGCCTCGGAACGGATTTTGAAGATACATGAAGGACGGCCCAATATCGTGGACGCGATCAAAAACGGCGAGATTCAACTGGTGATTAACACACCGGCGGGCCGCCTCAGTAAATATGATGATTCTTACATTCGCAAGGCGGCCATCAAATACAAGATTCCTTATATTACAACGGTTGCCGCTGCGGTGGCTGCGGTCAAGGGCATTGCCGCCTTCCGTCAGGGCCATGGGCGGGCAAAATCCCTGCAAAGTTATCATGCGGAGATTAAGTAGAAAATAGTTTTAAGTCTTAAGATTTAAGTTTTAAGGTTAAGAAGTAGGGAACGGCCTGCCACCCGCATGGGTGGTCGCGACCACGCCTGTGGGTGGCAAGACCATTCCCTGCTTCTTTGTGGGGAGTGCCGGGCAACCGCGCAGAGACTGCTTATTTTTGCAGGACTGTCCGCCTTCAGAGACAGGGCGCCGAAGTTATCCAGATCAACCTCCAGCGCCCGTGCCATAACTTCCAGAAAGCGACCCGTTACGGCCGTATCTGCACCGGGGAATATGGTAATATTAATCCGCTGTTTCGAGCTTTACCTTTTGTACCTTTTTGTAATCCCTCACATAATAAAAGGAGCCGATGAAAAAGCCGATGGCGCCGAGGAGGGAAAAGAGCGGCAGGAATTTGAACGCCGTGAGCAGATCATACCTATCGGATATGGCACCCACGAAAATCGGGCTCAGGCTGTAGCCTAAGAGCATCATGAAAAACTGCGCCAGGCTGTAGGAGATCGCCCGGAGCCCGGGATGCACCACATCCTGCGTGACGGCTGAACCACCGGCGGCGAACATGGGAGCCGTAAAGCCGAAGAGTATCAGAAAAATGTACTGTGCCTTTCCTTCAAGGAAGAAGAATCCGATAAAGAGAAATAGCCCTGTCAAAAGGGAAGTGACCGCCGGCACGCTCATCCGCGCGTGGAACCATTTTTTCCGTAGCTTATCGGTCAGCATCCCGCCGAGGGGAGCGCCGAAGATTGCCAGCAGGAACACGACGGCTGTTTTCACACCTGCCTGGTCCATGGGGATTCCGTCAACCCTGTTAAAATACGAGGGCAGCCAGGTCATGAGCGCCGTGGTAACAAAGGTGTTCCCGATGTATCCCACATAAGTAAAAAGTACCGTCGGTGTGCGCAGAAACTCCAGTGCGATATCTTTCCATCCCATGTTGGTTTCCCCTGCACCGTCTTTTTTCGTGATCTGGATGGTTTTGTAATCTTTAACCCAGAAAAAGAGAATACCAACAATCAAGCCCGGGATGGCCAGTAGACCGAAAGCATATCTCCAGCCCCAGTTTACAGCGATTATGCCACCAAGGACGACCCCGATCGCTGTGCCCATGGGTATGGCTGCGGTGAAAAGGCCGTTCATTGTGGCCCGTTTTTCCTCGGGAAAATATGCAGCAATCATCGCATGGCCTCCGGAGGTATAGGCTGCCTCTCCGGCGCCTACAACAGCCCGCATAGTGAAAAGCTGAGTAAAGTTTCTGGTCAGCGCGCAAGCTGCGGTGGCAACACTCCAGAGCACGGCCATGGCCGCGATGGCCTTTTTACGGCTCCACCGGTCAATCAGGAACGATACGGGAAACACGAATACTGTCATCATGAGCGTCACGATGGAGGCAAACCAGCCACAGTCGGTATCCGTGAGGTTCCATTCCACTTTTAGATAAGGGAAAAGTGAAGCAATGACCATGCGATCAACGTAATTGAAAAGGTAGAGAAGAAAAAGAAGAAGAAATACATAGTACGCGTATCCCTTTGAAACCTGAAACTCCTGAGTATCCTGCCTTTCCTGCTTTTTCATTATTGAGACTCCTCCATTTTCGGGTTGAATAAGACATTGGCTGTTACGAAACCGATATCAATGCCGACCGTGTACATTTCAGGATGCTCCCTTACTTGCCCTGATCATTTCCATGAAGGCTTCGATCCGCGTTTGAATCTGAGCCTCGGAAAAATTCCGTTCGTCGCACATATCGGCTTCAAGCATCAATGAGGGAATGCCCCGTTCACGCTGAACGATTTTCTGGATGTCATACTGACCGAAGGAATAAGGCTTGCAGCTGCGGTTGGAGTGCATGACGATCCCGTCAGCCCCGTATTTATCGATCATCGAAAGGACGATCTCCGCCATCTGGTCCACGCCGATATTTAAATAAATGCGGGTATAGGATTCCGCGGCGGATCCGATAAAATCATTTTCGTTGATGTATTTCAGAGAGCCGCACCAGGCCGAGGTATAGGTGTCGGCCACCAGACAGGCGTCATGCTGGGCAAATTCCTTGGACAGCCATTTCAGCCGGTACCAGATCGGCAGGTTATCCCACAGCAGACGATACCGTTCCCGGGGAATGGCCCCTTTCCCCTCACTGGCGCGTCTGCGCATTTCATCGCGGAGCCCACGATAGTAGTCAACGGCCTGCTGGGTTCCCCGGAGTGTAACGATCAGGGCGAGATAGAAAAAGGCGTCGAAGGCGGTCAGGGGCGATGGCCTGCTGATGGCTGTATCCAGCACTTCCTGCCAGAGCTGTTGCCCTTCAAAGGAGAGCTTGCCGACTTCCTTCATGCGGTCCCAATCCATCTTGCGGCCACAGACGCCCTCCAGAAAGAGGATATACTCTTCCATCTGCCGTTGGACATACGTTTTCATCTCCGGGGTGAATTCCGTGTGGACGATGGGGGTGTCAAAAATAAACAGGGGCACCTTGAAGTATCGGGCCTGCACTTCATACCATTTGAGAACCGTCCCGCAGATATTGTTGCAGCACACCAGCATGTCCGGTTCCGGCAGACCGCCGATGGGGCCACCATTAACGGTTGCACAGGAAATGTCGCCTCGGGCGTAGGAGCAAAGATCGCTCGAATAGCCCATCTCTTCCGCCTTTTTGCATAAATCGACACCCATCTTGCTGGCGCCGATCATTGCCCCGTGGTTTTCCGGATAAACGGGAATAATATCCATGGCAATCAGAGGCTCGACCGGGCCGCCGCTGGTTATCCATGCCACCTTTTTGTTGTTCTGACCGGCCGTTTTGGCGTCAATATAATAAGTGGTCATGATATCCCGCATTTGCTTTTCGTAGTTGATCGTTTTGATTTCGTTATTTTGCGTATTGTCTGTCATGTTATTTCCTTTCACAGCATTTCTAAAAAGGCTTCAAAGCGCGTCCTCAACTGCCCGCCGGCGGGCAGGGAATCGTCTACTTCCGCGATCATCAGTGGAATGCCGGCTTCATCGAGGCGCTCTTTAAGGTAAGGGTAGTCGAAGGCATGGGGATCACAGAACTTGAACAATAGGAAAATCACGCCCCGGGCATTCTTTTCTTTGACCAGACCGATGATATGTCGGGCTCGTCCATCAAGGTCGGCATGCTTTGCGGGGCAGACAACCCGGTTCAGAAGGCGTTCACCAATACCCGCAAGCGGATCGCGCCCTGTGTCAATCAAACCGGTAAAATAGCGGGCCCCCGTGCAGAAATCGTCCCAGACAATGCCCCCGCCTGCATCTTCAATCATCGCATACACATCGGGTTGATTGCACATGCCACCGGCCAGCATAATACGCTTCATGTCGGCAGGTTTCGCCCCGGCGGCGCGTTCTTTCAATTCCGCGGCCGTTTCGGCAAGCATCACTGCCAGCCGGTCCCGGTCCATGATCATCGACGCACGAACAATGTTATATAGATCATCTCCCGGCATGAGCTGGGGATACAGATTACGGATGTCATAGATCGCCCGGATGGATTGACGGATGGCGTTGGTAGTCGTAATCGCCTTTTGCAAAGCCTCATCAGAAATCTCAACATTCAGTTTCCGACCCAGGTCATCCCGGAATTTTTTCAAGACATCTATCATATAGTCTTTGGCGCTTACCGTATCGAGCTTGACGGGCAGGGTGATATCCAGATGGAAACCGAAAGGGATATTCATCCGCCAGATGTCGGACAGCCGTTGCATCGAGTCGCAGGTATGCGGGAAAACCATGCCATCGAGGTAATCAACACGCCCGGACAGACCTTCCTCCAGAATCCCGCGGACTATAGAGCAACAGTAGGATTGCAGGTGGGAGTCGGCCAGACTGATGTTTTGTTTCGTGCCGAATAGCCTCAGGGGATGAGCACCAGCGGCCATGATGACTTCCTCCGGCGTGTAGGAGCAGGTGTATCCGATTATTTTTTTACCGGATGTTTTTTGCAGTTGCCGGGCATAGTCGGATGGGTCCGAAACGACCCGGCGGTATTCTTCCAGATGGTTCATTATTTTCCTCCCGTATATTTTCCCGCTTTGCGGAGTTTTTCAATTTCCTGCTTTTCCAGTTCGGTGTAGGCGATCTTGCCCACTTTCGTTTGGGGCAGCTTGTCCGTGAACTCCACCTCCCGGGGGCAGGACCACTTGATCAACTGGTCGCGGCAAAAGTTGATCAGCGTCTTTTCCATTTCGGGAGATGCCTTGGTTGCGTCCTTCAGGACGACGAAGGCCTTGACCTTCTCCACCTGAGCCTCATCCGGCACACCGATCACGCAGACTGCCGCCACATCCGGGTGCTTGTCCAGAACGGCTTCCACCTGAACGGGATAGACATTCATGCCTGAAGACTTGATCATGCGCTTGAGACGCAGCTTGAAATAGAAATAGCCGTCGGCGTCCATGGTGAAAATGTCCCCTGTGTGAAGCCAGATCCTGCCGTCAGCGTGTGTCTGGAGAACCCGGGCGTTCTCTTCCGGCTGCTCCAGATAGCCCAGCATGACAGCCGGACCGCTGATGCAAAGCTCCCCCTCTGCGCCGACAGGAACCTCATCGATTGTGCCGATGCCGACCACTTTTGCCAGCATATCCGGAAACGGAATACCTACGCTGCCTTCCCGATAGCCGTCAACCGGCGTGGACATAATCGCGGTGACGGCCTCTGTCAGACCGTATCCTTCCACCAGTTGGACATCTCCCCCCTGCTTCCTGACGACTTCTTCAAACCTTTCCTTGACGGTCCGCGGCAGCGAGTCGGCTCCGGAGGAGGTATTTTTCAGACAGCTCAGATCCGTGGTCTTGAACACTTCATTTTTGGAGAGGGCGTCGTAAAGTGTCGGCACCCCGACGACGATATTGGGGCGTTTTTTCCTGATGAGATCGGCCACAATCTCCGGCGTAAACTGGGGGACGAGAATGCTCTTGCTTCCGCCCATAAAAGCGGCGTTGCAGCAAACACCCAGGCCGAAGCCGTGGAAAATAGGCAGGATCGCCAGAATGGATGAATCCTCCGCCATCAGTTCTCCGCCGCCCCAGTTGGCGACCATCAGCCCCTCACTGATAAAATTATAGTTGGAGAGCATGATGCCTTTGGGAAAGCCCGTTGTCCCGCCGCTATACAGGATGACGGCCATTTCATCAGTATGCATGTCCGTTGTCGGCGCCTGCGGGTGCGAGGCAGTCATCAGATCCTTCCACCACCGGACTGCTGGTCCCGCCGTTGGCACGGGCTTTTCCGCCATGGGCTGCCCCTGGGTCATCTGGTCAAAGATTTCCGTCAAGATAAGCAACTCCAATGAAGTTTTCTCCGGAAGGTTTTTGAAACTGTCATGAAACAGGTCTAACGTAAAGGCGACCCGGCTTTTACTGACATTCAGGTAATAAGCGATTTCGGCGGGTGTGGAAAGCGGGTGGATCATGCTGGCCACCACGCCAAGCTTGTTGGCGGCGTAAAAGCAGATGAGGCCCTGCGGGGATGTCGGCATGGAAATCGTGATCCGGTCGCCCTTCTTCAGGCCAAGCGAGGCCAGCGCATTTGCGCAGATGTCGATGTCCCGCGCAAACTGGCGATACGTTGAGGTGTAATCGAAAAAATCATAAGCGATGCGGTCCGGATATTTTTCGACGGTTTGCATCAGAGCCTCGTACATGGTTACACGGGGATAGTCTATTGTTTCCGGTACATTTTTATAAAACTTCAACCACGGCTTTTGATTAGACATCATTTCTCTCCTTTCAAGGTGAATACTCGAATTTTCTTTCACTGGAGCATTGCAGGTTTAATGCCACATTGTAAGTTTTTACAGGATGAATCAATTCCTCAGTAAAGGGCACAGAGGGGCTGAATAAACCCCATCTCTTCAAGAATGTCCCGGACGCGTCCGGCCTGATCGTCCTGAACCAACAGGCGGGCATAAGATCCGGCAGCAACCATCATAAGCGTACTTTCTCCCTGAAAATAATAATGGATGTCTTCGCCATCGAGCACGGACTTGATAAACGCGATGTCGCCCTGATTATATGTCGAGAAAACCTCAACCATTTCCACATAACGCACCTCGTCTTCAGCCTCCGGCGGTTGGCCTGCAACTAAATCAGTACCGCAATCGGCGCACTTGTAAAAGCCTTCCCAGTATTCAGCTCCGCATTTTGGGCAAAACATTTTCATTCATACCTTTTTGGAAAGGCACGACGTATTGCGTGAAGCGGAATTCGTGAAGCGTATCTCGTACACCGCAGATCGAAGTTCGTGTTTCGTTTTTTGCGCTTCACGCTTCACTAACGACGCTTCACTAACGATATCCCGGCGGTGGCGTAAATCCTCCCAGAACGTCTTCCATTTTCATGGCCAGATCCAGTGACGTGCCGTCTTCCATGTAAGGCCCCATGATCTGTATGCCTACCGGCAGGCCGTCTTTTGTCTTTCCTGCGGGAATCAACGTCACCGGGCATCCCGCGAGCGTTGCGGGGGATATCCACTTGAAGGTTTCGGCGTAATACCTTGGGCCATCCGACGACTCCAGAACCCGTCCCCAAAAGTTTCGATCGTGATTGTGGGTAAAGGCCGGAATGCAGTTTGCAGGCATCAGAAACGCGTCAAAGGTTTTGAAATACTCCTGCCAGGCCAGCCGCGAGGAAAGCCTTATCACGCCGAGGGCGACCCAGTTTTTATGGGAAATGGTCAGGCCCTCCACATACTGGTGTTGTGTTTCGCCGTAGGGCATGCCGTAGAGGAGTTTCATCATATTGATCAGCTCGTCGGTGAAAAACGGTGATTGAGAAACATAGGCGGCCATCAGTTTGAAATACGTTTCAAAAACGTTGGCAAAGGTGATTCCCTCGGGCCATCCCTCTTTGAGCTTGACACCTTCCTTGCGCAAGGCGTCGACGGTATTGCCGATGATGCTTTGAATTTCGGGATGCACCGGACAGAAAGCATCATTGATTACGTAACCGATCTTGTAATCCTTCAGCCTGGTTTTGCGTGGTTTTGGAAGTCTCCAGTGGTAAGCCACAGTGTCTTCCTGAGCCGGACCCGCAAGAATTTCAAGTTCAAGCTTCAAATCCGCCGCCGCGCGCGCCATGGGACCAATGACTGCCAGATCGTTTAAACCGGCCAGATTGATGGCGGGCGACACCAGCGACGGCAGGGGCGGGATCACGCCCTGAGCCGAAACAAGATTAAGCGATGATTTGTGGCCGCAAATGCCGCAAAAATTGGAAGGGGTGCGGATTGATCCGGCCAGATCCGCGCCCAGTTCAAGAAAGCCTAAGCCGGCAGCCAGCGCGGCCGCTCCACCTCCGGTGGACCCGCCGGAGGTTCGGTTCACATCCCACGGATTGTTGGTCGTTCCCGCCACGGGGTTGTATGTCTGGATATCACTTGCGCCGATGGGTGTGTTGGTCTTGCCGATGATGACGGCCCCGGCGTTAAGGAGCTTCTGCACAGCCACTGCGTTTTCTTTGGGAACATAATCAGCAAGATCGGGAAATCCGCATGTGGTGCGTAACCCTGCCGTGCGAAACTGATCTTTGATGAGGATCGGCAACCCGTGGAGCGGCCCCCGGCTAATTCCCTTCGCCAGGTCGTTATCCGCTTTGCGGGCCTGCTTTAATGCCTGTTCCTCATTGAGTGTGACAAAGGCGTTGATTTTTTTATTGTGCTTCTTAATACGGTTAAAGACATGTTTCGTTAATTCACGGGACGAGATAACTCCGGCCTTGATCGCCTTAACGGCCTGAATCGCTGTTCCGAAATCGGGATCAAATTTCATGCGAAGTTTAGGGGATGAAGAAGAAATCTTTTTTTTCATACTCAAAAGGTTCCCTTCTGTTGGATGAGTGATCATGACATGATTCGAAGAACATTTCTACTGAATTTATCTGCCTCACTCTCCTCTCATTCTTGAGCTTCTTGCCCGCTAGCTTTGTGACTTCCCCGCCCCTGGAGGGCGGGGATTGAGGGGAGGGGGAATTCGGGCAAGCAACTGTTATCACCCTCTCCCTGGCCCTCTCCCTTCTGAGGGAGAGGGTATATAATATTAAGGTTTCTTAATTAAGACCATCTATGCTATACGAAATCCAACTGAAATAAGAAGGAAGAAATCATGGAACCACTCAAAGGCTCACAACGAAAATATCTGCGCGGAGAGGCACATCATTTAAAACCGCTTGTAATGATTGGCACAAAAGGCGTGACCGAACAACTACTGGGCTCCGTTGATCTCGCTCTGAAGGATCATGAACTCATCAAAGTAAAATTCGGGGAATTCAAAGAATCCAAAGAAGAAATTGCCGCAGAAATTGCCAAAGCCACCAAAAGCGAAGTGGTCGGCCTCATCGGCAACATCGCCATTTTCTATCGTCCCTGTCCACAGACGGAAAAAAGAAAAATTAAAATCCCAAAAGTTGTTTCGCAATAATTCAGACACTATTCTATCATTGCCCAGTCAAGCCGGGTAATGACAGAATAGTTGATTTTTATCTTCTGGTCAGCTGCCGGTACTTGATGCGGTGCGGCTGGCTGGCTGCGGCACCGAGGCGGCTTTTGCGGTCTTCTTCATATTCGGAATAGTTGCCGTCAAATAGGAGCGTTTTGCTTTCGCCTTCAAAGGCCAGAATGTGCGTGCAGATTCGATCTAAAAACCAGCGGTCGTGGCTGATGACGACGACGCAACCGGCAAAGCTCTCCAGGGAATCTTCCAATGCGCGCAGCGTGTTGATATCCAGATCGTTGGTGGGCTCATCGAGCAGCAGCACATTGGCGCCTTCCTTGAGCATGCGTGCCAGATGAACGCGGTTACGCTCTCCACCAGAAAGCGTCCCGACTTTTTTCTGCTGATCCGTACCGGAAAAATTAAAGCGCGACACATACGCGCGGGAATTGATCTGCCGAGATCCGATGGGAATAACATCCTGGCCACCGGTTATCATTTCCCATATATTTTTGTCGGGATCGAGCACATCCCGGCTCTGATCAACATAGGCCAGCTTCACGGTCTCGCCGATACGAATCGTTCCGGCATCCGGCGTTTCCTGATTGGTAATCATGCGGAACAATGTGGTCTTGCCCGCGCCGTTGGGGCCGATCACGCCGACGATGCCGCCGGGTGGCAGCGCAAAAGTCATGCCTTCCACCAGCAGCTTATCGCCATAGCCCTTGTTCACGTCCTTGGCTTCAATCACCAGATCGCCCAGGCGTGGTCCCGGTGCGATAAACATTTCGCGGGTGCCGGATTCCTTTTCCTGGTTTTTCCCAAGCAATTCTTCATAAGCGCTAATGCGCGCCTTGGATTTGGCATGCCGTCCTTTGGGCGACATACGAATCCACTCCAGTTCGCGCTCCAGGGTCTTGATTCTTTCGCCCTCAGATTTTTCTTCATTCTTCAGTCGGTTTTGCTTTTGCTCGAGCCATGAAGAATAATTGCCCTGCCAGGGGATGCCCTGACCGCGGTCAAGTTCCAGAATCCAGCCCGCAACGTTGTCGAGAAAATAGCGGTCATGCGTGACGGCAATAATGGTGCCTTCATATTTTTGCAGGTGATGTTCCAGCCAGGCGACAGATTCGGCATCCAGATGGTTGGTCGGTTCGTCCAAAAGCAAAATGTCCGGTTTCTGCAGAAGCAGGCGACAAAGAGCGACACGGCGTTTTTCGCCGCCGGAGAGCACCTTCACGGGCGTGTCGCCCGGCGGGCAGCGCAGGGCGTCCATCGCCATTTCCAGACGTGAATCCATATCCCAGGCATCGAGCGCATCCATCTTTTCCTGAAGGACAGCCTGTCTATCGCAGAGTTTGGTCATCTCGTCATCCGACAAGGACTCGGCAAATTTTTCGTTCACGGCGTTATATTCGTTGATCACATCCATCGTAGACTGCACACCCTGCTCCACAATCTGGCGCACTGTTTTTGACTCGTCCAGACGCGGTTCCTGCTCCAGATAGCCTACCGTGTGGCCCGGGGAAAGAATGGTCTTGCCCAGAAATTCATCGTCAACCCCTGCCAGAATCTTTAAAAGAGAGCTTTTGCCGGAACCGTTCAAACCGATCACGCCGATTTTCGCGCCATAGAAATAAGACAAATAAATGTCTTTGAGCACCGGCTTTTTTTCGTAAATCTTGCTGACTCCGATCATGGAATAAATAACTTTGTTTCCTTCATTGGCCATGTAGCGTAAAACCTCCAGAGTGGTAATACCAAGTTGCATTCAAAGGGTAACAAATCAATGTAGTCCGAACCTTTAGGTTCGCGTGTTTAACGGGTCTAAAGACCCATACTACTGTTGACTTTTGACGGCGACTTGGTATAAATTGTCCCTAAATGTTGGGGAAAATATTTTGAATGATAATGTTAAAATTGTCCTGTACTTTCTCCCGGCCTTCGATAATGCCCATGTGCCCGGGTAAAAGCAACTCGATGTCCAGATCGGATAGCGTGACGATACTCTTTTTCAGCAATGAGCCGTTGCCTCCGGGAAAATCCGTACGGCCGACATTCTGCTGAAACACGACATCGCCGCAGAAGAGGACTTTCTTTGCCGGCCAGTAAAGTCCGATGGAGCCGGGCGTATGGCCGGGAATGGAAATGACTTTGAATAGCTGATCGCCCAGTTCGAGCTTGCCGTCTTCCAGTTGCATGTTGATCTGCATCTGGGGCACGGTGATGCCGAAGAGACCGTAGAGTTCGCCGCCGATGCCTTTGAGGAAATCCATTTCCTTGCGGTGCAGGGCGATCTTCACCGTTTCCTGATCAAAAAGTTCGGAACCCTGAAAGTGATCGGGATGAGAATGCGTGTTGATCACGTAGCGGATGTTTTTCTTTTTGATGCCGTCGTTCGCCATCTGATTGAGCAAATCGGGTAGATAGCGCGTCAGGCCCGGATCAATGAGCGCCTGTACGTCTCCGCCGATATAGTAGCTGTTGCAGTTGTTGTCAAAATAGTTCGCCCACTCATAAATATAAATATCGTCTTGATACTTCATCTACAACCCTTCCTTTTGTCACGGTCCGGATGATCCGGCCGGCGCCTTGCGCGGAACAAAAATCCAAAGCAGGAGATAGAGGAGGAGCCCTGTTCCAAAACAAAGAACCAGCAAGGTAAACAATAAGCGCCATGCCCAGGAAGGAACAGGCGTATGTTCTCCCAATCCGCCGCAGACGCCACTAATCCAGCGGTCCGTATCGGATTTTGTAAAGTTGTGCAGCCAGTCATTTTGTGTCATGGATCCACCTTCTCCTGAAGATCTATTTTTATTGCTATTCTAATCAACCACCTCGCGAGCTCGCTGTCGAGGTATGAAATGAACGTCATTATATCGCGAGCAAGCTCGCGGAGAATTGACGCTCGTCCCGCAACAGCGGGATTTAAGAAGCACATCATGGCTTATCCTTCCGGACATGCCTTTGTGCGTTTTTACTTTGCCCGCACAACTTTGTCCAGCGGCATCTCCGACGAGCTGTGGCCGACTTTAATAATATTGCCGTCCTTGTCCACCAGCATGATCATGGGCACACCGACGACATTGTAGGCATTGGCCACGCTGCCGTCTTCGTCCAACAGCGTCCGGTAGGAAAGAGAATTGGCCTGGGCAAATCGCTGCACTTTTTTCGCCGGTTCCATGATATTAATATAAATCACTTCCAGGCCGCGCGGCGCGTAGGTTTCGTAAACTTTTTTGTAAACGGGCACTTCGGCGCGGCATCCGGGACACCAGGTTGTTCCGAAAAAAATCAGCACCGGCTTGCCGCGCTGAGCACTCAAACGGAATATTTTACCCTGCAGATCCTTGAGAGCAAAATCCGAAGCGGCGGGATACTGCGGTTTAAATGGCGCATTAGGAACATACTGGCCCCATGAGGCGGAGACGGGAGAAAAGATCGATATACAAAGTAAAACAATAAAAACATGAACTGTTTTTCGCATGATCCTCCTTCGAATCAACCACCTCGCAGCAAGCTGTCGAGGTATGAAATGAACGTCATTATATCGCGAGCTCGCTGCGGAGAATTGACGCTCGTCCCGCAACAGCGGGATTAAAAAGCAAGTGTACCTGCCGTATACAGGAAATATTCGGCCGCGCCAATCAAAATAACGCCGAAACCCCTTGTGATTATAGTCATCCAGGCCCCCGATCGCGGCAGTGATGAAATAAATCCGGCAAACGTTCCGACCAGAATCAAGAGCGTCCCCATGCCGAAGGCAAAAACAAACAGAAGGCCGATGCCCAATAGAACATGGGTCTGCAGCGCCACAAAACCAAGCAGCACGCCCAACACAGGCGCGGTGCAGGGACCGATCACAAAACCGGAGGCCGCGCCCAACAGAAAACTGGCAATAAACCCTTTTTTGCCACCGGCGGAATATTTCATCATTCCTTGCGGAATCGGGATTGAAATTTTGAAAACATCGAGCATGGACAATCCCATAATCAGACAAACGTTGGCCATGATAAAATAAACCAGCGGAGTCGTCTGCATCTGTCCGAAGAGTTTTCCCGACAAAGCCGCCACAGCTCCCAGGGCGGCATACATCACCGCAAGCCCCAGAACATAGAACAACGACAGCAGAAAACCGCGCAGTTTCGAGGATGCCCCCTGCGCGCCGATGAATCCGACCGTCACGGGTATCAACGGGTAAGTGCAGGGTGTAAAGCTGATCACCAGGCCTCCAAGATAGGCTGCCATGAATGCCAGAAGCACCGAACCCTGTAAATACCCGGATAAATTATTAATTAGATTTTCAATCATCTATTTCCTGACCATAGTTTTTCAGAATGTATAGACGGGAGGGAAAAACGTCAAGGTGAAATATCGGCAGGTGAAAATTTTTGCCCGCGGACAATCGAGTCAGCTTTTAAATCTCCTTTCAAAAATTCAAGGTCATCAGAAGAGGCGAGGGACCGTCTGTCTCTTTAATAACATCTTCATCCACACGGGCATAAAGATTGTCGCCGGTTCTTTCTTCGATCATTTTGATTGATTTATCCATGTGCCGCACAAATTCTTCCACCGGTATCATTTCCCCGTAGGTTCTCGTAAACGAGTAAATATAGATGTCGTCTTTGGCCATGCTCCTGGCGATTTCCCGGGCGCCATACAGCATCTTCAGGGTTCTCTTGGCGACGCCGACGGTTCGGACCGGCAGGAAATCCCAGATCGATACGGCATGGCAGAAATACGTCGTCGGTCGATAGGCTTCCAGTGAAACGGAATCATCGTGGATAATTGCCCGTGTGACCATCAGGCGTTCTGTAAAATCATATGGAAGCACAGGTGATTGACCATCTTTTGCATAATCGAATTGCCAATAGAGGTCCCGGGAAGACTGGCTGACGATCTCCCTTTTACCGGTCAGGAGGCTTTGGGGATCGACAAACAGGTTATCATCGTTTGCTAGAATGGCTGTAAGTACCTTAATGGTGTTCAAAAGATAGAAGGACCGTATGGGCAGCTGTGCCAGGGCTACTGCTCTTTTAAAGAGAGTTTCTGCCGTCTCCAAAGCAGTAAAGACGATCCGTTTCGTCTCGGCCAGGTCATGACGGCCGTCGTATGATCCCCTGTTCAAACGCGCATACCTCAAGGTCTGCATGGCTTTGACCATGTAGACTACGGCAAATTCACAGTAGTAATCTTCCGATTTCATGGGGTCTTCTTCAATGTAGAGGGCATCCTGCTCTATTTGATGAAGCAGGTTTTCGGAGACCACGTACGAGGGTGCGTCCAGCGCCAGGTTGCGCGTAAGGACCAGGCGCAGGGTTCTCGCGGTGATGTCCGTGGGATTGATGCTGAGCACGATGCGCAGGACCTCCAAAGCTTCCCGGAAGCGACGCCGGTAATAAAGGGTCTTGGCGATTTCAATTCCTAAAAGGGCATTGTGGGGAAACTTGAAGAAAGTTGTCACGGCATTGGGTTTGGAATATTCCACGGCCTTCTCGGCCTCTTTTTGCGGAAAATATAACAGACGGATCAGAGCCTCTCTGGAGACTGAATCATTTTTCAGGATCGGGTCATCGAGTAATTCGGGAATGAAATCAAAATAGAGGGTGCTCCAGAATCCCACGACCCACCAGATGGTCAGAGCCTCCCCGTTGAAGAGTGTCGTTTCATAGGGGCGCCCATGGAGAATGGCGCGGATGTCATTGATGAGCAGACACTGCCGGACGTAGTCGGTCACCCGGATGACCGGATCGCCGGGGAGTTTTGCGTTCAATATCGGCAGGAGGTAATTGTCCACTGAAGTGAATTCCCCCGCAGTGACGCCGATGGCCAGGAATCTGTTTTTTGTGCAATATTTGGAAAGGGCCCAGCGGACGGAGATCTGGTGGGCAAGGGAAATGGCGCTGCGCAGGCAAAGCCTGTAGGCTGCCGGGTCTCCTGCTTTGTCCTCCTTCGGGAAATCCACATACAGGGTGGTGATATCATGGGAGCGCACCTTTCCCCATCGGCCATAAAGAAAATGGCTGAGTGATTTTTCGATATACTGTTTCAGTGTTTTCTTTAGCCATCCGATAATCTCATGATCGATGACTTCACCCCGGCTATAAAGGGCAAAGCCGATGCGGATCCCCTCATGATAAGTCTGCTCTTTGGACTCGCTTTCCCGGCAGAGCTTTTGCAGTGTTTCATAATTCCATTTTGGTCCCAGCTCCGCCCGTTCATGGCCCAGCCAAAAGGCGAGGCTTCTCAAAACATTTTGCTTATAGTCCGTATCTGCCGGCTCTTTCTTCAAACGGGTCAGCATGGAGTTGCTGACCCGGGGCAAATCAATCTGATTCTCCGTTAACAGCATGTTGATCCGATCCGTCAAGGCGCGAATCGACATGCTGAGCTTCAGTAAATCATCTTTTTCCCCAAGTAATTTCTCAAAGCTGAGGTGGTTCGGTGGTGTACAGTTTTCTAAAGACCGGGCATGACTGCGGACAAAATTCTCCAGATCTTCCGCTTTAATGGAAGCAATGATTCCTTCTCTTTTTCCATAATCAAGGACTGTTTTTAATGCGCCGGCATTCTCACGGTCTTCCGAAAATGTAATAAGTGTTGCCGGAGTGGGGAAGACAGCCAGTAAAGCGGAAGCCGCTTTGTCCTTTTTGTTCATCGTTTTGATCCTCCTAAGGATTGAATACGTCTATCTGTTTTAAAAAATAATGTCATTATTTCTGTAAAATAGCCGGCCCGGGGAAATCATAATATCTCTGTGTCTTAAAGTAAAACACTATTTTTCGTGAAACACTATTATCATTTGACCACTGTTTTAACAATTGATAAGCTCCCTCTACTAATATTTCATGCATGAATATGGACTTATCTGGCTCGGTTTTTGTGGTTGATGTGTTTTAAGAAGACTGTTTTACTATCAATACATAAAAGAAGAGGAGAGCGCCGACGGATCGTTATAAGTTGGTTATCGACGGAGAGTTTGTCGAAGCAGCCGATGGCGCAGTTTTTGAAACCATCGACCCGGCCACAGAGATGTCTTTTGTCGAATGTCCAAACCTGAAGGTCTGTCCACCTTATATCAGCTTAATCCTAATGCACAATGGCGTGCATTAAAAATGAAATTACTTTCAAAGGAGGAGGGAACATGAAGCTATTTAAAATGATGGGTTGTTTAATGGCACTGATTGTAGCGTTGTTCTTATGTGGTAAGAGTGTGGAGGCGAAAGACATTGTTATCGGCTTTAGTGGACCCCTCAGCGGACCCGCCGCAGAATACGGCCTGAATTGTGTGAATGGGATGGATATGGCCGTCAAACAAATTAATAAGACCGGGGGAATCAAAATTAAAGGCGAGACATATAATTTAAGGTTGGAAAAGCTTGATGACCAGATCGATCCCACGCGGGCGGTCAATAATGCAAGAAGATTGCAGGAACAGCATAAAGCGGTTGCAATATTTCAACCTATCACCGCTTTAGCCTATGCCATGATGAATATCAACCGTGAAAAAGGCCATGAATTCATAATGATGGCTTATACAAGCTCCCCAAAATGCGCAAAAATAGGCAATGAATTGACAATCGTTATTCCACCCACTTTTAGTATCTATGCTCAGGTCTTCACCAAATGGGCCTACGACCAAGGCTATCGTCGGGCAGGCATTATCGTGACCAATGAAACCTATGGCGTCGAGTGGGGGGACTTCTTCTCGAAATACTTTAAAAAATTGGGAGGCACGATCACAGATGTAAAGGCTGCTAATATGTACACGGAAACGGATTTTTCTTCGCAAATAACCGCCGTGTTGGCCACCAAGCCTGACGTAATGCTGATCGGCGGGCCTTCGGCAACGACGGCTCTCATGGTCGAACAGGCCAGAAACATGGGATATAAAGGTGGATTTGTCTTTATTGATCAGGCACAAATAGACCAAATGTCTCCTTTCCTCAAGGGTTATCAGCTGATGAGAAATAGTATTGCTGTGGGAACGGTGGCAGATCTTCCCGCTGAGATCACTCCCTGGTTTAGCAAGACATTGAAAGAAAATTATAAAGGGATGTATACTTGGGAAGTTGCTTTGCATTACGGCGCTGTAGTGGCCGTTGCGCGGGCAATTCAAGCAGCAGGCTCAACGGATGTTCGGGCAATTAGAAAAGCTTTCCCGAAAGCTTATCCGCTGCAAGGCAACGAAGTTCCGGCCCAGGTTTTCGGGCTCACGGCTGACGGGAGACAAAAAATGCTGTGCTCCGTCCAGTCGGTTGATAAAGACGGAAAATTAAGCAAGCCACAATTGCAAGTCTGGTGGGCGAAGACCCAAAAGGAATTCGATGCTGTCAAAAAGTTGGCTAATATTGATCCTAAAATTGCCGATTTTGTCTGGATGAAAGCGGAGGACTATTAAGTCCCAACAGAGCGTATCATCACCAGGAAGAAACCCGTTTAAAGTTATTATATTACCCCGCCCACAGGGCGGGGTAATTCACATAATCTTATGTGCTGGATATCAAACATAGGGTATGTTTTGATAATTAACCATTAAATTTATAATAAGAGGAAACTATGGACCATTACAAATTATTTATTGACGGAGAGTTTGTTGAAGCGGCAAACGGCGATGTTTTTGAAACCATCGATCCGGGGACGGGAGCACCCTTTGCTACAGTGGCTAAAGCCGGGCGGGCGGATGCCGAGGCGGCTATTACCGCGGCGAAGCGGGCCTTTGAAAGCGGTATCTGGAGCAACCTCAGCCCCGCTGCCCGGGCGGACAAAATCTATGACTTTGCCGATCAGGTGGCCCAGCAAACGCTAAGACTGGCCGTAACGGAATCCCAGGACGCCGGGCACGTGATTAAACTCTCCAAGTACTGGGGAATGCTGGGATCGGGGATTCTGCGCAATCTGGGCTACTACGCCAGCCGTGACTTCCCCTGGCAGGAAGAAATACCCTATTCGGGGAATGTCTTTGCCCCCGGCCGGGAATGGATTCGCCGGGAACCTATCGGCGTCTGCGTCGGTATTGTTCCCTGGAACTTCCCCGCCAGCATGGCCTTCTGGAAAATCGCGCAGGCCATTATCATGGGGAACACTATCGTTCTGAAACCAGCCACTTCTACCCCGCTGACGGCTCTGATCATCGCCGAAGCGGCACAGGCGGCAGGCATCCCGAAAGGGGTCATCAATGTCCTCCCCGGCCCGGGCGGTGAACTGGGCAAGATCCTGTGCACGCACCCCGATGTGGGAAAGGTCGCCATTACGGGAAGCACCGAAGTCGGCCGGGAAATCATGAAAATGGCCGCTGATTCCGTGAAGAAGGTCACTTTGGAGTTGGGCGGGAAGTCGGCCAACATCATCCTGGACGACGCCGATATGGATCTGGCGGTCACCGGCGCCTGCTTCGGAACTTTCTTCCACCAGGGCCAGGTCTGTGAGTCGGGAACCCGCGTACTGGTGCCGGCAAAGATATATGACGAGTTCATGGAAAAGATGAAGAAGAGGACAGAGCAAATCCGCGTGGGCTACCAACTCCTGCCCGACAGCCACATGGGACCCCTGGCCAATGCAGCCCAACTGGCCACCGTGGAACGTTATGTCAAACTGGGACAGGAAGAAGGGGCAAAGCTGCTGACCGGCGGGAAGCGGGTCGTGATGCCCGGCTTGGAAGGTGGTTACTATTATGCACCCACGATTTTTACCGATGTTAAAAACTCCATGCGCATTGCCCAGGAAGAAATCTTTGGCCCTGTTGTTTGTGTGATTAAGTATAACAGCGATGAAGAAGCCGTGGCCATTGCCAACGACTCCATCTACGGTCTGGGCGGCGGCGTCTTCTCCCGCAGCAATGCCCGGGCTGTCCGCGTGGCCGAAAAGATCCGCACGGGAACCGTCTGGATCAACAACTACCATATATTCGCTGACTTTTGCCCCTTTGGCGGCTACAAACAGTCCGGCGTGGGCAGAGAATTGGGCGCCGCGGGACTTGCCGAATACACCCAGATCAAGCGCATCCACGTCAACTCATTTGCCGCCGTCGAAAGCAACTTTACCATGGCGTGTCTTTCCGATGAAACCAAGGTTGCCTTTGTCCAGTATAACTGTCCCACGAATGTGATCTCCGGCCACGGTACACTTCCCGCCATCTATAAAGAGGTGGTGAACCTCGGGTGCAAACGGGTCTTGATCATGACTGATCCGGGGGTAAGGAAGGCTGGCCTCGTGCAACGGGTCCAGGATGCCCTGGTGGAATTCTGCGTGGGCGTCTACGACAACATTGCCCAGGACACGGATCTGGATATCGTGGATGCTGCAACCGCCATAGCCCGTGATCTCAGGGCGGACTGTATCGTCAGTGTCGGCGGAGGGAGTGTTATCGATACGGCTAAAGCGGTTTGTGTCACGCTGAAAAACGGAGGCAAGTGCAATGATCATATTGCCATCAACCGTCTCCAGGAACCCCAGATTCCTCACATCGTTATCCCTACAACCTCAGGGACCGGAAGCGAAGTAACGAGCGTTGCAGTTATTAAGAGCAAGAAGGCCGGACGAAAGGTCTTTTTGGTGGACCCCCGGATTATCCCCAATACGGCAATCCTTGATCCGCAATTCACCCTCACCCTGCCGCCGGGATTAACGGCGACAACCGCTATGGACGCCATGACCCATGCCGTGGAAGCCCTGACGAGCATCATGGCCCAGCCCATTTGCGACGGTCAGGCCCTCCAGGCCATCCGCCTGATCAAGGAGAACCTGCCCAAGGTTATCGCCAACCCCAAAGATGAAAAGGCCAGAAACCAGCTTCAGATCGCCGCCACCATGGCTGGTTGGGCATTCACCATCGCCCAGGTCGGCCTGGCTCATGCCATGGCCCACACGCTGGGAATCCTCTATAATGTCCCCCACGGCGCGGCTTGTGGTATTGTCTTACCCGCGGTGATGCGTTTCAATATCGATTTTGCCGCCGATAAGCTGGCGATGGTTGCCCAGGCCATGGGTGTGAACACCGTCGGGATGGATGACAAAGCGGCCGTCGGAGCAGCGGCGGACGCTATTGAAAAGCTGATGAAAGAGGCAGGCCACCCCATGCGGCTGCGTGATGTTGGCGTTCCCGAGGATGGCCTCGATATGGCCGCCTTCCATGCCATCTGCGATACGGCGGCCCTCTTCAACGCCCGGCCAGTGGGAGACCCCGGTGAAGTGGCTGCGCTGTATAAATCATTGTATTAATCCTGCCGGAAA
>JAUYFM010000035.1 GCA_030690945.1 Smithellaceae bacterium | reverse complement strand
GGCGTTCCCGAGGATGGCCTCGATATGGCCGCCTTCCATGCCATCTGCGATACGGCGGCCCTCTTCAACGCCCGGCCAGTGGGAGACCCCGGTGAAGTGGCTGCGCTGTATAAATCATTGTATTAATCCTGCCGGAAACGGCATCTATTGTCGTCAGCATTGTTGGTACAATGGTACCGGCAAATTATGCCGGAAAAGCCAACTGGGAAGACAAGATCAAGGACAAGGACTATAAGGCTGATTTTCCCCAATTCCAAGTACCGCCGGAATTCGCCGACGCCCAACCGCCGGGAACAAAGATCATCTTGTGCCGGCAAAGGGCGCCCGCCCGGATATCCTCCGATCGGAGAAGATCGAAGGGCAGGCCCGCCTCCGCCAATGCCCGCCAAGCCATCAAGCCCCACAGGAACGATTCATCCCAGAAGAGAGCGCAAGGTTTCTCCGGTGCCATTTCTTTCCTCCGCTCCACAAGTCTAGCGGTCGTCCGTTGCGGCATCACTCCCTTCATCTGTTTTCTTGTGTATAGTGGCGACCAAAAGGTATTCCCATTTTCTTCATACGACTGCGTAGGGTGTTCGGTTTTACTCCCAGGATCTCCGCCGCCCCGTGGTTTCCTTCTACCTTCCCACCCGTCATCGTAAGGACTTTCGTAATCTCTTCGGCGATGCGTTGATCTAAGGCCGGCCATTGATTTCCTTTCGGCACGCCTTTGCCTGGGACGCCCTGAGAAAATGGGTTGATAATGTCTTTGAAGTCGAGAACACGATTTTTCCTTAAAATTAGCGCTCGTTCGACGGCATTTTCCAACTCGCGTACATTACCAGGCCAATCATAATCGATTAAGTCGTCCAAAGCGCCGGGGGAGAGTGAGAAGGGACCCGTGATCCCCATTTCCTGGGATTTTTTGTCGATAAAATGTTGAGTCATATTAGGGATATCGCCTTTACGATTCTTCAGAGGAGGAATCATGATCGGAAAGACCTTGAGCCTGAAATATAAATCTCTGCGGAATTTTTCGCTCTGCACGAGATCTTCGAGGTTGCGATGCGTCGCAGCAATCAGGCGGATGTTGACTTTGACTGGTTTTGAACCGCCAACGCGATATATTTCCTTATCTTGAAGAACACGGAGCATTCTTAGCTGGGCATCATGGGGCAGTTCCCCGATTTCATCCAACAGAATAGTCCCTTCGTGAGCCCGTTCAAAGTGGCCGCGTTTTTGTGCAATAGCTCCCGTAAAAGCTCCTCTTTCATGACCGAATAATTCACTGTCAATAATGGTCTCAGGAATAGCACCGCAATTCACCTTGATGAAGGGGCCGTCTTTTCTCGGGGACAGACTGTGAATAGCATTGGCAATTACTTCCTTGCCTGTTCCGGTATCCCCGATGAGTAGAACGGGTGTTTGAAGATATGCAACCAGGTTGACCGCTTCCATTACACTACGCAGGCCTGCGTTCTTGCCAATGATATCACTGCCGGAAATACGCAGAAGTTCGGTCTGGAGATAGCGATTATCATCTTTCAGCCGGTCTTGCAGTTTCAATACTTCCCGGTGTTTCAGACTATTGGCCAGGGCGATGCCGAAGGGTTCCTTTAAAAGAGCCATCATCCTGGCATGCTCATCCGTATAACAATTTTTCCCTGCCGCATGGACGATCAGGGAGCCAATGAAATGCTCCCCGACAATCAGACGGGCATTTAGAACAGAAATATTCCGGTCAATGTAATCGAGATAGTATTTCATCATATAATGGGTTTCGACGTCATTGGCGACCCAGACATCCTCGAGACTTTGCAGCCATTCGGAATAGTTCTGGGCCATGGGGACCCGGTCGCTGGAGAGCAAACCACCTTCCGTGGTAGCTGAGGCAATGATATTAATGGCACGATTGTTCAAATCATGGTGGGTAAGAAAAAGTTTATCCGCCGGTACGTAATCGCGAATATACATAAGGCATTTCCAGAGCGCCGTTTCGATTTCAAGACTGCTGCAAATTCGCAGCGTCGCACCGATAAAAAAATCCTTTTCGTCCATCGGATGACCCCTCTATGACATATTGCAAGAGCAACCTGAAGATTTTAATAACTCGTTACGGACTCGACCCGAGGTTTGAATCATCTCATAGGACACTGATCGTATCCGCCGTAATGATAATTATTTATACATTAGGAAAAAAGAATAGCCAAGAGAATCTTCTAAATATCTCAGCAAACTACTAAATAAAGCATAGCAACTATTAAATATGGCAGTTAATCGTGAAAAATGCTGTAATAATCAGAATATATACACAAAATTTTTTAGGCATATAATTTGCAAACCTATTCAAGCAATACTGGGATACATCCTTTATCGAATGGCATCAAAACGTATGATAGTGAAAGGAGATCGTCATCCATGAAAACTCAAGACACAACAAAGAAGGAAGAAATGGATCTGGCTTCTGAACAACCGCTGGTTGTGTTACCGATGTCCAAAATTGTTTTTTACGTATCAATTGTCTGGTTCCTTTACTTTATTGATTTTGTCGCTAGATTCGGCGTTAACCCGCTATACCCGCTTATTCAGAAAGAGTTCGCTCTTTCTGATCCGCAGGTGGGATTGTTGGGCAGCGTTGTTTTGTTCGGTATGGCTATTTTTGTGCTACCCTTGTCTTACATAGCCGACCGTTGGTCGAGGAGCAAGCTTATTTCGCTCATGGCGCTAGTATGGAGCGCCTGCAGCATTGCGTCTGGACTTGCAAGTAATTTTGTTATTCTCCTTGGTGCCAGATGCGGTTTGGGAGTAGGTGAAGCCAGTTTCGCACCCACAGCCACATCGCTTTTGACCTCATGGTTCAAGCGTGCTAAATGGGCGCTTGTACTAGGCTTTTTCAATTCCGGCGCATCTCTGGGTGTTTTTGTCGGTTCAGTATTCAGCGGCTATATGGCAGTAACTTATGGCTGGCGGGTAGCTTTGATTGCTATCGGCATCCCGGGAATTATTCTTGGTCTTCTAGCCCTGCTGATTCCCGATGTTAAAGCACAACTGCAAGAGCAGGGAAATACTGCAAAAGAAGTTAAGCTCACGATTGGTAGCGCCGCGGCTGTTGTTGCTAAAAACAAATCCATGTTGCTCCTGGTTCTCTTTTACGGTATTTACAATATGGCTGTTATTGCTCTTGTTGTCTGGATGCCGATGTATTTCATTCGCGTTATGGAAATGGCCGTGCCGAAAGCCGCCACGATTGCCGGGCTTGCTGCAATCCTAGGAGTGGTGGGCTATCCTTTAGGAGGATATCTTTCCGATCTGCTTGTAAAGAGGGACCTTCGTTTGCGCCTGTGGTTCCCCGCAGTAATGGCGATTATTGTCGCTCTTCTTTTTGCTGCCGGTTTTTATCTAAAGAGCATCGTCATCATTTTCCTGGCTAGTTTCCTCTGTACCTTCGTCAATCCAGCCCTCAATGCCAGCAGTCAGGAACTTGTGCCGTCCCGGTTCAGATCGGTTTCACTGGGCGTTGTAATATTTGGGATGCAATTTATCGGTATGCTCGGGCCATACCTCATTGGGGTGCTTTCTAAAAATTTCGGTCTGATGAATGCGATGATATGTATGCAGATCGGATTTATCATTTGTTTTTTCGGATTTCTTTACATTGGAACCATCTACCGTAAGGATTGTCAAAGAGCGCGAGAAGAAGAGGCGGCTTCCAAAAGCTAATGTTGAATATTAAGATTAAGAAAGAGGAGTAAATGAGTTATGATAATCAATATACATGATCATCCGTACGATATAAAATCGTCGCAGATTTTGTTTCAGTTTTTTTCAAAATTTGCCACTGAGCGACACTATTTAGATGGCACCATAGTTGATCGCGGTGGCTTTGTTCAGGCACCTGAAGAGAGCATCAAGGAAATGGATGAAGCAGGTGTTGATAAGACTGTAATTCTAAATTCCTGCGCGATTCCAAATGAACATATTTACGAGACTTATCTGAAGCCTTATCCTGGGAGGTTTATTGGATTCACCGGTTCCAGCCCTGTTGTTCGGGATGCCAATGGCCTAAGCAATAATTCATTTAATCAGAAAAATTGGGAAGATACCCGACGATCTATTACGGAACTCGGGTTCACGGGCATGAAGTTGCTGCCCGCCTATGAGCATTACAGCGCGGTTGATCCGCGGGTTTATCCTTTTTATGCGCTGGCCGCCGATTTAAATGTACCGATTATCATGCACATGGCCGGCACCCCGGTGAGGTTTGTCGCATTACAACATGCAAGGCCCATAGATGCCGATCGCGTTCTGTTTGATTTCCCAACGCTGCGGTTTAATTTGCCGCATATGGGTTGGCCATGGGAAGATGAACTTCTGGCGATGATGGTCAGGTCGCCCAATCTGTATACGGATATATCCCAAATTGGGGAAACTGGCTTGAAGCGCACAGCAAAGTGTTTGATCACAGCTCGAGACTTCGGCGTTCTGCCGCGAGTCATGTTCGGAACTGATCCGCTCTGCCGTCCGATTAAAATGTATATCGACTTCATAAAGAACGGCATTAACAAAGTAGCCGCTGAACAGGGTGAACGACCTTTCACAGAGGATGAAATCAATGGCATTCTCGGCGGTACGGCATTAAAATTTCTTGGACTCAATCCGGAGACAGCCAAGATGTAGTATTTATCTCCGAAAATGGGGAAAAGGCAAGAAATTCAGCTCCAGATCGCCGCCACCATGGCCGGTTGGGCCTTCACCATCGCCCAGGTCGGTCTGGCTCATGCCATGGCCCATACACTGGGAATCCTCTATAATGTCCCCCACGGCGCGGCTTGTGGTATTGTCTTACCCGCGGTGATGCGTTTCAATGTCGATTTTGCCGCCGATAAGCTGGCGATGGTTGCCCAAGCCATGGGTGTGAACACCGTCGGAGTGGATAGCCGAACGGCTGCCCTGGCAGCGGCGGACGCTATTGAAAAGCTGATGAAAGAGGCAGGCCACCCCATGCGGCTGCGTGACGTTGGCGTTCCCGAGGATGGCCTCGATATGGCCGCCTTCCATGCCATCTGCGATACGGCGGCCCTCTTCAACGCCCGGCCAGTGGGAGACCCCGGTGAAGTGGCTGCGCTGTATAAATCATTGTATTAATCCTGCCGGAAA
>JAUYFM010000031.1 GCA_030690945.1 Smithellaceae bacterium | reverse complement strand
TTCCCCTTTATTGATATTGTATTTGTCGGTTAATTCCAGAAGCAATTGCGGTATCCGGCGGATTTTTCCTTCATTGTTGGTGCAGGCATGTATGGTGTAGCCTTCCACAAGAACCTTTTGTTGATTTTCGTCCCATATTTTGGAATTAAACTTAATGCTCGCTCTTTTGATATAATCAAATTTCGTTTCAACCATTACCAACTGATCGTACCTTGCGGGCGCGAGATAATGGCAGGACACTTTGGTCAATGGAAGATTAAGACCAAATTTTGCCAGTTCCGTATAGGCCACTCCCAATTGCCGCATCAGTTCACTGCGACCTAACTCGAACCAGCGAATATAATTAGTATGATAGACAATACCCATCGCATCTGTGTCGGCATAAATCACGCGAACTTTTGTATAATTACTAAGCAAGGAAGGCACTCCAGTCCCGAATGAATTTTTCCATCAGCAGGTGGCCGGGAGATACCAAAATACCGCTTTCCCGGGCGGCAGCTTCGGTGAAGGGCCGCCCTACTGCAAGATTTTCTTCTTTGCGTGACGATAAAACGGCAAAAGGACTCGGATCGCCAACATGAGTTTTCAGATCAATCGGCGTCGGGTGGTCGCTTAAAACAAGAATCCGATAATCACCCAATTTCTCGATGTTATTCAGGATTGGTCCGACTATCTTTTCGTCGAAAAGTTCAATGGCCTGAATCTTACCCTCGGCATTGCCCTCATGACCCATTTCATCAGGGGCTTCCAGGTGGAGAAAAACAAAATCCATGAACTTCAGCGCGTCAAGCGCCATATTCGCCTTACCTTCATAATTAGTATCGATGTAGCCGGTGGCCCCTTCCACATGCAACCGCTTTAAACCGGCGTAAACGCCAAGACCATGGAGCAGATCAACAGCCGAAATCATGCCGCCTTTGAAATCATATTTCTGGGTCAATGGAACAATCTGTGGTTTTCTCCCCTGCCCCCACAACCAGATGGAATTCGCCTGCTTCTTACCGTCCGCCAGGCGCTTGGCGTTGACCGGGTGGTCCTTTAAAATCTCCGCCGCTTTTGCCGTCAGTTCATTAATATCGCCTGCGCAATCTCCCTGGGGGAGGTATTGGGCGATGGCCTTGCCCGGAATGTCATGCGGCGGCGTGGTTTGCGGAGATCCGGCGGCATTGCGCCACACCAGCAAATGGCGGTAGCCAACGCCCGGATAAAATTGATATTGAGACGAATTGAGCCTCTTGTTGATGCTCAGAATAACTTCTCGGGCCTCGGCTGAAGAAATATGTCCGGCGGTAAAGTCATCCATAAAGGCCTGATCAGTATCTTTTTCACCGATACTCACCAGATTGCAACGATAAGCAATATCATGAGGACCCAGGTTAATGCCCATACTGGCCGCTTCCAGTGGACCACGGCCTGTGTAGGTTTCGACCGGATCGTATCCCAGTACGCTCAGGTTGGCCACGTCGGAACCGGGAGTGAAGCCCTGAGGAATAGTATCGATCAGCCCCAGCGTTCCTTGCGACGATATCTGATCAAGAAATGGGGTCAGGGCGCACTCCAGCGGGGTTTTTCCACCAAGCTGCTGACTTGGATAATCCGCCATGCCATCACCCAATAATACGACATATTTCATACGTTTTCCCTTTGTGTAACTTACAATTCATCTTCAATGCGAATAAGAATGGTTTTGTCCCGGACAATGTCGAGCTTGTCTATTTTTTTCAGCGCTTTACGCACATCTTTTTCTTTTGCTTTATAGGTCGTCATAACTATGGGAACGGGCCCTGCCTCTTCTCTGGCCTTTTGGATAACCGTTGCGAGACTGATGTTATTCTCTCCGAGAATGCCGGATATTTTTGATAAAACGCCTGGACGATCGAGAACGGAGAAGCGGAAATAATACTTGGTCTCAATATTATCCATCGGTATCAGGTTGATATCTTTCATGCCCGCTTCATTAATTGATCTCAGTGGCACACGTCCGGAAATACCTTTCATAACATTACGCGCGCTGTCGAGAATGTCGCTGAATACAGCGCTGGCCGTGGGCATCATGCCCGCACCCTGGCCGAAAAGAAAGACCGGACCGGAGGCGTCTCCCACCAGATGAAAGGCATTGTAGTTCCGGTTGACATTTGCCAGCAGATGCCCTGAAGAAATCATCGTCGGGTGGATTCTGGCTTCCACCGCATTACCTTTGAGTCTGCCTATCGCCAGCAGCTTAATCCGATATCCCAATTCCCTGGCAAAAGCGATATCTTCACCGCTGATTTTCGTAATCCCTTCCAGATAAATATCCTTGAGGTTGACTTTTTTCCCGTAAGCGAGTGACAGAACAATCGCCATCTTATGTGAAGTATCAATACCTTCAATGTCAAAAGTCGGATCGGCTTCAGCAAAACCAAGCTGCTGGGCTTCTTTTAATACAATAGCAAAGGGTTTTCCTTCGTCGGTCATCTTGGTTAGAATGAAGTTACAAGTTCCATTCATGATGCCGACAATGGAATTAATCTTGTTGGCGACCAGAGATTCTTTAAGTGTTTTAATGATCGGAATTGTCCCGCCGACGCTGGCTTCAAAACCGATGTCCACGCCTTTTTTCTGCGCGGCCGGAAATATTTCATTGCCGTAAGTTGCCAGCATAGCTTTGTTGGCGGTAACCACATGCTTTCCGTTTTTAATGGCCTCCAGCACAAAGGTTCGCGCCGGTTCGTAACCGCCCATCAGTTCAATTACAATGGATATTTCCGGATCATTAAGAATTTCACGGGCATCGGTCGTGAGTAAATTCTTGGGAATTTTGACGCCGCGAGGCGATGTAATATTAATATCGGCAATCTTCTTTAAAACCAGTTTCGCGCCGAGCTTCTGTGCAATGAGCTTTTCATTTTGCTGCAGTAATTTGACGACACCGGTACCGATGTTGCCTAAACCAATCAAGCCGATAGAGATATTTTTCATTTTTTCCACCTTCATTATCTACCTAAAAACAATTAAATGTCGCTTTGTGACCAACTTTTTAAGCGATAATACCTATAACAAATCCCGTTGTTTTGTCAAACAGATATGATTACTTTTTGAGAGTTTAATAATGTCAATACGTCGTCGTGCAAAGGGGTGGGAATCCCCGATTCGCGGCCGGCATGGCAAAGAAAGGTGGTCAGCGTATCTATTTCTGTCTGATTGCCTTTTTCCCGGTCCAGTTGCATGGATGTTTTTGAATTGTGGCCAAAACGGGCAACCATCTCCATCGTTTTATCGACGGCATTTTCCGGCAGATCGATATGGCGTGCTTTGGCAACTGCGGCGACTTCCTGCATCATACCCCTTGCCTTCTTCTTAAGCGCGGAATCCTCCAAAATATCGCCATATGTCTTGCCGGTGGCGGATGTCAGAGACGCCAGTGGGCACATGAGTAAATATTTTGACCACAAGACCTCGGATATTTTATCCGTTAACTTGGCATCGATTTTTGCTTTTAGTAAAATATCCAGAATGTTTGAATATTGTTTAGTCGATTCCGTGTCATTCGTACCGAACGTCAGTTTACAGGCGCCGTCCTCCTGATGGATAACACCCGGCTTTTCAATGTGGGTGATGATATAGACACTGCCGGCAACAATAGTTGCTTCGGGAAGCTCGACCCGCAGCCTTTCAGCGCTGTCCACGCCGTTGAGCAGCGGGATGACAACCGTATTTTTGCTTATGTTGGCTTTTAAAGACCTGGCTGAACTCTCCAGTGAATAACTTTTGACACAAAAGAAAACCAGATCGAATATACCGGCTACAGCCGGGTTATCCGTGGCAATGTTCGGCCAGGCGACGTAATTGCCTTCGCGGGTAAACAGTTTCAATCCGTTTTGCTGGATGACCCGGAGATGCTCTCCCCGGGCGATAAAAATGATTTCATGCTGTCTGGACGCCGCATACTCCCTGGCCAGCTTGCCGCCAAAATACCCCCCTACCCCGCCGATACCGACAATTGCGATTCTCATTTATCTTACTCTCTCCATTTTCCATAACTGACCAGCGCCGCCATGACCTCGGCAGCCTCGTAGGGCATCTCGTAGCACATGCTGCCGGCCTGCCCGATGGCGTGCAATACGCGTGCTTCCTGCGCAGCGGATGCAATCAGATGTTCGGAAGCAACGACAACGGGCTTTTCGTATTTCCGGGCGAGACCGCTGAGATGTTGTACAAGCTCGACCGAGGTCCGAACAAGCGCATCTCCCCAACCTTCTCCTGCAGTTCCTCTCTGTATCAGCTCTTGCGGCGTGAACTTCAGAGCCGGCATCAGGCCGATGTAGATTACGCCGTCCACGTCCGGGCTCGCCAGCACTGTCTCGACAACACGCAGGACATCATCGGGATCACTACCCGCCACCAGATCAACCGGATTGCCCCGATTCCACCAGGCCGGAAGAAAAGCATCGAGTCGTTTGATTGTTTCATCGGGGAGTATTGCCATCTCCATGCCAAGAGACACGCATTCATCGGCGGCCATGACTCCCCATCCGCCGCCTGCGGTGACAATGCCTATTCTTCGTCCTTTGGGGAGCGGCTGGTTCATAAAAGCGGTGCCTAAATTGAACAGATGATGCAGATTTTTCGCCCGGAGAATTCCCGCCTGTTTGCAGATACCGTCAAAAATCTCATCGCTGCCCGCAATGGATGCCGTGTGCGACATTGCCGCTTTCGCGCCGGCCTGCGTTTTGCCCGCTTTGTAGGCCACAACCGGTTTTTTCTTCGTTACCTCACGGACAATGCGATAGAATCTCTCAGCATCCTTGAAACCTTCAATGTAGCAGAGGATGACGCTGGTGCGGGGATCATCCGCAAGATAAGCCAGGTAATCTTCCATATAAAGGTCCGCCTCGTTGCCGCTTGCCACGCAAAGGCTGCATCCCATGCCTTTGATCATGATCTGCCGCGCGAGGCCGTCAACAATGCCCCCGCTCTGACAAACGAGTGCTATGCTTCCCGGTGGAACATGAAAACTGGGAAAATCAACGTAGAGTTTCTCCCAAGGACTCATGATACCGTTGCAGTTGGGCCCCACCATCACCATGCCCTTTGCGCGGGCCGTTTTGACCATTTCGTCCTGAAGCCGCCTGCCCTCTTCGCCCAGTTCCGCAAAACCCGCCGTAATGACGACTGCTGCTTTAATGCCCTTATCCGTGCAAGCCTGCATGGCGGAGAGTACCGCCTTCGGTGGAACAACAATAATGGCCAGGTCGGGCGTTTCCGGAACATCTTTCAGAGTTTTATAGACTTTTTTCCCAAGCAGTTCGTCTGCATCGGGATTGATGGGATAGATATTTCCCTCAAAGCCGCCGTTAATAAGGTTTTTCAACATAATATGACCCCATTTTCCGGGGTTGCTAGACGCGCCGATGAGGGCAACAGAGCGGGCCTTGAACAGGGGATTAAAGCGTTTAATATCCATAGAAGTAGGAGATCCTTGTGTTATTTTGGATTACCGAAAAACTTGCGATTTTCGATTTGGGATTCACCATAATCTCTGAAGGTCGATTTGTCAAAAGAAACCGCTGTAGGGCGCATTCCCCGAATGCGCCGTTATTCACGGATTGATTGGGGATCCTTAGACTCTTTCTGGCGTGTTCGGGGAACACGCCCTACGCATCATGTGTGTCAACCCCTACAACCCCCGCATAAATTCCGGCCGTAGCATGTGGGGATCTTTCCGGGACAATAAGGCATTTAACTGTTTGAGAACTTTGTCCTTGTCTTTGGGCATCGTGCCCCGGATCGCAAAATAATTGGATGCATGCATGGAGCTGAAAAAACAGTTGGTAAAGGTTGAATTCTCGACAAGCCCTTTCAGCTCCCGCAAAGAATCAAACGGCGTGATCAGCTCAATCTCGCCGCGCTCCCATTCTTTATAAAGCGCCGTTCCGGGAATCAGCGTCAGAGTGAGCGCTCCGGCATAGTCCGGGTCCATTTCCGTCAGAATTCTGGCCGTCTCCGCTACATGCCTTGCACTGCCTTTGACGCCGCCCAGTCCGAGAATCACCGTAGCAGAGAGCAGGATGCCGGCTTCCTTCACTTTTTGGGCGGCTTCCACCATTTGATCGTGGGTAGCATTTTTCTGAATCCTCCGCAGCACGTCATCATCGCCACTTTCCACGCCCATGTACAGAATTCCAAGCTTTTGCTCTTTGAGCGCCTTCAATTCCGCAACCGTGCGCCGGAGAATGTCCTGCGGCGTGGCGTAGCTGGCAACGCGCTGGATGTTCGGGAACTTCTGGTTAAGATAATGCAAAGCCGTAAGCAGTTTGGGATAAGGATAGACCAGGGCATCGCCATCCTGAAGAAAGACTTTCTTCCCGTTCCATTGCTGCAATATGTAGTAAACAACTTGGGGCTGCCCCGGCATCATCATGCGGGAATTCACGTACAGGGACATGGCGTCGATTTCCTGCTTGACGTCCTCAAGATCGCGGATACCGAGATTCGAAAATGAAAAGTTGCAAAAGGTACATGAATTGTTAGAGCATCCCGATGTCAACGGGAGATAATAACTGTCGTGCTCGCTGGGGGGCCTGATAATTTCCGGTCTGACAAATGACATATTTTCACCTTACAATTTATTTTCCTCACAAGAGTATAGGTGCAGGCCGGATTTTGTCAAGGCTATACGTTATCCCGGGTGTGCGACAAATTTATTGGTAGAGCAGTTTTTCACCCCTCTTTAGCAAAGAGGGGTTGGGGGAGATTTGTGGGAGTAGAAATATTCTCATGCTTTTATTACAAATCCCCCCTACCCCCCCTTTTCCAAAGGGGGGAATACGTCTCTGCAGGGAATATGGCGCCCAGAGACCTTTGACAATTGTCATTTCGAGGAGCGAGAGCGACGAGAAATCTCAGATATTATGAACTGTTAAAGATTTCTCCCTACGGTCGAAATGACAGAATTGGCGATTATTCAAAGCTCTCGCCCATAAATTTGTCGCAGACCCC
>JAUYFM010000025.1 GCA_030690945.1 Smithellaceae bacterium | reverse complement strand
GAAAGAGTAATCCTGGCAGAGGATGTAAAACTTCTTTTCCTTCTTCCGAATCTGTCCGTAATAATAGGCCATACCACGGCCGACCTGCTCGGTGGAAAAAGCAGCATGGAAGGCATAACGCCCAAAATTGGTCGCATCCATGAGGTCATCAGACAGGCATGTGGCATTGATGGCAATGACCTTATACTTGTTAGCTGTTTCATTGATGATCTTCATCAGATGGCTGCCGTCGGTGCCCCACAGGACGTGAACTTTCTCCTGAAGGATCATCCGCTCAACAACCTTCTTACACTGGTCCGGTTTGCCCATATGATCGGCCTTGATGATTTCGATGAGTTTTTTCTTGCCGTCGACCCAGATGCCGCCCCTTTTGTTGATGTCATGGGCCACCCATTGCGTCACATGCCAATAGAGCGTCCCGTTTAAAGCGGCCGGCCCGGAAAAGGAGGCCACGACAGCGATTTTAATCGTGTCCCCTGTCGGAGAAACGACTGTGCCCGGATCGAAGTCCAACATATCCCCCATCTTGCTGGCGTCGTAGGCCGCATTTACTTTACCAAACTTGTCCGACGGATCTGCTTTGGTTGTTTTGGCCTTTTTGTCAACTTTGGCCGCCATGGCCGTGGTCGGTCCATAAGCCACCAGAAAAAAAACAGAGAAAATCAACAACACAGACAAAAAACGCTGAAGAAAACACCTCATTCCAATACCCTCCTTTCAAATTAGTAACTAAAACACCTAACTTAAATCTATAATAGTCTTAATGTGAAGTCAAGTATATATCGATAATCAATTATGTTTAACATTAACAATAACTTATAAATAATCATGATGAAAAGGGAAATACTAACGTTTGTTGTAAATATAAGATTCCTCCGTGAAATACAAAAGGCCCCGCTCGGTTACAGGGGAGATATTTTCGCATCTTTTTCATTCGGAGAAAAGACTTTAGGCAATCGATTGTAAAAGATTCTGGAGAATGTGTGATGCCCGGGGAAAGTTTCCCCGGGCATTATTGGATGGGTGCTATTTCTTTGCCGTCAACGCGATGCTTTTATAGGATTCATCATAAACTGGCTTTTTGACGAAATCCTTCTGCAATGGAAGCTTTCCGTAGATGGAATCATCCTGCCACCCGTCGATATCTGCAGCCCGCAGAGCCGCCGATTGGAGTTTCTTCCAGTTGGCACTGGTGTAGAGGAACATCTCCTGAGCGGCCATGGAGCCTTCACCGTGAATGGTGTCTGTCTGCCAGTGATTTCCTGTTATGTCTTTGATGAGCCGCAGGATGCGCAGGCGGGTTTCCGTCGGGACACCGTCTTTTGCCGCCAAATATTTTTCGATGAAGGGCTGGATCTCGGGATTCTTCCAATCCCGGTAAGCCGGTACAGTGGTGGATAAGCCGCCGCCGATATCCTGCATGTGCTGGCACATCGTGTGGAAATTGCTCGCGTAGGTAAACTTGGACGCATTGATGGCCATCCGGTTGGGCATCAGCACATCCATACCGAATTCCGTCATCGGATCGAGGCAGGCCTGTTTGGCCAACAGCTGCACCGTCTCCGTAATATAGGCCATCCAGGCCAGCTTTTTACGGACGTGGGGAACATTCTGGACACCGTTATATTCGGCGATCAGGCTGGCGGCTCCGGTCATCATTTCGAGAGTCCCCGTCATCTTGCAGGTACCGAATAGGCGGTGATAACTGGCGAAGGCATAGGCCAGAACCTGGGAATACTGCCACTCGCCGCACATGAAGACCCGCTCCCACGGAACAAAGACATCGTCGAAGATGATCAGCGACTCCGAGGGCTGCATATGGTTCGAGCAGGGATAATCGAAGGCGCCTTCCTCGCCGTAGAGTCGTGAATTCGGTTCGACGCCCAGGAGTTTCACGCCGGGCGCGTTTACGGGTACGGCAAAGCCAAGGGCATAGTCCTGGTCCGCTTCGCCATGAGTCCGACAGGGCAGGCAGAGCAGCTCGTTGGCGCAGGGCGAGGCGCTGATATGCACTTTGGCGCCCCGGACCACAATGCCGTCCTTCTGCCGGTCCACGATCCTCAGGTAAAAGTCCTGGTGCTGCTTCTGCTTTGAGGGATGGAGGCTTCGATCCCCCTTCACATCCGTAATGGCGCCGGTCAGGGCCAGGTCGTTCTTTTGCAGGTATCTGCGGTAATTTTCGACACGCTCCGTATACCCGGTCCCCAGTTTCTTATCCATGACCTGGGCGGCAACACTGAAGGAGGCCAGGGCATCGGCGCCCATGCAGTGGACAAGCACCCCGCCGCCTGCCCTCATTCCAGTCATATAGCACTCCCGCCTTCTGAGCATGTCTTCCGTTGTTTTCGGAGAGGTGAGCAAGAAGTTTATGTCCTCACCATCCTTGTCCTTCGTTACAAAAAGATCTCGATAATCAGGATGGTTCGGCAGCACGTAGTCCATGCTGGCCATTTCGATGATGGTGCTGATCGTCGGATGGGTCCGGACATCGGCGACCTTTTCGCCCATGCACCAGACTTCCCTGCCGTCATTTAAGCTTTCTAGATACTGTTCAACTGTTTTGATCATATTCTCACCTCTTATTAAAATTTGATTTACAAGTCTTATCCGGTATCGCCAGGAAGAAGTGTTATGCCCTGGGTCTCAAGGCCGCCTTTTTTAATATAACAGTTTACAGACGCGATTCGTTCTGTCGATCTTTTTTTCTTGTTCGGTGGATTATAAAAAAATGATGTTTAAATGTCAAGAAAATAAAATATTAGTAGCAGGAATATAAATTTAAATAATAACTTAAATGAAAACGATTGTTTTATTGTTTCCTCTTTCGCCATATGAATGGAGTGTCCTGGCTCATGCGTTGATTATGAGAAACTTACAATTTTTAGCGGTATGGGAATTAAGGGAAAGGAAGAACGATCAGCGACGGACGGTTTTTGTTGCAAACGAAAAAGATGATTCCCCTTTGAATTGCATCGGTGTCTTACATCGGTTCCGGGATGATCGCTTTTAGCATAGATTCTTCCGCCAAGTCCAGGAACTCTTCCTTAGTGTATCTTTTTAAGTTCCAGCTTCTCAAAGGGTAAAGAGAAAGTTGAAAGACGAGCACGTTGGCTGCAAAAAAAGGATCCTTGACTGTGAAAATCTTTTTTTCCACGCCCCTGGTGATGATGTTTTCAAATATCCGTATGAGATCGTTTTCCTTGCTCAAAACAATTTTCCGGAATTTTGGAGGCAGGACCCCCGTCTCCCGATACATCATCAAGACATCATTCATGGCGTGATGAATCATTTCGAGCATTTGACGAACAGCGACTCTCAGTTGCTCTTTTGGATCCTCTATATCCAACACGCCTTCACGCTTAAACCAATCCATCGCGGGATCATGATAAGTCTCAAAAGCGAGGCAGAGAATATCTTCTTTGCTGTTAATGAAGTTATACAAATTTCCAAGATTAATGTCTGTGGCCTTGGATATATCGCGCATGGTGGTCTTGGCATATCCTTTTTTTATGAACAGCTTTGCAGCCTTTTTCACGATATGAATCTGTCTCTTGTTAAGATTATCCTGCTTGATGCTCCGGGATTTTACCACACTGCTTTTGTCGTGATCGCTGATGTCTTTTATTTGCTTCATGGATTCCCTTTCTAGCAAGCTTGGTGCGGAATATTGTCTGGGGGCTTATTTGCGTGAACGTCTGATCCGTCAACCCTTCATCACTCTTGCCTGGATCATCAAGAGGTCATGCTTCAGTTTGAGGCCATGGATTTCTTGCTACGCTTCCGATTCTTTTCGCATGAAACAAAACGTCCTTATCAGGCCGTGCCGTTAAAAGCAAGTTCTGATCAGAAATGACTATAACGCTGTCTCCCACCCAGTTTTCCGGGAAGAATACCTCAGGGTGGATCAGAATCTTAACGAGGTGTTTGTGCTCCCCTCTTAGCGTCGATGACTTCCAACAACGCTTCGATGCGTGTGAAAACCGATTCCTCACTATACTTGCGTATATCGGCGTGATCAACATCGATCATCACGCTGGGGATTCCGAGCCGCTCAGTTACTCGTTTCAACATATCCATCTGCATGAGTGAATACACTTTGCAGCTTCTATTGCTGGCAAAAATAACACCGTCTATTCCCAGGGTTTCAATGGCTCTTTGCATCGCCTGATAGCGAAGTTCCAGTCCATGCGGGCAGATGGAAAAGTTCTGTATTCTCGCCAGATACGTGAGGGGATCGCCGCCGTCGTACGGGTACAGATCAAACTCGCCCTCCAGACTGCCCATGCAATAGGTGTAGGACGCCGCAATCAGATTTGCATTGAGCGCAGCCAGACGCGACGACATTTTGTTCAATTGATGCCATGGGGCAATATTGTCCCAGAGAAGTCGGTACTTTTCATTAGGTACGGGAAAAATTCCTTTGGCGACATTTTCCTCCGTCTCATCGGCGAGTAGGCGGTAGTGTTCGGCCAACGCCTTTGTTCCCCGCGACGTGAGAAATGGAGCCATTTGGACGAAGGAATCGAAAACGGTCAAGCCGGCCGGCCGGGATGCCGCCGTTTTAAGAAAGCGCTTCCAGTTTGTCAGTGCGCCTTTGGTATGCTCAAGCGCCTCCCGGACACGATCGATGTTGAATTTCTGTCCGCTTAAGGTTTCGATGGTGCGGATGAGATCGCGGTATTGGGAGGAAATGTAGTTGAGATCTCTAGCTGTCTGCTGCTCATAACAAAACGGTATATCCAAGATGAAGTGCGGGACGTCCCATGTCCGGTGATAGACATCGAACCACTTGACCAGCAGAGAACAATTGTTGTTGTCAGAGATGAGCAGGTGCGGCTTTGGCAGGCCGAAAGTGGGTGAATCCTTTCCTCCGTCGAACGCGGTGCCCAGATCGATCCGTGCGTAAGAGCACAGGTCCATCGAATAGCCCAGCCTCTCTGCTTTCTCGCATTGCAGTGGACCAACGCCTTTACCGGCACTCATGGCGGCGTGGCTTTCCGGTACGCCGTAAACCACATTTTCAAAACCGCTGAACAATTCGGCGGGAACGACAATTGCAATCCAAACCACAAAGGCGCCCTCGCCGGCTTTCTGGTGAAGGCGCATGTAATCATTGATCATCATTTTGCTCAACCGTTTGCCGGCCTCGGTCTTCTTGTGCCCAGCTTTTAGTTTATCTTCATTCGGCATAACGACCTCCCTGATTGGCGGAACCGATCAATTCAGCAAATGTCTCAATACGCGTCACATAGGCTTCGGAGTAGTCATTGTCGTCGATCGAAACTTCGAGGAACAGAGTCGGCACCCCCATATCCTTCAAGATCTTTTCCAGATGCGGAATCTCAAAATACTCGAACTCGCAGAATTTCTCCCCGATAAACACAACGCCCTGTGCCCTGGTGCTGAGGATGAGTTCCCGTATTGCGGCCACGCGTCTGTCCGCCGTATACAGCAGCGTGGTACATGGATAATGATGGTTATAGAAATCAACATAATAGTCAGCCGGATCGTCCACCATCGCCGGCGTATAAAAAAGCGCACGATTTTGTGAGGCGATATCATTTCCGACAAACGTTAGACCTGCATTTTCAAAAGCTTGGATCATGTGTAGCGGCGGAGGGAGGATGCCACTAACAACAATGCGACTCTGCACTGCCGACGGTACATGTTCCCGTTTGGACAACGGCCTGTCTTGAAGGATCTTCTGTAGTGCGAGTAACTGATCCTCAGCGGGGACAAACCAGCCATCCCGGATGATCCGGGAAAACTCGTTGTAGCTCATGCGTCCATTCGCCACGAGTGTTTCCAATGCTTTACACAGTTTCCTCATCTCGCGATAAAGAGACACGCTCTGCCTAAACTTTTCTATTGAAAAAGTCACCTGATAGGCTTCTTCAAGCTCATTGATCAACATTTTGATCCTGGCGCGGAGATAGGCTCGACTTTCCGTCTGTTCCCGCGGCGCCATGGGAAGGTGGATTTTGAAAATGGGGAGCGACCGGCCTGTGTCTGCGAGCCCGCAGTTGATGATTTCCGGAAGGTTGCGAAGCGTATCGCAGGCATTATACATGAACAATCCATCCAGTGCCGCACCATTTTCCGAAAGCAGGAATTCCGTAAGGTGACGGGCAACCGAACAAGCGTAGGGTTGTAAATGTCGATCGCTTTTCCCCGTCGTGGGGATTGAATCCTTGAGACCCCATAAGGTGACGGGTACCAATCCGAGCGAATGGAACAGCTCCAGAGGAGGGTAAAGAGGAAAACATCCGATCACTTTCCGCCCTTTAGCTTTGTTATCTTTCATATCGTTATTGATGTTTTTCATGTTATACCTGTTATTAACTCGGCAATCATCATCGGTTCCAGCGGGACTTCTGTCAAGATAATTTCGTGCTGAAGGGACGGAGTTTGAGCGTTATATCCGGGGCTGTCTGGACCGCGGTATGTGCATAAATAAAAAGTGCCTGGCCACAGGTAAACCAGACACTTTTTTGATAAATGAAGAACTTGCCAGAGGTATTAAAGCACTCTGACGGCCACGACCCCAGCGATCGACTGGATTTTCTTTGCCAGGTCAGTCTTGATATCGCCTTCCACATCGATGATGTTATAGGCTATGTTGCCTTTGCTCTTGTTGATCATGTCGGCGATGTTTAGCTTGTTGTCCGCCAGCGAGTGCGTGATCTTCTCGATCATGCCGGGCTCGTTCTTGTTCGAAATGGTGAGCCTGGCCTTATCCGACCTGTCCAGGGCGCATTCCGGGAAATTGACCGAGTTCTTGATGTTCCCATTCTCCAGGAAGTCCATCAGCTGCATGGTAGCCATGATGGCGCAGTTTTCTTCCGATTCTTCGGTGGAAGCGCCCAGATGCGGGATGGCGATGACCTTGTCCATCTTGATGACCTCTTCGTCCGGGAAATCAGTCACGTATCGGCTCACGATACCGTCGGCGACGGCCTTCTTCAGGGATGGGGTATCCACAAGCCCGCCTCTGGCGAAATTCAGGATTACCACGCCCTTCTTCATGACTGCGAATTTATCGGCATTGATAAATCCCTTGGTGTCCTTGTTCTGAGGGACGTGCAACGAGATGAAATCGCACTCGGACAGGAGTTTATCCAGACTTGGCGCCTTCTTGGTATTGCGGGACAGCCTCCAGGCCGCTTCGATGGACAGGAAAGGATCGTATCCCCAGACTTCCATGCCCAGGCTCTCGGCGGCATTGGCCAGCATGGTGCCGATGGCGCCTAAGCCCACCACGCCGAGCTTCTTGCCCAGGAGCTCGGTGCCGACAAACTTTGCTTTCCCTTTCTCGATCAGATCAGGTACCTTGTCACCTTCGCCGATAAGCCCTTTGGTCCAGACAAGGCCTTCCGCAACATTGCGTGCTGCCAGCAGCATGCCCAGAATGGCCAGCTCCTTCACGCCGTTTGCATTTGCTCCCGGGGTATTAAAAACGACGATGCCTTTCTCCGAACATTTGTCGATGGGAATATTGTTGACACCGGCGCCGGCGCGAGCAATGGCTTTAACATTTGACGGCAGGGTTATGTCTTTCATTTCCTTGCTTCTGACCAGGATGCCGTCGGGATCGGGAATATCAGTACGATACTCATACTTCTCCGTAAAAAGGCTGAGCCCATTTTCTGAAATTTTATTTAACAGATCAATCCGATACATAAAATACCTCCTATACCTTTCCATACTTTTTTTATTATAGAGTACTCTGATAACATAGAATACCTATTTTGCGCCACTATTGTCCAAAACAAATTGTCCTTATGGTATTTTTTAATAAGAACTTCCGTTTTGCGGGAAGAACTATAAAATGGGTGTTTACGTGTGTCAAGGAAATCTCAGTTACAAAATGCGTGTGTGCCGATGTTTGTCTGGTGGGAATAGTGTTTATTATGGATTACAGATGAGTTTATTTGGATGTTTTATGGATGTCAAATAAAAAAGGTTCCCTCTCGGGAACCCCTGATTCTGGTGGGCCGTGCGGGGATTGAACCCGCGGCCAACGGATTAAAAGTCCGCTGCTCTACCGCTGAGCTAACGGCCCACTGTTTGAGCGTTATTTGACAGCAAGGCTCTCTAGCAGCTAGCAAGAGGTGTGTCAAGAAGAAACTGATATATTTCAACTTTCAAAAGGATTTTCCATCTGAATGGTTTCTTCGCGGCCTGCGCCCACGGACACCAGGGCAATGCCGACGCCGGATAATTCTTTTAAACGACTGATGTATTTCTGTGCGTTTACGGGAAGTTCACTGATTTTCTGGGCGCTTGCTATATTTTCCTTCCAGCCGTCCAATTCTTCATAGACCGGTTCACAGGTCGAAAATATTTTTAAGCTGGCTGGAACCGCTTCGGTAAATTCGCCCTGCTCTGTTTTATAACCGACGCATATTTTAAGCTTAGTAAGTCCGGTCAGAACATCCAGTTTTGTGATGGCGAGCGTGGAAATGCCGGATACGCGAACAGCCTGACGTACTAAAACCATATCGAGCCAGCCGCAGCGTCGCTTGCGGCCGGTGGTCGCGCCGAATTCCTGACCGACTTTCTGCAGATGATCACCGATGCTGTCTTTTAACTCCGTCGGGAAGGGGCCTTCCCCGACGCGCGTTGTGTAAGCTTTGCAGATGCCCACTACAGTGGAAATAGAGCCGGGTCCGATGCCGCTTCCGCAGGCAGCGTTTCCGGAAACGGTGTTGGAAGAGGTAACATACGGATAGGTACCATGATCGACATCCAGATGACATCCCTGCGCTCCTTCGAAAAGGATTTTTTTCCCTTTCTTGATTTCACTGTCCAGGATGAGCGATGTATCGGCGACGTAAGGCCTTATTTTTTCGGCGAAAGCCAGGTATTCATCGGCTATGGCCTGGGCATCCAGCGGTTCAACGCCGAAATAATTTTTCAATAAGAAATTTTTCTCCTCAAGGCTGTGATGCAATTTTTCCAGGAACAACTGGGGTTCATAGAGGTCGCCCACGCGGATGCCCGTACGGGCCACCTTGTCTTCATAGGCCGGGCCGATGCCGCGGCCGGTGGTGCCGATCTTTTTCCCTGAATTGTGGGCCTCACGCGCCTGATCGATGCTGCGGTGATAAGGCATAATGACATGCGCTTTTTCACTGATGTAGAGCTTTGTGGAGGGTGGAAGCAGCCCCCCTTCGATTAGTTCATCGACTTCCTGAAGAAAGACCTTCGGATCAAAAACGACGCCGTTGCCGATAATACAGATTTTATGATCATGTAAAATTCCCGAGGGAATTAAATGCAGAATCGTTTTTCTGCCTTTAACCACCAGAGTATGCCCCGCATTGTTGCCGCCTTGAAAGCGGGCGACAACATCCGCCTGCTCGGTATAAAGATCAACAATCTTTCCTTTTCCTTCATCGCCCCATTGAGTGCCTACAACCGCAACATTTGCCATGAGTATATTCTTTCCTACATCTTTATCGGTGTGACGGAAACCACATGCGGTAATTTCCGTAATTTATCCAGAACGTCCGATGCTACGGGAGAATCGGTGTTCAGGACGACCAGTGCCTTTTTCGCCTGAGCATCGCGGCTCAGGTGCAGACGGGCGATATTGACTTTATTTTTGCCCAGCGTGGTTCCCAGATTGCCGATAACACCCGGCATATCGTCGTTGGAGACGGCCAGCATATAGCCTTCCGGCACGATTTCCACCGAAAATTCATTGACCCGCACGATCCGGAGATCTTTTTTGCCAAAAACAGCACCTGCCGTTTGGCTGGATTCTTTTGATGTTTTGACGGTCAAGGCAATCATATTGGTGTAATCTTTGGTTTCGGTGCTTTTGACTTCGACAATCTTAATCCCTCTTTCTCTGGCGATGACCGGTGCGTTGATGTAGTTGACGGTTTCCGTCAGGATCGGGTCCAGAAGCCCTTTGACCAGAGATATGGTGATGGGCGCGACATTGTGATTTAAAATCTCGCCGCTGTATTCAATGGTGACTTCCTGAATCGCGCCGGTCAGTAACTGGGCCTGGAAGGTTCCCAGCTTTTCCGCCAGATCCAGATAAGGACGGATCATTGCCATCACGTCCGCGCTGACGGAGGGAAAATTAACCGCGCCTTTGATTTCGCCGGTAGCAAAATAGGCGGCAATCTGGTGGGCGATGGCAATGGCCACATTGGTTTGCGCTTCGTCGGTGGAAGCGCCCAGATGCGGTGTACAGATCACATTGTCCAAGCCGATCAAATCCATGTTTTTAGTCGGCTCTTCTTCAAAAACGTCGATGGCGGCACCGGCGACTTTGCCGGACTTCAATGCGTCGTAAAGCGCTTTTTCATTGACGATGCCGCCGCGGGCGCAGTGAATCAGGAAAACGCCCTTTTTCATTTTAGCAAAGGATTCTTCATTCAGCAGATTTCTTGTTTCTTTGGCGAGTGGCGAATGCACGGTGATGAAATCAGAATGGGCATAGAGTTCATCCATGCTGACCATCTTTACCCCCATTTTCTCCGCGACTTCCGGAGAAATAAACGGGTCATGGGCGATGACATTCATCTTCAGGCCGATGGCGCGGTCCGCCACCACGGCGCCAACTCTGCCCAGGCCGATGACCCCCAGGGTTTTGTTGGAGTATTCATTGCCCATGAATTTGCTTTTTTCCCAAAGGCCGGCTTTCATCGATGCGGTGGCCTGGGGGATTTTACGCGCCAGAGACACCATCATGGCGATGGCGTGCTCGCCGGCGGTGACCGTGTTTCCACCCGGCGTGTTCATCACGACGATACCGCGTTTGCTGGCGGCGGGAATGTCGATATTATCGACACCGGCGCCGGCGCGGCCGATGGCGGAAAGCTTCGCGGCCGCTTCGATAATCTCGGCCGTGACTTTGGTGGCCGAACGAACGATCAGGGCGTCATAGTCTTTAATAATCGCTTTTAACTCATCGGGCTTCATGCCGGTTTTTACATCCACTTTGATACCCGGTGCGTTGCCTAATATTTCCGCGACTTCGGAAGCCATGGAATCGCTGACTAATACTCGTTTCATAACGTTTTCCAAGATGTTCTTAAGTTAAAGGCTTTTCACCTTTTCATTGAAAACTTTGTCCAGTTCGACAAGCGCTATCTTGAGATCAGCCTCCTCGACGGTCGGGCCGCACCAGAAACGGTAACCGGCGGGCGCATCTTTGTAGGAGTTGATGTCGTGCGCGATATTTTTCTTGCTCAGGTCTGAAGTGATGCTTTTGAGGAATTTGCCCTTTTCATCAGTGCCTAGTGCGTTGACTTTGGGATGAGTCACCGAGAGGCAAACGGACGTGTTGGAGCGGACTTTGGGATCATCGGCCAGGAATTCGATCCAGTCGGTTTTGGCAACCCAATCTTCGACCACTTTCAGGTTGCCCTGGCTTTTTTTGATCAGACCGTCAAGGCCGAATTTATCTGCCCAATTCAGCGCATCCAGATAGTCTTCTACGCAGAGCATCGAAGGCGTATTGATAACGTCGCCGTCAAAGATGGTCTTGTTGACTTTGTCCCCTTTTTTCAGACGGAAAATTTTAGGCATCGGCCAGGGAGGTGTATAGGATTCCAGACGCGCGATAGCTCTGGGGCTCATAACCATCATGCCGTGCGCGGCTTCGCCGCCGAGACATTTCTGCCAGGAGAAGGTCAAAACGTCGATCTTGCTCCAGTCGATTTCCATCGCAAACACGGCGCTGGTGGCGTCGCATAGGGATAGACCTTGTCGGTCGGCGGGAATCCAGTTGTAATCGGGAACCTTAACGCCGCTGGTGGTGCCGTTAGCGACAAATACCACATCGTTTGACCAGTCCACTTTGCTGAGATCGGGAAGTTTGCCGTAGTCGGCTTTGATAACCGTCGGATTGAGTTTAAGCTGTTTGGCTACATCGGTTGCCCAGCCTTCGGAAAAACTTTCCCAGACCAATACGGTAACCGGTTTGGGGCCCAAAAGTGACCACATCGCACATTCGAAAGCGCCCGTATCGGAAGCCGGCAGAATACCCACAAGGTAATCTGACGGAATATTTAAGATTTTTCGTGTTTCATTGGTGGCTTTGACAATTCTTTCTTTGCCCAACGCGGAACGGTGTGAGCGGCCGGTAGGCGCGCTCTTCAGCGCGTCGATACTCCACGCTGGCCTCTTGCTACAAGGGCCGGAACTGAAATTAGGGTTTTGCATAAGTAACCATCCTTAAAATAAATTTGCTCAATGCTGGACTTTCATACCAGCATCGGGGGCTTTTCTCAAGAAATTTAAACCGTGATAAATGCCAAATGACAGGCGGTTGAGACATACGTAATCTATATCTTCGATAAAGTAACAGAATAACAAATTTTGACTTAAGTCAATTACAATGTTAATGATTTATCTTATAAAGGCTAAAAAAGATTATGAAGTATTTTCAATACTCTTTGCCCAGAAAAGGAGAAAAAGCATGACTGAGAATATTACACAGATAGGAGATATGACCCATACGTTTTATCTCAAAGACATGGCTTCCTATCAGGAGCATTCCGTTGTCAGCCGGGAAATCATCCGGAAACCTGCTGGAACGATGACGGTCTTTGCCTTCGATCAGGGGGAAGGCTTAAGTGAACACACGGCGCCTTTTGATGCGGTGGTCCATTTGCTGGAAGGTGAGGCTGAAATCACCATTGATAAAAAAAACTATTCGGTGAAAGAAGGCGAAATGATCATTATGCCGGCCAATAAGACTCACGCGCTCAAAGCCGTAACGAAGTTTAAGATGCTGCTGATCATGATTAAATAACCTATGTTTTCAGGCATGAAGGAGACATTTGAATTAAAAAAAATCAGGGGGGAAACTATGAAGTTTAAAATTACGCCAAGTGTCGATTGGGTCGGAAAGATTGACTGGGAACTGCGCAAGTTTCACGGCGAGGAGTATTCCACGCATCGCGGCACATCCTATAATTCCTATCTTGTGAAGGATGAAAAGATCGCACTGATTGATACGGTCTGGATGCCTTTCGCCAAAGAATTTGTCGAAAATCTGTCCAAGGAAATCGATCTGAATAAAATTGATTATGTGATTGCCAACCATGCGGAGATGGATCATTCGGGCGCTCTGCCGGAATTGATGCGGCGCATTCCCGATAAGCCTGTTTACTGTACGGCCAACGGCGTCAAATCGCTCAAAGGCCATTACCATCAGAACTGGAATTTTCAGGTAGTCAAAACCGGCGACAAGCTCAGCCTCGGTAAGAAGGACATGGTTTTCATCGAAGCGCCGATGCTGCACTGGCCGGATTCCATGATGACGTATCTCACCGGTGACGCGATCCTGTTTTCCAATGACGCGTTCGGCCAGCATATCGCGAGCGAACACATGTTCAATGATCTGGTGGTGCAATCGGAGCTTTTTGAGGAAGCGACTAAATATTACGCGAACATCCTCACGCCGTTTTCGCCGCTGGTGACAAAGAAAATAAACGAGGTGATCGCGCTGAATCTTCCGGTAAACGCCATTTGCCCCAGCCACGGAGTTATCTGGCGGGATAACCCATTGCAGATCGCCGAGAGGTATCTGCAATGGGCTGCGGATTATCAGGAAAATCAGATCACGATCATCTATGACACCATGTGGGACGGAACGAGGATACTGGCGGAAACCATCGCCAAAGGCATCAAACAAAATGACGACCAAGTGACGTTGAAACTCTATAACATTGCCCGCAGCGACATTAACGATGTGGTTACGGATGTTTTTAAATCGAAAATGATTCTACTGGGGTCGCCCACGATCAACAAAGGAATTCTCAATGCGATGGCGGCGTTGATCGACATGATTACCGGCCTTCGGTTTAAAAACAAAAAAGCCGCGGCGTTCGGTTGTTACGGTTGGAGCGGCGAAAGCGTGAAGATTCTGAGCGAGCATCTTGCCAAAGCCGGATTTGAATTAGTCAATGACGGCCTGAAAACGATGTGGCAGCCCGGCGATGAAGAACTGGCAAAAGCTTTTGCGTTTGGGAAAGAGATTGTTGGTAAGGTTCAAGGTTAAGGGTTCATAGTTCAAAATTTTAAGTTCTAAGCTAAAGGGTGGAACCACTTCGTTTGTTCCACCCTTTTTTTGCGAGGTGTCTTTAAAGAATTGAGAATTTACTGGCTTATTTGATGCAGACTCGGCGAACTTGTTTGAAATCCGTCAAACCTTTTAGTGATTTTAAGATACCGTCCTGAAGCAGCGTCGTCATACCCTCGGACATAGCTTTGCTACGCATGACTTCAACCGTTTCACGTTTTTGCACCAATCTTTTAATATTGTCGGTGGCCACTACAAGTTCGTGAATGCCCATTCTGCCTTTGTAGCCGGTTTTGTCGCATAAGTCGCATCCTTTGGGGCGGAAAAGTTTGAAATCATTATTATAGGCAATATTGAGTTTGGCGAAAGCCTCTTCGCCGTAACTATCCGCAATTTCGTCATATTCTTCTTTTTTGGGATGGTACGACTCTTTGCAGTTTTTACACAGTGTACGCAGAAGACGCTGAGCAAGAATGCCCAGCAGGGCGTCGGCGAAGTTCAGCGGATCAATGCCCATATCCAACAGTCGGACGATGGTTTCCGGTGCGCTGTTGGTGTGCAGGGTGCTGAAAACCAGATGACCGGTCAGCGATGCTTCGACGCCGATCTTGGCGGTTTCAAAATCGCGCATTTCACCGACCATAATGATATCCGGGTCGGCGCGTAAGAATGAGCGCATGGCTGCTGCGAAATCAAACCCGATTTTGGGTTGTACTTGTACCTGACGTAAACCGTATTGGGTAATTTCCACCGGGTCTTCAGCTGTCCAGATTTTTCTATCCGGTCGGTTAATATGGCGGAGTGCTGCGTGCAACGTGGTTGTTTTACCGGAGCCTGTCGGGCCGACGACTAAAATCATGCCGTAGGGTTTGGCGATGATTTTGAGCAGTTCATCATAATTACGTTTCGATAGGCTCATATCTTCCAACGGCATGGTTTCGCCTTTGGCCAAAAGCCGCATGACGACATCTTCGACGCCACCTTGCGTGGGAATTGAGGCCACCCGGAGCTCCAGTTCTTCACCATTGGAACGCCGGAATTTAATTTTGCCGTCCTGGGGCAGTCTTTTAACGGTAATATCTAAATTGGACATAATCTTGACGCGGGAAATAATCGCGGCGCGGTAACTGAATGGAACCGTCTGATAAACGGCGCAGTCGCCGTCAACACGGAAACGAATTTCCACATTTTTTTTACCGATATTCGGTTCAATATGAATATCGGATGCCCGGCGGGCATACGCATCATTAATAATTTTATTGATGAGCTGCATGATCACGCTGTCGGATTCCGTGACCAAGTCGGAGCCGTCCTCATCATCGGAGCCTTTATCTTCATCATCCAATTTGCCTAAAATCTCGGTAAACGAATGTTCGTTATCGGAGGAGCGAAAAAAGAGGTTAATAAATTTCAGGATATCTTCAGGCAAGGCAACGTCATATTTAATTTTATTTGGTTTCAGTAGATTTTCGATGGCGTCTCTTTTCAGGATATTGTTGGGATCATCGACAATCACATGAATGTAGCCGTCAATGATTTCCATCGGTACCCACAATTCACGGCAGAGATAATCTTTTTTCAGATTTTTAATTAAATCGCCGGGGATAGTGAATTTGTCATTATAATCAAAAAACCGGCACCGGTAAAATTCTTCAAAAGAGTGACCGATATCATCCTTGGAAATCCTGTGCTTGCGCATCAGGTGCTGTTCAATAGATTCTTTATGCTCGTGCGCTCCCGCCCAAGCTTCTTCCATTTCCTTATCGTTGATTAAATCACGGGTGATCAGAAAATCGAAGCGTGTTTTACGGCGATGCGAGAATCGCTGCTGATTATAAAAGGCAACGCCCAAAACTTCGGCGATTTCTACCGCCAGCCCAACCTCTTCTTCAGTAAATTTGCTGTCGCTTTTTTTTCTGTTGAGAATTTGGATAACACCCATGAGCTGATCTTCATAAAAGATCGGGGCGGCAAGAATTTGCTTGGACCTGAATCCGGATTTTTCATCCCAACGGGAATCAAATTTCAGTCCAGAGTCAATGGCCTTGAGTTCTGTCTGATTGTATGCATCGCTGATATTCATAATATTGCCTGTATTGGCCACATATCCGGCGATGCTTTGATTACTGATCGGGACGCGAATTTCCTTAAGCTGCGAGCCTGCCAGAAACATGGAATAGATTTCATTACGAAGCTTATCGACGACGTAAATCGTGATGGAGTAAGCGTTAAATAAATTCAAAATGCCGTCTTTTAAGTCAATCAGTATTTGCGTAGTATTCTTCGCTGCATGGATACGATTGGTAATATCCTGAAGGTTTTTACGTATTCGCAGCTTTTCATCCGTGCTGTCTAGTGGATCGGGTTTAAACTTGAAACTCATCCGGCAATTTCTCCATTTTTTTTTCTAAGCCGAAAACTAATATAATCTTAACAAGCACTTCAATGAATGTCAATGAAACCGATTATCAAGTCGAGACCTTTGCACAGCTACATAAAACTAACAATTTTGTCATTCCGTGCAAGCGAAGCGCGACACGGAATCCAGTATTATCAAGGGCTTCCTGGATACCGGCTTTCGCCGGTAAGACGATTAGTGTCTCGTCAATCAAGAAATGTCATTTCGACCGCAGGGAGAAATCTAAGATTTCTCAGTCGTTATGACTCCTTCGAAATGACAGAGTATCGTTGACAGGACACTAGAGTGGTTGTGCAAAGCTCTCAAGTCATGTGCGTTAAAATTAAAACCTATCATGCCGGAATGCCCGTTGATCAGCCGGCGGTCACAATTTTTGAAAAATCGGCTATTTTGTGGAACAGCGCTGATATTTCAGACAAAAGCGATAAACGGTTGAAACGGACTTTTTCATCTTTATCCATAACCATGACATGCTCAAAAAAAGCATCCACAGGAGGGCGCAGGGCGGCAAGTTTGTTCAATGCGGTGTTGAAATCTTTTTCAGCAATGCCTTTTTCTACACGCAATCTAATGTTTTCCAATGACGAAAATAATTTAATTTCCGCATCATGGGAAAGCAGATTGACATCAACCTGGGCTTCGCGAAAATCTTTTAAAATATTATCAACTCGTTTGAAAGCGACTGAGATGGGTTCAAATTCCGGATTAAGCCTAAAAGCCTGGAGGGCTTGAATTTTTCCGATAACCGGGACAAGGTCGTCAATATCTGTGGAAAGAACCGCGTCCACTGTATCGTAAGCATAACCCTGGGCGATCAGCTGATTTTGCAAACGTCCCTTAAAGAACTCCAGAACGTCTTTTTTGATGTCGTCAGCCGGTTTTTTCAAAACGTCTTTCAGTGACGCCAGACTCTCATCGATCAGAAAATTCAGGCTCAAAGCATAACGCCGGTCCAAAATGATATTAATGACACCCAGCGCCTGACGGCGTAAAGCGTAGGGATCGGCCGTGCCTGTCGGCGGTATGCCCACCGCGAAGAAGCCGACAATGGTATCTATTTTATCGGCAATGGCGACAATGGCGCCTTCATCCGTTTGGGGCAGATCACCGCCGGCGACAATCGGTAAATAATGTTCATAGATGGCATTGGCGATCTCCGGTTTTTCGCCGGCTAAAAGCGCATATTCGCGTCCCATGATGCCCTGGAGTTCCGAAAATTCACCCACCATGAGCGATTCCAGATCAGCCTTGGCCAGAAGCGCCGCGCGGTCAACGTTTTTCTTGACGGACGGTTTCACATGGGCGGCAATCTTGATTGCCAGCTTGCGGAAGCGCATTACTTTCTTATGCGATGTCCCCAAAAGTGTGTGAAAAACGACTTTTTTAAGAGACTCCACCCGATCTTCCAGGGGAACTTTCTTGTCTTCCTCAAAGAAAAACGAAGCATCGGCCAGGCGAGCCCGCAATACTCTTTCGTTACCACTGGCCACCACGGCGATGTCGCGGGCCTTAGTGTTGCTCACCGCGATGAAGTAAGGCAGAAGTTTTCCTTCGGTGTTAACGACGGGGAAATATTTCTGGTGAGAGATCATCGTGGTTGTCAGAACTTCTTTGGGAATTTTTAAATAGGCTTCATCGAATCCGCCGCGCACAATCACGGGATATTCCACAATGAAGCTGACAGTCTCCAGCAGGTCTTCCGTATAAAAAAGTTTTCCGCCAACCTCGGAAGCCGCCTTTTGGGCTTCTTCCAGAATGAATTTCTTTCTTTCCTCGGGATCGGCGATGACAAAATTTTCTCTGGTCTTGATCAGATAATCTGCAAAGCCGGATACGGCGAAAGGAGCCGGGCTCATGAAGCGATGACCATAGGATATATTGCCGCTTTCAATATCTTCAATCTTCAGGGGAACAACTTTTCCGCCATAGAGCGCCAGGATCCAATGCACCGGACGGGCAAAGCGCAAATCATGGTTGCCCCAGCGCATGGATTTCCGAAAGGGTATCGTCAGAAGAAAACTGGTCAGAATTTCGGGCAACAATGTTACCGTCGGCTGGCCGGCAATGGTTTTGCTGGCGCCCAGATATTCGCCTTTTTCAGTGACGATGGTTTCCAACTGGGAGACTTCCATTCCTTGCCCTCTGGCAAATCCCAGCGCGGCTTTTGTCGGTTGGCCGTTTTCATCGAAGGCGGCCTTTTTGGCCGGCCCCAGCTTTTCGATCGTCTGGTCTTCCTGTTTTTGCAAAATGTCCTCAATATAAAGAACCAAACGGCGCGGTGTGGCCAGACACTTGATTCCGGTAAAGCCAATACGTTTTTCCGTTAAGGATTTGCGGATGATCTCTTCCATATCACCGACGGCCTTGGACAAAAACGCGGCGGGAATTTCTTCGGTGCCAATTTCAAAAAGCAGTTCGTTACTCATTTTGTCTCCAGATCTTCTAGTTGTTCTTTAAAAGGGGATACCCCATTTCTTCGCGTTGCTTGAGGTAAAGTTCGGCGCTCAGGCGCGCCAGATTTCTGACCCGGCCGATGTAACTGGTTCGTTCAGCCACGCTGATCGCGCCGCGGGCGTTGAGCAGATTGAAGGTGTGGGAACATTTCAGGCAGTAATCATAGGCGGGCAGCGCCAGTTTTTTTTCGGCAATGCGCAGGGCTTCCTCTTCATACATATCAAAGAGCTTGCGCAGCATGGGAATATCCGCCACTTCAAAATTGTAGGTGGAAAACTCCACTTCGCCTTTATGATGCACGTCGCCGTATTTGACTTTGTCTGTCCACTGCAAATCATAAACGTTGTTGATGCCCTGAATGTACATGGCAATGCGTTCCGTGCCGTACGTCAGCTCGGCGCATACCGGATGCAGATCGAAACCGCCCACCTGCTGAAAATAGGTGAACTGCGAGATTTCCATGCCGTCGAGCCAGACTTCCCAACCCAGCCCCCAGGCGCCCAGCGTTGGCGATTCCCAGTCGTCCTCCACAAAACGGATGTCGTGTTCGAGCGGATCAATGCCGAAACTTTTGAGTGAATTGAGGTAGAGTTCCTGGATATTCTTAGGGGAGGGTTTCATGATGACCTGGTACTGATAATAGTGCTGCAGGCGGTTGGGATTTTCACCATAACGACCGTCGGTGGGACGCCTCGATGGTTGAACATAGGCCACGTTCCACGGTTCGGGCCCCAGTGCGCGCAGGCAGGTGGCGGGATGAAACGTTCCCGCGCCGACTTCCATATCATAGGGCTGCTGGATGACGCAGCCTTGAGAGTGCCAGTATTGTTCGAGAGCAAATATTAATTCCTGAAAAGTCACAATGTCCTCCTTAAGTGGTTGCCAAAAAGAAGCACAGACCTATCCAACGGACCCGTATCTTCAAATTTACAAGCGGCTACCTAGCACGAAAGGGCGATGGGGTCAATATCAAAGGGTAAATGCCACACGGGAGCATCTAAAGTACAATGATTAAAGATGGTATGACGTGATGAAAAGGCCAGGGAAATATTTGGATTATAGATGAACAGATTCCTATTGATATTTTGGCATGTTAAGGTTATTCTTGTGTTGCAAAAGGAGTCTGATTATGAGTGCCAATTTGGGAAAGATAGAAGAAGCTGCTTTGACCCTGCCCGCTCAGGAGCGTGCGCGACTGGCGATGGACTTAATAAAAAGTCTCGATAATTACGACGATGCCGAAGCGGAAGAGTTATGGTTTCAGGAAGCCGAAAGGCGTTATCAGGAATACAAGGAAGGTAAACTCCAGGGCAGGCCTGCCAACGATGTTTATCGTGATGCATCTTCATCGCGCCCCTGATTATTGACGACTTCGTAATACCAAGTTGCATTCAAATGTTAACAGTAGTTCGGGTCTTTAGACCCGTTGAACACGCGAACCTAAAGGTTCGGACTACGTTGGTTCGTTATCCTTTGAATGCGACTTGGTATAAAAAGTCTTTTTTGTGGTTCGACAGGCTCACCACGAACGGAATAAAGTCAATAATTTTAACCTGACCACCGTTCGCCCTGAGCTTGTCGAAGGGTGATTTGTGACTTTTCACGAGTTTATCATTATTGGAAACATCGGGTGTCTGAACAAGCGAGCGAATACAGATAATGCAAGGAAAAGAAGGTAAAAGTTAGACTAACATGATATTATTCATTATTTGCTTGGAAAGTGTCGAAGGCAGGATATAAGGAGAATTCTCTATGATCATGAGATGTGGAAAACCGGCGGCAACAATTGGTCTGGCGGAAAAAGCTGTCGGCACGCGAACCTTGAAGGAATTGAAAATCTTCCTGCAAACAATGCCCAGACTGGACGACGATGATAAATTTGCTGCCGATGTAGAAGTAATAATAACCAATGGGCTTGTTAATATTAAAGGAGAAAAGTAATAAAAATTACCATGTTCGAAACAAATATTACCTATAATATGCCCAAGGACATAATGCTTTGAGTGAAACATTGGATTTTGTCGTTTAATTACAATATGTCACTACTGTCCGGAATAATCTGTGAATAAGTTCAACTGGTTACTGTTTTTATCCATGTCACTTATGTAATCATAAAATGTAAGTAGCTGAAACATGGATGCTCTTTCAAATAGCGAGATACTCAAAACCTGTAAAATTG
>JAUYFM010000024.1 GCA_030690945.1 Smithellaceae bacterium | reverse complement strand
GAAGGAATACTATCCCGAGGCTGAGATCGTTGGCGAAGATTTCCATAAGCTCTTCCTCACGGATTACGCCCCTTATCTGGAGAAGATCAAGGCCTCCGGCGCCGAAGTCATCTACACTGGCGACTGGCTGCCCGATGCGGGGAATCTTCTCAAACAGGCCCGGCAGATGAAGATCATGCTGCCCGTTGCTAACATCTATATGGACGAGCCTAATGCCCTTCACGAAGTTGGTGTCGAGGGAACGAACGGATTGACCAATCTCAGCACCTGGTTGACGGCGAATCCACAATTTCAGTCGCCTGGATACATTAAAATGTACAAGGCCTGGAATGACCAGTGGAAAAACAAATGGAAGACGCCACCATACAACAGCCGGACTTTTGAAGTTTACGGAGGCAATTGGGGCTCGTGGACGGGGGTTACCTACTGGCTGCTGAGCGTTATAGAACGGGCGAAGAGCACAGACCCGGAAAAGATCATTGCCGTGTGGGAAAATGACACCTATCAATTCGTCAATGGGAAGAAAGTGAAGATGAGAGCCTGCGATCACAAGCTCGTTCAGGATCTTGCCGTTGCCGAATTCGTACCATGGGAGCAGCAGAAAGTTTCCTTCAACATTCCTCCGTACTACTGGTACAAAGGATGTTCCAGTTGGGGCCCGACGGCTGTGCTCCCGGCTGCCAAGGTTCTCCCCTGGATGGACCAGAAGCTGGATCGTTGTAAGGGAAAGAATGACTGGGGCGAATAGCACCTAAAATCAACGTGGCCCATCATTATGCGTCACGGATTTGTTTTAAACAGCAGATCAACCCTGTCTGAGATAGGGTTGATCTGCAATGATCACGCTCCCCATCCCCTCACGGCCCACCACAATTTTCGGGCTTCTCTAAACAGAAGCCCTTTTTTTGTATGTTAATCTAAGTCAATATTGTTTATTGTAGTAGGGGCAAATAATTACTATGTCACCTTCAGGTGATTTGCCCCTACATGTTTTCTCAAGGAGTCAGACACACCAATCGGTTTAAATGCCACTTAATGCTTAAAACTTAAATCTTAAAACTCTACGTTTCTTTTATTTCAATAATCAGATACTTCTTCTTCCCTTTGCGGACGCGCAGTTCATTTCCACCGGCAAAATCATCGGGTGATAGTTTTTCATCCACGGATTTCACCTGACGATCATTGATGTAAATACCGCCCTGCTCGATGAGACGTTTGGCTTCCGACAAGGATTGCGTAAGCCCTGCTTTGGCACAGGCGGACGTAATAAAGACTCCCGCTTCCAGATCCTTACGGGAAACCGCATACCGGGGAATAGCAGACGTATCGGCCTGTGGCGCTTCGCGCGGAATGTCACTTGCGGGAAACAAACCGGCATCGACCGGGCGCAAATGGAAAGCCTCCAGCGAGGCACGCCACGCGGCTTTCGCGGCATCCGTTCCGTGTGTGACTTTGGTCGCCTCATAGGCAAGGACGGCCTTGGCCATGTTCAGCCTCGCATCGGCCAGTGCTTTAACAATAGCAATTTCTTCAAGAGGCAGATACGTAAAGAGTTTGAGAAACCTCTCCACATCGGCATCGTCACAGTTGATCCAGTACTGATAGTACTCGTACGGTGTGGTCAGAGTGCCATCCAGCCAGACGGTGCCTTTTTCCGTTTTGCCCATCTTTTGCCCCAGCGATGTGGTAATCAGAGGAAAGGTGACGGCCTGCGCGTCTTTGGCTTCAACTTTTCGGATGAGCTCCGTACCGGCCAGCATGTTTCCCCACTGGTCGTTGCCGCCCATTTGCAGGGCACAGCCGTAATGCTGGAACAAATGCAAGAAATCATATCCCTGCAAAAGCATATAGTTGAACTCGATAAAGTTGAGCCCTTTTTCCAGGCGGATTTTATAGCTTTCCGCCGCCAGCATCTTGTTGACGCTGAAATGCCGTCCGATATCGCGCAGGAATTCAATGTAGTTGATTTTGGTCAGCCAGTCGGCATTGTTTAAAAGCAGCGCACGACCTTCGGAAAAATCGAGATACCGGGAGAGCTGTTTACCCAGGCACTGTGCATTGTAATCAATTTGCTCGCGGGTGAGAACCTGACGCATTTCCGTCTTGCCGCTGGGATCACCAATCAGACCTGTGCCGCCGCCAACCAGTGCAATTGGGCGATGGCCGCCTTGCTGCATATGCGCAAGCGCCATAATAGGCACCAGACTACCTATATGCAGGCTGGTAGCGGTGGGATCAAAGCCGATGTAACAGGTCACGGGTCCTTTTGCGAAAAGCTCTGTAATCAAGGCTTCGTCGGTGATCTGTTCGACAAAACCTCTTTCCTTTAAAATCTCATAAGCGCTTTTCATCCCCCATTGCCTCCATTTATTAGTGAAACTCCAATGACGTAAGCAAAGCGAAACGGCATTGGCTAGTTGAACTTATCCCGCAAAGCGGAGGGAGTAATACCCAAGGCTTACCTTGGGTATTACTCCCGTGGTTCTTTTAATTTAACACTTATCCTCTCGATAGCATTGGCCTTGCCGCTTTGCGCATCAATATCCATGATGACTCCCTGCAGACGCACATCGCCTTTGGCCACGTCAAACTTATTGGGAATCTGTGTGAGAAACCTTTCGATAATGGTGTCTTTTTTTATGCCGATAACCGAATCAAACGGTCCGGTCATCCCCACGTCACTGATGTAAGCGGTTCCACCAGGCAGAACTTCGTCATCCGCCGTCTGCACATGCGTGTGCGTGCCCAATACCGCAGAAACCTCACCATCAAGATACCAGCCCAATGCTTTCTTTTCCGATGTCGCTTCCGCGTGTATATCGACGATGATGACATTGGTCTTTGTTTTAAGCCGGGCAATTTCTTTTTTTGCCGCGACAAACGGGCAGTCAATCGGCGTCATGAAAATTCTTCCGGCCAGGTTAAGCACGCCGACATAATCACCTGCGGCGGTCGGCATTAACACCGAGCCTTTGCCCAACACAGTACTCGGATAATTGGCGGGACGCAGGAGTGTTTCGTAATCTCCCATAAACTCCAGGACTTCTTTTTTATCCCAGATATGATTGCCGGACGTCAGAATATCGATGTGTGCATCATACAGTTCTTCAACAATATCGCGGGTGATGCCGAAACCGGCCGCGGCATTTTCACAATTGGCGATCACCAGATCGACGGCATGGCCGGCAACAAGCGACGGCAACAACTCTTTAATCGCCCTGCGTCCGGGCTTGCCCACGATATCGCCAATAAAAAGAATTTTCATTTTTCACTCGCTCTGTGTGCACGTCTATTTGGCAAAATTAGACACGCGGGTTTCCCGAATGACCGTTACCTTGATCTGCCCCGGGTACGACAGCTCGCTTTCGATTTTCTTGATGATATCGTTGCACAGCATCACGGTATCATTATCGGAAATCTTCTCATTTTCCACCATAATGCGTATTTCGCGCCCCGCCTGAATCGCAAAGCACTTATCAACGCCGTTGAAGGAATGAGCAATTTTTTCAAGTTCCTCCAGGCGCTTGACATAGGTTTCCAGCATTTCGCGGCGCGCGCCGGGTCGGGCTGCGGATAATGTATCCGCGGCCTGTACAAGCACGCCCAGAAGCGTGTTGTTACGCCCGTCGTCGTGGTGCGTGGCGATCGCCTGAACAATGCGTGGATTCTCGCCGAAGCGCTTGGCGAAGTCGGCGCCGATAGCGGCGTGCGTTCCTTCAATCTTATGATCAACTGCTTTGCCGATGTCGTGCAGCAGTCCCGCGCGCTTGGCTTCCTTGATGTTCATTTTCAGCTCAGCGGCCATTAATCCTGTCAGATAAGCCACGTCAATGGAATGTTGCAGAACATTTTGTGAATAACTGGTGCGGTATTTCAGCGCGCCCAGCATGTTGATGATTTCGGGATGGATGTCGTGAACACCACAGTCGAAAGACGCTTTCTCGCCGGTTTCACGGATAATCTGCTCCACTTCCGTCCGAACTTTTTTGACAATCTCCTCAATCCGGCCGGGATGAATGCGTCCATCCTGAATGAGCCGTTCCAGTGAAATCCTGGCCACTTCTCGGCGAATCGGATCAAAGCTGGAAAGGACCACTGCTTCGGGCGTATCATCAACAATCAGGTCGATGCCGGTGGCTGCTTCAATCGCCCGTATGTTGCGGCCTTCGCGCCCGATGATGCGTCCTTTCATTTCTTCGCTGGGCAGATTAACGACGGAGACCGTATGTTCCGCGACATAATCTCCCGCGTATCTTTGAATGGAATAAGCGATAATTTCCCGGGCTTTCCGATCCCCCGTGAGCTTGGCTTCCTCTTCAATTTTACGGACAATCGCCGCCGCATCACGCTTGGCTTCTGTCTCCATCGACTGGATGAGGATGTTTTTCGCTTCTTCGGGCGTTATGCCGGCAATTTTCTCTAATTTTTCTTTTTGCTCTTCCACCAACGCATCCAAACGTCGATGTTTTTCCTCCAGGGCATTCTCTTTTTGGCTTAAAGTTTTGTCACGCCCTTCGATATTTGATTCTTTTTGCGACAATGTGTCGATGCGCTTATCCAGATTTTCTTCTTTAGTCCGAATACGCTTTTCCAGTCCTTCCAGATCACTTTTTACGTCTTTAGTTTCCCGGTCAAAATCCGCCTTCATTTTCAGCAGATTTTCCTTAGCCTGCAAAATAGCTTCTTTTTTGATCGTTTCGGCTTCCTTCTTGGACTCCTCAACAATACGCGCCGCCAGACTTTCCGAGGCCTTGATTTTTTTTGCCGTGAATATTTGTTTCAGAACATAACCGACAACCGCACCCGCCAAAACTGCCACTATTATAAACAGGACAAACAAACCGCCGTTTAACATGATGATCTCCTCCTCTTTTATCCCATTGAATAAACTGCCTTAATGAACTGCTTTTGCCAGAATAATCAGACAGAAAGCTTCAACAGGATTATATTTAAACCTTCCGGCAAGCACTGATCGGCAACTTTGCCGAAGGATTCATGGCTCATTATAATTGTTAAATGTATATCGATAGAGAAAAGGAGGGCAGGATCAATAAAAATCCCCGCCTATGCCGTGTTAATCACGATTTTGAACCTTTTAAAAAGTGGGCGCCCGGTGTTGTTTGTTTCAGGCTTTCTGCCACCCGACCAGCGGGAAAGGCGGACATGCTCACCGCAAACAAGTATAGGCCCCAGGTTCAAAGTGTTGGCTCAAAAACAAATGACAATCACGCACATCGCAGGGGTAAAATATTTAAATTAACTTGCGTTTTCAATAAGTTGAATTAATTTTTCAGACCGATGCGTAAGCTGTTCGCACAGATCCTGATTAACTCCCTTTAATTTCAAAAAATCTTCTGTAATGTTCAAAGCTGCCAGGATAGCCACATCCAATATACGGAGTTCATCACTGGATCGGACAATATCTTCCATTTTTTCATTGACAAACCGGACAACCTTAGCCACCTGTTCATCTTCCGCATCACTCAAAACCGCAAGTTCCTGTCCTAAAACTTTAATGTCATAACGCTTTTTCAAATTCAACGCCCTGGAAGATTATTTTACCACTTCTATATCTGCAAGTAAATCAAGCAGTGAATCCACCCTCGCGCGTACGCTGTTCCTTTCCTCATCTAATACCCTAACTTTGCTTTGTAACTGTTCTATCTCCAATTCTTTATTTTTTAGCGCTTCCTCCGATATTAAAATCTGTTTTTTTAAAAAAACCTGTTCACTGACAATATGCTTAATTTTATCTTCAAGCTCTGTAAATTTAACGATTTCCATGTTTGATTCAACCCTTTTTGCAGAATGTACCGCCAATGACACTGCTTTAAATTCGTCTTTATTTATGCCAATTCATTCCTGGAATGTCAAGTCATTATTTTGGTTTGCGATTCTGCAAGCGATTGAAAATACCTGTCCAATTCCGACAACATCGCATCGCTGTCCGTCATCTTTCCCACGATTTCCCTGAACCGGCCTGAACCTGCCAATCCCTTGGTATACCAGAGTAAATGTTTGCGGAAAGACCGGTTGGCAATTCGCCTGCCGCAATAATGCGTTTCCATTTCCCAGTGTTTTTTAATGATAGTATGCCGCTCGGGCAGGGAAGGATGGCAATTGGCCGGAAAACCCGAAGATAATTGATTAATTCCCCGGAATATCCATGGATTACCGAGGGCACCCCGGCCCACCATCACCGCGTCGCAACCGGTTTGGGTGCGCATTTTGAAAGCATCCTCGGGTTGCCAGATGTCACCGTTGCCGATGACCGGAATTTTAACTGCGCTTTTGACCTGCGCAATGACACCCCAATCGGCATGACCGGAAAACCCCTGATCGGCCGTCCGGCCATGAACAATAATCGCCGCAGCGCCTGCATCCTCAGCAATCCTGGCCATTTCCCCGGCATTGATGGAACTACGGCTCCACCCGGAACGGATCTTGACCGTAACGGGCACATTTACCGATTTGACCACAGCTGCAATGATACGACCGGCAAGGATGGGGTCTTTCATCAGCATGGCGCCGGAACCAGTTTTGACGACTTTTCTGACCGGGCAGCCCATATTAATGTCGATGAAGTCCGGATGGCATCCTGCAACAATAGCCGCCGCCTGCGCCATAATATGGGGATCAGCCCCAAATAACTGAACACCCAGCGGTTGATCCTCTGGACACGTTCTTAAATATTCGTTTGTTTTTACTGATTCGCGAATCAGGCCGTTCGCGCTGATCATCTCGGTGAAGCACAGTTCACAGCCTAACTCACGGGCAATCAGCCGAAACGGCAAATTGGTAATACCCGCCAGCGGCGCGAGCAGCGCTTTATCCTGAAGGAAATGGATCACATCAGACACAAATCAAACCTGACTGGGTGTTGACTTCCGAAGATACTCACCCGCTTTTCGCAATTCCTCCAGAGTATTGATCCCCATCACTTCAACATAATCCGTTGTCAAAAAAGCATGAACCTTCCTGTGCTCCCGTCGGGCGATTTCCACGATATCGGTCAGATAATATTCTTTTTGCTGATTATCGTTTTTAACCTGAGCCAGCGCGGCAAATAAAAACGGCGTATCAACGCAATAAATACCCGTATTGATTTCCAGGATTTCTCTTTCAGTTTCGGTTGCGTCTTTGTGCTCAACAATTTTCAGGATGTCGCCTTGATTATTTTTCACAATGCGGCCGTAGGCATGGGGTCCGGGCGGCTCGGTGGTCAGTACGGTCACCAAGGCCTGTGCGTCTTCATGATGTCTGATCAGCGACTGAATCGTTTCCGGCTTCAGAAGCGGCACATCACCACAGAGAATAACCGTCAAACCTTTGTAGTCGCAAAGAGCATCCTTGGCCTGCATGACAGCGTGGCCTGTTCCCAGTTGCGGCATTTGTTCCACAAAGACCAAATCCAAATCGGGAAATGCTTCCCGTACCTTGTCCGATTGATGGCCGATAATGACAACAATTTTTTGCACTCCCGACTTGCGCGCCGCTTCTAATGAATAATATAAGAGCGGCTTGCCGTTGAGGACATGAAGCACTTTGGCCATGTCCGATTTCATGCGGGTGCCCTTCCCCGCCGCTAAAATGAGCGCACAGAATTCTATATTTTTTACCAATTACTTTCACCTCACACCATTTGTGTTGGCGGTCTCTCAACCTGCGGTGGGAAAAGGACCAGAACTTCCTTGATGGATTTCTGATCGGCATTTTCTATAATAAAGATTATGCCGTCGAATTCAAGCTTTTCCCGACTGAGGGGAATCCTTCCCGCCTGCTGTATCAGAAAACCTCCAAGAGTTTCATAGTTTCCTTCAGGCAGCTTTGTCAATAAGATTTGATTCATATCATCAATTTTCATCCGGCCATTGATCAAATACCGGCCAGGCGCCATCTTTTTATAAAGTTTCTCGCCCTTGTTATATTCCTCATCGATGCTTCCGACAATTTCCTCTCCGATATCCTCCATGGTGACAATACCGACCGCGCCACCGTATTCATCAACAACCACCCCCATGTGCTCGCGTTTTCTTTGCATATCCATCAAAAGCGGCCCGGCCTTTTTCGTTTCCGGAACATAAAAAACATCCGTCCGCATGCAGCCGGCCACCGTAGCCGCGCTGGAAGCCTCCGCCGGCGTTTGCTGTTGCTTCAATAACATATCCAGAAGATCAAAATAATGCAAAATACCGACAATATTGTAAACCGTATCCGAATAGACGGGAATGCGCATATATTTTTTGGCCGCGACAACGCGGGCCGCTTCTTCGATCTTCATCGTTTGCGGCAAGGCCGTCAAAGCGGAGATAGGCACCATGATCTTTTCCGCCGTGAGTGCGGAAAAACCAAAAACACGACTGACCATCTCCTTTTCTGTTGTCAAAATGTCGCTGCCCTGTGTCTTTTCGCCTAAAATATATTTTAAACCTTCTTTGGTGATGTAGGAGGGCTGCTTCACTTTTTGGTCAAAGGAAATATTGACCGCACCTCTTGATATCGCCGCAATAAAATAAGTCAACGGATAAAAGACAAGCGATGAAAAACGGATAAAATGGGCTACCTTAATCGCCATCAACTCCGGATAGTGCTGGAAGATGCTGCGGATGATAATGATGACAAACAAGGTCGGTAGCATAATCAAAAAAGCGATTTGCTCGCCGTGTTTCGCGCCGAAATATTGAATCAAAAGACCCGTGGCCAGTGTGGAGGCGACAATAATCGCCAGATTCGTGCCGATGAGCGCGGTGGAAATAAACCATTCGGGATGTTCCTTTAATTTGACGGCCTGCATGGCCGCTCGCGATCCCCGCCGTGCGTAATATTTTATTTTATTGATGTCGGCGGAAAATAAAGCAACCTCTCCTCCGGAATATAGGGCCTCCAGAATCAGGCAAATCAATATGACGGCAATAATCAGATAAAGGCTCATGCTTCAGTCACCGTCTCTTTTTCTTTTTCAATCCGGATTTTGAGTATTCTTGTTTTACCGATGCTCTCAATGCGGAAAGAATAGTTTTCAAAATGGATGATTTCACCACGCTCTGGCATCTTTCCGAATAAATGCAGAACAAAGCCGCCGATCGTATCGAATTCATCCTGCGGCAGAGAGGTTTGCAGCAAGTCGCTTAGCTGCTCCATCTCCATATTGCCGGGCACAATCATGGTGTGCTCATCCAGAATATCGCACCCGCAACTTGCCGGTTCATCATCGCCATAGGCCTCTTCAAACAAATGCTCCAGAATATCTTCCAGCGTCACCAGACCGGATACGCCTCCGTATTCATCCACCACGATAGCGATCTGGATCGATTTTTCCTGAAAATCATGAAGCAGACCGTTAATGGTTTTGCCTTCCGGAACAAAATAGGGTTTGGCCAGTAGTTTCTCGACAGAGACCGCAGCCTGCGCGCGCAAGGCGTCATTGAGTAAATCGCGGGCAAAGAGGATACCGATGATGTTGTCGCGGTCATCTCGATAAATGGGCACTCGCTCGTACCGGCCGCGAACAACCTCCCGGACAATGTCCGAAGCCTTCATATCGGAAGAGAGACAAAACATTTCCACGCGGGGGATCATGATATCCGTTACCGGCCGGTCGCCCGATTCAAAGATTGTTTTGATGAGTTCTTTCTGCGATTCATCCACAACGCCTTCCCGGCTTCCGGCATCAATCAGGTGTTTGAATTCGTCCTCCATTAAAACATCCGTATCCCTTGTCTTTCGCTTATCCAGCCGTTTTAAAATCAAACCGGGCGTTTTTTCCAGCGCGGCGACGATCGGGAATTCCAGCCGGGAAATAATCAGCAACAGCGGCGATACAGCCGACGAAACCTGCATGGGATAAGTAATGCCAAACGTTTTTGGGATGGCCTCACCGGCCAGAAATAGCACAATCGATGTCACGATGATGGAAATCCACTGACCATTGACGCCGAACAAACTGATAAACAGAGAAGCCGCCAGAATGGAGATACTAATATTGACGGCCTCATTGCTGGTAACCACCGTAATGAGCAGGCGCCTTGGATTTTCCAGCAATTTCACCACGGAATTCAAAAAGGGATAGTTGTCCGACTTCATCTTATGCAGATGCAAATCCGAAAGCGAAAGCAGCGCCGCCTCCGCCGCTGAAAAAAAACCGGAAAACAAAAAAAGGATCAGTAGAATGATAATATCAAAACTCGGAACCAATCTGTTAAACCTCATTGTTATTCTTGATACCAATCAATTTATCAGATTACATGAAAAAAAGATACAGTGTTTCCGGGACAGCAATGCGGCATGCCGCTCCTTCCATTTGACTAAAACATTATTTTCCGTTATTGAGACAGCCGTGATGACATAAAACTAATGCAGGAGATTGACCATGCCCAACATATTACTTGTCGGAAACGGCGCACGAGAACACGCGATGGCCGAAGCCATTTCACGATCCCAGCACAATCCGCGCCTGTTTTCGTTTATGAAAGCCAATAACCCGGGGATCGCATCCCTCTCAGAGAAAATCAAACTCGGCGGTTATTCAGACCTGGCGGCGATTACCGGCTTTGCAACGGAGAACAAAATAGAGTTCGCCGTGATCGGCCCGGAAGATCCGCTAAACAACGGCGTCGTCGATGCGCTGACCGCCTGCGGCATTCCGGCCGTCGGTCCGAATAAAAGTCTGGCTCGCCTGGAAACCTCCAAATCGTTCACCCGAAATCTGGTAAACAAGTATCATATTCCCGGCAATCCGCAATTCAATGTATTTACCAGCATGGATGGTGTAGAAGCTTTCCTGAACAAACTAGAAGGCATCGTTCTCAAGCCGGATGGACTGACCGGCGGCAAAGGCGTGCTGGTTCAGGGCGATCATTTCGTCACAGAGGATGAAGCACTGAAATTGTGCCAGCAGATTTTAAAGGAAAGCTCATCCTTGATTGTTGAGGAAAAATTCGACGGCGAGGAATTTTCACTGCAATGTCTGTGTGACGGAAAAACGGTTGTGGCCACACCGCTTGTGCAGGATCATAAACGCCGATTTGATGGCGACCGCGGCCCCAATACCGGCGGTATGGGCTCTTATTCCCTGCCTGATCACAGCATGCCTTTTTTAAAACCTCAGGATGTTGAGGAGGGTCTGGAAATCACAAGGCAAGTCGCAGCGGCGCTTTGGAAAGAAACAGGCAACCCCTACAAGGGCGTCATGTACGGCGGATTCATCGCCACCAAAAACGGCGCAAAGCTTCTGGAATATAACGCGCGCTTCGGCGACCCCGAGGCCATGAATATCCTGCCGCTTTTGAAAACGGATTTTGTCGAAATATGCCGGCACATCATCGCCGGCACATTGGATCAGTTAAAAATCGAATTTGAACCAAAGGCTACCGTCTGCAAATACGTTGTACCCAAAGGCTACGGTCTCCCCGCCGATCATCCCGACGCTGCCTCGTCACGCGACAAGATTGAAGTGGGCAACGTGGGAAAGGCCAGACTTTACTATTCCTCCGTCGATAAGAAAGAAGATGGTCTGTATTTGAGTTCCTCACGCGCCATCGGCATTGTCGGCATTGCCGACAATCTGGAAGAGGCTCGCAAGATCGCCGAGGCAGGCGTCAAAGCCGTTAAAGGCCCCGTGGCCTACCGCGAAGACATCGGCACGGCTGCGCTCATTCAAAAACGTATTGATCATATGAAGAAGATACGGAAATATTAATTTTATAAACAACACTGGACTTGCACTACCAGGTTGGTGCGCCCTGCCGGGCGCACCATAAAAAAAGGCGCTCCGTTTCGGGAGCGCCTTTTGACGTTAAAGGTTAGACTGCTTATTCACTCAGTTTTTCGCTGGAAATTCTCATGCTGTAGAAAGAACGATACACGAAAATCAGAGCGATTAGCAGGAATAAACAGGCCAGACCAAGTTTCAAATTCTTGTTCGGCATGTTGACGGCGATTTCGACAGCCAACAGACCAAACAGGGTCGTGAATTTGATGATCGGGTTCAAAGAAACAGAGGACGTATCTTTGAAGGGATCGCCGACGGTGTCACCCACGACAGCTGCTTCGTGCAGCGGGGTGTTTTTCATCTTGAGGTCGACTTCCACAATCTTCTTGCCGTTATCCCAGCAACCGCCGGCGTTGGCCATGAAGATCGCCTGGAATAGACCGAAGAACGCGATGCCGACCAGGTAACCGATGAAGAAGTAGGGGTTGAAGAACGACAGGGCCAAGGTCATGAAGAAGATCACGATGAAGATGTTGATCATACCCTTTTGAGCATACTGGGTACAAATCTTGACGACTTCTTTCGAATCTTCAATCGAGGCTTCTTTTTTGTCCAGTTTAATGTTCTTCTTAATGAACACAACGGCCTGATAAGAGCCGGTAACAACCGCCTGAATAGAAGCGCCGGTGAACCAGTAAATGACGCAACCGCCGGCAAGCAGACCCAGTATGATTTCCGGCTGAACCAAGGAAAGTCTCGCGACAACATTTCCGAAGAGACCTTCGAGCATAATGATGATGCCGAAAACCATGGTGGTGGCGCCGACAACGGCGGTGCCGATCAGCACGGGCTTGGCTGTCGCTTTGAAGGTATTGCCTGCACCGTCAGCAGATTCCAGGAAGTGCTTGGCCAGTTCAAAATCAGGCAAAATGCCATATTCTTTTTTTACAATATCTTTCGCATCGGAACGCGATTCAATCATCGACAGTTCGTAAATCGACTGCGCGTTGTCGGAAACAGGTCCAAAACTGTCCACAGCGATGGTCACAGGGCCCATGCCCAGGAAGCCGAAAGCCACCAGACCGAAAGCAAACACGGGCGCGGCAAAGGCAAAGGCTGCGGGCATAATCGCCATAACAGCTGCGTGCGTGGACACCATATAGGCGACGAACATCAAAGCGATGATCACCATGCCCAGCCAGAAACCGGAGAAGTTACCGGCAACCAGCCCGGAAAGAATGTTCAAGGAAGCACCGCCCTGCTTGGAGGCGTTAACAACTTCTTCGCAGTGACGTGACGAGGTGCTGGTGAATATTTTGGTAAATTCCGGAATCAACGCGCCAGCGATGGTTCCGCAGCTGATGATGATGGACAGCGCCCACCACAGACCTGCATACTGCACGGGCAGCTCGCCCAGCAGAACGTAACTGGCGACAAAGGTAACGATAATGGAAACGATCGAAGTGATCCAAACCAGGTTGGTCAACGGATGTTCAAAATTGAATTCTTTTTTACCGGCAAAAGCAGCCTTGCTGATACCGTCGTTGATGAAGTAAGAAGCAAGCGATGTGATAATCATGAGAATTCTCATGGCGAAGATCCAGATGATCAATCTGCCACCCATTTCCGGGGTGGAAGCCAGCGCCAAGGCCAGGAAAACGATCAGGGCAACGCCGGTCACGCCGTAAGTTTCAAAACCGTCTGCCGTAGGGCCGACACTGTCACCCGCGTTGTCACCTGTACAGTCGGCGATAACACCAGGGTTTTTCGGATCATCTTCAGGAAGATGGAAGACGATTTTCATCAAGTCGGAACCGATGTCGGCGATCTTGGTGAAGATACCGCCGCAGATACGCAGCACGGAAGCGCCCAGGGATTCACCAATAGCGAACCCAACGAAGCAGGCACCGGCCAAGTTTGTAGGAATGTAGGCCAGAATGATGATCATGAAGAATAGTTCGATGCTGACCAGCAGAAGGCCTACGCTCATACCGGAACGCAGACAGATGTTCACGATATTGAGGGGATCACCGCTCAGTGATGAAAAGGCTGCGCGGGAGTTGGCCACTGTGTTGATGCGAATGCCGAACCACGCAACCGCATAAGAGCCCAGAATACCGACAATCGAGGCGATCATGATGATGAAGACGCTCGACGCAGGCATCTGCTCCAGAAAGCCGAAATAGTAAATCATACAAACGGCGATTAAAACCCACAAAGCGATGAGAAATTTTCCCTGCTGGAAAAGATAGGTCTTGCAGGTTTCCCAAATAGTCTGAGACACATCCAGCATGGCCTTGTGCGCGGGCAGATTTTTCGTCTGAACGTATTGCAGGATGCCGAACACCATTCCGATCAAGCAGATAATCAACCCGATATTAAGAATCGTCATCCCTGAAAGGGATCCGCCCAAAAAGGTAATTTGAGATAAATCGGGCAACTTGATATTTGCTTCACCGGCAAAAGCCGTGCCGGCCATGAGCAGGAACATCAAACTGCTCAGTAAAAATGTCCAAATACTTCTTTTTTCTCTAAACATTAACTAGTCCTCCTTCTTTAGAAAATTTATATTTTTTGTCTGGTACTTGCTTATTGCTTTCTGCAGACCGTTTAAAATAATTTCAGCGCTTGCATCGGCTGCCCACTTAAGCAATTCCGGCAACACGATTTGCTCTTCCTTCTGAAAAGGTTCCAACACATAACCCTCAATTCGGGATTTGTCAACTGGTTTGCCAATACCCAGTCTCACCCGTGTAAATCCAGAAGTTCCCAAGTTAGACTCGATAGATGCCAGCCCTTTATGACCGGCAGTCCCTCCCCCCGCCTTCAGCCGAACGGCACCGAAAGGCAAGTCGAGATCATCGTGAATAACGATGAGATTGCTGATATCCGTCTTAAAGAACGACTGCAACTGCCTTACCGCAGTACCACTCAAATTCATAAATGTTTGAGGCTCTGCCAGAAGAACATTGTTCCCGGCGATGGTTCCTTTGCCCCACAACGCATTGAAACTCTTCTGTTTCAATGCTATTTCCAACTGAGCAGCAAGCGCATCCAGAGCCATAAACCCAATATTGTGCCGGGTTGACTCATAGCGTTTGCCCGAATTACCTAAACCGATAATCAGATGCGCCATATGCTCCCTCTCTTTTCGAAACCGAAAAAATATTTTTGCCAAAGCAGAGGGAAGCATGATCTCCCGCCCAAATCTTGATCAACCAACTCGCTGCAAACTAAGGCGAATTGATGCTCATCCCGCGGAAAGCGGGACTAAACCTTATTTTTCTTTCTTCTCTTCTTTTGCCGGTTCCGCGGCAACTGCTTGTCCTTCTGCCGGCGCTGCTTCAGCGGCTTCAACCTTCACAACCTTGACAGCGGCGACCGACACAACAGCGGCATCCGGTGGATCCAAATGCGTCAGGCCTTCAGGAATCTTGATATCTTTGACTTTAATGGAATGACCGATTTCGATGGCTGTAATATCCACATCAAGGTGATCGGGCAAATCTGCCGGCAAACATAAAACTTTCACTTCGCGTTTGATATGCTGGAGTTCTCCACCGTTTTCGACGCCAATGGCTTTGCCCGTAAATTTCAGGGTGACGTCAAACGCGAGTTTCTTATTCATGTCCACTTCATAGAAATCTGCGTGAAAAAACTTTCCGGTCAAAGGCTGAATCTGCAATTCCTTGATCAGGGAGAGTTTCTCCTGCTTCTTTCCACCGTCGTCAATGATCAGTTTGATAAAGGCGTGATCTTTTTTTTCCTTACGCAGTTTTAACAGGTCACTGCTCTTCACGGCCAGCTGGATGTTTTCCGTGGAGCCGCCGTAAAAAATAGCCGGCACAAATCCCTGCTGCCTAAGCCTTCGGGCTGGACCTTTCTTCTGTTCTTTACGGACTTGGGCCGCTAAATCAGTTATTTCCATTTACCCCTCTCCTCCTAAATAAATAATGAGCTTACTGAATCGTTATAATATATGCGGCGTACAGCCTCGGATAAAAGGCCGGAAACCGATAATATTTTTATTCTATTACAACTAGCCGCCCGATCGGAAAGCGGAATTGTGTCTGTGACGATAATTTCTTTAATATTGGATTTTTCAATACGATCAATAGCCGGACCCGATAAAACCGGATGCGTACAGCAGACCGATACTTCCAGCGCGCCTGCTTCCGCCAGAGCATTGGCGGCCTGAACAACGGTTCCCGCCGTGTCGATCATGTCATCCAGGATGAGAACCCGTTTCCCTTTAATATTACCAATAATATTCATGACCTGGGCTTCATTAGGTCCTTCTCTTCTTTTATCGATAATGGCCAGAGATGCCCCCAGCCTCTTGCCAAAAGCCCGGGCTCTTTCCACGCCGCCGGTATCCGGCGATACAACTACCGTATTATCCTGATTATGCTGATAACTTCTTTTCATGTAATCAATCAAAACCGGCGTGGCAAAAATATTATCCACGGGAATATTGAAGAAACCCTGAATCTGACCGGCATGTAGATCCATGGATAAAAGGCGTTGGGCACCCGCTGTTGTAATCAGATCAGCCACTAATTTTGCCGAAATTGGCGCGCGTGGAGCAACTTTTCGATCTTGCCTGGCGTATCCATAATAAGGCACGACGGCAGTAATCCGGTCGGCCGAGGCCCTCTTCATGGCATCGATCATAATGAGCAGTTCCATCAATGTAATATTCACCGGTGTACAGGTGGATTGGATGATGAAAACATCCATTCCCCGGACATTTTCATTAATCTCAACGCGTGTTTCTCCATCACTGAAGGTGGTAACATTGGCTTTCCCCAGTGGCACACCCAATTTCTCACATATTTTTTGCGCAAGCGGTATATTGGCGTTACCGGAAAAAACCCTAATTTTTTCTAACATTCAAATACTTCTCCACAATCTTTTATGGCTGGGGCGGGAGGGATCGAACCTCCGAATGCAGGAATCAAAGTCCTGTGTCTTACCGCTTGACGACGCCCCATCGTCCCTCTATTAAATTAAATACATCATAAATGCATCTATTAAAGTGATTGGGCAAAGAAAACCAGACATTCTCCGGAAACTTTTTTCAAAATAGAGTTCCGCGCTTTTTTGGCCGACTTTTCATCTGCAAAAATGCCAAAAAGCGTGGGTCCACTGCCCGACATCAATGCACCCAGGGCGCCTCCTTTCATCAGCAATTGCTTGAAATCATTTAACTCGGGATGCATTTTCAGCGATACCGCTTCTAAATCATTATGCAATTCCCGAATGACGTCGCCTAGTGCGTAAAATCGCGGAATGCTATAATTATTTTTTTTCTTTGTCAATGTTAAATTAAGGTTTTCGTAAACCGTTTTTGTGGAAAGCGAAAAGGCGGGATTGATTAAAACGATGTGAAGTTGAGGCAATTTGGGCAGGGTTTGAAGTTTTTCACCGATGCCTGTCGCAAAAGCCGAACTCCCAAAAATAAAGAAAGGGACATCCGCACCCAGCTTTGTTCCTAATTTCATGAGTTCAGTTTTTTTCAGGCCCAGTGAACACTGGTCATTTAAGGCCATTAAGGTTGTTGCGGCATCCGAGCTTCCGCCGCCCAAACCGGCGGCTGAAGGGATGTGCTTGTTCAGGATAATTTCAACACCACCCTGATAACCGGTAGAAGTAAAAATGGCCTGGGCGGCGCGGTAAATCAGATTTTTTTCGTCAGTTGGCAGGCTGGTTCCGGGACAATGAAGCGTTATTCCCTCCGGACGGAGGGAATAGGTTAATTCATCATAGATTGATATCTGCTGCATCACTGAAGCCAGGTCGTGATAACCGTCTGGACGCTTCCGCAAAACACGCAGAAAAAGGTTGATTTTCGCGGGCGCTGCCCTTCGCATGTCAGCCTTTTTCTTTGACATAGCGCATTTTCAGTTCATAAAGAACACCTTGAATTAAGTTGGCTTCATTTTGATCAAGATTTCCTTTGGTTTTCTCATTAAGCATATCCAGAATATCAATGGTCTGCTTGGCGGCCGGAAGATTCTTTGCGGCTTTGCCCCCCTCATATTCAGGAAAATCACCGAATTGGAATAAAGCGGACGTGCTGAGCGATATGACAAAATTTGTAAAATTGACCGGTGGATAGTCTAACGGTTCAGTGGCGGGTTCTTCCACTTTTTCTTTTACACTCGGTCCGGTCTGGGCTGCCTGCTCTTCTTTGGTTTCCGACGATTCTGAAAAACGTTTATCCTTAACAACAAATCCTTCGCCTTTCTTCTCTTCTGCCATACAATGTCCCCCTCGTTTACTGTTTAAAGGGGCGGGATTACCCCGCCCCTACACCCTTAACATTCAGTCCGTCCTTCGCTGGATTTCGCCCTACTACAGTGTGGCTCCACCTTTTTTACTAAAAGTAATCTCGCCTTTGGATGCGCCAATGACGATATGCTCTCCTTCTGTGAATTTTCCGGCCAGAATATCGAGCGCCAGCGGATCCAAAATGATTTTCTGCAGTGCCCGTTTAAGCGGCCGTGCTCCGTAAACCGGACTGTAGCCCTGCTCGGCTATATATTTCTTAGCCGCATCTGTCAATTCGACGCTCAATTTGCGATCTTTGAGTCTCTTACCAATCAACCCCAATTGAATATCGACGATTTTATAAATATCTTCCAATTTCAAGGTGGAGAACATGATCATGTCGTCTATGCGGTTTAAAAATTCCGGTTTGAACGTCGCCCGCAACGCGTCCATCGAACGGGCCTTCTTGTCTTCTTCATCAAGAGCCGGATCCTGAATCCACTGGCTGCCAACGTTAGAGGTCATGATTACCACGGTGTTTTTGAAATCCACGGTGCGGCCGTGACCGTCGGTGAGCCGTCCATCATCCAGAATCTGGAGTAAAATATTGAACACATCCGGATGCGCTTTTTCAATTTCATCAAAAAGCAGGACACAATAGGGTTTGCGCCGGACGGCTTCCGTGAGATAACCGCCCTCATCATAACCGACATAGCCGGGCGGAGCGCCGATCAAACGCGCGACCGAATGCTTTTCCATATACTCCGACATATCAATGCGGATCATGGCCTGCTCATTATCAAACATGAATTCGGCCAGAGCACGGGCCAGTTCCGTTTTACCGATACCGGTCGGCCCCAAAAAAATAAACGATCCGATGGGACGATTGGGGTCCTGCAGGCCGGAACGCGCGCGCCTGAGCGCAGCGGACACAGCCCCAATGCCTTCGTCCTGACCGATCACGCGCATCCGGAGCCGCTCATCCATGTGAATGAGTTTCTGCACGTCACTTTCCATCATACGCGCCAAAGGAATGCCCGTCCAGTTCGCGACGACTTCCGCCACATCTTCGGCATCCACCTCTTCTTTGAGCATCTGATTATTTTTCTGAACATCCTCCAGCTTTTTCTGATCTTCCTGCAGTTCGTGATCCAGCGCCACCAGTTTGCCATAGCGGATTTCCGCGGCCTTCGCCAGATCACCCTGGCGTTGGGCGTTCGCCTCCTCCGTTTTCAGCGATTCCATCTGGCTCTTGATTTGTTGAATCTTTTTGATAATGTCCTTTTCAGCCGACCAGTGTATCTTCATCTGATCCATACTGGACTTCAACTCGGCCAGTTCCTTTTCAATTTTGTCGCGCCTTTCCTTGGCGGTTTTGTCTGTTTCCTTTTTCAACGACTGTTTTTCAATTTCCAGTTGAATGATTTTCCTGTCAATCGTGTCGATCTCCAAAGGCATGCTGTCAAGCTCGATCCTCAGGCGCGACGCGGCCTCGTCAATCAGATCCACCGCCTTGTCCGGCAAAAACCTGTCGGCGATATAACGATGGGAAAGAGTTGCCGCGGCAATAATGGCCGAATCCTTTATCCGCACGCCGTGATGCACTTCGTAGCGCTCCTTGAGCCCGCGCAGAATGGCAATCGTATCTTCCACCGTCGGTTCCTTGACTAAAACCGGCTGGAAACGCCTTTCCAGCGCCGCATCCTTTTCGATGTATTTGCGGTATTCGTTAAGCGTGGTCGCTCCGACACAGCGCAGCTCACCGCGTGCCAGCGCCGGCTTGAGCATGTTGGAGGCGTCCATGGAACCTTCGGCCGCGCCCGCACCGACAACGGTATGAATTTCATCAATAAAGAGAATAATCTCGCCTTCGGAACTGACAACTTCCTTTAACACCGCCTTCAGGCGCTCTTCAAATTCACCACGGTATTTCGCGCCCGCGATCAAAGCACCGATGTCCAGACCAATCACGCGCTTGTTTTTGAGATTTTCCGGCACGTCGCCATTGACGATGCGTTGGGCGAGACCTTCCACAATGGCCGTCTTGCCGACACCCGGCTCGCCGATGAGCACCGGGTTATTTTTCGTGCGCCGCGAGAGCACCTGCATAATGCGTCGGATTTCCTCGTCCCGGCCGATAACCGGATCGAATGTCCCTTTACGCGCCAGTTCATTAAAATCCCTGGCATAGCGTTCGAGGGCCTGGTACTTGCCCTCGGGATTCGGATCGGTCACACGTTGGTTGCCGCGGATATCCACCAGCACTTTAAAGATATTCTCTTTGGTCACACCCTCCTGACGCAGGATTTTACCAGCATGGCCTTCCTTTTCTTCGGCAATGGCAATCAGCACATGTTCGGCGCTGACGTATTCGTCCTTGAGCTGCGCCGCTTCGGTCAGAGCTTTATCGAAAATTTTATTGAGCCTGCCACCTAAAAAAACCTGTCCCGCGCCAGCGCCCTGAATGCTCGGCTGCTTTTTCAGATAACCATTAAGTTCCTGCTCCGCCTTCTGGGGTGAAGCGTTCAGTTTATTCAGAATAGCGCCGGCAATGCCGTCTTCCTGCCGCAAAAAACAAACAAGAAGATGTTCCGGCTCAACAGTCTGGTGGCCCAGAGAGCCCGCCAGCGACTGCGCATCCTGAAGCGCTTCCTGTACTTTTAATGTGAATTTATCAAATCTCATCGTTTACCTCGTTCTACTCTACTGGTTTTTCAATCGTCACAAACAGCTTGCCGTTTTTGAAGACGCTGACATTTCCCGAAGATTCGGAAATAACCATGGCAACAGCCTTGGTCACATTGGTAATGCCTGCCGCGGCAATATGGCGGCTGCCCAGTCCCGGCGGAAAATCCTTGCTTTCCAGCGCAGCGCTCAAATGCCTTCCGGCCGTAACAATTACGCCGCTTCCCTTGATGATAAACGCGCCGTCAATAGCGGAAAATTCCTTGATTGTTTCTTCCAGATCCGGATTCAAAATATTACGCTCGTCTTCTGGATAGCCGGAAAACGGATTCATAATCATCTGCCGGGAAAGCTGCAAAACTTTTTCATCATCCCCGAGCACAAAGATCGTTCCGACCTTCCGGTTTTCACGTCCCTGCGCGGCCAATTCACAGGCGATGTTCAATGCCGCGTTGAAAACCTCCGGCTGTATAGCCTCTACGACATCATTAATGAAATCGGATGTTAGGATTTCGAATTCGCGACCGACATCGATAAAGAAAATACTGTCGGCATAACCGAACTTCGGCACGCCGGACAGGCAAACGATTTTGTCCCCTTTTTTAAACAGTCCGGAAACGATGCCCTTGGCAATCGCAATTTTGATCTTACCCACCCGGGTTAAATTCACACTAGGAATATCCAATTTTTTTACGTAATTTGCGAGTTTCTCCGGCAAATCTTCATCCTCTCGCATGACAAGAACAAAGTTAACAGCGGTCTTGATGTCTTCCGGCAACTCGGCCAGTTCACTTTTTACATCCACGCACACCAGAACACAACCTGCTTTGACCTCTTTGGCCAGTTTGATGGCTGATTCAATCATCGTCTTATTAACGGATTTCATTTCAATTCCTTAGACTGTTTTGGCAATAGAATAAACATTAATGGTGTGCCTGTCAAGAAGTGGAAATTATTTGCTTGACCACAAATTCACTCTTCGATACAAAGCGATTATGCCTAATTTATTGAGGAGACCCGAACGTTGAAGTTACCCGTCGTCACCGGCACGCTTGACTTATACATCACAGAAATTAACCGTTTCCCGCTTTTAACGCCAGAGGAAGAATTCAAGCTGGCCGTGCGTCTCAAGAAGTATAATGACATGGAAGCAGCGGAAAAGCTGATTGTTTCCAATCTGCGCTTTGTCGTCAAGATCGCCCACGAATACCGCAATTATGGCTTCAAGCTGGCCGACTTGATCCAGGAAGGCAATATCGGCCTGATTCACGCCGTGAAAAAATTCGATCCTTATAAAGGCTACCGTCTGATCTCTTATGCAGTCTGGTGGATTCGCGCCTATATTCAGAATTATCTGATCAAGTCGTGGAGTATCGTCAAAATCGGCACAACGCAGGCGCAAAGAAAACTGTTTTTTAAATTAAGCCAAGCCAAAAAGCAACTGGAGACGATATCGAAGAAGAATCCCGAATTCAGTGAAATCGCTGAATCTCTTGGTGTGAAAGGTTCAGAGGTCGCGGAAATGGATTTGCGCATGGGCACGCGCGATCTGTCGCTCAATGAATTCATCAACGACGACGGCGACACGTCCCATCTTGATTTTCTCACGCATGACGGCGACAATCAGGAAGTATCCTTGATCAAGCACGAAGAACGAAGCCTGGTCAAGCGCGATATTGCCGGCGCCCTGGCCAAACTCAATGAGCGGGAAAGCTACATCATTCAGCACCGCGTTATGGCGGATGACCCGCTGACACTCCAAGAAATCGGCGACAAATACAACATCACTCGCGAACGCGCCCGTCAGATTGAAAAGCAGGCGCTCAAAAAAGTGCAACTGGCGCTGCCGTATTTAAAGCCGGACAACTAAGCCCGGATTCCGGGAAAAGCAGCTGATGCAACGACGTGACTCAACCCTCTTCTGATTTTGTCCATAGGGAATAGATCATAAACCATACAATCTTGACGTATTCTCTCCATATTTTTTTCCAGTCGGACGCCTTTAATTCCCAGATGTTGAGAGGAGCCGGCTCGTAGGGGGTCGGTGAAAAATAAGTTTCAAAATGACGATCAAATTCTTTATCCACCATGAGTTGAATACGGCGCATATGATAGGGCGAACTGACGAATGTTGCCGACTTTTGTCCATACATTTTCATTGTCTTTTTTGCTGCAATTAGCTCCAGGTGTGTATCTTCATAGTACCGAGGTGCGGCTGGGATACTTTTTCCATTCATATTGTTTTTGTCCGTTTTACCGGGTAAAGGCTTTATCATTCCCTGATCGACGGTATACGTTTTGTTGTATGCCGGGATAATGAGATAATCAGCCATCCCTCTTTTAACCAAATCCAGGGCATGCCTCTGACGAGCGTTAAAATCTGGTCCCAACAAAAGAATGATGGCATCCGCTTTAGCGTAGTTTGTCGAATAAACCAAGAATCCCGGCGCGTAAAATATCGCCGCCGCAAGGACGAACAAGAGCATCACCAGAATCAACATGATTATTTTAAAGGTCTGCACGAAAAATATCCCTGACAATACAAGTCATTATTTTGTTATAATTTGCTTTTAAGCTCGCTTAGTTTATTGAGCGCCGCAAGCGGCGTCATGGAGGAAACATCGATCTGACGCAGTTCATCAAGAATGATGTCCTCGCTTTCCATAAACAGATTCAACTGCGGATTTCCCTGTGTCAAGGCGCTCTTACCACGAGCGATGCGAGGCATGCCGATCTCGTCGAACTCCCCTTTTTCCAAATTACACAGAATTTCTTTGGCCCGGGTAATCACATCGGCCGGCACACCGGCGATGCGCGCCACTTCGATGCCGTAACTACGGCTCGTTCCGCCTTCCACGATCTTGCGCAGGAAAATAATTTTTTCGCCCCACTCCTTCACGGCGATATTGTAATTTTTCACTCCTTCTTTGGACACGGCCAGATCCGTCAACTGGTGATAATGCGTGGCAAACAAGGTGCGAATACCCCGCCCGCAAAAATCGTGGATGTATTCGGCCACCGCCCAGGCAATGCTCAACCCGTCAAACGTCGACGTGCCTCTGCCCACTTCATCAAGAATGACCAGGCTGCGAGGCGTCGCGTCCGTCAGAATTCGGGCCGTCTCCATCATCTCCACCATAAAAGTGCTCTGGCCTTTCATCAGGTTATCCGACGCGCCGATGCGCGTAAAAATTTTATCCACCACACCGATTCGGGCGTGGACCGCCGGCACAAAACTGCCCATCTGCGCCAAAAGCACGATCAAGGCAACCTGCCGGATGTAAGTGGATTTGCCGGCCATGTTGGGTCCGGTAATCACCAGCAGGCGGTTGCCCTGCAAATCCAGCAGAGTATCGTTGGGCACAAAACCTTCTTTTTTTAAAGCCGCTTCAACCACCGGATGGCGTCCATCTTTGATGTTGATGACGTCTTCTTCATCGATTTCCGGACAGGCATAGGCGTATTTTTCGGCCACTTCCGCCAGAGCGCAAAATGCGTCGAGCTCGGCCACACGAAAAGCATTATACTGAATGTCGGGAACGTACTGCATCAGATCGTCGCGCAGTTGATTAAATAGTTCATTTTCACGTTCGCGGATTTTTTCTTCGGCATTGAGCACCGTCTGTTCAAACTCCTTCAACTCCTGATTGATATAGCGCTCGGCATTGACCAGCGTCTGTTTGCGCACATAGGAGTCCGGCACCAACCCGGCATTGGCCCTGGTCACTTCAATGTAGTAGCCGAAGACGTTATTAAATCCGACTTTGAGCGAGTTGATGCCCGTGGCCTGCCTTTCCTTGGCCTCCAGCTGGGCAATCCAATGCTTCCCGTCACGGCTGATCGAGCGCAGTTGATCGAGTCCGCCATCGAAACCGGAAGCGATAAAACCCCCGTCCTGGGTGCGCGGCGGCGGATCAGCGACAATCGCACGGTGAAGCAAATCCACAAGAGCGGACATGTCAGTCATCTCTTTGCGGATCGCAACCAAAGTGGGCGCGGTAAAATCCGTCAACAGGGATTGGAGTTGGGGCAAAACGGACAATGAGGATTTGAGCGCAATCAGGTCGCGCGGCATCGCCACTCTGAGCGCAACGCGTCCGGCTAATCTTTCCAGATCATAGATGCGTGAAAGCGTTTTGCGCAAATTGGACCGTACCGTGTGGTTATCCTTGACTTCATGAACAGCTGCGAGCCGGCCGCGGATTTTTTCGGGCAGCACCAGCGGATAGCCCATCCACCAGCGCAGTCGTCTGGCGCCCATCGGCGTGAGCGTTTCATTGATCAGAGAAAAAAGAGAGCCTGCGCGGGCATTATCCTGAATGGTCGAAAATATTTCCAGATTCCGGCGTGCTGTCTCATCAAGGATTAAATAGTTTTCCGGTGAGTACCATTTGATTTCAGAAATATGAGAGGCACGAACCATCTGCGTTGAATTGACATAACGTAAAATGACACCGGCGGCAACTTTGGCCGCTGATCGATCTTTGATTTTTGATTTTTCCAGAACCCCGGCTGTCAGCTCTCGGTCCAGAACTTCATCGACCTGCCCCGGTTCAAAGCAGGTCTCGTCGATATAATTGACGCAACCGGAAGGCATTTGCGCCTCCAACATTTTCGTCAATACCGGATCAGGAAAGGCACGGCTGATCAGCAATTCCTTGAAATCCAGACCACTCACAGCAGCCAAGAGTGCGTCACGGTTGGAAAACTCGCCGATTTGAAATTCGCCGGTGGATATATCGAGAAAAGACAACCCCAGCGTATCCCGGCCGGAAGCAATACAGGCCAGATAGTTATTTTCCGAGGCTTTCAGATTTTCCTCATCCAGCACCAGACCGGGTGTGATCACGCGGATGACCTCACGCTTGACAATTCCCTTGGCGTTTTTAGGGTCTTCCACCTGCTCGCAGATGGCCACCTTGAACCCCTTCTCCACAAGCTTGGTAATGTAAGCGGAGGCGGCATGATACGGAAAACCGCAAAGCGGCACGGCATCATCTTTAGACTTGTTGCGGGATGTGAGTGTGATTTCCAGGATGGGCGCAGCCGTGAGCGCGTCTTCAAAAAACATCTCATAGAAGTCGCCCATACGGTAAAACAAAATACAGTCGGGATATTTCTCCTTGATTTCGACATACTGCTTCATCGCGGGGGTGAGATTGAGCGTTGCATCTAGCGCCATTTCCCGTCATCCCCCCGCTCCAGATCAATGTAATCCGGCTTTTGGCGATTGTGTTTCCCCTTGGGTGTTTGGATAAAGCGGTTGGCAATCCAGCTGACGATGCTGATGATCAAAGCGCCCAGAAACGCCGAAAAGAAACCATTGACTTCAAATCCCGGAACAAAATAGGCCACCAAAAGCAACATGAGAGCGTTGAGGACAAAAGCGAAAACTCCGAGCGTCAAAATGGTCAACGGCAGTGTAAGAATCAGCAAAACAGGACGCAAAAAAGTATTAACGATCCCCAGAATGGCTGCGGCGATAATCGCTGTTGTCAGGGACGCAACCCAAATACCGGGAACAATCGTGGAGGCAAGCAGTATGGCCACGGTAATGACGAGCCAGCGTATCAGGAGAACCAGCATGAATTTTCCTTTATCAGTAAATTGCATAACACTTAATGCGGGCTTTCGTCCGCTACAGTCTTTGCCGATTTCAAAAAGACCCAGGTGATGCTGAAACCGCCCATCCAGGATGTTTGTGTCTTTGTAAGGGGGCTATCCTCAAACACGGCGCCCTTTAAAAAATCAGCGCTGACAAACGTGTTAAAAATAAGCTGTTTGTAGTTTTTTCCCAGGCCGACCGTCAGTGTCGAACCGCTGTACCCTCCACCCGACGCATAAGCCTGACGCCTGTCCGTGGCATACACCGGCTCGACTTCATAGAAGTACTTATGGTAGCCCCGATCAGCAAACATAGGACCGGCCGAGACGCCCAGATGTAAACCCGTCCCGGGAATCACATCGCCTTTTTCAAAATTTAATCTGGGGGCAAACACCCAACCCTCATACCGTACAGAACGAAAATCCGTAGAAAATACGGCGCGTAGTGGCAACGCCATACTTAACCGGTATCTATTTTCTTTAGAATCCAAAAGTTTGATGCGCAGTGCCGGGCCAAACTCGAACGTTGGATCAAGATCCGGCATGCCCGCGCGCGTGTCGTTGTCGCCGCTCTTCACCGGCACCGCGCCGTATCCGCTCGCATCGAGCGTCACCCGGTCGGTTGCGAAAATCCTTGCCGCAATTCTCTTATCTTCCAACCGGAATACTCCCCCGCGATACACCGCGTAAGGAAACGGCAGGAGATAGGCCCGGGTTTTATCGGAGCCGCGGTAATCCGGCATCATGAGAAATCCGCCACCGATCCCCAATTCCCACAACGGCTTTTCCGCGCCGAAGGATTGTTGCGGCAACACCAGAAAGACAAACATCAGCATGAAAAGAACTATGCGACGCACAACCATCATCGTACTCCTAATCCTTTCAAAATACCTGAACGGGTCATTGCGGTGAGCCGAAGCCCTGAACGAAGCAATCTCCAATCTTCAGAATTCGTCTCCTAACAATACTCCAGTTGGTCATTGCGACGCGTGCCCTTTAGGGTAGCAAAGCGAAGCAATCTCATGATTTTAGATTGCCACCCCCTAGTCAGGGGGCGCGGCGGCTCCCGAGGGTCGCCTCGCAATGACGGGCTTTGTTTCTTCCATTAATAACCCGGTGCGTAGCTCCGGGTAAATTGCTCGCAATGACAGTATCGTTTCTTCCATTCACAACTCCGATGAGCAGCATTAGTTTTTGTTGCCGGCAATGACGGTATTTGTTTCTTCACTGGTCGAAAGTTGTAAACTGGTCTTTTTTCGCGCCGCAGACGGGACATTCATCCGGCAGCTCGCCGTCGGCTACATAGCCGCACACTTTACAAACGTGATATACTGTTTCGCGCTCCTCCATGAAATGATTCATCGCCTGCTTATAGAGCTTGGCGTGCGTTTCTTCCACATCGCGGCTCTGGCTGAAATGCAGAAGGGCCGGTTTATCCCCTGCCTGCTCAGCCATTTTCACAAAACTATCGTAGGCGATTTCCGCCACAGCCTTTTCCGATTCAAAACTGACGGCCAGATTTTCTTCCGTTGTCTTAATTTCTTTGAGCACTCTGAGCGCTCGCATACCGTGGATCTCTTCGGAAAACGCGATCACGCGGAACAGGCGCGCAATCTGTTTGTAGCCTTCCTCGTCCGCCTTGTCGGCATACATTTTAAGTTTCAGGACGGCTTTGGCTTCGCCGACATAGGCCTGCTGCAAGGCATCCCGGATTTTTTCGTCCATGCGTCAAACTCCTGTGGATAGTTGGTTTAGGCTGGAGCAAACTCACTTTTATCTGCGCCGCAAACAGGACAAGTCCAGTCCTCCGGCAAATCCTTGAACTCCGTGCCTTTCGCTACGCCGCTTTCCGGATCTCCCTTGGCCGGATCATATTCATAACCGCACACACTGCAAACATATTTCTTCATTTGTATCCTCCTTGCAAAATTATAAATTTCACCTGGAAATTCTTTTTTTCAATTCGGCTGCAATCACTTTACCCAACTCGGAACATTTTTCGAGAACGTCCTTTGCCGGAACATGCTTGACGGAAATCGTCTCGGCAACGATATCCACTTTCATCTCTTTGAGAATCGCCTCCAGTCCCTTGACCGACTCGCCGCTCCAACCGAAGGAACCGAAAGCCGCGCCAATCAGATTAGCGGGCTTCAATCCTTTCAGATAGGTCATGACGTCCGCCATCTGCGGCAGCATGTTGTTGTTCAGTGTGGACGATCCAACAATCAGCGCGCCCGCACCCAGCACTTCATAAACCACTTCGCTGCGATGCACATCATTTATGGACAAAAGTTTCACCCGAACACCTTCCCGCGCCAGCGATTCGGCAATCGCCTTGGCCATCATTTCCGTCGAATGCCACATCGTCGCGTAAACGACAACCGCCTTGTTGGCCGGTTTCTGCTCGGCCCACTTTTTATAAAGATCGATAATAAATCCGAGGTCTTTTCTCCAGACCGGCCCGTGATCCGGCGCGAAGATTTTGATCGCCCAACCGGTTGCCGCTACCTTTTCCAGCGCTTTAAGCACGACCGGCGAATAAGGCAGCACGATATTGGCGTAGTAAGTCGCAGCTTCGTATTCCAGCATATCTGCTGGCAGCTCATCGGCAAAACGCTCCAGTGTCGCCAGGTGCATACCGAAAGCATCCTGCGAAAACAGCACACCGTCTTTTTGCAAATACGAAAACATGGAATCCGGCCAGTGAATCATCCGGGTTTCCATAAATTTCAAATCCATATTGCCCAGGCTGAGTGTTTCACCGTCTTTTACGGGCTGAATGTTGTAATCGGAGTGGAAAATGTCTTTCAGATTTTTCACGCCCATGACGGAAGCAAAAACTTTTTCCGGCTTCACCCGGTCGACAACCTCCAAAAGACAGCCGGAATGATCCTGCTCGGAATGATTGGAGACGATATAATCAATTTTCGACGGATCAACCACAGACGCGACCCTCGCCAGCATTTCATCCATAAACGGCGCTTTGACCGTATCAATAAGTGTTATCTTGCCCGCCATCACCAGGTAGGCGTTGTAGGTGCTGCCGTGAGGCGTGGTGTAACCGTGGAAATCGCGGATCGACCAGTCAATGGCTCCCACCCAGTAAACATGTTCGCTCACTTTAATCGCTGAATAAATATTCGCCATGAAATTTCACCTCGGCAATGACGTAGGATTTGTAATATAAGTTTCAATGGCGGATCGTCAACCATTATTTGATCATTCCGCCACCGGCATCATATGCCTTTAAATTCACGGCGCATTTATCCGCAGCAAGCGTTTTTTTGATCTCTTTTTCAAACATCCGGCGGTCGATGGGTAAAAGGCCGGTTTTGGCCAGCGCCCCGATCATCACAATGTTGCTCAAAACGGGATTACCAAGCGCAAGCGCCGCCGATGTCGCATCAATGATCCAGAAGGCTTTCGATAATCGCTGAAACGCCACCTGGATATTTTCTCCCGATGGATAGGAAAGCTCGCCTGTGATTACACCGATGGGATAAGCGGGTCGTGCATTGGACAACACGCAGACCTGCGGATTGCCGTAAACCGTGAGAACACGTAGCGCTTCAAGTGGCTCAAGCGCCACGATCACATCCGCCTCACCACGGGGAATCTGCGGGCTTTTAACCGAATCGGGTGAAATACGCAGATGGCTCATGACTGAGCCGCCGCGCTGCGACATGCCGAACGTCTCGCCGATGGTGACGATATAGCCCGCATCCACCAGCATGCCCGCCAGCGTCCTTGAGGCCATGACGTTGCCCTGACCTCCCACACCGGTAAGGATCAGGTTTTTTGTTTCCTTCTGCCGTGTTCTTTTCATTTCCACTTCTCCGTAGGGAACGGTCGCGACCGTTCCCTACAATTTTATGATCGCCTTTTGCGGACAGATCGAGACACACACGCCACAACCGGCACAGATAACCTCATCGACCACCGCCTTCTTCGTCGTCCGGTCCCAGGTAAGCGCCGGACAGCGGAAAACCCTCGTACACAGGCGGTTACAGCCGCACGCATCGCCCAGACACAAAGATTCGTTCACCTTCACGTCAAATATTTTCTTTCCCTTTTTCTCGGGGCTGAGCGCGCAGGCCTGACGCAGGATCAACACCTTGAGCAATCCTTTATCGGCCAGAAACGAGGTCAGAATTTTACCAGTCGTCTCCAGGTCAAACGGATCGCTTACCGCCACTTTAGCGCCGATGGCGGAGCAAATCGCCGCTATGTCCACGGCGGGAACCACCTCTTTCATCGCACTGATCGCGAGGCCCGGATGCGGCTGAAATCCCGTCATGGCTGTACCGGCATTGTCCAGCACAATAAACGTAATGTCCGCGCGGTTGTGCTGCGCGTTGATCAGCGCTGGAATCACCGCATGATAAAAAGTGGAATCCCCGCAAACCGTCAGAATCGGTTGATCGAGGCCGAACTGAGCCAGTTTGGCAAAACCGCTCGCCAGTCCTGTGCCGGAGCCCATCGAATGGAGCGTAGGCATCGTGTGATAGCCTGTCGCGGGCGACAGGGCTGCCATTGAATAACAGCCGATATCTCCGCAAACAAAACCTTTACGGCCGTCGAGCGCGATGGCGTTGTGAATATTCCAGAACGACGCGCGGTGCGGACACCCGGCGCAAAACGTTTGTTCGCGCACGGGAATCAGCGCGGCGGCCTTCTGAGAGTCGTTGAGATAGTTAGCCGGAAGCGTTTTGCGCTTTACCTTTAAAATATGACACAGCGCGGCGGCGACAATATCCGGATTGAGTTCGCCTGCGGACGGCAGCATTTCATCGTATTTACCGTAAAATGTATTGATGCCGATCCGGCTTACAAGACTTGCAGCCAGAACCTTCACGTTTTCTTCAAGAAACGGCAGCACTTCTTCGACAATCAAAATCTTCTTCGTCTTGCGCAAGTGTTTTTCAAGCAGCTTAGGCGGCAAAGGCCAGGTCGTCCCCAGTTTTAAAATCCCTACACGCTTTTGCAGTCCCAGCATCTCGACGGCTTCTTCGGCATAAAGAAAACAGGCGCTGCTGGTGATTATGAGTAATTCTGGTTTTCCCGGGCCGACATACCGGTTAAAAGGACTTTTCTCAAACAGCGCCTCGATATCTTTGAGTTTTTCCTGATGCAGCAGATGTTTAGCCACAACCGGCGTGCTGATCATCGGCCCGCGGCTCGAATCCATGACCGATCCATCATATTCAAAGTGAGCTTTCCGGCTTTTTACCGGCAGTTTTCCGCAAATCACATTGCCGCTCGCGTGCGACATGCGCGTAACCGATCGCAGCATCACGACATTGCCGATTTGTTCCGATAATTCAAACGCCCACTTTGTCAGGTCTTTGGCTTCCTGAAAATCGGACGGTTCCAGAAGCGGCATTTCCAGCATCCGCGCGAAATAGCGTGATTCCCCTTCATTGACGCTGGAGAGCGCGCCCGGATCTTCGCAGGAAACCAGCACCAGCCCTCCACGCGTCCCCGACGCGGTCAAATGCAGAAGGAAATCCGATGCTACATTCACACCGTTTTGTTTCATGACAGCCATCGAACGAAGGCCTGCAAAGGACGCGGCGGCGGCCACTTCGAGGGCCACTTTTTCGTTGACCGACCATTCCACATACAGGTTTCGTTCGGAGGCGACATGCGCCAGGGATTCGATCACCTCGGACGACGGCGTCCCCGGATAGCCCGTGGCCACCGAAACGCCCGCTTCCAGCGCGCCGCGCGCAATCGCTTCGTTGCCCAGAAATAATACCTTTGATTTAGCGGGTGACAATAATTTTGTCATGAAATCAAATTCTCTCTTTATTCAAATTCCGCTTCTTCAGAAAAATTCTTCCATTCTGTCATTTCGAAGCGAAGCGAGAAATCTTGTTCTCAATAAATTAGGAACCTTAAGATTCCTCACCCCGCTTTCGCGGGATTCGGAATGACATTCTTTGTTATGACACCATTACCTATGACCGTTGTTTTGTCCCGGCATCCAAATATTTTCGCACCACCGGATCATCGCTGGAAAGATACAACAAATTCTTCACCGAACGGCTTTTCTCAACAATGTTTTTTAATGCTTTTCTCTTTTTTTCCGCCGCCGCGTTTTTCAGATCCTGCAAGGCTGACGCCGGGGCTTCCCGGATTTCCAGCGCGCCCCGGGCAACGGCCAGTTCCATCAACTGTTTTCCAAACTCTGATCGCACAATGATCTGGTTCCAGCCGCACATCTCATCGCAGTCACCGCCGAAACGCGCCGCGCCGACGGACAGATCGGCAAACTCCGCCGTACTGTCGATACAATACCGGCAGGCCGTCCGAACGCAGGCGTCCACCTCAACCATCGGGACGGATGTCGCAGATGCCTTCGTGTAAATTTCCAGAACATTCTTTCCCGCTGGAATATCCATGCCGGTAACCGCTTCAGGGGATATCTGATATTGCTGCAACAAGCGATTAAAGCTTTCGACCGATAGAGTCCAACCGCAAAACAAACCGATCACCAGATTTAATGGATTGATTTTACCGTCATCATTTATTCTTGCCGTCTTCATTTTTGCCAGAGCCAGCGCCTGACAGGGCGTCGTCACGACACCGACTTTTCCAGCCGTGTCGCCCATCAGCCGATTGAAAGCGGCCACTGTAGGAGATACCGTAAACTTGCTTTTCGCATAATCGCACAACTGACTTTTAGCTTCAACCAGCCTGCCCTCTTGCTCCAATTCCTCGTTACGTGAAGAAACAATGGCGGAATCAATCAGGCTTTCAGCCATAGCAACTCCCAGAAGGGCCGTCACCGTGCCGCCATGCTGGGCTTTCGCACGCAATGCAGGATCGGCAGCCCTCGATAAATGATACCCTTTTACCGCACCAATTTCCGGCGTTACATCACTGACATCAAAGAGACTTTCCCGAATTTGTCCGTAGTCGGCAGGCGTCCGGGGGCAAAATGCGTAGCATTTCCCGTCAGTCAGATCGCAGTCATGAAGCTGCACCGTCCGGTCACGGTAAACAACCTGATACGGACACAGACCGACACAGGCCCCGCAGCCGGTGCAAAGGCTTTGTTCCAATACATCTTTTTTCAGTTTTGCCTGACTGCCGGGTTTCTTTCTCATCGGACATCCCAATTTTTGATTTGCGTTTATATCGCATCCCGGATTTTGAGGCAAGATAATGATGAATTTCTTTGAAATTGTCGTTTTGACGACTGATTTTTTCATGAAATTCAATTTGTTTAGGTCTTTCTTACTTTCAGTAATTATTTTATTGAAGTTGTTGACATCCGCCTCGTCTTGTATTATGTAGCCGCTGAAAATTTTCTTTAGCAGCTTGAGTCTGTTTATCATTATCGGGCTAAGGGCAAGAAGAATCTTTGAAAATCAAATATGTTCCCCAGTAGCTCAGTCGGTAGAGCGGGTGGCTGTTAACCACCATGTCCGTGGTTCGAGTCCGCGCTGGGGAGCCAGAATAAAAAGCCCGCTCCGGCAAGGAACGGGCTTTTTATATGTGGAATGCGGCATGGGTCCTTTACGGTTTCATCATAGTTGCTATTTAAATAATTAATTATTATCCATTGACGAAACTATTTATTGATATATTTTCATACTTACGGCATAGGAAATCCGAAAAGAAATTTCATAACAAAAATTAAATGGAGGGATAATTATGATTAAATCGAGATTGTGTGAGTTAACCGGAATAAAATACCCGATCATCCAGGCGGGCATGGGACCATTCAGCAACAACAACCTTTGCGTGGCCTCGGCCAATGCAGGCGTTCTGGGATTGCTTTCGACGAGCGGTCTTTTTAACAAGGACGATCAACCTTGGATTTACAATGCTTTTGTGGAAACTGCGGAAGCGACCCGGGAGGATGACATGGCCACCGTCCTGGAGAAGCTGTTAAAACGCACCTATCGCTTAGTCAAGGATAAAGGAGGCGTATTCGGAATAAACGTTATGGTGTCGGCGGAACTCGTCAAGTATTCGCATATCATGATAGACACGGCCATCCGGGTTCGTGAAGAGAATCCAGACATGAAAAAGTATTTTAAAGTAATCTTCACATCCGCCGGTGACCCGGTCGGTTGGAAGGACAAGATTAAAAATGCGGGATTTATCTGGATGCATGTTGTTCCTTCCGTGAAAGGAGCTTTGCGTTGTAAAAAGGCAGGCGTGGATGTCATTGTGGCCTCCGGACATGAAGGCGGATTCCATACCTCCTGGGAGCCCGTGCATTCAATGATTCTGCTGCCCGCCGTAGTCGAAGCGGTTTCCGACGATAAAACCCTGGTGGCAGGCGCCGGTGGATACTGCGACGGCAAGACGCTGGCCGCAGCCCTGGTTCTCGGCGCAGACGGCGCGCAAATGGGAACACGCTTTCTGGCAACACAGGAAAGCGATTTCCACCAGATCTGGAAGGAAGGTGTTGTTGCTGCCGGTGACCGTGGAACGCTGGTTGCCCGTGGTTTTGTCGGACCTGCCCGCTGGCTGAAAAATGCTCGCAGCGACGAACACGCCAAAAACACGTTGCAAAAATCACCAGGTGTTTTTCTCGGAATCCCCGACGATTATACAACGATTGATATGTCTCTCATCCAATTTGAGATTGAGTCCATCAAAGCCGTTTGCGATGGTGACAAGACAAAAGCGATGATGGCTGCCGGAGAAGCGGCGCAGCGTATTAATGATATGCCTAAAGTCAACGACATGGTGCAGTCTATCGTCAAGGATGCCGAAAATATTCTCAGGAGTGTTCAGACAAAATTACTGGCCTAACTTTTATTCATCCAGGATAGAGCAGGAATCCTCAAAATGGCCGAACTCTTAACATGTTGGTACAATGATCGGGGGGAGGTCGGTAAATCGAGGAATGTCGTTCCACTTAGAAAGGAGATTATACGATGAAAGATGTGGTTATTGTATCAGCGTGCAGGACAGCTATAGGAACATTCGGTGGCGCATTGAAGGAAATGATCGGGGCCCGCATTGCGGCCGTCGTCATGAAGGAAGCCGTTAAACGTGCCGGGATAGACCCGATCATGATTGATGATGTCCGATTCGGCTGTTGCCTTGAATCCTGTAATACACTTAATGTTGCTCGTGTAGGAGCTCTTTTGGCCGGTATTCCGGAAAGCGTGACCGCTGTTACGCTGAATCGTGTCTGTATTTCAGGCATGGAAGCCGTACTGAGCGGCGCGGCCATGATCAAAGCCGATATGGCTGATATCATTTTAGCAGGCGGCGTTGAGCATATGTCCGGCACACCTTATGTCAGTTTTGACGCCCGTTGGGGTTGCCGTCTTCAGGACAGCGTTTTTGTGGATTCTATGATCCGCGCATTACATTGCGGCTCATATGTCATGCCATTGCTCGACGATGGTCCCGTCAAATCAGGCCAGCCTTTCGAAAGTTTAAAGGGCAAACCCTATATCATGGGCCATACCACGGAACTTATCGCCCAGCTTTTGAACATCAGCCGCCAGGAAATGGATGAGGTTGCCCTGCGCAGCCATAACAATGTCGAGCGCGCCACCAAAAATGGCGACTTCAAAGACGAAATCGTGCCGATTGAGATCCCGCAGAAAAAAGGCAAACCGCCCATCATCTTCGACAAGGATGAACATTTCCGTCCCGGGTTAACCATGGAACAATTACAGGCATTACCACCGGGATTTATCCCTAAGGTTGGCAAGGTTACGGCCGGCAACTCCTCCGGGCTTAACGATGGCGCTTCAGCCATGATTATCATGTCGGCCGAAAAAGCCAAGGAATTAGGATTGAAACCAATCGCCAGGATACGTTCCTCCGGACGTGGTGGTTGCCATCCTTCGGTGATGGGCTTAAGCCCGGTTCCAGCCGTGAAAAACCTGCTCAAAAACGACCCGCGTCTTACCCTGGATGCTTTTGAGCTGATTGAAGTCAATGAAGCGTTTGCCGGTCAGTATCTTGGTTGTGAAAAGGAGCTTGGTTTAAACCGTGAAATTACCAATATCAACGGCAGCGGTATCGGTCTCGGACATCCGGTGGGATCTACCGGATGCAGAATCATGGTTACGCTTATCCATGCCATGCAAAAACAGGGCAAAACCCTTGGACTGGCCACCCTGTGCGGAGGCGGCGGGGTATCGATGGCGACCGCGATAGAAATGCTTTAGGGGCATAGATTGAAGGCCGAAGACTGAAGACTGAAGACTGAAGGCTGAAGGTGAAGCGGAATCCGGCACATGCCGGATGAAAAATAAAAGATTGAAAGACAGTTCGGATCAAGCTGGTTGCCGTGACGGTTGTCACGGTAACCAGCTTGACGAAAACCTGAGCCGGAACAGCCCGGCGGGCCGCGATCGGCTGTATGTTCTTGTTCGCTTCATCTGTAGATATCTTTGCGATGTCCAACCTTTACTACCCAAACCGTGAATTCTTTATCTTGAATAGAATAGATTATTCTGTAATGCCCTTGGCGGATGCGATATCTTTCTTGTCCTGTGAGTTTTTCGTGACCTGGCGGCCTCGGATCCTTTGCGAGAGCCTGAATGCAAAGGATGATCTTCTGTAGGTCTTTCTTTGGTATTGTACGGAAATCCTTTTCAACAGATTCTTTAAAATAGATTTTATATTCGGCCATCTTTTTTCAGCCTCTTGATCATCGCGTCATAGCTAATCAACGGCTCTTTAGCTCGTGTCTCAAAGGCTGCAATATCATCGGCATCCTCGGCAAGGGATTCTTTGATGGCATCATTCACGAGTTTCGAGATTGACTGCGTGGTCTCTACCGCTTTCAATCGTAATGCTTTGTGCAATTCCGGATCTAAATAAACTGTTGCGCGCATTGCCGCTGTTCCCATAATATCACCTCCTGTGACGTTGTGTAACTATAGCACTAAAACGTCACAACATCAAATATTTTGATAGCGAACGCACAGCTCAGCCGGAGCAGCCCAGCGGGCTGCGATCCGGTGCAGCGAAGGGTTGTGCATTTTTATTTTCTTTTTTTGGGTTCTTCTGTTGCAGAGTTGAAACGTACCAACTTATCCCAATCGATTTCACCATTATCTTTGCAAAATACGTTGGCAAACTCTTTGGTGAATTTATTAATCATTTGCGAATAAGATTCTATGAAAACATCATTCTTTTCCTTGGCTTTATGCCCAAGTGGTTCAATAATTTCTGTAAAAAGTTCACTGTCGCCGGAAATAAACTCCCAAAAACGCTGGCCACAATACTTGAAATAATCACCCTTATCCGGTTTGCTGTCCCTACCGTAACAACAACCGTTTACTGCAATAATGTTCAATTTTGAATTGCTCGTTCTCAGTGTCTTTTTTGCAGTTTTAAAGTCTGCGACCATCTTCGAGATGATTATATTTTGAGTTTTTCATTTATTGAATTAGCAATTGCATCAAACCAATTTATCTTGTCAGCGATAGAAAATTTTATTTTTTCAATTTCTTCCGGCGTTAAATTTCTTTCTATCTCTTGAAGAGCCACCGTTTGTATATCTTCTACATTGAGTGAGTAAATGATTTTGCTACTTTTCATTTTTAAACTCCATTACGCGAAAAATTTATTTTCGCGATGCCAACTAATTGCATTTTGATGAGGATAAATTTCTTTTCTTTTCGGAAGAAGCATTTTCGAATTTTTATTGGCTAATCCTCTGATGAAATCATAATCTCCCATTCTGCCAAAATCGAAAGGTACAGAATTTACTTTGGGGGAAACTTGAATTCTAAAATCATCTTGCAATGTGAACCATCCAGCATCAAAAGCCCAATGATGCAGATGACATAAAGACAATCCATTTAAAATGTCATCTTTCCCTTTTTCATTATTAGGAACAATATGTGCAGCTTCAACTTCCCACAATAAAGAATCTGGGGTTTGAATTTTCATTCCACAAAAAGCACACTTGTAATCATATGCTTCTATAACCGCTTGACGAAAACCTCTTGTTCTGATTGTTAATTCTCTGGTAACCTTTGCAATTTTCTTTTCTTTATCAAATGGATCATAATTTGCGGGTCGCGGTGCTTCGATAAGCTTCTTTACAATTCTTTGAACTTCAAAGGATTTTGTTGGAAGAAATTCTTTTTGTGTTTTAGGAATATTCAAAATCTTCATGGCCTCATCAATGCCATTTTCAGTTAGCATCCACTCTTTCTTGTTTGTCAGAAGAATAGTTGATGTTGGTCTTGAAACCAATTTTTCTTTTGCTAACGAATCAGCAGCACGATAGAGTAAACGATGCCAAAGTGGCGTTTTTACAATTCGATTTTCTTTACGATAAATTCTTTCTAAAACAGCAGTTCTCTGATTTTTGTTTAAAATAAATTCATCAGCTATTTCATTTACAATTTCTTCACCAGTGGCAAACTCCTTTATTACACCATTATGTTTAAACAAAGTTTTCAGCAAAGCTTCTTCAACTTTCTTTCTCGATGGCATAGCCAAATCTTGAAGCATTTTAGCTTCGTAACTCATATAGACTCTTTCTCCTTAAAGTTGAGAACAAAGGTCTCTTTGGGCTTGAGCACACGTAAAAGCTGTTCTGAAATAGGCAAAAACCATTTTACGTATTGATCAGGATGAATGCCACCATAGGTGTTTTTTCGTTGGTCTGCATAAGGTGGTGATGTCACTATAAGATCAACAGAATTAGCCAGAAGTTGTTTTAAAACCTCTTTGCTATCACCATGATATATATTTGAAGTTACTTCCATTTTCTTCTCACTGCTTTTTACTTATACTTAAATATTCGCATTGGCAATTATTTTTATCATTGCTGCACAACCATTAATCTATGTCACACGTAATATCTGATTTTTCGTACAAAATGGTAATTGAGGATGATTTGCTTCATACATAAATTCCCGTTGAAATCAAATGAATATTAATTATTACCTCTCACAAAAGCTCATTATTTTTCAGGGGAAAACAAAAAATAAGGGCAAGATATTGCGTGCAACATCTTGCCCTTTCCTTTTAACCTTCAGCCTATAGTCTTCAGCCTCACAGCCTACTGCCTCACGCTTCTGCAACGCGGCGTGATATCTTTTTCAGCCGTCTGATCTGATGTCGCAGCAGGACGGCTTTTGCGGTTTCGCTTACTTCCATTGCCTGCAGCCGGAGACCCTTCAGTTCGCGGATTTTGGCCTTGAGTTCGGTCTTGGATATTTTGATCTTAGCCACATGTTTCTTCCTCTTGATGGGCGCCTCATCCTTGATACCTTTGGCTTCCTTGATAAAGGCGATGATTTCCTCCTTTTTCATGTCGTGAATCGCCCGTTCATGGGGAAACTCGGCGGCCATTTCCCGCAATTCCTTGATGGTCAGCTTGTCCAGATGTTTTTCGTCGTGTTCTTTTTTGTGAGTTTCTTCCGACATCGCACATAGACCTCCTTTTTTTATATTTGGGGAATCAACTTGCAATGCATAAAGTAAGTGAGCGGTCTTTCTATACCACAACCCAGGGTACAGTTCAACCCCGGAAGGGTTGGAATACCGCACCGTCATGAAAATGTATACTGCACCCCTCCTATCCTCTTTTGATTGACACCTGATCACTTTCTCCTTATAATTCTCAACCACCGGCATATTTTGTTTGTTTCTTAGTCAACACGCAATAAACAGGAGGTAAATATGGCAGACACACGTAAATTCAATCGGCGGGAAGTGATTTCAAAAGGTCTGTCGCTCGGTCTGATCGCGGGCGGCGCGGTTATTCTCGGCAAACCGGATTTTCTCCTGGCAAAGGAAAAACCTGTCGGGATTCCCGATCTGGTCGCCGTCAAAAACGGCGAGCCGGACGGCATGTTCAAAAAAGCTATCGAACTGATGGGCGGCATGGAACAGTTTATCAAAAAAGGGCAGACTGTTGTCGTCAAGCCCAACATCGGTTTTCCACGCGTTCCGGAAGTCGGCGCTACCACCAATCCACTGCTTATCAAAACCATCATTGAATCCTGTTATACGGCCGGCGCCAAACGCGTCTATGTCTTCGACAACGTGGTGACACCCACCTCCGGTAACGCCAAGAACTGCTATAAACTGAGCGGCATCGAGGACGCGGCCAAAGCCGCACGCGGCATCATTGTGCCGGTGGATGATTTTAGTTACCGCGAAGTCACGATTCCCGGCGGCAAAAAACTGAAAACGGCGGATGTCCACAGCCTGATTCTGGATTGCGACGTGTTCATCAATGCACCGGTGCTCAAGCATCACAGCTCCGCGCATCTGTCCATCGCCATGAAAAATCTGATGGGCATCGTTAAAAACCGCATGGAATATCATCTGACCGGTCTGGATCAGTGCATTGCGGATTTTTGTCTGTATCGCAAACCCGATCTCAATATAGTGGACGCCTACCGCGTGCTGATGAGCCAAGGGCCCGCAGGCCCGAGTAACCCTCAGTCCGCCAACATCCAGATGAAAAAGACACTGCTCATGTCGAAGGATATCGTGGCGGTGGACGCGGCAGCCGCCAGGATCTTCGGGAAGGAACCCGAAGACATAGGATACATTAAAATTGCCCATACGCAAAAAACCGGCAATATGAACTTAAAAGAGCTGAAAATTGTCACGTACGCCATGTAGGGAACGGTCTTGCCACCTTTAGTGTGGTCGCAACCATTCCCTACCCTCGCGCGGATTTGGCTTTGAAATGAGGAGCGCAATCCTTGACTCTGATAAAAATACGCAAGATCATGTCCGGTATCATCTTGATTTTGTTTATCCTATTGTTTGTGGGTCCGGAAAAATTGTCCGTCGGCCTTTCGGACATCCTGCTGCCTTTTCAATTTGTCCCTGCTCTGGTGCAAACAATCACACAGCCGGAAGCGCTGTTCATTGCCGGTCTGATCTTCATTGTATTGATTACACTGATCTTCGGCAGGGTTTATTGTTCCTTCCTTTGCCCGCTGGGGACGCTTCAGGATTTGCTGATCGCTGGATCGCGAAGGCTTGGCCTGCAGCCCAAACATTCTTTTTCCAAACCCCATAACAGCCTGCGCTATACACTTCTGGCTTTAACGTTCGTGGCGATATTGATCGGTTCATTGTCGCTGGTCAGTCTGATTGACCCCTACTCTCTGACAGGAAGAATTTCTGCGCATTTTCTTCAACCGCTGATCATCCAGACTTACAACTTGGGAATTATGGCCTTAAAGCCTTTTGATCTTTACTGGTATCCGAAACAGACGGCTTTCGTTCCCCTGTCGGTTTTGGCCGTGACGGCGGGTTTTTTCCTGCTGATCTTGTATCTCGCCGCAACACGCGGCCGCCTGTATTGCAATACGGTTTGTCCGGTGGGAACGTTTTTAGGGCTGCTGTCGCGCGTGTCCATTTTTCAATTCACATTGAACCAAAAAGCCTGTTCCGAATGTGTGCGGTGTGAAAATGTCTGCAAGGCGGGGTGCATTGACCCGCAAAACGCCTCCATTGACATGAGTCGATGCATAGGCTGCTTTAACTGTCTTAACGCCTGTTCCCAATCCACCATCAGCTATCAACGGAGACAACGTCAAACCAATATCGATAACTGGTCGCCTGCGCGCCGTGGTTTTATCATCGGAGGCGTCGCGGCTTTTGCCGCCGGTCTTTTAGCGTTTAATGCGAACATTCGCGCGTTTCTGGGCGCCAATTCCGCAAGGGCAAATCCGCCGGTCACACCGCCCGGCTCTCTCAATACAACACGCTTTACACAGACCTGCACAGCCTGCTCTCTATGTGTCAGTGTCTGCCCAACGCAGGTGCTGACGCCGACTTTTATGGACTTCGGCGTATCCGGTTTACTGCAACCGAAAATGAATTATGAAAAAAGTTTTTGTGATTATGAGTGCAACGTCTGCTGTAAGGTTTGCCCCACCGGCGCGCTCATGCCACTTTCGCTTGATGAAAAAAAACTCACGCAGATTGGCGAAGCCGAACTTTTAAAAGATATTTGCGTTGTTTTCGTCGATCATAATAATTGCGGCGCCTGCGGGGAAGTCTGCCCGACGCATGCTATCCGTTTTGTGGACAAGGAAAATATTCTCTATCCGGAAATCGACAAGCAATACTGCATCGGCTGCGGCGCGTGTCAACTCGCCTGCCCTACCGTGCCCCGATCCATCGTCGTCCACACCAACGCGGTTCATAAAAAAGCGGAAAAATATCCGTATAACCTCGCGCCGCCTCGAGTGACCCCCAGGCCATCAGGTGGTCAGGTTATCACCCCCGAAAAAGCGGTCGAGCAAAAGAAGCCGCCCAATAAGGATTTTCCTTTTTAGCCTTCCAATCCCTCAATAAACGCCAGGACGTTTTTGCCTAGAACAGCGTGATTGTAGCCGCCTTCGAGAATGCCGAAACAGCCGCCCGCATTGCGGCGGGCGACATCCCGAACAAGTTTTCCCATAGAGGTGTAATCCTCGGTCTTGAGCAACCCGCCCCAGTCGTTTTCATGATTGTCAAAACCGGCGGATACGGCAATCATGTCTGCGTCCGTCTTTTCGAGCGCGTTGTTGACGGTTCTTAAATATTCATTGCGGTCCTGACCGCCGGGATTCAAAATCGTCACGTAACCTTTCGGGCCCAGAATATTGATATTGCCATCGCCTACATGCAGATCGAAATCAAGAATAAAAGCTTTGCTTATTTTATCCGTCTTTTTAAGCTTTGTCAGTGCAATGGCCATATTGTTGAAGTAGCAGAATCCCCAGGCGGTATCGGCGGAGGCGTGATGGCCGGGTGGCCGGATCACAGCAAAACAGGGTTCGGAAAGCCCGATCTCGGCAGCTTTAATCGCTCCGCCCGCGGCCAGCGCGGCAATCTCATAGACGCCTTCGCGCCGGATTTCGGCGATGTGCCTTGGGGTATGCACAGCCGCAATATCTTCTTCCGAAGCCGGCTGCGGCTCGACATAATCGACCTTCCCTGCCAGAGCAAACTCTACGGATTCAATTCTCCCGGGATTGGACGCAGGATCATAGGAGTAAACCTGTTTATATTCCTCGGAATAAACAACTTTCATACCGGCCTCCTTGGTCTTTTATTCCTGCAAAAATGAAAACCGGCTTGTCACCCAGGGTTGGGGGTCGCCGTTATATACTTTTTCCACAAATTTTATCCTTCTGTTTTTCCCGATCAGCAAAATCGTTGAAGAGCGCGTGCCATAAACGGGGCTCACGATAAACATCGGCGACAATATCTTTTCCCATTCGGGATTTATACCGGTTTCCGGCAACTGGCTGTCCGGCGGAACATGGCGATCCGCAAGCAAAGCAAATAACGACTCTTCCAGTTCGTTTCCTTTCTTGGTAAGGGCCGTTTTCAATAGTTTTTTCCCTCTTTTTACTTTTGGCCAGGGCGTATCCAGCAGACGATTACTTAACCCGTAAATCCCGGCTGAAAGTCTTTGTGCATCGCCCCGGTTGGAGTAAACAAAAAGCTCGTCTGCATCTCCCAGCAGTAAATTGAAGCCGTTGTATTGCGAGGCCTGTGCGGAAATTTTTTCCAAATATCGCCCGGCACCGGAAGGACCCGTCAAAAACCGGCTGACCAGTTTGCCACGGGAAGGCGCCTGCTCTTTCCAAGTGGCCGGATCGCGATAATTGGTAATGGCCGCAAAGTTTCCTTCTTTGGTCACGCCCAGCCACGTACCCTTCTCCTTCAAATCGAGTCCCGCCAGCACTTTCGGATGTTTGCTCCAGAAATCGGCAGGGGCGGACGGCCGGTCATAAAACTCATCGCGGTTGGCCGCCAGAATCAACCGGTAACTCGGATGCACATTGTAAGCAAAAAGGATTAAGCACATAAAAAAAACCTCGTATCTCGTGAAGCGTGAAGCGTATCTCATATCTCGTTCGTAGGGAAAGGTTTCAATAACCTAAAGGTCACGAGCCCATTCCTTACACCTTGCAATTCGTCACCTATCTCTCATGTCTGCGTTTCACGCTTCACGAGATACGCTTCACGTTTCACGTTTTTAGTCTTTCTAAAATTTTCGTCATCGTCTCGCCCGCGGCGGCGTCGATGCGCACGTCAGCCAAAGAATCCTGTTCGGTTGCACCCCTGTTGATGATCACCAGATCCGCACCTGCCTGCTTGGCTTGAACCGGAACATAGGCCGCAGGATAAACAAACAGTGAAGAACCGATGACGATCATCAGATCGCATGCCTCAGCCTCCCGCATAGCCTGCGCCAGCGTCTGCTGCGGCAGCGCCTCACCGAAAAAAATGACGTCGGGCTTGAGGATACCCCGGCAGTGATCGCAGGTCGGAACATTGTCGGAATCGGCATACCGCTCCTTAACAACGGCAATGGGGTAACGTTCGCGGCAGTTCAGGCAAACCAGCATCTGCATATTGCCGTGCAACTCCCGAATCAGGACTGGATTGCTGCCTGCTTTTTGATGAAGGTTATCGACATTCTGCGTAACAAGCGCGCTGAGCTTGCCCATCTTTTCAAGTTCAACGATGGCATAATGCGCCGCGTTGGGCTTCGCGTCTTCCATCAAACCGCCTTCGCGCAGACGCTGCCACATTTTTTTTCGCGTCGCATGGGACCCTAGAAACTTGTCGATGGTGAAATCATCAGGATCATATTTTGTCCAGAGTCCGCCGGGACCGCGGAAATCAGGAATGCCGGATTCTGTGCTGACGCCCGCACCGGTAAAGATAACAACTTTTTTTGCCTTCGCGACCATGTCGGCAACTTTATTGATTTTTTCATCCATAAACGCTGAACGCTCCTTTTGCTTAAACATTTAACATGGTGATTAAAATACACCAACTTCTTCAAAATTCAAAAAGAAATATTTCACTAGAGGCTGTCGCGTGACCTTTTATTCCATTTCTAAATCAAGTGTTTCCTCAATGTATTTGTAGGGAACGGTCGCGACCGTTCCCTACGTGTTTACATTATCATTATTGGATTAGAAATGGAATTAGGTTATCACCAAACAGTCCGCGACAAGCGGCTCGCTCGGGGAGCGAGCCCTACAAAAGCATAACACTACAGATCTCTTTCAGCATCGCTAGATCATCTTTGATTTGGAATTGGAATGAGGCCGTATCAGAATAATTTTTTTGCGGCGGTTTCCATGGCGTTCTTTAACTTCGCGCCGTCACCCGCCTTAGCCAGGTCGCAAATATCCAGGACGACCTGTTCGTAAGTCCGAAGCACATTGTCCCTGTCGGGATTTCCGGCGATAATGTCGGCGTAGAGCTCCGGGCTTTCGGTGAACACTTTTTTAACAATGTCCATTTTGGCTTTAAAGATGGGCGTGGAAAATAGATTCACTTCCGTAAGCGGGATTCCGGTTTCGGCAATCGCCATGCCCAGTGCGATGGTGTTGAGGTGATTGAGGGCCTGCACAATGGTCATTATCCGGTCGTGCTCGGCGGGAGTTCTTTCCAAAACATGATAGCCGGTTTTTTCAAAGATGGCCTTTATCCACGCATACCAGGTGTCGCCCCGTCCCCGGCATAAAACAATATTATGACCCGCCGATTCTGTGACGGACGGCCCGAACAGTGGATGGCAGCCAACCACCTCTGCTTCGGAGTGAGCCAGCATCAACGCCACCGGTTCTTTTTTCAGCGAGGTCAAATCCATCAGCGCCTGGCCTTTTTTCATAAGCGGGCCGACCCGGGTAATCACGCCGGCCGTCGCCGCAATCGGCACGGATACGACAACCACATCACCGATTCGAGCAACGTCCGTAGCGGTCATCTCCGTCTTTCTCCCGGTGACATGAACGATACAGCCTTCTTTAACCAGCAGATCAGCCAGCCATCGCCCCATACCGTTTGTGCCACCGATAATGCCTACGGTAATATTTTTCATCTGCCTAGCCTGAGCCAGTGGTCGGCCAGCACAAGACTAACCATTGCCTCACAAACCGGCACAATCCGCGGAATGACGCAAATATCATGACGGCCTTGTATTTCTATCGAACGCCGGTTTCCTTCGATGTCCATCGTCTGCTGCGTAAGTGAAATCGATGGAATCGGTTTGCAATAAACCCGAACAATGATGTCCTGGCCGGTGGTAATGCCGGCCAGGATGCCTCCGGCGGAATTCTTGTTAAAACCTGCGACATCCATCGGGTCGTTGACCTGGGAACCTTTTTGCCCGGCCACCGCGCAACCATCACCGATTTCCACGGCCTTCACCGTTCCAATGCTCATCAGGGCCTTCGCCAAATCCGCGTCCATCTTATCGAACACCGGCTCGCCCAAGCCCTCAGGGCACCCCCGCACAATGATCTCCACCACACCGCCCAGCGTATCGCCTTCCTTGCGGACGGCGGCCAGCCGATCTTCCATGGCCGCCGCAGCCTGGTCGTCAGGACAATACAGCGCGCTCTGACGTACTTTTGCCTTTAAATCCTGACTGGGTATCAAACCCGCGGTATTGATCTCAATCCCGCCAATGCTTTTCGTGTAAGCGATCACTTCCATGCCGGCGGCAGCAATCACTTTTTGGGCGACGGCTCCAGCGGCAACGCGGGCAACGGTCTCCCGGCCCGAAGCACGCCCACCTCCTCGCCAGTCGCGGACACCATATTTTTTATAGTAAGTATAATCACCGTGCCCGGGCCGGAAAACATCTTTCAGGTCATCGTAATTCGACGGCCGGGCATCGATGTTGCGGATAAGGATCGCAATCGGCGTGCCTGTTGTTTTTCCCTCAAAAACACCGGACAGGATTTCCACCCTGTCTATTTCGACGCGCGATGTTGAGGCCGCCCCCTTGGAGGGTTTGCGGCGATCCAGCGCCTGCTGAATATCCGCCTCCGCCAGATCCATCCCGGCCGGGCAGCCGTCGATCACCGCGCCTGTCGCGGCGCCATGCGACTCCCCCCAGGTTGTCACGCAAAACACGCAGCCAATAGTATTTCCCGCCATACGCTCTCCCGCTAAAGTTTATTTTTTAATATTTTTTAGTTTCGTTGATATCGGATACAATGCCCGCTTCGAGCAAATGCTGATAAATGTCATCGCTGACCCGTGCAATACTTTTGCCATTTGTGTCCACCGTAAAATCAGCAGTCGACTCATAGATGGGAATGCGCTCCTCCAATGCGGCAATCGTCTCCTCCATAAGATTCCCGGATGTAAATTGCGGCCGGATTTGTTCGGCTTGCGCGTCTTGTTTCAGCCGCTCAACAATATCAGGCAAGGGCGTTTTCAAATATATCAGGGTTCCCATATTTTTCAACAACTCCCTGTTTACCCCGGATAAAATCGCGCCGCCACCGGTGGCCACGACACAAAGATTTCTGTCGCAAAGCGAAGCAATCGCCTCTGTTTCTTTTTTCCGGAATGTCTCCCAGCCATGGCGGGCCACCAATGCTTTAATCGGCATGCCCGCCGTATCCTCGATCAACTGATCGGTATCCACAAACGGAATTTGAAGCTTTTCGGACAGAAGCAAGCCTACGGTTGACTTTCCGGTTGCCCTGTAGCCGATGATGATGACTTTCATATTTTTTTAAGCTCCTGCCAGAAACCGGGGAAAGATTTATCCACACACTTTTTGTCGGCAATCTCAATACCCGGCGTCATCAGTCCCGCAACGGCAAAACTCATCGCAATCCGGTGGTCGTTATAGGTTTCGATGGCGGCAGGGCGCGTACTTCCTCCCTCGATGATCAGGCCGTCCGGCAGTTCGGATGCCCGAATGCCGATCCGGTTGAGCTCGGTCGCCATCGCCGCCAGACGATTGCTTTCCTTGATTCTTAAATGCGCAACGTTTACGATCATTGTCCGCCCTTTGCGGAAAGCGGCAAGAACGCCAAGTGTCGGCACCATATCCGGCATATCACCCATATCAAATATCATGTCGCCCGAAGCAAGATCCTGACTCCGGGATACTTCCACCCAGGTCTCGCCGCCTGTGATCCGGCAGCCAAGTTTTTCCAGAATAGTGAGCAGACGAATATCTCCCTGTACGCTTTCTCTTTTAATGCCATGAACACGGATCTGTTTTTTCGTGAGCGCGGCGGCCAGAAAAAAATAAGAAGCGCTGGAGGCGTCCCCTTCCACATAATAATCGCGTCCGGAATAAATATGCTGTGTCCCAACGAGATAGTGCCGGTTACCTGTGCGAATGATATTCGCGCCGAAATCACGCATCACGCCGATCGTCAAATCAATATACGGCGTGGAAACGATATTTCCTTCCAGAGTCAGCTCAATGCCCTTGGCGGTATAAGGTCCGCACAAAAGCAGCGCGGATACATACTGGGAGCTTTCAATATCGGTCAGCGTGATTCGGCCGCCTTTGAGGCCGTTGGCCGTCACCCCCACCGGCGGACAGTTATTGCGGCAGGATATCGCAACTCCCATCTCCTGAAGCGCGGAAACCAGAGGGCCTACCGGACGTTCGCGCAGGCGCGCCTCACCGGTCAGCACATAACGGCCGCGTCCCAGACAGACCAGCGCCGTGAGAAACCGCAGCGCCGTGCCGTTATTTCCCAGAAATATTTTATGGCATTTATTGGCAATGACTCCGCCGGTGCCGACGACGGCAAAACCTTCGGCAACCGGCTCAATGCGGGCGCCCAGTTTTTGCAATCCGGCTATCAAATGCCCGGTGTCTTCGGCCACGAGTGCATGCCGGATCAACGATGGTCCCTGGGCCAGCGCGGCGGCAATTAACGCCCTTTGCGTTAAACTTTTCGAACCGGGAACGTAAACGGCTGCAACGTTGTCTTGCATGTCTATTTCAGGTTTCAAGCGTTTCCAGCCTTTCCCGAACGGTTTTTCTCATCAGCGCCAAAGGCGCGTCCTTTCCCGTCCATAATTTTAATTGCCCGGCGCCCTGGCACACAAACATCTCCAGTCCGGAAACAATCTTCAGCCCTTGCGCTTCGGCATCCCGAAGCAGTTTGGTCTTCAAGGGATTGTAAATCACATCCACCACAACCTGATAATTGGCCAGTGTCGCTGCGGTAACCGGTGACTGATGAATCCGCGGATACATGCCGACGGATGTGGTATTGATCAGACCATAGGCTTGAATTTTGCCGATGGCCGAAAGCGGATAAAACGGACAATCAAGCCATGCCGCAAGCGCTCGTCCCTTGTCCCGGGTCCGATTGACAATGACGGGCCGGCCGCCTTCTTTTTTGATGCCGTAAGCCGCCGCATGCGCCGCGCCGCCTGCGCCTATGATGACAAAAGTTTCCCCCGCGACAGATATCTTGTCTTCCAACGCCTGCATCAATCCCAGCCAATCCGTGTTGTAGCCGGCAAGCCGTCCCCGTTCATTCACGATCGTATTGACAGCGCCCAGAGCAACGGCATCCACATCAATCTCGTCGAGATAGTCCATCACCGTCGTTTTAAACGGAGTCGTGACGGATGCGCCGCGAATATTCATGCCCCGGATTCCGGTCATCGCTTGGGCTAAATCACTCACACAAAATGCGCTGTAATGTCCGTCAATCTGCATCGCCTCCAGAGCCTTGTTATGCATAAGCGGCGAGAGACTCTGCCGGACGGGATTCCCCAAGAGGACAAAGTTCAATGCGTCCGGTGGTAAAAGCCCTGGTTGAATTGAGCGTTGATGACCTGGCAACAGATGCTGGAATTCCCTCATCGTGTTGAGCGTCAACTGGCCGGGCGCTGATTTTTTGCCGCCCGGCAATACGGCAAATCCCAGATAACTTCCCCAAACCAGCGCCATGGCCCGGCTGATTTGCCCCAGATCGCCCATACACATCGCAATAATTTTACGATCCTGCGCTTTGGCGTAAGCGATCAGGCCCGGCATTTTCAAGTTGTCCGCCGCGTTCCGGGCATAAGGAACTATCTTCACAATATCAGCGCCGGTTTGCGCGCAGGCCTGAAATATTTCTTTTAATGTCGTAAGCGACGGTGTTTTGGAAATGTCATGCCAGGAAACGATGATCCGTGTGGCGCTTTTTTGTTGGCGGCAAAAAGATTGAAGCTGTTTAATGGCCCTGTCGCCTGCCGCCAGTTCAATATCAATGAAGTCCACGCCAAGCTCAATCGCCTGTTTGAGTAAACGCATTTTCGACGTTTTGGTCATCCCTTTTTTCCGGACCGCTTGATCGAGTGGAGGCGGCAAAAGGGCTTCTTCTTTCCTGCGGCAGGTGACAATAATCTTGATGCGGCCGGATACGCGACGGGCCGCGGCAATCAATTGATCCAAATCGCCGTCCACAATCAAATCCATGCGCAGCTCGATTAAATCAGCCGCCAGGGCGCTTCTTGCAACCGATTTCAGCGCTTCCTGATGCGTCGCATCCGTGATGGGTATGCAAATCATAGTCCGTCCTTGGCTTGGGGATACGAGCCCAGAATTTTCAAATAAACTGTTTTATCTTTTAATGCCTTGATGCAGTTTTTAACGGCTTTGTCGTTCATATGGCCGATCATATCCACAAAGAAAAGGTATTCCCACATTCGTTCCTTGACCGGATGCGACTCGATCTTGGCCAGATTGATCTTTCGTTTTGCGAAAGACGCCAGCGCGCGATGCAGCGATCCCGGGAAATTCGGCGTGGCAAAAATGATCGATGTTTTATCATCGCCCGTGGGTGTCCCTTCGCCCCGGCCGATAACCAGAAAGCGCGTCGTGTTGGAGGGATTGTCCTCAATACCCTCCGCGAGCCTGTTTAAACCATAAGTGTCTGCCGCCAGCGCGCTGCCGATAGCCGCAGCTGTCTTTTTCCCCCGCACCATCTGCGCGGCTGCCGCCGTGCTTTCCATCTCACCCAACACGGCATTGGGCAGATGGGCTCTGAGCCAGGCCTGGCACTGCGCCAGCCCCTGCTGGTGCGAATAAACATTTTTGATGCCTTTCATGCTTTTAGCCTGCGAGATCAAACACTGGCTGATGCGCAGGTACATCTCCGCCTGAATTTTCAGGGGCGTTAAAACCAGCCGATCCAGCGTCACATTCACCGACCCTTCCAACGAATTTTCCACGGGCACGACGCCCCACTCCATCGCGCCCTTTTCCACTTCGTCGAAAACGCGCGCGATCCCTTGCTGCGGCCAGAAACGGCTGGACGTGCCGAAATGCAAGCGCGCAGCCTGATGGCTGAAAGAGGCCTCCGGCCCCAGGTACGCTATGTTCATGGGCTTTTGCAGGTCGCGCGACGCGGAAATGATTTCCCGAAAAATCGCCGTTACCTGGCGGCCCGACAATGGCCCGCCATTGAGTTCCTGCAAATAATTGAACACTCTTGCTTCCTGAGCAGGATTATAAACCTCAAGGCCGGTCTGACCCTTCACCTGGCCGATCTGAACGGAAATCTGCGAGCGCTCATTAAGCAGCCGAATAATCTCCCGGTCTTTTTTTCTCATGTCTTCTCTTAACACATCCAGAGATAGCTTCATGCTTTCATTTCCTCCAGAACATCGCCGATCAGTTTTTCACTGACGCTGCTGTTGACAAAAGGCATGCCTATTTTTTTGATCAGAACAAAATGAATCACATCGTCCTTTTTTTTCTTGTCCATTTTTAAACGGGCGATCACCGCGTCGGAAATAAAGGACGCCGGAATCTTTACCGGCAGACCCGCCCCAGCGATAACTTTTTCCACACGGGCCACTTCATCTTCCGGAAGATAATGCATTTTCACCGACAGCCGTGCTGCGGCAATCATGCCCAACGCCACGCCTTCTCCATGCGACAGCGTGTAGTCCGAAACGGCTTCCAGGGCGTGCCCCAGCGTATGACCGAAATTCAAAATCCTGCGCAGGCCCTGCTCACGCTCATCGATCTCCACAATCGATTTTTTAATGCGGCAACAGGTTTCGATGATCTTCAGCAAGTGACCAGAATCTCTGTTTTTGACGGCATCCATATTCTCTTCAAGGAACTTGAGCATTTTTTCATCTTCGATGATGCTATATTTGATGATTTCGGCCAGACCGTTATTAAATTCATTTTCAGGCAGCGTATCCAGAAAATTCAAATCCGTGAATACCGCACGCGGCTGGTAAAACGTCCCCAGTAAATTCTTTCCCTGAGGCAGGTCCACGGCGGTTTTCCCGCCAATGCTGCTGTCCACCTGACCGACAAGCGTGGTCGGTACCTGAATATAGGGAACCGAGCGCATATAAATCGATGCGATAAAGCCCGTCAGATCACCCACCACCCCGCCGCCCAGCGCAATAAGCACCGTTCCCCGATCGGCGCCGGCGGCTAAGAGTTTCCCGGCTATATCCATGACCGTCGAAATATTTTTGGAAGACTCGCCTGCGGGAACTTCAAGAATGGATGCATTCAAACCCGCCTCCGCAAACGCCGTGAGGAATGCCTGTCCATAAAGCCTGTTGACGTGGCTGTCGGTGATGATGACATAGCGCGCCGCCTTGTTATTCTTCGCAATCAGCAGGATCATCCGGTCCAGAATACCCTTGCCGATGCGGATTTCATAAGATGACAACGTTTTCTTATCGAGATTGACTTTTAATGATCGCATATCCGCTCCATCGTTTTATTTGCGTATCGCTTTGCAGAGCGCCCGCACATCATCCATCAGCTGATAGAATTTTTCCGGCTTCAGAGATTGCGCGCCGTCGGAAACCGCCTTTTCCGGTTCGGGATGCACCTCCACAATAATACCGTCCGCTCCCACGGCAACAGCCGCGCGCGAAAGCGGAATAACATACTTCCAGTTGCCGGCCGCGTGACTGGGATCGACGACCACCGGCAGATGTGTCAGGCTTTTGAGCACCGGCACGGCGCTGATATCCAGCGTATTGCGGGTGGCGGTTTCAAAAGTGCGGATGCCGCGTTCACAAAGAATGACATTGGGATTGCCGGACGCAAGAATGTATTCCGCCGACATGAGCAACTCTTCAATGGTCGTCATCATCCCGCGTTTGAGCAGCACCGGCTTGCGCGCATGACCGACTTTTTTCAGCAGGGCGAAATTCTGCACATTGCGAGCGCCGATTTGCAGCATGTCGGCATAAGATTCCACCAGGTCCACATCCGCCGGATCGACCACTTCGGTCACCGTCGGCAAATTGGTTTTTTTGCTCACGGAATCCAGAACTTTCAGGCCTTCCTCTTCCATACCCTGGAAGCTGTAAGGCGACGTTCGCGGTTTGAAGGCGCCGCCCCTTAAAATTTGTCCGCCGCCTTTTTTAACGATGTAGGCGCTCTCCAGCAATTGCTCCTCGCTCTCAATGGCGCAGGGGCCGGCTATCACCACAAACTCCGGACCGCCGATCTGGATGGAACCGATGTTAATCACGGTATCACCTTCGTGAGATTCGCGGCTGGCCAGTTTGTAGGGCTTCAGAATCGGCATGGTTTTCTCAACACCCGGCAGCGATTCCGCATATTTCAGCACGGCTTTATCGCGGTTATCGCCAACCGCTCCGATAATGGTACGCTCCACACCGCTGGACGGATGAGCCTTGTAACCCACTGACTCGATCCATTGGACGACATCTTCAATCTGTTTCTCCGTTGCGTGTCTTTTCATAACAATAATCATAATAAATTCCCCTTAAATAAGAAAAGGCCATGGCTTTTGCCGCCACGGCCTTTAAAAACGGAAAAGCCATGGGCAGCTTACTTTCGATCTACCCATGGCTGTTTTGGTTTATGTTACTTTACCAAGTCCTCCTCAGCGACAGGCAGACCGACGCATAATAGGAATAAAACCAGAAACCAAAAATATTGTTGTTTGCGTTGATCTGTCTGTTCATCGAAAAACCTGTCCTTTTAATTGTCGTGCTATATAAATGAGAGATTCCTGCTTGTCAAGAAAATTTTTTTATTGCCCCTCTCGCTGAAACTACGGCAACAAATTATTTCTCAATCTGCGTTTACCCGGAGAAAGCGAAAACCGCGGTAGCGAGGTCGCCGGTTACACTCAAAAGCAAGGCCTTGGAATCCGATCCGGAAGGCATCCGATTGAAATACCATTTTCCCACTGTTCTTTGCTTAAGCTTTTTTCAAACTACGGCTCCGCCAGATCATGTAAATCGCCGGATAAATAAGCAACTCCAAAATTGTGGACGTAATGACGCCGCCGATCATGGGGGCGGCAATACGTTTCATGATATCCGCACCCGTTCCGTGGCTGAACATGATGGGGATAAGTCCTGCCAGGATAACACTCACCGTCATAATCTTCGGACGAATACGCTTGACAGCGCCGTACATGATGGCATCCCGTAAATCGCTTTTCGTTGTAAGCTTGCCGTCCTTCTTCCACTTTTCATAAGCCAGATCAAGATACAGGAGCATGACCACACCTGTCTCCGCATCAAGGCCCGCGAGTGCGATGATCCCGACCCATACTGCAATACTCATGTTGTAGTTGAGTATGTACAGCAGCCAGAAAGAACCGACCAGCGAAAAAGGCACGGCAAGAAGGACAATCATTGTTTTGACCGTTGATCTTGTGTTCAGGTATATGAGAACAAAGATGAGAAAAAGGGTCAGAGGAATGACCATTTTCAACCGCTCATGGGTCTTCGTCAGATTTTCATATTCCCCGCTCCAGGTGAGCCTATAGCCTTCGGGAATCTTCAACGTCGATACTTTTTTCTTTGCCTCCTCCACATAGCCGCCCAGATCACGCCCGGTAATATCAACGAAGACATAAGCGGTCAGAAGTCCTTCTTCACTTTTGATGGCCGTGGGGCCCTTGACGATTTTGAAATCCGCCACTTCACCCAATGGAATCTGCGTAATCTGCTGGATTGCAGCCATGCCGCCCGGAGCCGCCGCCGCAGTACGATTAGGCATCATAACCGGCACAAGAATCCGTTTCATCTGCTCCACATCGCTGCGCAAATTCCGGGGATACCGGATATTCACCGGATAGCGCGCCCGTCCTTCAACGGTTGTGGTCAGATTCATTCCCCCGATGGCCGTCTGGACGATCTCGCCCACATCATCCACCGTGAGGCCATACCGGGCAGCCTCATCGCGCTTGATGGCGATATCAAGGAAGTAACCCGTTGTTACCCGCTCTGCGTAAACACTCCTTGTTCCGGGGACGTCTTTTAAATGATGTTCCAGAGCCAAACCAATTTTTTCAATTTCCTCAATATTCGGACCAAGAATCTTAATTCCGACGGGAGTCCGGATGCCCGTAGCCAGCATATCGATGCGGGCCTTGATGGGCATTGTAAAGGAGTTGGCCACACCGGGGATAGTGAGGGCATCATTCATCTCGTCCTTCAGTTTTTCCGTAGTCATACCGGGACGCCACTGATCTTCCGGCTTCAGATTAATAGTCGTCTCGAACATCTCCAGGGGCGCCGGGTCTGTGGCCGTCTCCGCCCGCCCGGCCTTGCCAAAGACCTGGGCAACCTCGGGGATTTTTTTCAGAATGCTGTCCTGCAGCTGGAGGAGTGTACCGACTTCGGACACGGACGCTCCGGGTACCGTGACCGGCATATAAAACAACGTTCCTTCGTAAAGTGGCGGCATAAACTCAGAACCCAGTTTCATGAAAGGATAGACCGTGATGGCCATGATGATCAGGGCTGCAACGATTACTGTTTTCCGAAAACGAATAGCAAAGCGGGCGACCGGTTCATAGACCTTGTGCAGGACGCGACTGATGGGATTCTTCTCTTCAGAACGGATTTTGCCGCGGATAAACAGTGTCATCAGCACCGGTGTTAACGTGACAGCAAGGAAAGACGAAAAGAGCATGGCAAAAGTCTTCGTGTAAGCCAGGGGCTTGAAGAGACGCCCTGCCTGGGCCTGAAGGGTGAAGACAGGGAGGAATGCCACGGTAATGACGAGAAGCGCAAAGAAAAGCGACGGGCCCACTTCCTTGGCTGCTTCGATAATGACGTCTACCCGGTTCCCCGGTTTCCCCTGATGTTCCCACTCTTCGAGCTTCTTATGCGCATTTTCCACCATGATAATGGCAGCGTCCACCATGGCGCCGATGGCGATAGCAATACCCGAGAGGCTCATGACGTTAGAGGTAACACCCAGGTAATACATGCTGATGAAGGCCATAATGATAGCGATGGGCAGCGTGAGGATGATCACCAGGGCACTGGGAAAGTGAAAAAGAAAAACCAGACAGACCACACTCACCGCTATGAGCAGCTTGATGATCTCCTCTTTAAGAGTGGACATGGATCGCATAATGAGATCCGAACGGTCATAGGTGGTGACTATTTTCACGCCTTTGGGAAGACTGGGCGCAATGTCCTTGTTGATCTTTTCCTTAACCCGTTCGATCACATTTAAAACGTTTTCACCGGAACGGACAATCACGATGCCACCGGCAACTTCTCCCTTGCCGTCCAATTCCGCAAGCCCTCTGCGGATTTCCGGCCCCAGTTGAATACGGGCCACATCCTTTAAATAGATGGGTGTTCCGCCTGTGCTTGCGCCCACGGCGATGCTCTCCAGGTCCTGAAGCCCCTTGACGTATCCCCGCCCCCGGATCATGTATTCCACGCCGGATAATTCCAGAACGCGTCCTTCTACATCCCGGTTACTTTTTTTGACGGCCTCCATAACCTTCGTAATGGGAATATTGTAGGCTGTCAGGCGGTTGGGATCGATGGTTATCTGATACTGCTTTACAAAGCCGCCGATACTGGCCACCTGGGAAACGCCGGGTACGCTTTCTAGACCAAGTTTGATGAGGTAGTCTTGGATGCTCCGCAGTTCGGAAAGATCGTGCCCGCCGGTTTCATCGACAACAGCATAGGAAAAACCCCATCCCAGACTGGTGGCGTCGGGGCCGAGAACCGGGTTGACATCGGCCGGTATTTTATTTTTCACAGCCTGAAGGTATTCCAGAATACGGCTTCTGGCCCAATAGATATCCGTTCCCTCTTCAAAAATAACGTAGATGAAGGAACTGCCTAAAAATGAATAGCCACGCACGGCCTGTACTTTCGGTGCCGCCAGCAATGTGGAGGTGATCGGATAAGTAATCTGATCTTCCACCAGATCGGGGCTGCGTCCCGTCCATTCCGTATAAATGATCACTTGTGTATCACTCAGGTCCGGAAGAGCGTCCAGTGGGGTGTTCTTCAAAGCCCAAATACCCCAGATAATGGCCAGGGCCATCATCAGAAATACGGCGAATTTATTCCGGGCGGAAAATTCGATTATTTTGGCGATCATAGGAAGACCTTTTTACTTTATTTAGGGTTAGAAAGGGGTTTGATCCCTTTGAGTTGGGCCTCGGAATCGATCAGGAAATTAGCCGAAGAGGCCACTTTTTCTCCTGCCTTCAAACCGCGCAGGACTTCTACAGCACCATCGGCCCTAAGCCCTGACTGGATCTCGCGGGGTTCAAAAAAACCACTTCCCCGGTCCACATAGACCACCTGGCCTTTACCCGTATCCATGACGGCCGAATCAGGAATCATAAGCTTTCTTCCCAGATCGATACGGATTTCCACATTGGTAAACATCTGGGGCTTCAACTGGCCTCCCGGATTGGGGAGGGTCAGACGGACTTTAGCCGTCCGTGTCTCCGCGGAAAAGACGGGATAAATATAATCGATTCGCGATGCCCATTCCCGGCCCGGAAAATAGCTGAGAGTAACTTTCACAGGCTGGCCTATGCGCACAGCGGATAATTCATATTCATAGATATCCGCCACAATCCAGACTTGAGAAAAGTCGGCAATGTCGAAGAGTTTCTCTCCCGGCATAACCTTCATCCCCTGGACAACCATTTTCTGGGTGATATAACCACTGACCGGGCTGAAAAGGGTGAGGGTGCGAACGGGTTGTCCTGTCTCTTCGATTTTTTTGATCTGTGACTCGGAGATGTCCCAGAGACGAAGCCTTTGCCTTGCCGCTTCCAGGGTGGCCATGGCATCTTTCTCCAGCATCTGTTTCATGACGGACACCGGCTCCGGCGCTTCTGCCTGGGCGCCATGATTATGGCTTGCGCCCGGCGTTGTGATCGTTTGCTTTCCCGCCCATTTTTTCGTATTGATGAATTCCTGCTGTGTGGCCAGAAGTTCCGGGCTGTAAATTTCTGCCAGCGGCTCTCCCTTTTTCACGTATCGTCCCGTGTAATCCACGTAAAGCTTTTCAATCCAGCCTTCGATTTTTGTATTGACTGTAGCTTGACGCCGCTCATCTATCTCAATGCGCCCGACCGTCCGAATGGTTTTCTGAATGGGTTTGACAACTACCGCGACTGTCTTGACGCCGATACGCTGTTGCAGTTCCTGTGGAATTTCGACCTGGGGCGCCTCCTGCACGGCTTGTTCCGGTTGTTGTCCCTGAGATGGCGCTTTTGTTTGAGGAGCTGCGGCTTTGGGCTTCACGACGGCTGATGCTGCCGGTGGTGTCGCAGAGTGCCCTGCGTGACCCTGAGCATGGAGTGTCATGGGAATCAAAGGTAGGATAGCGATGACCATTATTGCAATAAACTTCATTTCTTTTCACCTCCCGGCTTCAAATCTAGGCCTGCCGTAATGGCATGGAGACGGGCAATGGCCTTTTGTCTTTCTGTAAACTGCGTCCAGTATTGTGTCTCATATTCCAGCAGGGTCTTCAGTCTGGAAAGGACAACGATGGCCTCCGTCCTTCCGGTGGCATATCCGGAAAGGGCCAGATCCACATCCTGAGTATTTTTGGGAATCAGGCCGCTTTTGTAAAGATCCATCAGGGTATCGGCTGATCTGATCATGGAAATATTGTCCCTGATTGCCGCCGTAATCATAAGCTTGGCCGCTTTCAACTCCTGCTTCGCCTGCACATGGCCTGCCTTTGCCTCGGAAAGAGCCGGCATCTGTTTCGTAAGGAAATAGAGAGGAATGTTAATGGTTGATGTCAGGCTCCACATATCCATGAAATCGCCGGTGCGTTTGTAATAATTAGCATTGATGCTGAAGTCCGGAAAAAACTCTTTTTTAGCCATCCTGACCTTGGTTTCCGCTGCTTCAATCATCTTGCCCCGGGATTTAATTTCAGGTGAATGGTTAATGGCCATTTCGACGGCTTCTTCAACTTTGTAAAAAAACGGTTGAGCGGATGGATAGTCCGGTCTTCCCAGTGACGTGCCGCCGTCTCGACCGATTGTTGCTTTCAGCATGGCTTCCAAGGATTCGATCTTCTGTTTGAACATAGCCTCTTTTTCCAGAAGCATGTATTTTTCCGTCTGAGCCATCAGAACCTCCTGCTGCATACCCTTGCCGGTTCTGTAACGGATGAGGGCAAGGTCTTCAACGCGGGCGAAAAGAATCTGCCGCTCTTTCAGGAGATCTATATTTTTATGGGCAAGAAAAAGATCCAGATACAGTTCCCTGACGCGGGAGACCGTCCTGAGCTTAAGGAACTCCAGCATGGCTTCCTGACTTTCGGCATCCCTCTTAGCCATTTCCCCTTTCAGTGCGCGCTTGCCGGGGAACAGGAATTGCTGCGTTGCACCGAACATCCATTGAGCGCCTTGCTCCTCGCCGTAGGTATAACGGTCAAAGCCCTCATTCTGATAACCGACCATGAGCATGGGATCGGGCAGGCTTCTCGCCTGGGGAATCCGCTGCTTCGCACCTTCGATCCTGGCCCCATAGGCTTGAATCTCCGAATTGTTTCTCAAGGCCTCATCAATAAGGTCCGCAAGCTTCAGATCCTGGGCAAAGGCGGACCCGGCAAGCAAAAGCGAGCCGAGTAACGCCATACCCATCTTTAATAGACTATTTAACGTCCACATTAAGTTTCACCGATTGCGTCTTTCCGCCGTGCGTAATCTTAACCGCTACCGACCAGGGACCCGACATGGAAAAATTCAGGGTCGCCGCGTAACGCTTGCCCTTCAAGGTGGTATCCGTTTTATAGTTCATTGCCGGCATCCCCGGCATGGCGGGCATTCCATAATCAATGGCTACCGCCGCATCCGTGACATCCTTCCCCGCTCCATCCTTAATCCCAACTGCAACATTATTGTTACCCGTTACCGGCGGATTCTTATCAATCGTAACCTGGACTGTATAATCCCCGGCCTTTTTCGTCATCTCATAATCCTTGGCATAGACCAACCCAACCGCTAAAAATAAAACACAAATGATTAACGCTAATCGCTTCATTTTAAAATCCTCCTTTACTATTTATTTTACGGACTTACTATAACGATTCCTATTTTAATTGTCAATTCTATTACTGTAATTTCTGCTATTTACAGTAAATAAATCATGGCACGTTATCACAATCTTCTCCTCTGCCCCAGCATCAACGGGATGAATGACTAATTTATCCGTTAAATTGATACTTGAATGTAGTTTCCCCTTTTCTTTCCTGATCTTCTACTTTTATAACAATCTGATAGGCACCTTTTTCCAACGGGCTGAAGGATTCGCCGTAATGATCACCGCACCAGGGTGCCTTGCTTATTTTTCCCTTGCCTGTCGGTGAGATAATCGTAATGGTGACATCAGCGTTCTTAATGGTTTCCTTTGATGCCAGGGACTTGATCATCACCATGATCGCCTGACTTTGTTTGGCATCGTAGGCGTCCGGCACGGGATTACCCTTCATGCCCTGCATGTGGACATGCATACCCATATCCATAACATCCAGGGTAACTTTCATTCCCTGAATGTCGGCGGTCTGAACAGGTCTGTCGGCCATAGACATTTGATGAGACATGCCTTGATGTTCCATCTTTGCGGCAGGCGCCGCGCCATGATTGTGGTTGTGTTGCGCTTGAGCTATACCATAACTTAAAATTATTGATGCCGCCAATACCACAACCCCTTGCATAATTTTCTTTGATTTCAACATTGATCTTCTCCTTTATTGGTTATATTTTTACGTAAATTTTGAACTCAGCTTGGTCCAACTATTCCAATTTAAGTGTCGTGTCGCATGTCTTGCTGTTCCGGTAAGTGTATACCTTGCCCGTTGCTTTCTTCCCCTGGGCACTTACTGATACAGTAATTTCCCGATCTCGCGGTAACCAGAGATCAAAAAAACCGGTAGAAGATGTTTTAATGGTTTTATTAATCAGCGTTTTGCCTCCCGCGTTGATGGCCAGAACTTTTACAGGCACGTTTTTCAGTTCCGCATCGCATTTGGACATGTAATGCGTCGCACATTCATGCGTTTTGTTGATGTATGGAGCGATGGATACAACCATTTGATCATCCGGCAGAGGCACACCGATAGTTTTGCCATCTTTGAACTTAAAATTGACCGCATCCGGAGTCACGAAACTGGTAATATCAAGATTCTTTTGCCGCCATCTATTGGCAAGTTCCATTGCCTGCTTGCCGTCTATACCTTTGAGCTCATTCAATAACTTCTGATCCTGACTGTTGGCGGTCGGCATTGCACCATGATCATGATTGTGCTGGGCTACGGCCAGACCGGACACCAAGGTCATAAAAATGGCCAACACGATAATCCATTGTGTTTTTTTTCTTTGATTAGGCATTGTTTTTCCCCTTTTAAATCCTATTGTATAAATTGTCCGAACAAAACTTGATCCGTTTCATTTGCCAAACAATATAAGCTGTAATACAAATGGCGTGCCAAATTTAATATATTGTAATTATTAACTATTTTATTAGGCAGAACGCTAAACTGTAGAATAGTCTACATTACAGATGAATATTCTCCAGTCCGTTAAGGATAAGACAATACACGCCGGTAGGAATGGTCAACATCAATAACAAGGATTTTCTTCATGATTAATTTCTGCTGCCGGTTTCATCGAGAACTACCAACCCATCCCTGACATGGATCGTCCGCGGTGCAAAACGGGTCATGCCGGGGTTATGAGTCACCATGATAATTGTCTGCCCCTCGCCATTCAAAGTGGTTAACAAACCCATAACACCTTCCGCGGTTTCGCTGTCCAGGTTTCCTGTCGGTTCGTCGGCAAGCAGAATGGGGGGCTGATTGACAATAGCCCGGGCAATGGCCACCCGTTCCTGCTCCCCTCCAGAAAGCTGGTCCGGAAGGCGCCTGGCTTTATTCGCCAGCCCGACACGTTCCAGAATTTGCAGCGCTCTTTTTTGCTGCTCGTTATCTTTGATGCCGGTAACAGCCATAGGCAATTTCACGTTTTCCAAAACTGTAAGGTAAGGGATAAGCTGAAAGGATTGAAAAATAATGCCCAGATATTCACTGCGGAAGTCCGCCCGTTGCTCAGTGGTGAGGCTATAAATATCAAGGGTGTCCACGCAGACGCTGCCTTTCGTAGGGTGGTTGAGTCCGCCGATGATGGACAGCAATGTGCTTTTTCCGGAGCCGGACTGCCCCATGATGCCTACAAATTCGCCTTCATCAACATAAAAATCCATCTCTCGAATTGCCTGGACGAGAGTGTCTCCCGCCTGGTAAGTTTTCCCGATGCCCCGAATTTCAATCAAATGCCGATCCTGTTCCATTATGCTCTCCTATAGCGCTCTCAGGGCTTCGCTGGGATCCAGCCTGCTGGCCTTGCGGGCCGGATACAGACTGGCCAGAAGGCTCAAGGAGACACCCAGTAGAATGGAAATTCCGCCGAAGCCAAGATTCAAAACGGGTCCGCTTCCCCCCTTTAGGATCAGCGGAACCACGGCCCACGTGATCAGGCTTCCCCCGATAAAGCCCAGAAGTCCGGAAATAAGCCCGATGATGAATGCCTCCATCAGAACGATCTGCATGACATGGCCCTGGCGGAAACCAATGGCGCGGAAGATGCCAATCTCTCGGGTCCTTTCATTTACAGCGCCCATCATGGTCACAAAGACCAGAAGAGCACCAATTGCGCTAACCAGAATTGCGATGCCGTAACTGAAGGACCGAAACATCTCCACGGACTGCATCTTCGACATAACCACCTGCTCAAGAGCGGTTACACGGGCATCGGGAAACTTCTCCGCGATCTGGAGGACAATTTCCGAGACCGGGCACCCCCGGCAGAAAGCGACTACTTCCACCAGGGACACCTTACCTCGCTTATGCAGAATTTCCTGGATTTCGTGCAGGTCGCCCATAATGACGCCATCTTCCGATGCCCCCGTCCGTTGCAGAATTGCGGCTACCGTAAATCCCCTCTCGGCGATGATCAGGTTATCTCCAACCGCCACATGGAGAGCTTCGGCCGCATCTGTGCCAACGATCAGTTCATTTGCCGCCGACGGGGGTTCGCCATCGAGCTGCCACCAGGTTTTCAGAGCCAGCTCGGACTTGAAGTCCATTCCGACCAGAAGGACTTTCTTGTTCTTTATGGTGGTGGTGCCGATAACCTTGGGGGCGATAATCCCAATATTCCTGGCGTTTTCAATCTGCCGGATATTCTTCATCCGGGATTCATCAAACTCCGCGGTCTGATAGCTGACATCCCCTACGGTAATACCGCCATAACTGAGTGAAAGATTGTCGCTACGGGGTACCATAACGATATTGGCGCCGAAACGGTCGAGACGGTCCTCGACATCACGGGTCATCGTTTCCGTAATGGATAAAAGACTGACAACGGTGGCAACACCGACGAAAAGGCCAAGAATGAGAAAAATCATCTTGCCCTTGCGCCGCCGCAGGTTATTGAAAGAAATATGATGCAGTTTCACAGTTACTCCTTTTGCATGCCCCGCATGTGCTGTGAGTGGTCGATCCGGTTCAGGAGAACGGCGTTGAGGCTATTCTTCTCAAATAAGGGGGTAACATTCCGGGCGTCAAAAACGGTCCGGTCAAAAGTAATCACCAGCCGCGTCCCGCCTTTGTCGGTCACCGTCTTCTTTACCCCGGTCTGCCGGCCCAAAGCGGCGACGACGTCGGCAGGCCAGGGACCGCCATCCTTCAATTTAAAGATGGCATCCTCCAGGTTGCGGTCATTCCACCAGGCAATGGATTTCGGAATGACGACCGCGCCGAAGCCGATCAAGATCAGGCTGGAAACCACAACAGCCAGGACCCCCACGCTGATCCCCCGCTTTCGGACGCCCAGCACTTTTTCACGCTTTTCTCTGTATGTTTCCGGATTGTATGGCATAAGATTGTCAAGGCTTTCCTTATTTTTTCTGCAACTTGCAGTACCAGCTTTTTTGATTAATATCCTTCATGCCGATGACCAACTGATCGGCCTGAATTTTTCTATCGACACCGACAGGATTGCATCCCCCGGCAATTACATTTATTTTGTCGGACGCAAAACGCCGGCCGCATTGTTCGCAAATCATAAAGTCACCGTCCTGCACGTACCCTTTACCAGCCTCATAGCATTCATCACAAGCGTTGATTGCCGCCCGAATGACCCCGTCCCGGCTCTTCAGGACAAAAAAGGTGACCATCGTCCCGTCATTTGCCTTGACTTTAAAAAAATGAGCCTTGCCGTCACTGACATCACCGACAGGTATCCGGAGTTCTCCCTGTTTTGGAGTCAGCGTTTTCGTCTTCTGCCAGAATGCAGCGTAGCTTACCGCTGGCAGAAATCCCACGGCAAAGACTATTAAAACGATCAAAAATGTTTTCTTCATACCGCGACCTCCATTTTATCTATTTATCCTCTTCTGATATTACACAAAAAACATGCCAAAAAAAGTCGGAGCAGTCAGTAGCTAAAATATAATTATGAGATGCCGGACAAACACTCTGCAAGCCTCTAATAATAATTTATATTAATTTTGCGTCAGAAGTCTTGCGCTCCTTGATCTCATCACGTTGAATGGATCAGAACATGCAGAATAGTCTGCAGCGTTGTAGATTATTCTACGTTGGACATCCCGCACAGATCGATTATTTTTTTGGCGGGTTCTCAATGCCGTACTTTTCCAATCGATAAAGAAGAACATGACGTGGGACTTTCAGAAAAGCGGCCGCGGCGGATTTATTCCAGTTATTCCGTTCCAGTGCTTCGATGACGACTTCCCGCTCCAGTTGCTCAAGCGGATAGCCTTCCGGCGGCAGATTCACAACGCCTATTTGTCCTTCATGCTGTTGCGGTGTCAGGATCTTTTTCGGCAGGTCTTCCATCCGGATTATATCGGCTTCTCGCAGAATCATCAGGCGTGTGACCATGTTTTCCAGCTCCCGCACATTTCCAGGCCACGGATAGGCTCTCAGTGCTTCCAATGTTTCTTTTGAGAAAATGACATGGGGCGATCCCACCCTGACGGCAAAGTGCCGCAAAAGCAGGGGAATGTCTTCCATACGCTGCCTGAGCGGCGGCAGATGAATCGGGATAACCGAAAGCCGGTAGTAAAGATCCTCACGAAAACGGCCGGCGGCAACCAGTTCCTCGATATCCAGATTTGTAGCCGCCACAACGCGAACGTCGATCTTTTGAGTTTTTCCGGAGCCTACCGGAAGAACTTCTTTCTCCTGTAAAACACGTAATAATTTCGGCTGCATCACAAGCGGCAAATCGCATACCTCATCGAGGAAGATCGTCCCGCCGTCAGCCTGCTGAAATTTGCCCTGTTGATCCTTGATCGCCCCGGTAAATGAGCCCTTTATATGACCAAATAATTCACTTTCCAAAAGTTCGCCTGGAATAGCCGCACAGTTGATTGCGATAAACGGTAAATTCCGGCGGGAGCTCTGCTCGTGAATAGCCCGCGCCACCAACTCCTTGCCTGTTCCTGATTCGCCGGTGATGAGGATCGTAGCTTCTGTATCAGCCACCTTACTGACTAACGAGAAAACCTCGGCCATGGCATCCGAAGTACCAACCATGTGCTTAAATTCTTCCCGGTTTTCTATCCGCTTTTTCAGATCTTTATTTTCCTGGGACAGGCTGGTCAGATCGAGCGCCTTACGCACCATCAGTCTCAGCTCATCGCGATTAACAGGTTTTGTTATATAGTCGTAGGCGCCCAGCTTCATGGCTTCTACGGCTTTGTCCACAGCGCCGAAAGCAGTGATGATAATAACCAGTGTGTCCGGTGATTGTTTTTTAATGGCGCTTAAAACATCGATGCCGCTGATGCCGTTCATCTTCATATCCGTGATGACCAGATGTGGGGATTGCTTATCAAAGATGACCAGACCTTCTTCACCTGATGACGCAATCAGAACCTCATAACCTTCTTCCTGGAGATTATACTCCAGGATACGCCGAAAAGATGCATCGTCATCAATAATTAAAATTTTCATTGCCATTGCCTGTCCTATCGTATCCGTTTAATTTTTTTCTCTGCAATCAGGAAGCTCCCACAGGAATAAAAACCGTGAAGATGGACCCTTTGGGCGAATTAGCGGCCACTTCTATCCTCCCTCTATGCGCATCGATAATTTTTTTTGTAATAGCAAGCCCCAGACCCGTTCCATCTGTCTTGGTGGTAAAAAAAGGTTCGAAAATATTTCGACGAAGATTTTCTGGAATACCAGCGCCGGTGTCCCGAAAAACAATCTGTATTTCCGAATGCTCCTGATTAAGATTCCCTCCCCATCGCGCCTCAATCGTCAGGGTATCGCCACCGGCCATAGACTGAATCCCGTTGAGAATGACATTAAGAAAAGCCTGATGAAGTTTATCTCTGTCTCCCATGAGCTCCAGGACTTCCTCTGCTTTCAATTCCACGTGGAGGCCTTTATCTTGCGCTTCCGCCTGGACGAGCAGAACGACACTGCGCAATTCTTTACTAATATTGCAAAGCTTCATTGATAACGGCTGCGGGCGGCTCAGCCGAAGGAAATCCTCAACCACACGGTTAAGGCGATCCGATTCCTTCAAGAGGATTTCCAGAAACTCGAACTTCTTATCCCCTGGTTGATAATCATCCTTGAGGATTTCGGCCGTACCACAGATCGAACCCAGAGGGTTACGAATTTCATGCGCCAATACCGCCGCCAACTCTCCCAATACGGACAGCCGTTCCGCACGCCGCAGTTGTTCTTCAATGCTGATGATCAGAGCAGACTGCTGCTGCAATGTTCGATAAGATTCTTCAAGACCTGCTGCCGTTTTCTCCAATTGTTCCCGGCGATGTTTTTCCTGGTCGGAGAGAAAACCGGTCACGCCACCAACCAGATTGTAAAGCAATATTTCCAGATATTTTTCTGTCTCCAACATTGGACGATCGCCCCATTGAAAGATAATATGAGGGGCATACAGAATGCTTACGACCAGCGCTGTTCCGATTCCGCCCTTAAGACCAAACCAGAAAGCAGCTAAAATGATCGGAATATAGTAAAGGCGCTGAAAAACATCATGGAGCATCGGTTTAGTCAACGGCGTGTTGTAATGAAGCAGAGTGATCCCGATAATAGCGCCAAGAATTACAGCGAGTCGGATGTAAAGCTCGAATTTTTTCATAGCCTCATACTCCCACGGGGCATATTGAATTCATATTGCCTGGTCACTACTGTCCGGAATAATCTGTGAATAAGTTCAACTGGTTACTGTTTTTATCCATGTCACTTATGTAATCATAAAATGTAAGTAGCTGAAACATGGATGCTCTTTCAAATAGCGAGATACTCAAAACCTGTAAAATTG
>JAUYFM010000023.1 GCA_030690945.1 Smithellaceae bacterium | reverse complement strand
CGGATTCTTTTGATATCTGATCGCCAATTTTTAATATTTTTTGATCAACCAGCAGCGGTTTGCCATCGAAGCTTTTAGTCATCTTGGCAAAACTGATGTTGTCCCGGCCGATATCGACACCCACCTTGACACGGCGCTTACCTGTAAATACTCCGGAAAGGTAAACGGAAAATTTATCTGAATTCTTTTGTTTGGGAGAAACATCTTCCGCTGCGTCTATTGCTGCAGATGATGGTTGCTGCGAACCCCGAATGACGTTTAGCAACTTTTCGGTAGAATTAATATCGGTCGTCTTTGCCAAAAATCTTCTCCTAAACGAAAAAGGAAATACTTGCCAAAATTTCTTACCTATCGCACAAGACTAGAAACATGCTTCTCCGATAATTGCAGGTTTTTCTTTCTGCCCATAATGGTTCATCATTTAATCACTTGGCATAATCATAACATTTGATTCATTTTATTATGAATATCATGATTACCAATATATTTCAATCTTCATAATGCATATTTTTGAATTAAAAACTTGAATGCCAGATTAGATTTTGTTAAGAGAAAGTATATGAAAATCAATATTCAAGGTAAATCTATTTCATGGTATTAAAAGTCGTCTTCTCTGTTTTTTTTGCTTTTCTATCCTTTTTAATTTTTCTGCCATCAGACGTTGTATCCAGTGGCGGACAAAACCTCGAAAAAATACCGGATTCCATCGTGTCCATCTCTTCCGGTTATGTGATTACCGTCGATAAAAAAAACCAAAAACTTTACGTTTTCAAAAAAACCGGGGGGTTTTCCAAAGTGTTCGAGGCCAATTGCTCTACCGGTAAAAATCAGGGCGGCAAACAGATATCCGGAGACGCAAAAACACCCCATGGGATTTTTTTTGCAACGAGGATTCTGCAAAATCCCGGCCCTCCGGAAACATACGGTACTTTGGCATTCCCGCTGGATTATCCCACTGTTACGGATAAAAAGGCAGGCAGAAACGGAACAAATATCTGGATTCACGGCACCGCCAAACCGCTTGTGCCTTTTCAATCCAACGGATGTGTTGTCCTGTCTGACAAAGATGTTCATGAACTAGCCAAGTTTATTCATATCAATAAAACGCCGATTATCATCTCTGAAACGATTCAATGGATTCCTCAAAATCAGGTAATGCCTGTCAGGTATGAACTTGAAAAAATCCTTGCGTCATGGACCAAGGGGTATATTGAAGGAAATATAAAAGCGATTGACGCTTTATACCTTGAAGGCAACCAAATTAGAGGTAAAAAAAGAGAGGCGCTCCTGGGCAGGCTGTCAACCATTCGAAATGCCAATCAACACTTTGCTTTAGAGCCGAGGGATATTTCCATATTGCAGCAGAATCCCAATGCCGTGATTATGTTTGATCAGATCACCGACATCAACAAGGATAATTCTTTTGAGGGATCATTTAACAGACTTTCCCTGGAAAATATTAATAACAAGTGGCTTATTATCGATGATGTGGAATCACCAACAGCGACCCGAAAAGCCGATAGACAGATTGTCTCCGGCCAAGATACGGGATCAGCATCCAAAGGAGCTGTGAGCAATCTGATTACGCAATGGGCCAAAAGCTGGAAATCCGCTAATATGGCCGTTTACCGAACCTTTTATGCTTCCGGTTTCCGTTCCCAGGGCATGAACTTGAATGAGTGGATTAATCATAAAATTGAAGTAGGCAAACGCAGCAAAAATATCGATATCCGCATTGATAACCTGCAGATTTCGGGCGATAATAATCAATCGACCGCGACATTCACACAATATTATAGCTCCAACCTGCTTAAAAGCCAAGGCAACAAAAAACTGGAGCTCAGAAAAATAAACGGTGAATGGAAAATATACAGAGAAATAATGCAGAAATAAGGTTGCCACAATAAAGCGGCTTTTTTAAAAATGTCTCCCCTTCAGTGATTGCTTCGGATGAATCAGCGCTTTTAATTTTTTTCAGATGCGAATAAAAAAGGAGTCCCTTTTTAAAAAGGCAAACTCCTGAATGATACTGGAGGCGGCAATCAGATTCGAACTGATGAATAACGGTTTTGCAGACCGCTGCCTTAGCCACTTGGCTATGCCGCCATAAAAAAATGGAGCGGGCGAACGGATTTGAACCGTCGACGTCTACCTTGGCAAGGTAGCACTCTACCACTGAGTTACGCCCGCTCACTGATAACGCGGGTGAATATAACAAATAGACTCATCTTGTCAACAGAAAAATGAACAAACCGTGACGATTATTTTTTTTAATATCTCCGTCGCATTCAAGGGAATCAAATTTGTAAATTCTGAGGATATCAGGTCATACCTGCTCCCCGGTAAAATTTAATAAAGTAATCCATGCCTGAATAAATCGTCAGCAAAAGAGCAACATAAAGAATAATCGTGCCCACGAAATGCGTGTCCAACCCAAGAAAAGGATAATGTATCATCAGAGCTGTCACGGCAAAGATTTGTGCCAGTGTTTTTTGCTTTCCTATCAGACTGGCCTGAATATAAATTCCTTCCGAGGATGCGATGCTGCGGATGCTGTCGACAATCAAATCCCGCATGATGATAATAACAACAATCCAAGCGTCGATCCGGCCGATGGGGATCATCAGAATCATGGCCGAATTGACGATCAGTTTATCGGCCAGCGGATCCAGAAACTTACCCATCGTGGTGATCATGTTGTATTTACGCGCGATAAACCCGTCCAGAAAATCCGTAATGGAGGCCAATACAAACAAGGCCGCGAGCACCAGAGACCAGAAAGGGCCGGGCGACATCAGCAAAAAAAATAAAAAAGGCACTACGCTGATGCGTGCCAGTGTTATGCTGTTGGGCAGGTTCAATATCTCACGTCTCTTACTCATTCTTATAACAGCCAGTCATACCGATAAAATTTTGGGAATAATGAAATTGTATTTATTTTTTCGGCACTTTTTTCCAGTCTTCCAGAAACAATGCGATGCCTTTATCCGTCAGAGGATGCTGCGCCAACTGCACGATGACTTTAAAAGGAATCGTGGCAATATCTGCGCCCATTAAAGCGGCATCCAAAACGTGTCTGGGATGCCGGATGCTGGCCACAATCACCTCAGTATCATATTCATAGTTGTCGTAAATATCCAGGATCTGCCGGGTCAGTTCCATGCCGTCGTGAGCGATATCATCCAGGCGCCCCACAAACGGACTGACGTAAGCCGCTCCGGCTTTGGCGGCCATCAAGGCCTGGAGTGGCGAGAAAATCAATGTCTGATTGACGTCGATGCCTTCAGCGGCAAACATCCTTGTTGCCTTAAGACCTTCTGTCGTCATCGGGATTTTAATCACGACCTGGTCTCCCAGGCGGGCCAGTTTTTTGCCTTCGGTAAACATGCCTTTTGCCTCCAGGCTGACAACTTCCAAGCTGACCGGCCCTTCCACAATTTCCAGAATTTCTTTGACGACAAAATCAAAGCCTCTTTTTTCTTTGGCAATCAGCGATGGATTTGTGGTGACACCGTCCACCATCCCCAACGCCAGTCCTTCCTTTATTTCCGCAAGATTTGCCGTATCGATAAAAAATTTCATAATTCCCCCTATGATTCGAATAAACTATTTTTTTTCTGACAGATATTTCTCACAGCACTCCGAACCGCAAAAATACTGCTCCCGGCCGTTTATTTCTTTGACATATGCCTGACTCTTGGGAACGTAAATCTTGCAGAAAGGATCCTGCACCAGATCTTCTCCCTTGGACGGCTTGGCGTCCACCCGGTAACCTTTTACATCCCGAGCTTTCACCCGCCTCAACATCCTCACGATCCTATAGCCCACATAAAGCAACACTAAAATGACTAATACTTTAAGAATCATTATCACCTTCTTTTATTTACTATAGATAAATTTCGACAATTTTTTGATCATCTAATCTGTCTTTTAATCCAAGCATCGAGACGCCAAATGCCGGATGAATCAAATATGACGCAATTTCACACAAAGGTTCAAGCACAAAGCGCCGCTGATGCATCTCGGGATGCGGAACAATCAAATCAGCTTCGCGAAGGATCTCCTGACCGTATAAAAGCAGATCAAGATCAATAATTCGAGGGCCGCCCTTGATCTGACGAATCCGCCCCATCGTTTTTTCAATATTCTGCAATGCCCGCAGAAGATCTCCGGGCAAAAGCGTTGTTCGGATTTCTGCCACCGCGTTGATGAACCAGTTTTGATTCTCAAGTTCTTCAATATGATCTCTGATATTTTGATCATCAATTACCGGTTCAGTTTTATAAAAAGATGAAATACTTTCTAAAGCAATACCTGAAACACAAGACAGTTTGTAAACGGATTCTTTGCATTGCCGCAAAGGATCTTCCATATTGGAACCAATGCCTATATAAGCAAGAATACCTTTCAGCATAAATCCTGCTTAATGGATGTTTTTCAGGCCTAAAACATCCTGCATGTCATACAGGCCGTTTTTCTGTTTTACAATCCATTGCGCCGCACGAATCGCCCCTTTAGCGAAATTGTCCCGGCTTTGGGCGCGATGGATAAATTCCAGTCTTTCTCCAATGCCGCCGAAAATCACCGTATGCTCGCCCACAATGTCACCGGCCCGGATGGTCTGAATGCCGATTTCCGTTTTTGTGCGTTCTCCAATCAATCCCCGGCGCGTATAAATCGCTTCTTTGTTAACGTCTCGTCCCAATTTGCCGGCAATCACCTGAGCCATCTGCATCGCTGTACCGCTAGGCGCATCTTTTTTCAAATGGTGATGGGCTTCGATGATTTCGACATCATAATCGTCATGGAGGATGCCGGAACAATACTCCAGCACTTTTAACATCACATTGACGCCGACACTCATATTCGGCGATAATACGCAGCGTGTTTTTTCGGCAAACCGGCTGACGATTTTCATTTCCTCAGACGTGAATCCCGTGGAACCGATTACAATGCTGCGATCTTTCTCGCTGGCAATTTTTAGATATTGCAGAGAAGCTTCATGATTGGTAAAGTCGATCACCACATCCGCCTGATCAATGCAATCGGCCAGTTTATCACTGACCAGCGCACCGGTTCGACCCAGGCCCAGAGAATGGCCGACGTCTCTTCCGATAATCGGGTGCCCCGTTACCTCAATGGCCCCGACAACCCGGATATCTTCCATTGCTGAAATGAGATTGATAATTCTTCCTCCCATTTTTCCACCCGCTCCAGTGACAATCGCCTTAACCATAACACCCACTCCTTAGATCATAATTGTTTTGGCCTGATCAGGAGATCAAACCGTAATTCTCCATAACCTTTTTGAGTTTATCATAATTCACCGGCGCCATTTTACACAGCGGCAGCCGGTATTCATATTCAATTTTCCCCATCAGCGCTAAAGCCGCTTTCACGGGAGTCGGGTTCACTTCTATAAAAAGAACGTCAAATAAAGGGCTCATCTTTTGATGCAACGCCCGCGCTTTGGCCAGATGACCTTCGAAGGCTGCATCGACCAGGGCGGCCATATCAGCGGGAATAATATTGGACGCAACGGAAATGATACCCTTTCCGCCAATAGCCATCAGCGGAAGCGTAAATCCGTCATCGCCGGATAAAACGTCAAAATCCGGACCGCACAGATCCAGCACATCGTTCATCTGCTTGAGCGAACCGGACGCCTCCTTGACACCGACAATATTGCTGATTTTTGCCAGACGGGCCAGCAATTCCGGCGACATATTTACGCCGGTTCTTCCGGGAATATTATAGGGAATAATCGGAATAGAAACATTTTGCGCGATCAGTTGAAAATGCAGAAAGAGCCCTTCCTGCGTCGGTTTGTTATAATAAGGACAGGCAATCAGCGCGCCGTCCGCGCCCGCCTCATAAGCGTGTCTGGTCAAACGCAGCGCTTCCGCCGTGCTGTTTGATCCCGTTCCGGCAATCACCGGCACTCTTTTTCTGGCCGCGTCTATCGTAATTTCAATCACCCGGTCATGCTCGTCATGGGTCAGGGTCGGTGATTCGCCTGTTGTCCCGCAGGGCACCAGACCATCGACGCCACTCTCGATCTGAAATTCAATCAATTCCCGCAGGGCTTTTTCATCCACCTGACCATTTTTAAAAGGCGTCACCAAAGCGGTAATGGCTCCTCTAAACATAAAAAATGCCTCCTGGATATTTATTTAAAATCTATTTCTACGGTTTGCGATTCCCGACAGACGCCGGCCTCGTTGCACAGCTTTAAACGGTAACTATATATTTTTCCTTTTTCGACAAGCGAATCAGTAAATCTGTACTCATTTTTTCCATTTTTGACATTCAAAACCTGCAACTGACCAATCACCTCGAACGTACGCGGACAATCCTTGCAAATATTTCCCGCAGTGCCCAGTTGACTTTTTTCGACGTTCATGTGGCTGATTTTTCTATCTGGGTTTTGTATCTGCCAAGTCAGCACAACGGCGTTTCCATCGTTGGACACCGTTAATTTCTGTTCACCTTGATTTTGGAAAACAGCAGATGTCGGAGAAACGGGATTGGCCTTCAGCCCGCAACCGGTCATCAGAAGAATCAAAACCAACCCGAATAATATTTTATTTTTTACTGAGACTTTTTTCAAATTCCCGAATCCTTTCTTTCACGGCCGCAGTCGCCGTACCACCCCGATGCTTGCGCGCATTGACGGAATTTTCCAGCTTAATTCTGGAAGCGATATCCGCGTTAAAGCCTGCATAAAATTTCTGATAATCACTTAGCCCGAGATCAGCGAGCGTCTTTTTGCTTTTGACCAAATGGGCCACGATGTTGCCGACAATTTCATGCGCCTGGCGGAAAGGAACGCCTTTTTCCACCAGATATTCGGCCACGTCTGTCGCCGTGGAGAAACCACCGCTCGCTGCCTGGTACATTCTTGCGGCATTAAATGTTGTATGAGCCAGCATTTCCGTAAAAATAGACAGACAATCCCTGACCGTATCCACCGCATCAAACAGTGGCTCCTTGTCCTCCTGCAGATCACGGTTGTAGGTCATGGGCAGCCCCTTAAGCAGCGTCAGAATCGCGAACAAATCGCCATAAACCCGCGCCGCCTTGCCCCGGATCAATTCCGCAATATCCGGATTTTTCTTCTGGGGCATAATGCTGCTGCCGGTGGTGTAGGCATCCGAAATATCCGCGAAACCGAATTCATCGGACGACCACAAAACCAAATCTTCGCAAAAGCGGCTCAGATGCGTCATGGTCAGCGAGGCCGTAAAGATAAATTCTGCAATATAGTCGCGATCCGCCACCGTATCCATGCTGTTTGCGCTCACAGCCGGAAAATTTAAAAGTTCAGCCGTTCGGCTGCGGTCAATCGGTAACCCGGTCCCGGCCAAAGCCACGGCGCCCAAAGGCAAAACGTTGAGCCGTTTTTTGCAGTCGCCAAGTCTCTGCTCATCGCGGGAGAACATTTCCGCGAACGCCAGAAAATAATGAGAGAGCAACACCGGCTGCGCCTTTTGCATATGGGTGTAGCCGGGCATGATGGTTGAAATCTCGCTTTTGGCCAGCTTGATCAACTGCTTTTGCAGACCCGTGAGCAGATGGACAATGCCGTCAATTTCCGCACGCAGAAAAAGCCGGACATCCAGGGCAATCTGATCGTTACGGCTGCGCGCGGTATGCAGTTTCCCGCCCGCCGATCCGACACGCCCAATCAGTTCTTTTTCAATGGCCATGTGAATATCTTCATCGGCCGGATCAAAAACAAATTTGCCCTTTTCCATATCGGAGAGAATATTTTTCAGTCCGCGGATAATCGCAGCCGCATCTTTGCGGGAAATAATTTTCTGATCTGCGAGCATCGTTGCATGGGCGATGGATCCTTGAATATCGTAGCGATACAGCCTTGAATCGTAATGCAGGGAAGATGTAAATTTCTCCACACTTTTGGCCGTGGTTTCTTCAAAACGTCCCGCCCATGGTTTTTTGCTCTCTGTCATGAAGTTGCTCTCCGTAAAACTAGGGTTTGTTTTTCAAAATATTCTGAATCCGCAGACGCAGACCGTTGAGGCGGATAAATCCGGTCGCGTCTTTCTGATTATACACCTGGTCCTTTTCAAACGTGGCAAAAGCTTCGCTATAGAGCGAGTTGGGCGACTTGCGCCCGACGACAATGCAATTGCCTTTATAGAGCTTCATCCTGGCCGTGCCGGTAACATTTTCCTGCGTCGCGTCAATGTAAGTTTGAAGCGTCTTCATCTCCGGCGAATACCAGAAACCGTTATAGACCAGCTGCGCATACTTCGGAATGAGTGAATCCCGCATAATCATGACTTCGCGATCCATCGTAATGGACTCCACCGCGCGATGCGCCATCCATAAGACCGTTCCACCGGGGGTTTCATAAACACCACGGGATTTCATGCCGACAAAGCGGTTTTCCACCATATCCAACCGGCCGATGCCATTATTGCCGGCAACGATATTAATGGTATCCATTAATTTTGCCGGTGACATTTTTTTGCCATTGATGGCGACGGGATTTCCTTTTTTAAAATCAATTTCCACATAGGTGGGCTTATCCGGCGCCGCTTCGGGAGACTTAGTCAGCACAAAAATATCTTCCGGCGGTTCAGCCCAGGTGTCTTCCAGAATGCCGCCTTCATGCGAGATATGCAGCAGATTGCGGTCGGAACTGTAGGGTTTGGCTTTGGTCGTCGTAATGGGAATTTTATGCTTCCTGGCATAGTTTATCATGGATTCCCGGGAATTGAATTTCCAGTGTTCATCCCGCCACGTGGCAATAATATTGATGGACGGATTTAAGGCAATGTAAGTCAGTTCAAAGCGCACCTGATCGTTGCCTTTGCCGGTGGCGCCGTGAGAAACGGAATCCGCGCCTTCCAACTGGGCAATTTCAATTTGCCGTTTGGCAATCAGCGGTCGGGCCAGTGACGTGCCCAGCAGATACGTGCCTTCGTAAATCGCGTTGGCGCGCAGCGCCGGAAAAACAAAATCACGGGCGAATTCTTCCTGTAAGTTGTCAATGTATATCTTGCTGGCGCCGGTGTTGATGGCTTTTTCCTCCAGGCCGGATAGTTCTTCTTTCTGTCCGACATCGGCGGCAAAACAGATCACTTCGCATTTATATGTTTCAATCAGCCATCGGACAATCACGGATGTGTCCAATCCGCCGGAATACGCCAACACTACTTTTTTAATTTTATTTGCCACAATTCTTCCCTCCTAAATCAATATTTCTAAAACGGCCTTTTGCACATGCAGGCGGTTTTCGGCTTCATCAATCACGACGGATTGAGGTCCGTCAATGACGTCAGCGGTAATTTCCTCGCCGCGGTGTGCGGGCAGACAATGCATGACGATGGCGTCTTTTTTCGCCACACCCAAAAGCTTCCGGTTAATCTGATAGTTTGTAAATATCGTTTTTCGCTCCTGAGACTCGGCCTCCTGTCCCATGCTCGTCCAAACATCCGTGTAGAGCACATCAGCGTCACGCGCGGCATCGAAAGGATCACGATACAGACGGACACGCTCTTTCCCGACTTTTTTGCTTTCCGCCATAATCCGGCAGTCCGGATCGTAGCCTTCGGGACAGGCCAGCGCGAGCTCGAATGGCAGGCACGTCGCTGCTTCGATCCAGCTGTTGGCGATATTGTTGCCGTCTCCGATGTAGGCTAACTTGACGCCTTCATAAGACCCTTTTTTTTCCCTGATCGTAAACAAATCCGCTAGAATCTGACAGGGATGGAGCAGATCCGTCAGACCATTGATGACCGGAATGGACGCATATCTGGCCAGTTCTTCAACGCTTTCCTGAGCAAAGGTCCGAATCATAATCCCATTGAGATAGCACGACATCATCCTTGCGGAATCCGCGAGGGTTTCACCGCGGCCAATCTGTGTATCACGCGAATTTAAAAAAAGCGCGATGCCGCCTAACTGGTACATGCCGACTTCAAATGAAATCCTGGTCCGCGTGGAAGACTTGTCAAAAATCATGCCCAGCGTCTTGCCTTGAAGAGACGCGTGTTCCCTGCCTTCCTTCAGCTTTTTTTTGAGCCGGGCAGTCCTTTGCCAGATTTCTTCAAAATCCGCAGGTGCCATCTCGGCAAAACCGAGCAAGTCTTTTTTCATTTCCCCTCCATGACCTCATCCAGTATGGAAATTGCCGCATCGATATCGTTTTGCGTAATAATCAGCGGCGGAACAAAACGCAGCGTTTTGGCGCCGGTGCAGTTAATAAGCAATCCCCGTTCCTGACAGGCCTTGACAATATCCGCACCCTCAATGGTCAGCGCACAGGCCAGCATAAGGCCGCTTCCCCGAACACTGGAAATGATCGCATGCTTTGCCTTCAGGGTTTGAAGTTTTGCCAGGAAATAGTCTCCCATTTTCTGACAATTTTCTAAAACGCCCTCGTCCAGCATCGTTTTCAATGTAGCGTTGGCCGCCGCCATGGCCAGCAGGTTGCCGCCGAACGTGGACGCGTGATTGCCCGGACTGAAAGCTTTTGCGATTTCATTGGTCGCCAGCATCGCGCCCACCGGAAAACCGTTACCCAGAGCTTTAGCCAGTGTCATGATATCGGGCTTGATCCCGGAATATTCATAAGCAAATAATTTACCTGTCCGTCCGATGCCGGTCTGCACCTCATCGAGAATCATTAAAATCTTATGCCTGTTGCAAATATCCCTGACCCGGGCCAGATATTGCTCGTCGGGAATAATCACCCCGCCCTCCCCTTGAATCGGCTCCAGCATGATGCCGCAGGTCTTGGGCGAAATGGCCGCCTCCAGCGCCACTGGATCGTTAAAAGGCGCGTAAATAAAGCCGTCCAGAAGCGGCGTGAAACCGAACTGAAATTTCTCCTGCCCTGTGGCGGTGATGGTCGCCATGGTTCGGCCGTGAAAGGAATCTTTCATCGTGATGAGTTCATATTTATCTGCGCCCATATTTTCATGGGCGTATTTTCGCGCCAGTTTGATGGCCGCTTCATTGGCTTCCGCGCCGCTGTTGCAGAAAAAGGCTTTGTCGGCAAACGAATGCTTCACAAGAAGCGCGGCCACCTCGGCCTGCGGTTGGGTGTAATACAGGTTGGAAACATGCGTCAGATTTTTCACCTGCTTTTTTATCGCTTTCACCACATTCGGATGGGAATGCCCCAGATTGCACACGGCGATGCCCGCAACAAAATCGAGATATTCTTTGCCGTTTGCATCCCAGAGCCTGGCGCCCTCACCTTTCACCAGCGCAATCGGCACCCGCCTGTAAGTATTCATGATATTCTGATCAGACAGAGCCATGATCTTTTTTTCTTTCATCATCTTATTCTTCTTTCCTTCTACAAAACAATTTCAGTCCCAATCCCTTTATCCGTAAACACTTCCAGCAGGATCGCGTGTTTCAGTCGTCCATCAATAATATGCGCCTTTTTCACACCGCCGCGCAGCGCCTTGAGACAACATTTCACTTTAGGAAACATGCCGCCTTCCACCGTTCCGTCGTCAATCAGATTCAGGGCATCCTGATTCGTCATGGTGTGAATCAGATTTTTATTGGCATCGAGCACACCGGGAACATCCGTCAGCAAGAGCAGCTTTTCCGCTTTCAAAGCGGCAGCCACTTCGCCTGCCACAATATCGGCATTGATGTTATATGTTTCACCATGCTCGCCAATCCCTGTTGGTGCGATAACGGGGATGAAACTGTTCTGTCCCAGTGTCACGATCAATTCGGTGTTAACCGCTTTGACTTTGCCGACCAGTCCGATATCAATAATTTCCGAGGGGGTGTTCTTTGCTTTTTCATCATTTAAATAATATTTTTCCGCCTCAATCAGATTGCCGTCCTTGCCGCTCAAACCCACGGCTTTCCCGCCATGCCGGTTGATTAAACCGACAATTTCCTTGTTGACCATGCCGACAAGCACCATCTCCACAATGTCCATGGTTTCCTCATCGGTCACCCGCATACCCTGAATGAACTTGGATTCCTTGCCCAGTTTTTTCAGTAAGCTGCCGATCTGCGGACCGCCGCCGTGCACGACCACCGGATTTATGCCGATGTATTTCATCATGACAATATCGCGGGCGAATTTATCTTTCAAATCCTGATCGACCATCGCGTGTCCGCCGTATTTAATGACGATGGTTTTGTTGTAAAACCGCCGGATGTAGGGCAGAGCTTCCAACAAAATATCCGCCCGCTCCATTGAACTTTGAATATGCTCCATTTTGTTCCCCGTCTTATAAAATATATCTGCTCAAATCTTCGTCTTCAACGATGTTGTCGAGTTTTTCTTCCACATATTTTGCGTCAATGACGATTTTCTTTTCCTTCAGGTCCGGCGCATCGAAGGAGATATCTTCCAGCAGTGTTTCCATGATGGTGTATAGCCTGCGCGCACCGATATTTTCCGTCCGTTCATTGACGACCGCGGCAACTTCGGCGATCTGCTCCACGGCGTCATCGGTAAAGGACAACTGAATGTCTTCCGTTGCCATCATCTCCATGTATTGCTTAACCAGCGCGTTATTCGGCTCGGTCAAAATCCGCACGAAATCTTCCTTGCCCAGTGAATCCAACTCCACACGTATCGGGAAACGCCCCTGCAACTCCGGAATCAGATCGGATGGTTTTGTACCGGAGAACGCGCCGGCCGCGATAAACAAGATGTGATCGGTCTTCACCATGCCGTAACGTGTGTTGACATTCGATCCCTCAACAATCGGCAACAAATCCCGCTGAACGCCTTCGCGCGAGACATCCGGACCATGCTGCGAATCTCCGCCGACAATCTTGTCGATTTCATCCAGAAAAATGATACCCGACTGCTCCACGCGATCCAGTGCCGTTTTGGTAACCTTGTCCATGTCAATCAACTTTTGCGCCTCTTCGGCGGCCAGAATGTCGAGCGCTTCCGGCACTTTCACGTTTCTTCTTTTCTTCTTCTGCGGCATCATATTACCCAGCATATCTTTGAGGTTGAGCCCCATATCCTCCATACCGGCAGCGGAAAATATTTCAATCATGGGACCGCTTCTGGCTTCAGCAACCTCCAGTTCCACCATTCGCTCATCGAGTTTCCCGTCGCGAAGCAATTTGCGCAATTTTTCCCTTGTTGCATCCTGCTTTTTGATCTGATCGTCGGTCAGGGGAAGAGCCATTTGTTCCTGATCGGAATCCGTCAGCATGTCGCCCACCTTCTTTTCTACGGGACGTGGCGGCAACAAAAGATCAAGGACTCGCTCCTCCGCGATTTCGGCGGCTTTCGCCTGTACCGTTTCCTGTTCTTCGGCTTTCAGCATATTGATCGACAACTCGACCAGATCACGCACCATGGATTCCACGTCGCGTCCCACATAACCGACTTCCGTAAATTTCGATGCCTCCACTTTCAGAAACGGAGAATTGTCCAGTTTAGCCAGCCTGCGGGCAATTTCTGTTTTGCCGACGCCTGTGGGACCAATCATGATAATATTTTTCGGCGATATTTCATCCGCCAGTTCTTCCGGCACATTCTGCCTGCGCCAACGGTTGCGCAAAGCGATAGCCACCGCTCTTTTGGCGTCGGCCTGGCCAATGATATGCCGGTCTAATTTTTCTACTATCTCGCGGGGTGTTAACCCAGAATTATTCATTTTTTTAACATGCTCCTTATTTTTTGCTCTTTTTGACTTCTTTCGGCTTCTCTTCATTCAGATCAATTTCTTCAAGAGTAATATGATCATTGGTATAAATACAAATTTCTGAGGCGATTTTCATCGATTCTTTGGCAATTTCCGTGGCGGATAGATTGCTGTGCTTCACCAGCGCGCGCGCTGCCGCCTGGGCATAGGCTCCACCTGATCCGATGGCCATCACATCATCGTCGGATTCAATAACATCGCCGTTTCCCGAAATAATAAGTGAATAATCGCGGTTGACCGCAATCATCAAGGCTTCCAGATGTCGTAATACCCGGTCGGTGCGCCAATCCTTGGTCAGTTCTACCGCCGCGCGCAACAGGTTGCCGTTGTATTGCTCCAGCTTTTGATCGAAGCGGTCAAACAGCGTGAAGGCGTCGGCGGTCGCTCCCGCGAACCCGACGACCACTTCATTATTATAAAGTCTGCGCACCTTGCGTGCACCGTGTTTCAGGATCGTCGTATCCAGCGTCACCTGACCGTCGCCGGCTACGGTTATTTTATCGCCTTTCTTAACGGCCAGTATGGTGGTGCCTTTAATGTACATTTTTTCTCCTTTTACCGCTTAGCCCGCGGGTGGGCTTTATCGTAAACTTCCATCAGGCGGTTAATATTGACCGCCGTGTATTTCTGCGTTGTGGAAAGACTCTCATGCCCCAGCATTTCCTGAATCGACCGCAAATCCGCTCCGGCCTCGAGCAAATGTGTGGCGAAACTGTGACGAAGCGCGTGCGGACTGATCTTGCGACCAATGCCGCTTTTCACAGTGGCCGCATCCACAATGCGGGCAATGCTTCGAGTCGTAATCCTTTTGCCGCGCTCGTTTAAAAAAAGCCCCCCGTTTAATAAATCTACAGAATTTTCTTTCCTCAAAGTTTGAGTTGCCGACAAATATTTTCGGATTGCGTCCAGCGCAGGCCCGCCTACCGGAACGATTCTCTCCTTCTTTCCCTTGCCGCGCAGCTTCACCAGCGCCGCGTTAAAATTTATATCTTCCGTATTCAACCCGGCCAGCTCAGCCAAACGCAACCCCGAAGAATAGAATAACTCCAGCATCGCCTGGTCGCGCAAACCGGATGCGGAGTTATTGTCCCTGGAGGCGTTTAAAAGCTCAAAAGTTTCATCCACCGACAAAAAAGTCGGCATGTATTTTTCCATCTTTGGTGTCTGGACACTCTGGGCCGGATTGCTTTTAATAATTCCTTCGCGCAACAAATACTTATAAAACGCCCTCAAAGAAGATATCTTGCGATTGATGGATACTTTTTTCAGCTTCCGGCCATACAGGTAAGCGAGATAGGCCCGCATGGTTTCCGTCTGAACATCCAGTATCTTCTTATGTGCTGATCTATTTTCCTGGCTTGTCAGGAATTCACTAAACTCCTCTACATCCGTCAGGTAAGCCCTTCGGGTATGTTCCGATACATTGCGCTCGACATCCAGAAATGTTCGAAAATCCGCAAGTAAGTCTTTCATTCTTCACATTTTGTATTTCCCGAAATCTTCGGCGGACAGATTTTCCAGAAACTCTTTTATTTTGTCTTCCTTAAACTTATCAATGTCAGTGAGCTTCATCCCGAAATCAATATTGCGGGATTTCTCCAGCACGCTCTCTTCCACAAAAATCGATGCCTGCGCCCGCAGTGCCAGCGCAATGGCGTCGCTGGGACGCGCGTCAATCGCGTAAGTCTGCCCTGCCCTGGTTAAATACACGCTGGCAAAAAAAGTGTTGTTGCGGATATCGACAATTTCGATCCGATTGACGGTAACGTCCAGCGCTTTCATGCATTCATATAACAAGTCGTGAGTCATCGGGCGGGAAAAGACAACGTGCTCCAGCTCCGTGGCAATGGCGCTGGCTTCAAATAAACCAATCCAGATCGGAATGGCCTTGCTTTCCTGCATGTCCTTCAAGATGACAATGGGTGTATTGGTGATCGGATCAATGGTCAATCCGGATACCTTCATCTCCAGCAGCATCCCCAACCTCCTCTAATGGTCAATCATTTTTCCTCGCAATGAATGCAAATATCCGCGGGTAATTTCCACGTTTACCCGATTACCGATTAACTCCGGACCGCCTTTAAAATTCACAATTCTCCAGGAACGCGTCCGTCCCATCATGTCATGTTCAGAGTTCCTGCTTCGGCCCTCCACCAGCACTTCCCGCACACATCCTTCCAGTGCCGTATTTTTTTCCTGCGTGTGCCGATCCTGCAGCATCTGCAATTCTTTAAGCCTCTGTTTTATTTCAGCTTCCGGCACTTTACCTTGCAACTTCTGGGCGGCTGTTCCTTTACGTTCAGAATACTTGAACGAAAAAACTGAATCAAACCTGATTTTTTCCATCATGTCAATGGTTTCTTGATAATCTTTTTCAGTTTCTCCCGGAAAACCGACAATGATGTCGGAGGTAATGCTGATTTGTGGACAGATATCACGCAAACGGTCAATTTTCCGCAAATATTCTTCGGATGAATACCCTCGATTCATCAGCTTTAAAATACGGTTGGAACCCGACTGTACAGGCAGATGAATATGATCACATAATTTAGGCACGCCGGCAAAACAGTCCATCAGCTCATCGGATAAATCTTTCGGATGGGAGGTAGTAAATCGAATTCTATCAATGCCATCGATATCACTAATTTTTTTTATCAAAGAAACAAAATTGCATCCATGATCTAATTTTTTTCCATAGGAATTTACATTCTGTCCCAGAAGTGTCACTTCTTTTACGCCATGCCGGGTCAGTTTTTGTATTTCATCGATAATGTCCTCGGGAGTCCGGCTCATTTCCGGACCACGAAGATAGGGCACCACGCAGTAGGCGCAATAATTGTCGCACCCCTGCATAATGGACACAAAAGAACATAAAGACCCTTTGGGAGGCGGTGCAAAGACATTGAGCGAATGAATTTTTGAAGAAAAATCGATTTGCGTGATCTTCTTTCTCTCTTTCTGAATAGCGGCAACCATCTCCGGTAGCCGGTGGATATTGTGCGTGCCAAAAACGAGATCAACGTTCTTCACCCGACTATGGACTTTCGCGCCCATATGCTGCGCCAGGCACCCTGCAAAGCCTATAATCAGATTCGGCTTTTCCTCTTTTAACTTCATCAGACGCCCCAGTTCGCTGAAAGCCTTCTGTTCTGCTTTTTCCCGAATCGAACAGGTGTTGATCAGAATTAAATCCGCTTTACGTGAATCCTCCGTGAGTTTATATCCAATACCGGCAAGCAGAACAGCCATTTGTTCGGAGTCATGCACATTCATCTGACAGCCGAAGGTTTCAATGTATAAATACTTGTTTTTCATGTTTATCCTATTGTTAGCCCCTGTAGAGCATTAATATTTCACCAGGTGTTAGTCAACAAATTTTTGGTACTGTCAACATCTTCATGGGCCGAATTCTTCAAAACGCCTTATTCATGTTCTTAATAATTTTGTGTGTGCTCCATGCTGCCCAATTGTCCATAGGAATTGGGGCTGATCGACAATGCGAAGATGGCCTGCCGATGGACATGGATAAGGCTCCATCGGATCCCGCCGCACAGAAAGAAAAAGGAGTTACCTGAATTAACGTAACTCCTTGTTTTATTTGGTCGGGGCGGAGTGATTTGAACACTCGACATCTTGCTCCCAAAGCAAGCGCGCTACCAAGCTGCGCTACGCCCCGATTTATTTTATTTTTTTACCCAGATGGCTTTTCAGTTTTGCAAAAGCCTGGCCGCGGTGGCTGATTGTATTCTTTATTTCCGGCGGCAATTCCGCGGCTGTTTTATTCAACTGTGGCGAAAGAAAGATCGGGTCATAACCGAACCCATTTGTTCCCCGCCGCTCATCAATGATCCGGCCCTGCCACTCGGCCTCAAAAGAGTTATAATCACCATCTTGATGATACAGCACTAAAGCGCAAAAGAAAGACGCTGTTCTTAACTCCCGCGGCACGTCTTTTAATTTGGCCAGGAGCTTGGCGTTATTTTCTTCGTCCGTCGCGCCCTCACCCGCATACCGGGCGGAATAAATGCCCGGCTCTCCTCCGAGAATATCCACCTGCAAGCCGGAATCATCGGCTAATACTATTTCACCTGTAAATTCTGAAATAATTTTTGCTTTTTTCAAAGCATTTTCCAGATAGGTTTTACCATCCTCCACAATTTCCGGCAATGATTCAAAATGATTCAGGGATATTAATTCTATATTCATGAAAGTAAGCATTTCAGTTATTTCTTTGACCTTGCCTTCATTTTTGGTCGCAAAAACAATTCTCATTATCGTAACAAACCCACAATTTCTTTCTGGCAGGCAATGATCCTGTCAATGCCTGCGGTAGCGAGCGCGGTCATCGCATCGAGTTGATCCTTGCTAAATGGATCATGCTCGGCAGTGCCTTGCACTTCAATAAATAAACCGGCGCCGGTCATCACAAAATTCATATCCACATCCGCCCGGGAGTCTTCCTCATATTCCAGATCCAGCAATACCTGATTTTGTAAGATGCCGACGCTGACCGCCGAAACAAAATCCGTGACGGGAATTTCTTTGACCAGCCCCTGCTGCTTCATATTTTTAAACAGATCCACCAAAGCCACAAAAGCACCGGTAATCGACGCGGTTCTGGTTCCGCCGTCCGCCTGAATGACATCACAATCAACATAAATTGTTCTTTCGCCGAAAGCGGTTAAATCCGTCACGGCTCTGAGCGATCTGCCGATCAGCCTTTGAATTTCATGCGTCCTGCCTCCCAGCTTGCCGCGTGTGGCTTCGCGCGCCGAACGTGTTGGCGTGGACATGGGCAGCATGGAATACTCTGCGGTCAGCCAACCCTTGCCGGTATTCTTTAAAAAAGGCGCCGTCCTTTCTGCAAGCGATGCCGCGCACAGTACTTTCGTGTTACCGAATTCAACCATGACGGAACCCGGGACATTCCGTAAATACTCGTTGGTGATACGGATAGGCCGAAGTTCATCAAATTTTCTATTCTGATTTCTTTTGAACATGGGGCTCCTGAAAGAAGGACTGGATGCTCTTGGCCAGGGCTCTGGCTATTTCTTTTTGTGTTTTGTCGGATGCCAACTTTTTCTTGTCGTCGGGATTGGTGGCAAAACCCAGTTCGACAACCAACACGGGCACGGATAATCCTTCCGCGAGCGGCACGCCGGCTTCCCTGAGTCCCCTGCTTTTGCGCGGAAATAAGCCGTCGAGATTTTTTTGCACCAGGCGCGCCAGTTTCACAGTATCATTCAGATGTTGGTTCTCAGCGCCGACAACGGCTCCTTTACCGCCCTTCCGGGGTACGTTGACATTTTCAAAGCCGGGGTAATATAGTTCAAATCCCGATGAAGTTCTGCCGAACCCGGCATTGATATGCAGGCTCAAAACCATAGCAGGTTTTATTTTCGTGATATTTTTTTTGCGCTCATCCAGAGACAGCGTTTTATCCGAATCCCTGGTCAGAAAAACTTCCATATTACTTTCGCGAGCCAGTTCCTTCTGTAACGCCAAAGCAATCGCCAGTGTTAAATCCTTCTCGGCGATTTTATCAATGCCTATACTACCCGCTTCTTCACCGCCATGCGCCGGATCAATGACAACAATGTGTTTTACCGTTTGGGCCTGGATCGAAAATCCCGGAAGGCACATCATCAGAACAGAAAAAAAGACGACAATATATTTTGGCCATTTATAGAACATTATTTCACCTATTTTAAAATGTTATCTCCCACCCGCGTCAGGTTGCGCCTGCTTATAGCAGAGTGAATTTGTTTGTCAACAGACAAATGGAACTTTTTGTTATTTTCAGGCTTTGCGTATCCGCTCAATGGAACGGACGATTTTTAATTGCCGAATGGCTGAAAAGATGGAATTGAGCTGCTGTGTGTCATAGACGTCAATGACGAACAGGCAGTTGGCGATCATATCCGTCGTCTCGACCTGGGCAAAGCTGATGTTAATATCAAATGACGTAATGACAGAGCTGACTTCCGTTATAACACCCTTGCGGTCGTTACAGACAACCTTGACATGCACGGGATAGGCGTGTTTCTGCCGGACATCCCAATTGACATCCACAATCCGCTCGGCATCGAGTCTTTTCAGATGCGGACAGGTTTGCGTGTGAACGGTAATGCCGCGTCCGCGGGAAATGTAACCAGATATCTCATCTCCGGGGATCGGGTTGCAGCATTTGGCAAACTTTACCATGACGTCGTCAATACCCGTAAGGCTAATACCCAGAGAAGGAGAGGCAGAGGGCTTTTTCTTTTCTTTCTCCTGAAGTTTTTCAGCGTCTTTCGGCGCGTCGGCAACCAGGAAATGATTGACCACTTGCCTGGGTGAAATGCGGCCGTAACCCACTTGTGAAATCAGATCGTCCAGCGTCAATAACGAATGCTCCGTCATGACTTTTTTAATCTCATATGATTTAATATAGGTCGCAAATTTCAGGTTATTTCTCTTGAATTCTTTTTCCAGCAGATCTTTGCCCAGCGTCAGCGAACTATTTTTTTCCTCCAGATTGATCCAGTTGCGGATCTTGGAAATGGCCCGCGAGGTCACCACGTATTTCAACCAGTCTTTGCTGGGGTGGTGACCGGCCTGCGTGATGATTTCCACCCGGTCGCCATTTTGCAGCTGGTAACGCAACGGCACAATATTACGATTCACCTTCGCCCCGGTGCACTTATTCCCGACATCGGTATGAATGCTATAGGCAAAATCAATGGGCGTCGCTCCCTTGGGAAAGGATTTTACATCGCCGTGCGGCGTGAAAACATATACTTCATCCGGAAACAACGCCATCTTCAGGTTGGACATGAATTCTTTCGGATTCTTTATATCCTGTTGAATTTCAAGAGCTTCCCGTAGTTTTTTGATCTGATTGTCTTCGTTGTCCTGAAAAGCCCGCCCTTCTTTATAGCGCCAGTGGGCTGCAATGCCCTTTTCCGCCCATTCGTGCATAGCCCGGGTTCGAATCTGGATTTCGACTCTTTCACCGTAAGGCCCGATCACCGCCGTGTGCAACGATTGATAGTTATTCGCTTTGGGCATGGCGATATAGTCTTTGAATCGGCCGGGGACAGGCTTACATAAGGCATGCACGATGCTGAGCGCTTCGTAACAGGTTTTATCGATGTCCGAATCCAGGATGATGCGAAAAGCGATAACATCATACACTTCATCGAAATTAATATGCTGCTCATGCATTTTTTTATAAATGCCGTATAAATGTTTTGCCCTGCCCTCCACTTCGCCTTGAATAAATAATTTTTCCAGCTCTTTTAAAATGATGGTTTTCACTTCTTCCGTGTAACGGTTCCTGGACTCCTGGGATTTGTCGACGCGGGTGGCTATTTCCTTGAAGGCGTCGGGTGAGACATGCTGAAAAGCCAGATCTTCCAGTTCCATTTTCATCCAGTTAATTCCCAGCCGATTGGCCAACGGCGCATAGACGTCCATTGTCTCCCGCGCGATATAAATTCTTCTGTCGAGCGTCTGATACTGAAGGGTTCTCATGTTGTGAATGCGGTCAGCCAGGCGAACCAGGAGGATGCGGATGTCGGCAGACATCGCCAGAATCATCTTACGAAAATTTTCAGCCTGTCTTTCTTCCTGTGAACCGAACGAAATGCGGCTGAGCTTGGTCAGGCCGCTCACCAGAAAAGCGACGTCTTTACCGAATTCCTGCTCGATTTGTTCTTTGGTGGTGAGGGTGTCTTCAATCGTGTCGTGCAGAAGTCCACTGATGATTGTTGCCGAATCCATCTTCATATCGACCAGGACGCCGGCTACTTCCATGGGATGCGTGAGATAGGGCTCGCCAGATAAACGCACCTGCCCCTGATGAACCGTGGCTGAATAAATATATGCCTTTTGAATCATCTCCAGCTCTTCGGCTGCCAGATAGGCTTGAGCTTTATCAAGAATATCATTTATTCTTAACATGAAGACTTCCAGTCCAATGCGCGGCTATCAACTGGCCTCGTTCAATTCTGAAGTAATTATTTTCCGGACTTCCGTAACAACATCCCCGGTCGCATAAAGGCTGCTCTTGCCGGTTCTACGAATTTTCAACTCGACATGGCCCTGGGCCAGATTCTTGGGTCCCACGACAATCCGCAGCGGAATACCGATGAGATCGGCATCTTTGAACTTCACACCCGCTCTTTCATCACGATCATCCAGGATCACTTCTACGCCACAGGCCAGCAATTCGGCATAAATATCTTCCGACGCTTTCATCACGTCGGGCTCGTTGATATTCACGGGTGTGACGATCACCGCATAGGGCGCCAGCGGCATCGGCCAGATAATACCGTTTTGATCGAAATTCTGTTCAATACAGGCGGCCACGGTTCGGCCGATACCGATGCCGTAGCAGCCCATAATCATGGTTTTTTCCTTACCGTCTTTGTCCAGATAACTGGCTTTCATGGCTTTGCTGTATTTAGTTCCCAGCTTGAAAACGTGACCGACTTCGATGCCGCGGACAAATTTGATGGCGCCAATACAGCGGGGACAGGTATCACCGGGTTCGGAAACGCGCAGATCGGCGAAAAACTCCACCTGAAAATCACGTCCGATATTCACATTTTTCAGATGATAATCCTCTTTGTTGGCGCCGGTAACCATATTGACCAGATTCATAATGGAATAATCGGCGATCACTTGGACTTTAATGCCGACGGCTCCGGCAAAACCACGCGGCGCGCCGGTCGCTTTCATAATTATCTCGTCATCGGCAAGTGTAAGTTCGGCTGCGCCCAGATAATTTTTCACTTTGATTTCGTTGACCTCCTGATCGCCACGAATCAGAACGGCACAGGGTTTGCCGTCGGCGTTGAAAATCAGTGTTTTAACAATCTGTCGGGACGAGACATTCAGGAAAGAACTGACTTCCTCAATCGTGCGCACAGCCGGTGTTTCGATGCTCTCCATGGGCAACCAATCTTTTTCCCTGTGGGCGTTCTTTTCCGGTCTGGCAATTTCGGCCTTTTCCAGATTGGCGGCATAGTTGCACTGTTCACAAAATACGATGGCGTCCTCGCCCGATTCGGCCATAACCATGAACTCATGCGAGAAACTTCCGCCGATGCTGCCGGAATCCGCCTCTACCGGACGGTACTGCAAACCACAGCGTCGGAAAATGTTATTGTAGGCGGTAAACATTTTCTGGTAGCTTTTTTCCGCTCCCGCTTCATCTGCGTCAAAACTGTAAGCGTCTTTCATGCCGAATTCCCGGCAGCGCATCACACCGAAACGCGGACGCACTTCATCGCGGAATTTCGTCTGAATCTGATACAGATTACACGGCAATTGCCTGTACGTCTTAATATCATTTCGCACCAGATCCGTGATGACTTCTTCATGCGTTGGTCCCAGGCAATAGTCGCGGTTATTGCGGTCGCGAAAGCGCAAGAGCTCCTTACCGTAGTAATTCCAACGTCCGGACTCCTGCCAGAGTTCCGCAGGCTGCACCATCGGAAGATGAACCTCCTGGGCTCCGGCTTTATTCATTTCCTCACGGATAATTTGTTCCACTTTTCTAATGACACGATAACCCAGTGGTAAATAAGAATAGATGCCACTGGTTAATTTTCTGATCATTCCCGCCCGAATCATGAGCTGATTGCTGACAACCTCCGCATCGGAAGGTATTTCTCTTCCTGTGGGCAGGTGCATTTCCGAGTACCGCATTAAGCCTCCTTATTTTTCATTATCCAGGGATTGAATTTCTTCAAGTAAAGCCCGGACAAAATCTTTTTCTTCAACTTTTTTATAGGCCACGCCTTTTTTAAACATCATGCCAAAACCGCGACCGCCCGCGATGCCGATATCCGCGTCCGCGGCTTCACCCGGCCCGTTAACTACACAGCCCATCAGAGCCACTTTGATATATTCTTTCCTGCCGGCCAATGCTTTTTCTATCTTTTCCGTTAACCCCAAAAGATCAATCTGGCATCTTCCACAGGTGGGACAGGCAATGATTTCCGGTCCGACTTTACGAATTTTCAAGGCCCGCAAAATCCCGTAGGCCAGCGGTATTTCCAACACCGGATTGCCGGTCACCGAAACGCGAATGGTATCGCCAATGCCGTCATAAAGAAGTGTCCCGATGCCCAGCGCTGATTTAATGGCCGCGTCAACCAGCGTTCCTGCTTCCGTAACTCCCAGATGAAGGGGATAATCCGTTTGGGCGGCGATCATCCGGTAGGCCTCAATCATCATTGGCACATCGGATGATTTGAGAGAAAGCTTGATGAGATCAAATCCCATGTCCTCAAACATTTCAATATTGCGCAAAGCGCTGACACATAGGGCTTCCGCGGTCACGCCGCCATACGCCAGCACCAGATCCTTCTGCAACGAACCGGCATTGACACCGATGCGGATGACGGTCTGACGTTCTTTGGCCAGCTTGACAATTTCAGCGATCCCGTCTTTGGCGATATTGCCGGGATTGATCCTGATTCCATCCGCGCCATTTTTTATGGCATCAAGAGCCAATTGATAGTGGAAATGAATATCGGCAATCAACGGGATTTTAATGCTCTTTTTAATCGCCGGTATCGCCTGGGCGGCTTCATGATCAGGAACGGCTATCCGCACGATTTCACAGCCTGCTTCCTGTAATGCACTGATCTGCTTGACTGTCTCGCTAATATTACGTGTATCCGTATTGGTCATGGATTGGACAACGATGGGCGCGTCCCCTCCTATTCCGACTGACCCGATATGTATTTCTCTTGCTTTTCTTCTCGTTTTTGAGATGTGTTCCATAGGCTTGGTTTTTCTTGACTTATTTTCCCAGCCAGCAATGCAGACAAAGCTGATCCGAAGGCAGGCCGATCGCCGCAATCATGTCTTCTATGGTCATATATTTCAGAGACGTCACATTCAAATCACAACGAATCCAATCGATCATATTCGCGTGCTTAGGTGATGTTGTGTCGAGATAATCTGAGGGGTCTTCAATGTCTTTCCCTTCCAGTGCCCGCATCGCTTTGCGGCAGGCCAGTTCAGCGGTTGTTCTCGTTGAAGATGCATAAATACAGGGATACATCAGAGGCGGACAGGCGGGACGGATGTGAATTTCCTTTGCGCCATTGTCCCACAACTTTTTTACCGTTAAATTTTTTAACTGCGTACCACGAACAATGGAATCGTCGCAAATAATCATCCGGTTACCATCGATGACTTCCCTAACGGCGCTTAGCTTCATGGTTGCAATCAAATCACGAATTTCCTGAGTGGGCGGCGTGTAACTTCGTCCATAACCGGGTGTGTACTTCACCAGGGGCCTCCGGTAGGGAATGCCGGATTCCATTGCGTAGCCGATGGCGTGACCGACACCGGAATCGGGAACACCGGCGACAAAGTCCACCTGAACGTTATCCCGCTTGGCTAGATAGCTGCCACAGCGTTCCCGAGTTCGCTCCACGCTGATGCCGTCGTAGATGGATGAAGGGGAACCCGTATAGATCCACAGAAAGGAACAGATATTTTTCTGATTACCTTCCGGTTTGAGCTGTTTGATTCCGTCAGGAGAAAGCAACACAATTTCCCCTGGTCCCACGAATCGGTGCAATTCATAACCAAGATTCTCAAAAGAGCTTGCTTCGGTTGCGACGACATATGATTTTCTGCTTAAGTCTTTGCTCTGACCCAGCGCGAGAGGAAAACGTCCAACCTTGTCCCGGGCGGCATAAATGCCTTCCGGCGTCAGGACTAAAACACAAATAGACCCTTCGATAATACCGCGCATGGATGCGATGCCTTCTACAATATTATCTCCGCGATTAATCAGGGAAGCAACTATTTCTGCGTTATTAACCCCACCTCCGGCCATCTCAGTAAAAGAGGCTCCTTCATTAAGAAGCTCGCCGACCAGTGCATTCTTGTTGGTAATCAAGCCTGCCGCCACCACCGCATAAATACCAAACTTGGAGCGAAAAATAAGTGGTTGCGGAGATTCATCATCAATGGCGCCGATTCCGGAGTGTCCCTCCATCTTTTTATAATCATCGACAAAGCGCGATTTAAATTGCGCCTGCGATATGCCGTGAATCGTATTATAAAACCCTTTGGCGCCGAATACGGCCATGCCGCCGTGTTCTGTTCCCAAGTGAGAATGATAATCCGTTCCGTAAAAGAGTGCCTGAACGCAACTATCTTGCGTGACGACTCCGAAAAGACCTCCCATTTTTTTCCTTCCCTTTAACTACTTTCTGTTATTTTTAATATTGAATTTTTCCATTAACTTATTATGTACATTTTCCGGTACAAGCCCCCTGACCGATCCACCCAGACTGGCCACTTCCTTGATGAGCTTGGAGCTGGTATAAAACCATCGATATCCGCTCATCAAGAAGACCGTTTCAATATTTTTTGTCTGGCGTCGGTTCATGAGCGCCATCTGAAATTCGTACTCAAAATCGGAAAGAGCGCGCATACCCCGTAAGATCGTACTGGCGCCGGAATTCTTGAAATAATCAATGAGTAGACCTTCATGACAATCAACTCGAATCCCTTCGTAACCCTGAAATATTTCCCGGATGAACTGACACCGCTCATCTACGGAAAACAAGGATGATTTACTCGGGTTTTGTGCGACAAGAACAATGATTTCATCGAAGATTCTGCTGCCCCTTTTAATAATATCCACATGACCATTGGTAATCGGATCAAACGAGCCCGGGTAAATCGCAATTTTGCTATTGAATTTCTCTTGCATCACGCTCTGCCCATCCTTATAAAAGTTAATAAATTGTCTCCATACTTTCTCTGGTCCGCCACAGACCATCCATCCGTTAACGGTGTCAGCTGCTCCCTGATGGAATGCTGCAGCACAATAATACCGTCTTCTTGTAATACAGGATATTCCTTTAATATCTTGAGCGTTTCTCCGATAAAGCCCTGGTTGTAAGGTGGATCGGCAAAGATCACATTAAACCTGCATTTTTTCAGGTTAAGACCACGCAAGGCTGATCGAATATCGGCATGGATGATGAAGCATCTCTCCGAATATCCGCATGATGAAACATTTTCGCGGATAACCCCGACAAGTGCCTTACTTTTTTCAATAAAAGTAACTTTTTCCGCTTTCCGGCTTAAGGCCTCCAAGCCCACAGAGCCGGACCCGGCAAATAAATCCAAAAAGCTTTGACTTGCCGGTAATTCCAATAAATTGAAAAGAGCTTCCCGTAAAAAATCAGTTGTTGGTCTTTGCGTTGATCGGGAAGGAAAACTCAGCGTCCTTCCTTTTGCTTCACCTCCTGAAATTCTCATAATTTCACTTTGTAATTAGAGCATCACTCGTATTATGATTCCTGTTTAGGAACATTATTCTTCTTCGAATCATTCTGACGCATTTTCTGAATAAATTTAAAGACCCACCACAGGGGTCCGGAAATGGCATAGCATATAAAAATTATAAAAATCATCACTTCCGGCCTATAAATGATAATCAGTAAAATACCAACAATTACTAAAAAGGTCATAAACGGCATGCGGGTGAAAAGCTTCATATCTTTGCCGCTGTAGTATTTGATATTGCTGACCATTAAAAGAGATAAGATGACGACAAAGATCATCATGAAGGGATTGTGAAAAGTGCCTTCAACTCCCATGTCATTGAAAAATATAACGGTCGCGGCAAGCACAGAGGCGGCTGCCGGGATGGGCAACCCGTTAAACACCTTACTTTCAATCAGACCGATTTGAATATTGTATCTTGCCAGACGTAAAGCGCCGCAGGCTACAAACAGGAAACCGGCCATCCAACCCAGTTTCCCGTAAAAAGACATAGCCCAGATGTAGGCCATTAAGGATGGTGCAACGCCAAACGCGATTAAATCAGCCAGCGAATCGTATTCAGCACCGAATCTGCTGGTTGTATTGGTCATGCGCGCGACTCTGCCGTCCAGGCCGTCAAAAACGAGAGACACTAATATGGCTATTGCGGCCAGAAAAAACTTTTCCTGAATGGAGGCAATAATAGAATAAAATCCCATAAATAAACTGGCCGTCGTAAAAAGATTCGGTAAAACATAAATGCCTTTTTTGATGCGTATATTTCTGATGCGCCGTTCTTGGTTCATGAGAGGTATCCTAATGGTGTTTGTCCCGCCCGGACTTTGTCATCCAGTTTTACAACAACTCGGGAATCAGAAGGTAGGAAAACTTCAACGCGGGAACCGAAGCGGATAAGACCGAATCGCTCGCCTTTTTTGATATCTGCTCCTTCACGGGTCCAGCAAACAATTCTCCGGGCGATGAGTCCGGCAATCTGTACCGCCCAAATCGCGCGGCCGTCTTTGGCGCAAATCATTATTTCATTTCGTTCATTTTCCGCCGACGCCTTATCCAGATTGGCCGACAAAAATTTGCCCTTGTGGTAGGAAATTTTCCCAATCGTCCCGTCATACGGGGCGCGATTCACATGAACATTGAAGACATTCATAAAAATACTTATTTTTTTAAACCGGCCTGTAATGGTACCCTGAACATCGACTTCCTCTATTTTGATAATTTTGCCGTCCGCAGGACAAATGACCAGTTTATCCTCATCTTGAAAATTTCTTTCCGGATTACGGAAAAAGCAGAGGATGAAGACCGTAACCGCGGCTAAAACAACCGTCAGCCAGATGATGCCGAAAAAAGCTGCAAGGATAGTGAGGGCCAGTGAAAAGATGATAAAGGGAAAACCTTCGTAAGCGATAATACTATTATGTTTCATACCGTATTTTTATCTTCCTTTAAATGAGGTTTTGTTGATATCTGAATTGAGTGCTCTTGTCAATAAATCTTTGCCTGATGGATTCATGACTATCAGCTTGACATGATAGCTAAAAAACATATATAAATCAAAAAAATCCGGGAGGGCGGAAGATGGCAACGAAAGTTAAAATATATACCTTGAGCACATGCAGTCATTGTAAAGCGGCTAAAAAATTTTTAAATGAAAACAACATCGTTTTTGACGCAACCGATGTCGATTTGCTGCAAGGCGCCGATAGAGAGAATGTATTAAATGAAGTCGTTCAATACAACCCGCAGCGTTCTTTCCCGACCATCATCATCGGTGATGAAATTATTATCGGTTTCAAAGAAGTTGACATCAAAGAGGCGCTGGGACTTTTATGACGCCTGCCGACCTTTATGATCTGTTAAAAAAAGCCCAGGAACCAAAAGGTTATTTTTTCAACAAAGATAAGGATTGGGTGCTTTCCATTCTCCAGGATCTCCTGATCAACAAGGAGCGTTACGGCTATTCATCCTGCCCCTGCCGCCTGGCATCGGGCAACCGTGAAAATGATCGTGATATCATGTGCCCCTGTGTTTACAGAACCGAAGATGTGAAAGAATACGGAAGCTGCTACTGTAATTTATATGTTACTCAAAAATGGAATGACGATAATATTCCCCATCGGTACGTCCCGGAAAGACGGCCGCCGGATAAAATATTTTCTTCCCTGTTGACAAACGACCCCAGTAACAATAAGTTACACCCGATTTAATTTAAGTGAAGGGATCATTTTAATGATTAACATATACACCTGTAAGAAAAAAGGACTTTTAATAGCGGAAATCTGCACGGATACCACCTGTGAGTGGCGTCTGAAAAACGAAGCGTTTTTAAACTGCACCTGGGTCGCTTGTAATTACGGACCTTTCACACTGGAAGAAGTCGGCGATATGATGGGGGTGACCCGGGAACGAATCCGTCAGATCGAAGCCAAGGCGTTGAAAAAGCTCCAGCATAAAAAAAGAAGGGATCAGCTCAAGGATTTTGCCGCACCGGGCAACGATTGGGATAATCTCTAGAAGATTTATTCTGGTTTTTTCTTGCGCAACTTTTCCATGAAAAGCACTTCATTCATATGAATTTTGCGTTCATCACGGGCAAACAGCATGCCGCCAATGGACAATTCTAAATCCAGGGCGGCAATCTTATCCATTCTAGGCACGATAGAACAAATATTCTTCAGCTCTTCGAAAGCTTTGACTGATCTTGTCGATAAGGTCTCTGCTATTTTCTCTGCTTCCTGCATAAATTTTTCAGGAGGCGCCACCTTGTTCACCAGACCGATTCTCTCCGCTTCATTGGCTCCGATCGGCTCTCCCAGCATCACGATTTCTTTTGCCTTGGTCACACCCACGATCTGGCTTAACGGATAAAAAAGAGGGCTTAAACCAAATTTCAGTTCCGGATGACAAAAAATTGCGCTTTCTGAAGCAACAATAAGATCGCACACAGTCACTATATTGAAGCCGCCACCCAAGGCGATACCACCGACTGCGGCAATAACCGGTTTAGGATATGAATAAATTTTTTTCAGATATCGCTTCATCGATTCGAAATAGTCATCAATTTCAACATTAGACAGGGACGACATTTCTTTGATGTCCATACCGGCTGAAAAAACATATTCTCCGCCGGTAATCACCAAAGCTTTCATCTGCTGATCCATTTCGACATCCAGGAGCGCATCGTTAAATTCCAGCCTCATCTCCTTAGACAAGGCATTCATTTCATGAGCACGATTGAATTGAATGATAGCGTAAGCTTTTTTCTTATCAACGACGATGTTTTTATAAGTCATCTTTTTCCATCCACCTTTAATCGGAGCTCTTTACCCGTTTTAAAAAAAGGAACTCTCCTATCGTCAAGAGAAACTTCGGCCCCTGATTTCGGATTGCGTCCGACTCGGGACTTTCTTTCACGCATTGTAAACGTTCCGAACCCTCTTATCTCGATTCGCTCATTTTTTCTCAGTGCGCCGACCATTGAAGCAAGAATCGTCTGCACGGCTAAAGCAATATCCTTTTGTGGATATATTTTAAATTTTACCTGAGTTCTTTTGATTAATTCATTTTTAGTCATAGTGGATTTACCGGCAAGTGTCATGGGTGATACAAATAGCTGACCCCTCCCCATTTTTCAGCTTTCTCTTTTACGGATTGGCTAAATTGATTTGCTGCACTTTCAAACATATAATCAAAAATGGAAGGATGTTTTTTGCTTGGATAAACCAAATCGTATTTTCCGTTTTTACCGGCCAGTTCACCGGCCAATTTCGCTGCGGCGGCCATATCGCCCAACTGATCGACCAATCCGTATTCCAAGGCCTTGCGGCCTGTAAAAACGCGGCCGTCACCTATTGCGACAACCTGCTCGCGAGTCATTTTTCGATCCCGGACAATGACATCAATAAATTGGTTATAAATATCGTCAACCAGTTCCTGAATAATGATCCGTTCTTCAGGTGTCATTTCCCGCATGGGTGAACCAATGTCTTTATATTGACCGCTTTTGACAATGGATGATTTCACGCCGACCTTTTTTAAAAGCTCTTCCAAATTGGCAAATTGCATAATCGCCGATATGCTACCGGTAATGGTTCCCGGATTGGCCACGATTTTATCACCCGCACACGCAATCAGCAGCCCCCCTGATGCGGCAACCGACCCCATCGACACGACAACTTTTTTCTTTTTCTTGAGTGCAACGACAGCGTCATAGATTTCCTGCGACGCGGCAACGCCGCCGCCAGGTGAATCAATACGCACGACGACGGCTACAATAGAACTGTTTTTTCCAAATTCATCAATATATTCAGTAATTTTAAGAGAATCACTGATCACGCCTTCAATAGGCACCACGCCGATCTTGTCATTTAAAGAAAATCCTTGCGTGCCGGCGTTGCCGGATTGGGCGCCTGCCATATAAAAGAAAAAATATAAAACAACGCCCAGCGCGATCAGTAAAACCAATCCCAAAATGACCGGATGTTTTCTCATGTTTTATCCCTTGGGCTGGCCGCCGATCTTTACGTCAGCAAGCGCCTGCGCGAGATTCGAACCAACGTTTTCACGATTGTTGATATACTGGTTTGAAGTCGGGGTCGGGGTCGGAGCCGGCGCTTCCATTTCCTTAATGCTCAAGCGGATCTTCTTTGTTTTGACATCAATGCTTTTGACCACGGCAGACACGGTATCGCCGGCATTATATAGTTCGGCCGATGATTTGACACGTTTCTGGCTGATCTCCGAAATATGAACCAGACCTTCGATGCCGTCTTCAATTTCCACAAAAATCCCAAAGTCTGTAAAGTTTGTTATCTTGCCGGTCACCACACTGCCGGGCGCATATCTCTGCGGCAATTCTTCCCACGGGTTCTTTTCAATTTGTTTAATACCTAAAGAAAATTTCTCGTTGTCAACGTCAATATTTAAAACAACCGCTTCGAGTTCCTGTCCTTTCTTGAAATATTCAGAAGGATGGGTAACCCGATGCTTCCAGGAAATATCCGATACATGAACCAGACCGTCGATGCCGTCTTCAATTCCAATAAACACGCCAAAGTTTGTGATGTTGCGCACGAGACCTTTCACAACCGTGCCAACCGGATACTTCTCCTTGAGCTTTTCCCATGGATTGGCTGTTGTCTGTTTCAGGCTGAGGGACACACGCTTCGCCTCCGGATTGACTTCCAACACCACCACGTTCACCGTATCTTCAACATTCAATACTTTGGAGGGATGCTTGATTTCCCGTGTCCAATACATTTCCGATATATGAACCAGACCTTCTACGCCCGGTTCCAGTTCGATAAACACTCCGTAATCCGTCAGATTGACAACTTTGCCCTGAACCAGGGCGCCGACCGGATACTTCTCCGAAATATGCTCCCAGGGATTTTCATGAAGCTGCTTTAAACCCAAGGAAACTCTTTCTTTTTCACGATCAAATGAAAGAATCTTAACTGTAATTTTTTCTCCTTTGTGGAATATTTCCGCAGGCTTTGCTATTCTTCCCCAGGATATATCCGTCACATGGAGCAATCCGTCGATGCCACCCAAATCGATGAAAATCCCATAATCCGTAATATTCTTGATAACACCCTCAATAATGCTTCCTTCTATAATATTGTTCAGCGTGTCTTTCTTTTCACTTTCTCTTTCGTAAGCCACAATGGACCGTCTTGATAAAACGACGTTATTGCGCTTGCGGTCATACTTCAAAATATGAAAATCAAGCGTCTGACCGATAAAGTGGTCCAAATCTTTAATCGGACGGATATCTATTTGAGATCCGGGCAGAAAAGCGACAATGCCGATATCAACAGAGAGACCGCCTTTTACTTTCTCCACAACAGTCCCTTTGATCGTGATATTGTTGTCGCTGACATTTTTAATGTCGTCCCAGACTTTGAGCTTAGCCGCTTTTTCCCGTGATAAAACCAGGTTTCCTTCTGAATCCCGCTTGTCAATAAAGACTTCTATATCATCACCTACGGAAATATTCACATTCCCCTGGGTGTCTTTAAGTTCCCTGATCGGAATAAAACCTTCCGTTTTCCAACCCACGTCCACCATGACAATATCCGCCGTTATCTGGACAACTTTGCCACGGGCAATATCACCATACTGCAACTGATTAAGACTCTGCTCGTAGAGCTCCTTAAAGCCTATATCTTCTTCTTTGGACTGAATTGACGAATTGTGTGCGGTAGGAATCGAAGAGTCGGTCTTAACCTCCTTTTCATTTGTTAAGTTTTTGTTGTTATTGTTAACCATTAACCTGATACCCCCTAATTTTTATAAGACATTTTTTAATCTTGGATGCCTAACATACTGAAAATCAAATAGCAAGACAAATCAAGCACCCATTGCATTACGCTCATTTTTGCCCTCAAGCATGCCTGCCCGATACTCGCTCAAGAATTATTTCGACAACTTGTGAGATATCCAAAGAAGTCGAGTCAATGATGATGGCATTTGGCGATGCGGTTAAGGGCGCAGTTTTCCTTTGTGAATCCTGCTGATCTCTGGCTTGCATATCCCTGGATACGGAATCCAGCCCCCCCGGTCCGTTCTTTTGAATAAGCTCTGTGCGCCGTCTTCGAATTCGTTCCTCAATATTCGCATCAAGAAAAAACTTGAACTGTGCGTCGGGGAAAACAACCGACCCCATATCTCTTCCTTCCGCCACAACTCCTCCGCCGCCGGCGCCTGCTTCTCTTTGCAAAGAAAGCAATTTCTCGCGGACAACGGGAAAAGCGGATATGGTGGAAGCGGCCAATCCAACCTCTTCCGTACGGATTTTGTCGCCAACATCATTGCCATCGACATAAACGGTAATTTCACCATCAATATTTTTCAAGGTAACATCCGTTGTAGAGCATAATTCGGCCAGTTCAGCGGAACTGTTCACGTTAATATTATGTTTCAGCGCTTTATAGGCCAATGCACGATAAAGCGCTCCCGTATCCAGATAAACATATTGGAGCCTGGCGGCTACAGCTTTACTTACTGTGCTTTTCCCCGCACCTGCCGGTCCGTCAATAGTGATCACGGTTTCCATAATTTTATTATCTCACCTTTCGTGTCGTTCCTGATCTCCCGGGTAAGGAAAACTTGCCTAATCATTGCAAAGCAGGTATATGAATCATCACAATAAATAGGTTATCTTATCAATTATGTGCAAAACTTTTCAAAAGCAATATTTTTCTTTTGTCCTGATTTTGTTCCTGCTGCTTTCGGGAACGCAAAATTCCTGGGCCGCTTTTACAATTGACGATGAAAAAAAACTGGGCAAAGAAATTTATGATAAACTCGAAAAGAATAATTTCCTGGTCCAGGATAAAAGGCTCAACGCCTATATCACGGAGATCGGCAATCGGCTTCTGGCTCAAAGCAATAAAGCGTCTTTTGATTTCACTTTCTCCATTTTCAACAGTTCGGGCATTAACGCATTTGCCACGCCTGGTGGCTACATTTACGTTAATAAAGGGTTAATCACCGCCGTGGAAAACGAGGCACAACTGGCCGGCGTCATCGCGCACGAAATCGCTCATGCCAACTCCCGACATGTCGCCAGCATTATGGAAAAGTCACAGAAGCTGAATATCGCCATGTTAGCCGCCATTATCGCAGGAGCATTCCTCGGAGGCGGCGGAGAGGCCACAGCGGCTATTGCCGCTTTTTCCATGGCAGGCGCCACCTCAATCACCCTCAAATATCAACGTGAACACGAGGAAGAAGCAGACCGTCTGGGAATTGGTTATCTGGTGGATGCCGGTTACTATCCTGCGGCCATCGTTGAATTTCTCAAAATTATTAAACAGTATGAGTTTTTATCCAAAACCATACCCTCCTATTTGCGGACGCATCCGGGCACAGACGACCGCATTTTTTACCTGGACGGCCTGCTTCAAACGCAATACCGCCGTATTGGCGGCGCCGGAAATATCATGGGGAATTTTTTACGGATGCAGGCTTTGATTGTTCTGGATCTGAATGATCTTAATAAACACCGTAAGCACCTTATGGAATCTCTGCAAAAAGATCCTCGAAATGTTGATCTGCTTTATGCCCTGGCTCTGACGGAAGATCAACTCGGCCACGCAAGCGCCGCGCTGAAAAATATGAACGAAGCCCTGACGATCGCACCTCAGGATGAAGATATTCAAAAAAGCATCGGTTTGATTTATTTAAAAACGGGCAATGCCGGGCAAGCGCGTTTTCATCTGCTGCAGGCGGCCAGGATCAATCCCGCAAGCGAGCAGATTACGCTTGCTCTGGGCAAAGCGCATTTTGCCGCGGGTGATTTTCAAAAAGCGCTGAATTGTTTTCTAAAACTGCGGGACAAGAAATTTGATGATATCGACATTAACTACCAAATTGCCATGTCCTACGGCAGACTGAACCAACAAGGTGAATCGCATTATTACTTTGGTTTATATTTTAAAAAAGAGAAAAAGAAAGAAAGCGCCCTCTTTCATTTTCGCCAGGCGCTTAATTATTATCCCGAAGGAACGCCAAGAGCCGTTGCCATTCATGACGCCCTCAATGAATTGAACGCGGATAAACCCAAAAAGCCGGACAAGAAATCAGACCCTCAACAAAAGGCATCTGAATAGAATCCCTTTAAAAACGAATTTTTAATCGGGAACTATCGGTCAATCTTTATCATTGCGAAAAAAGAGACAATACATTATAAGGCACGTACTTTAATATTTTTCATGAAAGGAGTCTGAAAAGTGAACATTTTAATATTCGGCCCCAACGGCAGCGGTAAAGGCACGCAAGGCGCAATTGTACAGAAGAAATATGGAGTTCCCCACATTGAAACCGGTGTTATTTTCCGTCAAAATATTTCAAAAAAAACCCCGCTGGGTGAAAAAGCAAAATCATTTATTGACCGCGGCGAACTCGTCCCGGACGATATTACCATTCCCATGATTCTGAACCGCCTCAAAGAAGATGATTGCAAAAAAGGCTGGCTCCTGGACGGCTTCCCCCGCAACCTGGCACAGGCTGAAGCTCTCTGGACCGCTTTGCAGAAAGAAAACATTAAACTTGATTTCGTGATTGAAATCGACCTGGATCGTGAAACGGCCAAAAAGCGCATCATGGGACGCAGATTGTGTAAAATGGACAACAACCATCCCAATAATATCTTCATCGACGCCATCAAACCTCATGAGCATGACGGTAAAAATATTTGCAGCGTTTGCGGTTGCGAGGATTTATCGGCCCGCGACGACGATCAGGATGCCTCGGCCATCGATAAACGCCACGGCATTTACTATGACACGAAAACCGGCACACTGGCCGGTGTAAACTATTTCAAGGAAAGAACCAAAGTAATTATCGTTGACGGAAGCACCGGTGTCAAAGAAGTATCTGAAGAGCTCATGAAGAAACTGATTTAATTGAACAGGAAAGATTGAAAGATAAAAGCCCGCCGAATCATTGGAGGGCTTTTTTTAACACCCTTATGGAAAATATTAGAAACTTCAGTATCATCGCGCATATCGATCACGGCAAGTCTACGCTGGCCGACCGGCTGATTCAATTCACCGGCGTCTGCAATGAAAGAAATTTTCAGGATCAGATGCTGGACAATATGGATATCGAGCGGGAACGCGGCATCACCATCAAAAGTAATGCCATATCACTGCCTTATCGCGCCAAGGACGGAAAAGAGTATATTCTGAATCTGATCGACACACCGGGGCATGTGGACTTTTCTTATGAAGTCTCCCGGTCGCTCGCCTCCTGCGAAGGCGTCCTATTGTTGATCGACGCCGCCCAGGGCGTGCAGGCGCAAACCCTGGCTAATCTTTACCTGGCGATGGAACACAATCTCGCGATCATTCCGATCATCAATAAAATTGATCTGCCTTCCGCCGATATCGAGCGGGTGCTTGAGGAAATCGATTCCGAACTTGGGCTTGATCCTGATACCCATATTAAGTGCTCAGCCAAAGAAGGTACCGGCATAGAAGACGTCCTGGAAGCCATCGTTTTGCGCATCCCACCACCTAAGGGTGATGCCGAAAATCCATTGGCGGCCTTGATTTTTGACGCCCATTACGATTCTTTTCGCGGCACCATTATTCACTGTCGCGTGTTTGAAGGAACGGTTAAAAGCGGTGACATCATCAAATTCATGCACAATGGAACGACTTACAAAGTGGAAGAAGTCGGCCATTTTCTGCTGACGCGCACCAAGCGTGAGAAGTTATCCGCAGGCGATGTCGGTTATATTATTGCCGGCGTGAAAACCGTCGCCGATGTCCGCACAGGCGATACCCTTACACTACAGGAAAGGCCGTGCTCTCAGCCCCTGCCCGGCTTTAAAGAAGTTAAGCCGGTGGTCTTCGCCTCTATCTATCCTATCGCTTCTGACGATTATCAGGACCTTGCCGATTCGCTGGATAAATTCAAACTCAACGACGCTTCTTTTATTTACGAAAAAGATTCATCCGCCGCGCTGGGACAGGGTTTCCGTTGCGGTTTTTTAGGACTGCTGCATCTGGATATCGTTCAAGAGAGATTGGAGAGAGAATATGATCTTTCCATTATTTTGTCTGTTCCCAGTGTGCGTTATCGCTTCACACTCAAAGACGGCAAGGTCGTTTACGTAGATAATCCCACGCATTATCCGGATCCGGCGGAAATTGCCATGGGTGAAGAGCCTTATATCCGCGCTGCCATGATGCTTCCTGAACGTTACCTTGGCACAGTCATGAAGCTGTGCATGGAAAAACGCGGCGTAAATTCCAACATGAACTACACCGGCCCCGGGCGAGTGGAGTTATCCTATGAAATGCCGCTCGCCGAAGTCATCTTTGATTTTTATGACCGCTTTAAATCCGTGACTCAAGGATATGGTTCTTTTGATTATAATATTATCGACTACCGGGAAAGTAATCTGGTTCTAATGGATATTCTGGTCAACGGTGAAAAAGTGGATGCCTTGTCACAAATTGTACACCGTGACCGGGCGCGCGCCCGAGGCTTGAACGCCTGTGACCGGCTCAAAGAAGAAATCCCCCGTCAGATGTTTAAAATTGCCATTCAAGGGGCCATCGGCGGAGAAATCATCGCCCGTAGCACCATCAGCGCCTTCCGCAAAGACGTCACGGCCAAATGCTACGGCGGCGATATTTCCCGTAAAAGAAAGCTATTGGAAAAACAAAAGGCCGGGAAGAAGCGCATGAAGATGATCGGCTCAGTCAGCATTCCGCAAAGCGCGTTTCTGGCAGTTTTGAAATCAGACAATGACTAAATATGAAAAATGATCAAGCCGGGCTTTATATTCATATTCCCTTTTGTCTGAGCAAATGCGGGTATTGCAGCTTCTACTCCATCTCATCCGTCCATCTTATCCCTGAATTTATTAAAGCCGTTGCAGGCGAGATGGCTTTTTATAAAAATACTTTTCATGCTTTTGATACAATCTATCTTGGCGGCGGGACACCTTCCCTGCTTTCGGTTCAGCAAATTGATGATATTCTGAAAGCAGTCAATAACAATTTTAATATTGAACAGCATTCCGAAATCACCATAGAAGTCAATCCCGGTGATGTGTCGCTTGAATATCTTCAGCAGTTGCGTAAACTGGGTATTAATCGTCTCAACATCGGCATCCAATCCTTCGACGATCCAGTATTGAAATTCCTTGGACGCAGACATACGTCGAAAGAAGCCGTGTTCGCATTCGATGCGGCCCGCAAGGCAGGTTTTGACAATATCGGAATCGATTTAATCTATGGCCTGTCAGGCCAGGATATTGATGTCTGGAAGCAAACATTGAAAGAAACCCTGTCCTTTTTCCCGGAACATCTTTCTTGTTATCAGCTTTCGCTGGATGAGAAAACCCCGCTCTACAAACAGTATAAAAAAGAAGGGCTGAAACTAACTGTGGAAAACGAGGCGTTGGATTTCTTTATGACAACATCGCAAATACTCACCGATGCCGGTTACATTCATTACGAAGTATCCAACTTTGCCCGCACTGATTCCTTAAAATCCAGACACAACATGAAATACTGGCGGCACACACCTTATTTAGGCCTGGGACCTGCCGCCCATTCCTTTCTGGATTGCAAACGCTGGTGGAATAAGGCAGCCGTCAAACCCTATCTTAAAGACATTTCCGAAGGAAAAAAGCCGGTTGAGAAATCCGAACAGCTCTCAACGAAACAGCTTGCATTGGAAGCGCTCTTCTTAGGCATGCGCACAAAAGACGGGATTAACTTTGAACTATACAAAAAGCGATATGGTTCTGATTTACTGGCTGACAAAAGACCAATCATCGATGAATTGATCAAAAACAATCTGATAGAACTGAAGAACGACTCTCTTTGCCCGACATTGGCTGGCATGGCGGTAGCGGATAGTCTGGCGTTGATTTAGAAGCATTCACTCCTATTAATGTAGTTCGGGGCTTTAGCCCTGTAACAGGTCAGATCATACCATTTCACTTTCAATGAATAACCAGGCAATTTACGCGTTCAACGGGTCTAAGGCACTAAGGGGTTCTTCCAGACATTTGCAGCCTGCATTTTTTTGATAACAGATCGCTTTTTTCATAAAAAATATAGGTAAAATAATTTAGTAAGTCAATGCAATAATGACAACATGTCAACATTCAATGACAATCACAAAATGTGAGGTGCGTTGTTGATGTTTGTCATCGGGCGTGAACTGTTTCTCGGCACCAAGCTTACCCCGCTGTGGAGAAAATTCTCTACGATGAGGCTAGTGTCTCGTCAATCAAGAAATGTCATTTCGACCCCCATTCTGGGGGCAAGACCGCAGGGAGAAATCTGAGATTTCTCAGTCGTTATGACTCCTTCGAAATGACAGCGTATCGTTGACGTGACACTGGGAAAATATCACCCCTGTGGGTAAAAAAGGAAATTATACTCATTTCCAGGAATTCGCGTTGACAAACATTAGTAAATCACGATATTGTAATCAACAGTTAAATATGGCCTGAAAGAGAGGAACGATCTGATCTTAAGGGAAGTTTGAAGTCTTTAAAATACAAAGGTTTGATTCTTCCGGGATCAAACCTTTGTATTTTTATGGATAAACGCATCGGAACCGTCACAATTATTATCACCGACAGAACTCGCCAGGCGCAAAAGGTCAACCAGATTCTGTGCGACTTCGGAGAAATGATCATCGGGCGCATGGGCCTGCCTCATGCCCCCGGCGATTTGCACATCATCGCGCTCATTGTTCACGCCTCCACTGATGAGATCGGCGCGCTGACCGGAAAAGTTGGCGCACTCGCGGGCGTTTCAGTCAAAGCGTCTCTGACAAAAGTATAAACGACACGAAGGATAAGATACCCCATGAAAGATTTTATTAATGATGCAAATATTGAGAATATACTGGAGAAAGCAAAAAATCCTCCGCCCGAAAGAGTCCGGGAAATTATAGCCAAAGCCTCGGAACTTAAGGGTCTCACGCCCGAAGAAGTGGCGCTGCTCCTTCAAACGGAAGATGATGATCTCATCGCTATGATCTGGCAGACCGCCCATAAGATCAAGGAGGACATATACGGTAACCGGCTGGTTTTGTTTGCGCCTCTTTATGTCGCCAATCACTGCGCCAATAATTGCCTTTATTGCGGATTCAGGCATGACAACAAAGAACTCAATCGAGTTGCTCTGACGATGGATCAAATCAATAAAGAAGTACAGGTTCTGGAACGGGAAGGCCACAAGCGCCTGCTGATGCTCTGCGGAGAGCACCCGAATCGATCCAGCCTGGAATACTTCATGGAAGCTATTGAAACGGCCTACGCCGTAAAAACAGAACATGGCGGAGAAATCCGGCGCATCAATGTGGAAATCGCACCGCTGGAAGTGGATGAATATAAGCAACTGAAGAAAACCGGCATCGGCACTGTTGTTTTATTTCAGGAAACCTATCACCATGAAACCTATAAGACCATGCATCCGTCCGGTCCCAAGAAGGATTTCGCCAACCGGCTCACCGCGATGCACCGCGCACAGGAAGGCGGTATTAGTGATGTGGGACTGGGCGCGTTATTTGGTCTTTATGATTACAAGTTCGAAGTTTTAGGGATGCTTTTCCATGCTCTGCAACTGGAACAGGACTGCGGCGTGGGGCCCCATACCATTTCCATTCCGCGCCTGGAACCCGCTTTCAACGCACCGGCAGCGATCAAGCCACCGCATCCGGTCAGCGATCATGATTTCAAGAAACTGGTCGCCATCCTCCGCATGGCTGTTCCTTACACAGGCATGATTCTCTCCACCCGGGAAACAGCCGCCTTGCGCTCGGAAGTTTTTGCCCTCGGCATCTCCCAGATCAGCGCCGGATCACGAACCAATCCCGGCGGTTATCAGGAAGATTCCAGCGACGCTTTCCGGGCCTCACAATTTAATTTAGGCGACACACGCACGCTCGATGAAGTCATCCTGGACATTACCGAACACGGCCATATCCCCAGTTTCTGCACAGCCTGCTACCGTCTGGGACGCACCGGCAAGGATTTTATGGATCTGGCCAAACCGGGGCTGATTCAAAAGTTCTGCCAGTCCAATGCTCTTTTCAGTTTTAAAGAGTATCTGCTGGACTATGCCAGTCCCGTAACCCGAGAGGCCGGAGAAAAATTAATCCAGGAAATGCTGGATAAGACTTTCAAAACAAAAAGAAAGAAAATGGTTTGCGACCGGCTGCAACAAATAGAGGACGGAACAAGAGATGTCTATATTTAAATCTCCAGGCCAGATCAATCAATTACTTATCAAAGCTGAAGCGGGAAATAATTTAAAGCGCGAAGAAATTATTGAACTCCTTGCCCTTCCCATCTCCTACACGCCTCAACTTCTGGAAGCGGCTGACCGCGTAAGAAAAGAGCAAGTAGGCGATGAAATATTTCTGCGCGGCATCATCGAATTTTCCAACACCTGCGAACGCAATTGCCTTTACTGCGGCTTGCGCAAAAGCAATACCGATCTCAGCCGCTACCGAATGTCCGAAGATGAGATTATAGCCACAGCAAATGAAATTAAAAAATCGGGCGTTCCCACGGTCGTGCTGCAATCGGGAGAAGATTCTTTTTTCGACACGGAAATGATCTGCCGCCTCATTGAACGCATCCGCCGGGAAACAGATCTGGTCATTACCTTATCGATAGGAGAAAGAAGCTACGCCGATTACAAATCATTTCAGCAGGCAGGCGCCAACCGTTATCTGCTCAAACATGAAACCGCAGACGCCGAAATTTACAAATTTCTGCGCCCCGGCTGTAAATGGGAAGACCGTTTGCAATGTTTGAGATGGATCAAGGAGCTCGGCTTTGAAACCGGCACGGGAAATATGGTGGGATTGCCGGGACAAACTCTGGAAACTTTAGCGGATGATTTGCTGGTCATGAAACTATTGAATGCAGATATGCTGGGCATTGGTCCGTTTATCGCCCATCCGGACACACCGCTGGCCGGGATTGACCATGATGATCTGGAGATGACGCTGCGCGTTTTGGCTATGGCCCGACTGCTCACACGCAATACGAACATTCCGGCCACCACCGCTCTGGGAACGTTGCATCCACAGGGACGTCTCTTGGCATTGCAGGCAGGCGCAAACGTCGTCATGCCGGATTTCACGCCGGAGATTTACAAAAGCCGGTATGATATCTATCCCGGCAGAACAGATGTCGGCTCAGCTGTGGAGATTATTCACAAGCTGGAAAAAGATTTTCAGTCTATCGGCAGAACGCTTCTGTATTCAATAGGCCACCGTCTTGTCAAAACGGATCAAGGCATCCTGCCTTGATCCGGCCTTAGAGACGTTGCATATCTCTTTGATTTCGAACTGCTTACATTGAAAGGTTGACTGATGTCTTATCCCGAAGGGATAACAGGTTTATAGAAATGCATACCGACACACAATCTACGACCCCGTCGGGGTCGCACATTTACGACGTAATGGAGCTATAAACGTAAAACCCCTTCGGGGTTTTTAACCGATCCCAAAGAGGTTTTATTTAAATAGAGTCACTACTGTCCGGAATAATCTGTGAATAAGTTCAACTGGTTACTGTTTTTATCCATGTCACTTATGTAATCATAAAATGTAAGTAGCTGAAACATGGATGCTCTTTCAAATAGCGAGATACTCAAAACCTGTAAAATTG
>JAUYFM010000063.1 GCA_030690945.1 Smithellaceae bacterium | reverse complement strand
ATTCGTCAAGTTTATTTTCAGTTGCACCAATGCGGTTCAGCCACAAGGAGTTATCCATGGCCGCCACCGCAGCTTTTTAACAGAGCAGGGTGGGGGCGGCTGTGGGTAACTCCGCCTTGCAATAGACTCCCTTGCTTTATCCGGCGTTTCGGTTGCAAGCCGTTTGCTGCATGATCACCTCCATCGCTTTAAAGTAATCCCGCTGCACTTTGAGATTCGACACTCGGCAGTACCGCTGGGTCGTTTTTACATTGCTGTGTCCAAGCAGGTCCTGGATGGTACAAAGATCGGCATCCGCATTGAGCAACTGCGTGGCCATCGTGTGACGAAGATGATGACAGGAAACTTTGATCTTCGTTTTGCGGGCATAACGTTCCATTCGTCGCTGAATGCCGCGGATGGAGATAGGTTTGCCTCTGGATTCTCCCTTTTCAGACAGAAAGATTTTTCTCGCCCCGGATGCCGGCCTTACTTTCAGATAGGATGAAAGGGATTGAAGAACGTCATTACTCATATAGACAATCCGGTCTTTACCTCCCTTGCCATCATCAATCAGGATAGTTCTGCGTTTGACGTCTATTACACCCGGGGTAAGGTTGGCGACTTCTTCCACTCTTAATCCGCAACGCAGCATCAGCATGAACATCGCTTTATCGCGGCACCCTTTTACAACTTTAAAAAAGTCTTCCACCTGCTCGTCCCTCAAATGCCGGGGTAGAGGACGAGACATCTTCTGGAGGTGGCTTCTGCGGACAGGATTGGTAATGGCTAATCCTTCTTCATCACGCAGGTAATGGTAAAACTGGCGAATACAGTTTACATGACAGTTTATGGTCTTGGGAGCCAGCCTATTCCTCATCAAGTGATCAATGTAGTGCGAGATAGTTAAGTGTGTCACATTCTCAACAGGCACATCCACCCAGACAACAAAGTGCTTAATGATGTTCAGATAGTTCTTCACGGTATTGGGCGAGCAGTTTCTCCGTTTCAAGAATCGCCTCCAGTTCATGATCGTGTCGGTCATCATCATTCTTGTTCCCCCTCTCTATCTTGGACATGGCCGTAAAATATTCTTCTTCTCTTGTTTTGTCGGTAAGCTGGGCATACCTTCTTGTCTCTTCTATGCTTCTGTGTCCCAGCACCACCTGCAGGCACTCCAGGCGCATGCCGGCATTGAGAAGCTCCGTCGCAAAGGTGTGGCGCAGTGCATGCAGGCTATATCCCTTGTGAGCCAAGCACGCCTTCGCAATATATTTATGGAATATCAACCGGGCTGTACTGTAGGACATCGTGTCTGCTTTTCCAGAAGGACTATAGATAAGATATTCCTCCCAGGCGTCTCTTTCCTTCAACCATTTCCGTAAAGCACTGAGAGCATCGGCACTGAGATAGACCACTCTGCCAAGACGGTTTTTCTCGCCTTCATAAATTTCTATACGCTTCTCCTTAATGTGGACGTCTGTTACTTTCGTGCTGAGCAGTTCTCCTATTCGCATTCCCGTTCTCAAGAGCAACATGATCATGGCACGGTCGCGGGTGTCTCTAATGACGGAAAGAAACTTCTGCAAATCTTCCGGAGCCATAGCGCGCGGCAGCCGATCCGGTAGTTGCAGTCGTATCCTCCTGCTGAATATATTCGGGGAAATAATTTCTTCTTCTACCAAATAACGAAGAAAGGCCTGGACGCTCACGAGCTTTGTTCTTATCGTCGTAATCTTATTGCCTCTGTCCTGCTCATGCTCGATAAATGCCTCTACGTCTTTTCTTGAGATCTCTTCGAGTAACGTCTTGCCGTTATCCCTGATCATGCCAAGAAAAAGGACTATCGCCCCATAACGGCTATACAATGTCTTGGGCTTGCGGTTACGCCTAGTCAAATGCCGAAGATAGTTCTCCACATGTTCCTTCCCTGGTAAATTCATTCCTGCAAGGCGCTTCAGAATCTTGCCAAGAGCTTCTATGTTTTCCTCATAGTGGGATGTAAAACGTAATCTGGTTTGTTGATAATCAGTTGTCTTAACGGCGGGTGATATAAAACTTTCTAAAGATAAATCCGTCTCCTGTACTGTACTCTCTATACTGGTCATCTCTACCTCCTTTTCTTAATTCAATAAGAAAAACAGATAGATGATGACTAATATCTATTTATCTGTCAAACGTCAGTTTGGTACGTATAGCAGGAAGCAGTGCTTGCTTCACTTCGCCTATGAGTTAATGAGGATAACCGTACATTTCAGGCATACTGCTGTATCTGTCACTCATCTTCTCCCATCTGTATAGTCTCCACTTTCACTCTTGCCAGGCCTTTCTCGTAAAAACCCAATCTTTTGGCAGCACCCTCACTTAGATCGATAATCCTGTCACCAGACGCGGCGTTAAAGTCACTGGGAAAGGGTCCACGATCGTTTACCCGAACAACAATCCAGCGATCATTTTCAAGATTTGTAACCTTGACGTGAATAGGAAGGGGCAGGTGCTTGTGGGCAGCTGTCAATCCCTTCGGGTCAAAGACCTCGCCGTTTGCAGTCATACGGCCGCCCTTTCCACGCATGGTCTCATAACCATACCAGGAGGCAACACCAGTCTCCTGATAGGGATACGACTTCTCAATAGACATGGGATAGTACATCTTCCCCTTCACCTTGTATGGAGCGTTCTTCACCCTGCCTTGGCGAATTGCTTCTTTCGGGGAAAGCCCGTCTATGGTCTCGATGTCGTCGTTCGTGAGGGCCCAGTCAATGGGGGCTTTTACCACCTTGAAGGTAAATTTTCCGACATGGTATACAAGCTTCGTGGTTCCCGCAGTTAATTCGTAGGCGCCTTTTACCACATAGTACAAAGACATTCTTCGATAAATAGGTGGCGCACCTGCCCGTGATGTATGATCAGCATGGAAACTCGATCTGTACAACAGCCCTTACGGAGACGCTAATCTGAGCGATGGTTTGCCTATATGAATGTGGACGCCAGTGGATTTGCCTGCGATCCTCCCACGAAAAGCCATGTAAGGAATACCGGCGCCTCGCAGGTAATTCATGAGCACTTGTCCCTCGGTGCTATCGGGATTGAGTGCTACGTCCATCGCATTGCTGTGATCCAGATGCATCCGTCGGTGGAGGTCGGTCCCACCCCAAGCAGCCACCGGCAGTGAATAGCCAAAGCGAGAGTAAAAGAAATTCTCAATTTTTTTGGAATCCGCCAGCGACCATAGAGCTTTACCGTCATAGCGCATAGTGACGCCTGTTCGATTCTCAGGCTCTTTGACTTCTTGCTGCATCGTTACACTGTTGGTTTGAGCCTGCGTCTCAGCAATCAGTTTTTCGGCTCCAGCGATTCGTCGTTTCGTTATCTTAATAGAGTAATTTGCCATTGCCACTGCCAGTTTGTTTTCTTCGAATTCTTTTTGCGAAATTAGGTCTTGCCTGAGTAAATGCTGCTGTAAGTCGACTTCCCTGGTAATGCGCTCTAATTCCAGTTGCTGGTTTTCAAGTACAATCAACAGATGGTCTTTGTATGCAGTCGTCGTTATTACGATTTCATCATTGAGCTGTAGGACCTCAGCAATCACATATTGGGTGAGTGCCTGCTTTCCTGCTGGTTTGATATTCCTTTGAGCAGCGGAGGATATAGACATGGAAAAGCATATTGAAATCAGCGTTACTATCACAGCCACAGATTTAGTCATTGAATAAATCTCACTCAATGGAGTACTATCTTTCAGGTTATTAGGTTACAACACCAACTCCTCAATAAAGGTGATTAATTGGTTGACATTCCGGCAGGGACGAACTTCGTGGCAGTGATGCGTGTAAGTTTTGATTTCGCTGTCGCCTGTGCCCCAGAGGTTTTCCTGTTCGGGATTGAGCCAGATCACCCGGCGGCAGCGATCCCGCATTTCACCCAGAATCATATCCTCGGGATTCATATAGTTGGAACGTCCGTCGCCGACAATAATCAGGGTGGTCTTCTTGGTCAGAAGATCCATATAGTCTCTTTTAAAATTTCGCAATGTCTCACCATAGTCCGTGGACGTATTAAAATTCACGGTCGATCCTTCCATCACCATATGGATCGCCTCATTAATATCATGTTCTTCAAAAACTTGCGTGACATCTGTCAACTTGTCAATAAAAACAAAACTGTTGACCTTGTCAAAACAATCCTGAAGTGAATAAAGCAGATTCAGCATAAAGCGCGCCGCCGCCCAGACGGAGCCGGACACGTCACAGATGGTGACAATCCGGCTTTTCCGTTTTGCCTTCCGGCGATATTTGATCTCCACGGGAACGCCATTATATTTGGCTGATGCCCGCAAGGTCTTTTTCACATCGAGATTTCCCCGATCCCGAACGGAAAAACGGCGGCTGACGGTGTTTTTCAGCTTGCGTACGAGTTTGTCAATGGCGTCACGCATTTCCTCAATTTCCTGGTGGGTAAAGGAAGCAAAAGATTTTTCTCCCAGATCCTTCAGGTGTTGTTCATAGGTTTTGACTTTTTTAGTGCTTGTGTCGCCGGGACGTGGTTCAAACATCAGAATGGAACGAGCTGCAGCGAAGCGCTCCTCAAAATAGACAGCAAAATCGCGCCTGGCGGCTGATTCCATTTTTAAGTCGTTTTCCTCTACCAGCGCGCCCGCGGCAGACGCCGCTTTTGTAATCTGGATGAGAACATTAAAACGGCTGGCCAAAGGGCCGAAATTAAAACGAACCGGTGTTGTTTCGTCATCTGATTCCGTTTGTATCCGGCGCATCTCCTGAAGGAGAGTAAGAGGATTTCCAGCCAGGAAGTCTATCACAGCATCATAAACAGGGCTTTCGTGAGGTTTCTGCTTGAGAATGGCCGCTGCTTTTTTTATGTGCTCAGAATGAGCGGCAGCCTGCCTCATATCACCCGTGTCCATACGCATTTCATGAAAGAAGAGATGATAGAGACGTTCAAAGTGCAACACTTCCCGTATGCTTTTAGCGAAATTGGCGCGTAAAAGTGACCGGAATTGCACCTCATCAGTCGGGTCGATCAACTGCAACTGCTTGAGGCTGTCGAGAACCTCTGAGGTCGAGACCCGAAGCCCTGCCGCGCGGCAGCAGGAAACAAATTGTTGGATGAGATGGACCATAGATCACCGGATCGTTCTTGTTATGTTTTAGGGATTCTTTGGTTTTCTTTAATCCCGCTGTTGCGGGACGAGCGTTAATTCTCCGCAGCGAGCTCGCGATATAATGACGTTCATTTCATGCCTCGACAGCGAGCTCGCGAGGTGATTGATTGTCAGGAAACAATCCGATCCATGTTCTTCCGCACTTTTTCCAGATCCATCTGGTATTTGCAAATGACGTTGAGTGTCTCCGAGACAACTTCCGGGGTCAGTTCATTGATCTGCAACGCCAGGAGCGATTGCGCCCAATCCAGCGTTTCCGAAATACTGGGGCTTTTTTTCAGATCCAGTGTTCGGATTTTGCGGATGGCGTCAACCAGAATGGCGCAAAGTTTTTCCTCGATGTCCGGAATTTTCAAGCGGACAATGGCGATCTCTGTTTCCCGTGCCGGATAATCAATATACAGATGAACGCAGCGGCGCTTGAGGGCGTCACTCATATCCCGATAGTTGTTGGATGTGAGTAGAACAAAGGGAATGTTGACGGCCTTGCGCGTTCCCAGTTCGGGGATCGAAACCTGAAAATCACTGAGCAGTTCCAGAAGAAAGGCCTCAAATTCCGGATCGGATTTGTCCACTTCGTCCAGCAGCAGCACCACCGGCTTCTCCGAACTGATGGCTTGCAGCAGTGGTCGCGGCTGAATAAAGCGGTCGGAAAAGAAAACGTCTTCCTGGGCGGCAATCTGATCCACCGCCTCGGTCAGTGTTGAGGCGGAAGAGATGATGTCGTTGAGCCTGTCTTTCATCATTTGCGTGTAGAGCAATTGTTTGGCGTATTCCCATTCATAAAGGGCTTTGGCTTCGTCCAGGCCTTCGTAGCATTGCAGGCGGATCAGTTCACGACCAAGGCTGCGGGCTATCGCCTTAGCCAGCTCCGTCTTGCCGACGCCAGCCGGCCCTTCGACCAAAATGGGCTTCTGGGTTGCCTCAGCCAGAAAAACAACCGTGGCAATTTCCTTTGAGGGAATGTAGCCGGCCTTCGTCAGTCTCGATTGAACATCCACAATACTTTTATATTCCATGAATATATTAATCCTTTCTGAATTAATATATTGGCAAGAGCGTTCTTTTGTCAATCATAATGAGAAAAAATGTTGGTGGTGTTTTATACGGAACATATTTCAATGAAGTGATGATCAAGCTTGAAAAAAAGGTGATTTGAGATTTTACGATACTATATGCTAGGATTATTATCGCATCATTCTGCGCCGGTATGATTCATCTGATGGTTGTACTGATGGATAAGCGTTCTAAAAAGAAGAGTTAGTCTCCGGGAAAATCGTCCGGACTTCGCCAGACTTTTCAGACATTACGGCTTGAAATCCAGCGTAAATTCTGCTTTACCTGTCTGACGAAGGTAAATTCAATATGGCAACAAAAACAACCCCCGTCGAAAAGAATGATCGATGGGTTTCATCAGCGCTGAAAGTCAATCTGGAAAGGACGGCGGTAGACGTCCAAATACCGCAGCAATATGCGCCGATTCTGCAGATTGTCAAAGACCACTATGGCTTGCAGAAAAAAACACGCGAGCTTTTGACGGAACTCAATCATCCTTATGTCAATTGGGAATATGTTCTCAAAGAACTCAAGTCCATCTCCATCGGCGATTTTTATATTTACAACAAGCATCCGGAGGGACTGACCGCTTTATCCATCCTGCTGACGATTTATTTTGACGTCCTGAAATCGCCTGCGTCCGAAGATGTGAAAGACAGCGCCGTTCATTATTTGTTTGACTACGCGGACGCGATTATTACTCAGAGCAATGAGCTGCTGGGAAGAAACCTGTCTTTATTTCCGGGACTCATCACCTCGCTGATGAACATCGCCGATGCGGAATCCGCTCTGTTCAAGAAATGTTCATCCTATCTGAAAAGAATTATCCGGGCGGTTGCGGAAAAGAAAGTGGTGATTACCACGCCGTCTTTCGATTTGCTGCTCTATAAGATGTTTCGGGCGACGTATTCCTTCTGGCTGGCTCAGCCCGACCCGGCTTTATGGCTGATTGCCGAGAGCAGGGCCGATGCGCTGTTCGATGAGAAAACTTATATGGAATTGATCGAGCCGCTCAGCCATCACCACTTTCGCAAGATGCTCCTGGATCTTGAAGCGCTTTGCCCACGGGACGGCGAAAAAGCGGGAGCGCATATCGAGGACTTTTTACCCCTGCCGGATTATTTCCAGATCATCGACGGCTACCTGCATGTGGCCGACGCACTGGAAAAGTCTCAGGCTTATCAGGGCCGTCATCTGATTAAACTGGATTTCCTCTTCGGGATTATGAGTGTGCCGGGGCTGCGGGATATCCATGTCAGCGCCATGCGGGAAATCAATCACTCGCTTCGGCTGGTTTTTCAGGAGGAAAAAAAGGAAAATCTGGACGGCTTTGTGCGGAAGATTTTCACTTTCTTAAAAAAGAATACGTCACAAAACGAATTCCGCGGCGCGAGCGTCGATTGCATTGTCACGGCGGCCAGGGAGGTTTTCGCACAAAACGCCCACCCGTTGGTGGAAGCATTCATTGATGAACTGATTGCCTACGGATTTGAATATCCGGAAATTCAAGGATCGACGACGGATTGGCAGGTGCAGGTCAATCCCGAACATATTCGAACCATCCGCGTCTGGCTGGAAATTATCGCCATGAAGCCGCGCTGGACGAAAAGATTAATCTCCGCCCTGATCATCAATTTAAAAATCGGCGGGATATTTATTCGCGATACGGATTTGATCCAGCGCGACATTTCAAGGCTGCTCAACACGGACATCGCCCCGGCTTACAACTTAATCAAACAGCTTTTGCGCGTCTTTCCCGTGTATTTCAGTGAAATCGGTGCGGAAGGGGAGCTTCGGGACATTACCACCCGAGTGGATGAACTATCATCTCGCAACGACCGGTTGATCGATTTCTTCCGCAAGCAATCCCATGTGGAAAGCAATAGTCTGCTGGTCGAGTTTATCGAGGACATTTTCCGCTACTGGTTTACCGGCGACAAAAATTTCATTCGCACGCACATTCCGGATGAAGTGTTTGAGCAGGTAATGAATTCCGGCATATATTTTAACGGTATGCATCAGTCGCTCATCCGTCTTTTTCCCAAGACCGGCAGCCAGCCGCGAAAATTTCTGGAATGGGACCAGGCTAAAATCGCCAGGGAAATTCAGCAAATCACGGATGTTTCCGAGACGGATAAAGAGCGCGTTTCGCTGATGATCCGTATTTATCAACTGATCTATAAAAAATATTATCCTCAGTATTTTGATTTGCTCAAAGACCTGGAGTCTGTCAATGCTTTTGCCACGCAGGATATCCAGTCTCTGAAACGATCGCTGGGCTCTAAAAACCACTACCGCAGCCTGACGATCATCCTGAAATTCCTTGGCGCACTCAAAGCCAGAGTTCTTTCCGGACAGAAAACCCAGTCTTTTGAAAATATCTACTATAAGAGGCATATTGCCGCGGGCATTCCATCCATGTACGGAACCTATCATGAGGAAAAGTTCGACGCGCTGGGGCTTACGCTGCGCCTGGAGAGCCTTGGAGAAATGTTGTTTGAAGAACTGATCAAATCACTGAATCTGAAATTCATCACCAAGCGCACCATTATCAAGATTCATGCCTATCTATGGCACTATCTCGGCGCACTGGAACTGGAGGGCATTTCCACCGAAGGACTGGTGGCCAAAGTCAAATATGTCACGAGCGCTCTGCCCATCAAACAATTTTCCGTGGATCAATATCTTGATATTTTCCGGTTCATCTCCAAAGGCATTCAGGATATCATCCGCGATTATTATATCGACGCCCACAGTATCAGTCTGCCGGTGATTGTCCGTCAGATCAAGCCGCCTTCAGATAATATGGACTCAAAAGGCGACCCGCGCAGGCCCGATGAGTTGGTTTATCAGCAATCGGAGAATTTCATCCGCGGTATCATCTCGTCGGCCTTCGGATTACAAGTGCTGGATAATTTCATTCACGCCGTCATTAAAACACTCAACGCGGAACTGGAAAAATTCAAGGACAACAAGAGGATTCTCAATCTGCTGATGGATTATAATCCTGAACTGGCTGTTTCCTCCATTTATAGCAAGAATGCCCAGCTCGACAATCAGATCCTTCTGGGGAACAAAGGCTATTTTCTCAAAAAGCTGGTTTCTTTCGGTTTTCCGGTGCCGCCGGGTTTTATCATTACCACGGAAGTGTTTCGTGGCTATGACGCCGTCTATGGTTATAAGTATATCTTCAGCGATCTGGCCGCGCGCGTCAACAAAGGAATCACCGCGCTGGAAAAGAAGACCGGCCGCAAATTCGGCGACCGCAACAATCCTCTGCTTTTGTCGGTCAGAAGCGGCGCCACGGTTTCTCTGCCCGGGATGATGCGCTCTTTTTTAAATGTGGGCATCAACGCCTCCATTGCGGAAAACCTCAGCGGGAGAAAGGATTTCCAGTGGGCGGCCTGGGATTGCTACCGTCGCTTTCTCCAGACCTGGGGTATGTTTCAGGGGCTGAGCCGCGATTTTTTTGACGCCATTATGGACGACTTCAAGCAAAAATATGGCGTGGAAAGAAAAATTAAATTTCCGCCCGACCTGATGAAACAAATCGCCCTGTCATACAAGAAAGGCATTCTCGACAGCGGCATTCCGCTGGCGGATGATCCGATGCGGCAGTTGCGCCATGCCATTTTGCATGTTTTTGATTCCTGGTATTCGGAGCAGGCCCGGATTTATCGTCATCAGATGCATTTATCCGATGAATGGGGAACGGCCGTCATCGTGCAGGCGATGATTTTCGGCAATCTCCATGAACGTTCAGGCTCGGGCGTAATTTTTACGCGCGATCCGAAAAGCGCCTCATCCGATGTTACGCTGTGTGGCGATTTTATCTTCGGCGTTCAGGGCGATGATATTGTGTCCGGTCTGGCCGAAACCTTTCCTATTTCGGAGCGTCAGCGAATCGCCGAACATCGCAATACGGAAATATCTCTGGAAGCCACCTTTCCGGCCATCTATGCCGAGTTGATCAAAATAGCGGAAATTATGATTTACGAAAAAGGATTCAATCATCAGGAAATTGAGTTTACGTTTGAAGGTCCCGAAAAAGATCACCTGTTTTTACTGCAAACGCGCGATATGGATCAGACCAAAGCAAAAAGCCTGCGGCGGTTTAAGGACACGGTCTTGTTGCATGCCTCCATGCTGGGCACGGGGATCGGCGTAAGCGGTGGCGCGCTGTGTGGACGGGCAGTTTATTCCGAAGAAGACATTAATCGTTTTCGCAAGACGGAGCCCAAAATGCCTCTCATTCTCGTGCGTCCCGATACGGTTCCGGATGATGTCGGCGTCCTTTTGCAGGTGGAGGGACTCCTGACGGCCAAAGGTGGCGCAACCTCTCATGCCGCCGTGACCATCCCGCAACTGGGCAAAGTCGGTGTGGTGGGTCTCAGTAAACTGAAGGTCTATGAAACAGAAGGTTATGCCACGCTGGAAGGGCACACCATCAGGACGGGAGATTTTATCTGTATCGACGGCTGGAGCGGCGCTCTCTATTTAGGAAAACATGAAAGAGAAATAGATAAGTATTATTCAATCACCCTCTAAAATCTTTGAAAATCCCCCCGCTTTTCGTGAAAAGGAAAACGGGGGGATTTGTCTCGATGGGTATGCCGCTTATTGAATATTCTTGTGGATATAGACGGTCAAATCGCCCAGCCGGTTAGTGTAGCTGCCGTATTCGTTATCATACCAGCCGAAAATTTTGGCATGGACCACCGGCACCTTCAGGGTTTTCTCGCCAATGCCCTGGAGGAAGCCCGCCGGCAGATTCGGAATATGAGAAAGATCAACCGGAATGAAAGCGGTTCGCGTGTGATTGAACTGGCCTTCAATAATAACCGCCGCGTCTTCACCGATCAGATCGGTTGAAACATTCTGCTGCATCGTAAATCTGACCAGCTTTTCCGGATTACCTTCCGCAGTTTTGCGGTAAATTTCATTGAGCTTCTTGGTGTCGATATCGGCTGCGTCCCCCGCTTTGTTCTGGCGTGCCTGAAACGTTGCATTCAGTATGATAAGCGACAGCGTATTGGTCGGCACACGGATGGAGTCGCCCATGAAGCCGATGTTTTTAACTTCCGGAATAACCTCAATCAGGGCCTGCGCGGCGCCCGTCGAGGTAAGAATTATATTGTTCAGGATACTGCGTGTTTTGCGGATATCTTTTTCACCGGCCTTCGGCATCTTATCCAGAACACTCTGTGTATTGGTGACGGCATGGATCGTGGACATGGACGCTGTCAGAATCGTGCTGGTTTCCTCATTATCCAGAAGCGGCTTGACCATGTGCGCGAGCCCCGTGGTGGTGCACGACGCGGCGGAAACCAGCAGATGTTTTTTGCGGTCAAAAGCTGCGTGATTGATTCCGTAAATCAGGGTTGTGGTGTCGTCCGGTGTGGGCAGAGCCTTATTTTTGATCTTGAACGGTGCAGAATGGATCACCACCTTGGCGCCGCCGTTTAGGTGACCCCGTATCGATCCTTTTTTGTCGTCCACGGGAACGGTTGGATCTTTGAAATTGCCGCTGCAATCCACAACAATATCCGCGCCGTATTGACGCCAGGGGATATTGAGGGGATTCCTCTCTTCGCGCAGAATGGTCACCGGTATGCCGTCGATAATCATTTTCCCATTTTTGTCGTCCGTGATTTGAATACAAGGCTGCGCTTTAATGCCGTAGAGAAAACGGTGGAGCAGTCCATAGGTGCCATCCGCTTCAATCAACCGGGCAATCGTGTCCATCCCCGTGCCCACGTCGCGGCCCAGGTTAACGACGATCTCCTTGAAGTACTTTCTGCCGACGTGATGCCACAGACTCAGCTTGCCAATTCGTCCTAAACTGTTAATGCCGAGTACCGGCAATCTGCTTTCCGACTTGCTACTTTTTACCATGATATATTTCCTCCTTTACCCCCGTAGTGGCGGGAATGATTTTATTGTGTTGTAAAAGGGAGATGCAAAGGCGCATAGAACCCCAATGATAGTTATGGAAGATATGTTTGTATAAGTATTGCGCAAGTCCGATATCCATAATTCACTGAGGTCATTTTGGGAATGACTGGCATTTTCTTATCGGAAACACCGGTCAAAGTCAAGAGCTTAAAGGATAAAATAAATAGTATTAAAATGGTATAGTCAGCACAGATACTCAATTTCATGTCTTTTTTCTGTCGATCATCTTTTTGAAGCTTTCAGCAAGTGGGCCGTCCTCTCGCCAGGCACGGCATGTATTGAGTAGAAAGTGATAAATCATCTTAGCTTGGGCAGGATCGGAAGTCGGTGTTTTCTGTGACTGGTGCGCCGCAAATCCCTGGACGGCCGCCGGGGCCATAGCCAGGAGAAGCTCTACCAGGTGGGTGCAGCCGTTTTTGCCTCCGGCCAGTTTCTTTACTTTTGCCGTAAAGCCCCTGGTGATGGTCAGACCCTTAACGGGAGCGAGACAGTTGATCGTTTCCCGACACTCGTTGCGGGGAACAGACAGCAGATCAACATCCACCTCCTCAATCAAAAGACTGGAGCAATTCACCAGCAGTCGTATGCCCATGTGATGAATGACGCCGCCCGGAAACGTTTCTCCGGTGATTACATGAGAGTCCTGGAAACGATCATCTTTAAGGAAACCTTCCACAATGATTCTCTGCCCGTCATAATTATATGTTGTCACGGTGATGTTCCGCGTATGGATTTTTTCGCCTTTGGATTTCCAAACAGATTGCATCAGCTTGCCTCGGTGATGCCGTCTTGCATCTTATGGTACTCCAGCACGGCCGCTATGGAGCGCGCGGCACGCTCGGGGTCCTGGTAAATGGGCACACCCTGGTCGAGCAGAAACCGGACCATTCTTTCCTGAAGACTCCGGTAAGTGAAACCGATGATCGGCTTATCGGGATGAAGCTTGGTCAGGCTGAAAAAGGTACTGGCATATTGCGTTATCAGCTTGTCCATCTCCGCGTGAATAGACTCCGCAGGCACATCCATTTCTTTCAGAATGCGCTCGATAAAGAGACCCGGAGACAGGAAATAGGCCAAAAGCATATCTGCGTTCTTCTCCTGCAGCAATATATCCGGAATATTAAAGTAGTCTTCTGCGGGATTTTTACTGAATGTCATATCAACCGGGTTTGCCGTGCTGGCTGTCTTGGGAATCAACGGCTTGAGCTTTTCTAACGTTTCGGAAGAAAGCGGCGGCAGTGCGAGGCCTGCCCGTCCGCAAGCATCCGCCGCTGTGGCTCCGGGGCCCCCTGAGTGGGTCTGGATGATAATTCTGTTTCCCAATGGTCTTGGAAGCGTTCCCAAGGCGAGTGCGTAATCAAAGAGTTCCGTCAATGTCTGCGCCCGGATGATGCCGCATTGCCTGAACATGCCGTCATAGATCTCGTTGGGACCCGACAGGGAGCCCGTATGAGATCGACCTGCATTCTTACCCGCCTCGGACCCTCCCACATAAAGGGCCACGATAGGTTTACGGGCGGTTATCGCCTTGGCCGTTTCAATAAACTTTTTCCCCCGGGCGATCCCTTCAATATAGAGGGTGATGACCTTTGTGTTGGGACAGGCACCCAGGTATTCCATGCAATCGACAATATCGATATTGGCCTCATTCCCGACACTGAGCGCCGCACTAAAACCCATTCCATGGCGATGAAGGTAATCAAACATTTGGGTAATAAAGCTCCCGCTCTGGGAGGCCAGGCCGACGAAACCGGGGGGGCCTTCTGCTTGAATGGGCGTGGGATTCAGCTTGATGTGAGGGTTGGCAACGCCAAGACAGTTAGGTCCGAGAAAACGGATGCCGTACTTAAGGGCAATGGCCTCCAGCTTTTTTTGCATCTCGACGCCTTCCGGGCCCGCTTCCCTGAAACCTCCGGATACTACGATAGCATGCTTGATGCCTTTCTTTCCGCAATCATCCATGGTTTGGCAGACAATCTCTGTCGGCAGGACGATAATCGCCAGGTCTGGGACCTCGGGCAGATCCATAACGCTGGTATAGGCCTTACGTCCGCGTACTTCTTTTTCGGTCAGGTGAATCGGGTATATTTCCCCTTCATAACCCAGGGCCTGCATGGATGAAAGCATAATCGATCCCATGCGCATGAAAGTATTGGAAGCACCGAAAAAGGCAATGCTCTTTGGATTGACAATTGGATACAGAGGACTTTCCTGAATTGAACGGATCATTTCTTTCCCTTCTCAAATCGATTGATGCTCAGACTATTTTTAAAGTATTCCCGCAAAAAAATACAATATTCCTCGCATATGATGATCAAGAGAAACATCGTTACGCAAGGTCGTTACCAGATAATCTCCTATTATTCAAGAATGCATCCGAAAATTTTTAACAATAAAGATTGACAGGCCGGTATTTTTTAAAATAAGAAACGACATGATAAAAATAATCACAGTCTGAGGTGCCATACAATGATTGATCCCAACTCTCTAATTCAGAATGCGAAATCCCGCGGCCAAAAGGCCCTGAATGAATATGATTCCAAATTGTTTCTTGCCGCTTTTGGTGTTCCCGTATGCCGGGAGGTTCTGGCATCTTCAGCGGATGCCGCGGTTGCGGAAGCTCTCAAGATGGGATTCCCCGTTGTTCTTAAGGCATCGGGAGAGAAACTGGCGCACAAAACTGAAGCAGGCGGCGTTGTGTTAAATGTGAAGAATGAAGAGGAGATCCTATCCGAAGGCCGGCGGCTTCTGGCGATTCCGGGATGTGAGCGCCTGTCCGTGCAAGAAATGATTGTGGGCGCCCGGGAACTCGTCTGTGGCCTGACTCGCGACCCCTCATTCGGACCGGCGGTGATGTTCGGTCTCGGGGGAGTTTTAACCGAGATATTGAAAGACACCGTTTTCCGGATTGCTCCTCTCACCCTGTACGATGCAAAGGACATGATGTCGGGGATTCGAGCCCATGATATTTTAAAGCCCTTTCGCGGAGAAGAGGCGGTCGATACGGAGCTTCTGGCAAAGATTCTCGTGGCGGTGGGAGCAATCGGCCTTCAATACGAATCCATTGCTGAGATCGACATCAATCCCCTCAAGATTCGCCGTGACGGCAAACCCGTTGCCGTGGACGCGCTGATTGTACTCGCATCCTGACGCATTAATTATCGCCCGGCAGATTCACGATCATTCGGTCGTGGATATCGGTACCGGGATTCCCATGGCGGCCGGGATCCCGGCCAAGAAAACCCATGTCCCTAATATTCATAACAAAGTATACAAAAAAGTAGTCAGACATTATTCTGTCTAAATATTGCACAAAATTATCTGATGGAGTATGATCTATACGATAAATCATATCAGGTTTTTGATGCTGGATAATCATTCCGGAGACGAAAACGCTTGATAAAAAAATAGTTTCTAAGGAGATCACCGTGTCCAAGCATGTTCAAATGAAGAAATGGAAAGAGGCGGCAGTCAAAGAGTTAAAAGAAAGACCCTTGGAATCCCTCAACTGGGAAACACCGGAAGGTATTGTTATTAAGCCCATCTACACCGCTGAAGACCTGGAGGGGTTGGATACCGTCAACACCCTTCCCGGTCTTGCCCCGTATCTACGGGGGCCGTCGGCCACCATGTATGCCAACCAGCCCTGGACCATCCGCCAGTACGCGGGATTTGCCACAGCCCGTGAATCGAACGAGTTTTACCGGAAAAATCTGTCCGCCGGGCAAACGGGTTTGTCCGTGGCTTTTGATTTGGCCACGCACCGGGGTTACGATTCCGATCATCCCCGCGTCGCGGGTGACGTCGGCAAAGCTGGCGTGGCGATTGATTCTGTTGAAGATATGAAAATCCTTTTCGATAAGATTCCCCTGGATAAAGTCTCGGTCTCGATGACGATGAACGGCGCTGTGCTGCCTGTTCTGGCCGGATATATCGTGGCCGCAGAGGAGCAGGGCGTCGAGCAAAAGCTGCTGGCCGGCACCATCCAGAACGACATTCTCAAAGAATTTCTGACCCGCAATACTTATATTTATCCGCCGCGTCCCTCGATGCGGGTGGTCTCCGATATTATTTCCTACTGCTCAAAAAATATGCCGCGTTACAACACCGTTTCCATCAGCGGTTATCATATCATGGAGGCGGGCGCGGATTCTGTTTTACAGGCGGCCTTCACATTGGCCGACGGCAAGGAATACATCCGCGCGGCTATTGACGGCGGCCTGAAGATTGACGATTTTGCGCCGAGGCTTTCTTTCTTTTTCGGCGTGGGCATGAACTTCTTCATGGAGATCGCCATGCTGCGCGCGGCGCGCTATCTGTGGCATAAAATCGTTGGCGAATTTTATCCGACGAATCCCCGGTCTTGCGTTCTGCGCACGCATGTGCAGACATCCGGCTGGAGCCTGACCCAGCAGGATCCCTACAACAACATTATCCGCACCACGCTGGAAGCGCTGGCAGCGGCGCTCGGCGGCACACAGTCGCTGCATACCAACTCCTTTGACGAGGCGGTGAGCCTGCCCACGCCGCTCTCCTCACGGGTCGCCCGCAACACACAGATCATTATCCAGGAGGAGTCGCAGATCTGCCATGTGGTCGATCCCCTCGGCGGTTCCTACTATGTCGAATCTTTAACGGCATCGATTATCCGGGAAGCCCAGAAAATCATGGATGAGATCGAAGAACTGGGCGGCATGGCGCGCGCCATTGAAACCGGCATGCCGAAACTGCGCATCGAAGAATCCTCCGCCCGCCGCCAGGCCAGGATCGACCAGGGCAAAGACACCATCGTCGGCGTCAACAAATACAAAGTCAAAGAAGAAACACCGATTGAAGTATTGGATATTCCCGGCAGCGTCCGCGACGAGCAGATCGCGCGCCTCAAGGACATCAAGGCCAAACGCGACAATGCGGCTGTGCAAAAAGCCCTGGAGAAGATTACAAACATGGCCAAGAAGGGCGGCAACCTGTTGGCCGCGTCAATTGAAGCGGTAAGACTGAGGGCGACCGTGGGGGAAGTATCCGATGCCATGGAAAAAGTATTCGGTCGCTATGTCGCGACCACGCACGTCATCTCCGGCGCTTATGCCTCGGAATACGGGGACAGTGAAGTCATCAACGCATTGCGCGGACGGACAGAGAAGTTTCTCACGAAAACAGGCCGCCGTCCCCGGCAACTGGTGACCAAAATGGGGCAGGATGGTCATGACCGGGGGATCAAAGTCGTTGCTACCGCCTATGCAGATATCGGCTTTGATGTGGATATCAGTCCGATGTTTCAAACCCCGGAAGAAGCGGCCAAAATGGCCATCGAAAACGATGTGCATGTGGTGGGCGTATCGAGCCTTGCCGCGGGACACAAGACCCTTGTTCCTCAGCTGATAGAAAATTTGAAAAAAATGGGCGGTACGGATATTCTCGTGGTTGTCGGCGGCGTGATTCCCCCCGCGGATTATGACTTCCTGTATTCCCGAGGCGTCAAAGGTATCTTCGGGCCGGGCACAGCCGTTACCGACTCGGCGGACAAAGTGCTGCAGTTGCTGGAAGAAAAGTACCTATAAAACAAAGAAGGGAACGGTCTTGCCATTCCTATGCTGTCGAGGTATGAAATGAACGTCATTATATTGCGAGCTCGCTGCGAAGAATTAACGCTCGTCCCGCAACAGCGGGATTAAATAAATCGATCACGAAGAACAGACTAAATAAGGAGCCAAAAATGTCTTTTATTCAATTGTTGCTTTTAAATATCCCTACTGTCATTCTCGGCATTATTATTGTCTTCCTATATGTTATTGTTTCTATTATCGGTTTGTATGTTGTTCGTGCATTTCATCCTCCACAGAAGTTCAAACTCCATAATGACGTGGCCGGATTCATTTTCGCAACTCTTGGCGTTATCTATGCAGTAATGCTAGCTTTTTTAGTAATCGCAACATGGCAGAATTATGATGAGGCGGAGAAAAATGTGACCAGAGAAGCTAATTACATTGCTTCTGTCTACAGGGATACCAGACCACTGCCGGCCTCCTTCCGCAATGAGCTGAAAAAAAATCTAATAGATTATGTAAATTTTATAATAAATGATGAGTGGCAGATCATGTCCAAGGGAGAGAGAAGTCAGAATGTCCAGCAGTCTCAGGATGAAATATGGCGCCTTTTCAGCAGCTATATACCCAAAAATGAGACGCAAAAAATCTTCTTTGCGGAGTCTGTTAAAAAATTGAATGAATCATTTGAAATGAGGCGGATGCGCCTTCATGAGGCTAATTCGGGAATTCATCCCATTCTTTATTTTGTTCTGATTATTGGAGGTATAATCACTGTCTCGTTTATGCTGTTCTTTGGAACGGAAAACTTCGTTCCACAGCTCATCATGACATCGATGCTGGCGGCGATGATAGCTATTGCCCTCTTTACGGTCATCGCTCTCGACTATCCTTTTATAGGCGACATCAGCATCAAAGCGGATGTTTTCAGAAATGTCTTGAAAACCCTAATGAGTTCACTTTAAATCATAAATGAAAGGAACTGATTATGAAATCATTTTATCACATCACGTTGGTTGTCTTTCTGGTTCTTCTTTTGGGTTGCGGGCAGCAACAACAAACCTTCACAGAGACGGAAAAAGAAACGATTCAAAAAGAGGTAAAGGCTCAGTTCAATCAACTGGTCTCGGCAGTCAACCAATTAAATGCCGGCGCCTGGTCCAATTATTACAGCAAAGATGAGTTTTTATCAGCAATCGCGAGTGCGGATTCTTATACCAAGCGAAGTACATGGGTGGATGCCATAACAAATTATTTCTCGATGAGAGAGCGTATGCAGGTTGAACCTCTCGACGTGCGAGTGACGGCACTTACTCCAAACCTGGCCTTGCTGACCAGTGATGAAAAGACCCAGATCGTGTTGAAAAGTGGAAAAAATATTAATGTCAAGCATGCATTTACGATGCTTTGGAAAAAAGAGCGGGATGGTTGGAAGATTCTGCATTCTCATGAATCATGGGTGGATGAGAACATTAAATAAGACTTCTGCATAGACTTGAAATCTGCGGCGGAATAAATTTCAGGGCAGCTTGGCAATGAATTCTTTGATAATCCCGGCAATTTCCGCCGGTTTTTGCATAGGAATTAAATGTCCGGCTTCAGCAACCGACCCGTATCTCCCCTGCGGCAGGAGTGAAACAGCTTTTTTTATATCCACCAAGCCTATGTTAGGGCTTTTTTCTCCTTCAATCACCAGCACGGGACATTCGATCTCTGTGAGAAGCGGCCAGGGGTCACGGCTCCAGCCGCCCATGAACATGGCGGCCTCGCTTTCCGGCGTGCAAGTCAGGCGCATATCGCCTGCCTGCTGTTTTTCCATACCATACTGCATATAAAGATTCAGGACTTCTTCGTCCCAGTCCGAAAAGAATGAACGCGATTTCAAATAGGCCATGGCTTCAGTTTCACTTTGCCAGTGATTAACCCTTTTAATCGACTTGGAGGCCAGCGGATGGTCTTTCAGGCTGATTTCCGTCTTATAAAATTCATCCGGCAGGAAGATCGGCTCTATGAGGATCATGCCGCGCGGCTTCACGCCATAAGCGGAAGCGGCAATCGTCAACACCGTCGCGCCCATCGAATGCCCGACCAGTATGGGTTTTTCAATTTTCTGCCCGTGGCAAAAGGTGGAAAGATCCTGGGCGATCACATTCCAGCTCAAGCCGCCTTTTTCCGGCTCACACGAGCGATAGTTGCAAATGTACGGCGCCCATGCTGAATATTGAGGAATAAATTCTTCAATGATCGGATGCCACAGCCAGGGCAGAAATCCGGTGGCATGCGCGAAAAGAATCTGACGGGGGCCACCCTCATAATAAAGATAGGGCAGCTCAGCGCCGCCCACATCTTGCATCTTTAATTCAGGTATTTCCTTTTTCATAGTTAATCAGTCCCTCGCTTTAAACGCCGATAATTTCCGTCAGAAAACAAAAACGGCGGCGGCGACCACAGTGGTGTAATTATTATCCATGCAGATTTTTGACTGGGTTACATTTAGCGTCCGGACAATTTTACCGCTGATTTTAAAAATTTCTTTTTTTTCGTCCCAGCTCTCATCCACATTGAAATCAATTCCCAGCGTGGATGCCAGCATGGCCGCGGCCAGATCTTCGGCATGGTCGCCGGTTTGTTTTTCCGTCATGCCGTAGGCATGATGCTCGCTGATATAGCCATACGATGATTTATCCGCGGGGATCGCGCAGCCGACCGACGCGGCCAGGAGCCGTTTGGGTTCATTGCTGCAACAGCGGCTCATCACGCAGTAGGTAATGGCGCCCGGCACCAGTGATTTGAGGCCCTGCGACTTGGGGATCATTTTACAGCCGGGAGGAAAAATACTGGACACCTGGACTAAATTGCATTTCTCAATACCGGCATTGCGCAAGGCACGCTCAAAGGAATGCAATTCATCCTTGTGCGTGCCCACGCCTTTGGTGAAAAAAATCTTTTTGGGGACAAAATCCTGCATGGTCATCTCCTTTTCGCCTGTGTGGGCGGATTAATTTTTTTAGGGGGGAGAATCTGCGCTATCCTCCATCGGTCTGAACAAACGCCGTATTGGAGTATAAATATTCCACCTTCTCTTTATGTTTGAGTTCTTCATTGGCCATTTTCAGAAGCATATTTCTGATTTCCCCTTCCGGATGCACAGACGCCATGCCTATGTAAAGGTTGTAGGAATTCAGCTCGCGGGCGGCCGCCAGCAGATAGGCGTCCTTGCTGTCCATATTGTACTGAATGCCGGGGGAGGAAACGAATTCGGCCACCTTGCAATCGGGAACCTCTTCAATATTTGTGGCATTATTGATCAAGCTTTCCTGCCGGTAGCGGATCAGATTATTCTTATGGCCCATTTCTTCTTTTGCCAGATAAAGCAGAGTGTCCTTGGCCGATTTATCCGTTACCCTGTCCGCCAGTTTGAGATAAAACCAGTTGGCCTCTTCTTCATTGGCGATCGCTTTTTCAATGATTGCGTTAAAATTTTCTTTTTTCATATTCCGCCCCACCTTGCATATTGTTGATTAATACTCGGTCAGCGTGGAAAGACCGCGCTCACCCACCAGAATGATCCGGGTATGCGTCAGACGCGTGGAAATCACCTTGGCGGTGGACTGCATGATTTTGAAACCCAAGGCACAGTCTTCATCCATCATCTCTCGCAGTTTAAAGGAGTCAAACGCAATCAGCTTGGTATCCTCAAGGCAACGGGCGCCAAGCGTATAGATGAACGGCTCCACCACAGCCGACCAGCCCATGGATTCCCCCTTGGTGACCATATCAATCGTCACCTGCATGGGCGGTTTGCCCGGCCCCATGTAGTTATCCATGAAAAGGGCAACTTTCCCTTCCTGGAGTAAATAAAGGCAGCGGGCCGCATCACCGTTGGAATAGAGCTGTGTACCTGCCTGATAGTTTTCCTCATTGGCCAATGACTCCAGCTTGATCAGTTGATCATTGGTGAAATCTTTCAAAAAAGCAAATTTTTTCAGAACACTGATGGCGATCATAAGTCTTGCTCCTTTCGTGAATGTTGAAGTAGTTTAGTGTCTTATACCAGCCTTCATTTTCTTATACTACAAATTTATCAAGTGCCCAAGGCGTCATGGTTGTAATTTACACGAAATCCCTTAGAATGCAAAAGAAAATGATTATGAAAAGCACAAACCGTTTATCTTGCCTGAATTATAAAAAAAGATTATATAAGGTTATCAATTAAAGGATGCCTTTATGATGAAAACATTTTTCAGTCTGTCCGTTGTTTTATTATTTATTTTATCAGGTTGTCTTGCCGCGCCGGATACCATTCGGGATGTCCGGAAATTACGTCAGGATCATGCTTCTTATTTTACCGACGGCGTCCAAAGCGAAGAGCCTTTGACTGCGGCAAGTCAAGCAGGGATGGAAGAAGATTATAACACCATCTACTTTTCCGTATGGCATCAAAACAGTCCTTTTCATGCCCTGCCTGAAAGAGTCCAGCAGGATTTCAGGAAATACACTTTCAAGTTCGGCTACGGGGAAAATAAAAAGCTTCATCTGCCTTCCTGGGCGAAAAAACTCGAAAGCAAAGCGTCTTTGAATAACTACCCGAATGCCCTGTCTCGCGGCATCACGACCAGAAATACGAATTTAAGGGAATTGCCAACCAATTCACCCCACTTTAACAGCTCCGACGGTGACAGCTCGGCCTGGCCGTTTGATAATTTGCAGCGGTCATCTGTTCCCGCCAATACGCCGATCTTTGTTTGCCAGCTCAGTGCGGACAAGTCCTGGGCGCTGGTGGAGACTTCCTTTACTTACGGTTGGATTCCGGTTGAAGATTTCGCTTCCGTGGACAACGAATTTGTCAAAACCTGGGAATCAGGACGCTATGCGGTGATCATCCGCGATCATACATCTGTTCTGGACGAAAAGGGGCTATTCCTTGTTCGGACGTCGGTAGGGCACATTTTCCCTTTAACGAAAAGTTCAGCGGACCGGATGCAAGTGTCGATTGCCGTGGCTGATCAAAACAGACGAGCGGTGATCAGACGCGGTTTTGTCCCGTCGGCTGCGGCTGCGGCAAAGCCGTTGCGCTTCAATCCTGTCCATGCGGCAAAGATAGCCAATGAAATGATCGGCGAACCCTATGGATGGGGCGGACTTTACGGCAACCGTGACTGTTCTTCCATGACCCGCGATTTCTTCGCCGTCTTCGGCATCTGGCTGCCGCGGCATTCGGAAGACCAGGTGAAAGAGGCAGGCACTTATATCGACCTTTCCGGCCTTCGTCCCGAACAAAAAGAAAAAATTATCCGGGAGAGGGGTATTCCTTACCTCAGTCTTTTATGGCGCAAAGGCCATGTGATGCTGTATATCGGACAGCAAGACGGCCGAGCGCTGATTTTTCATAACATCTGGGGTATCCGGACCAAAGATTTGCAAGGACGTGAAGGACGGAAAATCATCGGACAGGCGGTTATTACCACCCTGCAACCGGGACAGGAGCTGAGAGATATTGATTCGGCGGCCGGCTCTTTGCTCGACAACATTTCCGCCATGAATATTCTGACTCCCGCCAACCAGGAGAAACCGTCAAAATGAACAAATATAAGATCGTTCTGGAGTACGACGGCACCAATTACAGCGGCTGGCAGGCGCAGAAAAACGCTAGAAGCATCCAAGGCGCCCTGACCGAAGCGGCGCAAAAATTTCTGGACACGCCGGTGGAAATTCAGGGGGCGGGGCGCACCGATGCCGGTGTGCACGCGCTGGGGCAGGTGGCCCATCTGGAAACAAACCGCAAGCTCAATTGCGAAACCTTGCGTATCGGACTCAACGATCTTCTCCCTGCCGGCATCAATATCCTATCTTTAGAAAATGCCCATCCTCGTTTTCATGCCCGTCACTCAGCCGTCAGCCGCAGCTATCTGTATCTGATCGCCGGCCGGCGAACCGCCTTTGGCAAGAAGTATGTCTGGTGGGTCAAAGACAAGCTTCATGTCGGCAAGATGCGGCAGGCTCTCGGCGTTTTTGAGGGATTTCATGATTTCGCGTCTTTTGCAGACAAAAGGATGGACAAGGACACGTCAACGAAAGTCCATGTCGAAGGCATCGAGCTGAAAGAGTTCAACAGTATGGTCGCCATACGAATTACCGGTTCCCATTTTTTATGGAAAATGGTTCGCCGTATCGTTGGAATGACCGTCGAGGCTGGACGAGGCAACGTCACGGCCAAAGATCTGGAACAGATACTCCATACCTTTTCCGACGTTCCCGCCCGTTATACTGCCCCACCCTCCGGGCTTTTTCTGGAAAAAGTTTTATATGAAGGTGATCAAGTGGCGGAAATACAGCCGCCGATTCACTTGACGTAAAATAAATACCGGCGGAAGGATCAAGACGTCTTTCCGACAATAACCACCCACATTTTAGTCTGTCGTTTTTAAAATTCGTACAATTTTGTACGAATTTTAGCTGTCCGTATCCCAATATTTCTTCACTATTTCAATGGATTAATAAAGATTTGTTGTTTGGCACTATCCTTGCTTTGTATGGATTCCGAAAGAACAAACTTTTTGAAGGAGGTGTTTTTATGAATTCGGGAGATACAGCGTGGGTTTTGATGGCCAGCGCGTTGGTCTTGTTAATGACCATACCGGGACTGGCATTTTTCTATGGGGGACTGGTGCGACGCAAGAACGTCCTGTCTATTCTGATGCAGTGCTTTGTCATCGTCTGCGTCATCAGTCTGCAATGGATGTTGTTCGGCTATTCCCTGGCATTTGGCCCGTCGTTCCATGGCATCATCGGAGGACTGGATTGGGCCGGACTGAGAGGAGTCGGAGCAGCGCCAAACCCGGCTTATGCCGCAACGATTCCCCATTCTGTCTTTATGATTTTTCAGGCCATGTTCGCGATTATTACACCGGCCTTGATCATCGGCGCTTATGCGGAAAGGGTAAAGTTTTCCGCTTTTCTGGTTTTTACCATTTTATGGGCAACGTTTGTTTATGATCCGCTGGCGCACTGGGTATGGAACACGGGCGGCTGGTTGAGAGCTTTAGGCGCGCTGGATTTTGCGGGCGGTATTGTTGTACATGTCAGCTCCGGTGTTTCGGCGCTGGTCCTGGCCATATTACTCGGCAAACGCGTTGGTTACAATCACAAACCCATTCGTCCGCATAACCTGCCTTTCACCGTTTTAGGTGCAGCGCTTTTGTGGTTTGGTTGGTTCGGATTTAATGCGGGCAGTGCGTTGGCAGCTGATGGTCTTGCCGCCAATGCCTTCATCACAACCCATATCGCAACGGCAGCGGCGGGTTTGACCTGGGCGCTTGTGGAATGGTGGCACAACGGGACTCCGACTATTCTGGGAACCGTTACCGGTGTCGTGGCCGGCTTGGTCGCCATCACACCGGCTTGCGGTTTTGTTAACCCGATGAACGCGATGTTTATTGGTATGATGGTCGCAGTCATTTGTTACGTGGCCGTCTCGATTATCAAAGGCAAGCTAGGCTATGATGATTCGCTGGATGCATTCGGTGTGCACGGCGTCGGCGGGATTTTCGGCACTATCGCCACCGGCATCTTTGCGCAGAAAGCCATTAATGCGGCGGGGTCGGACGGACTTCTTTTCGGCAATGTTCATCAGTTTCTGATTCAAGGCTTGCTCGTGATTGTGGCCATTGTTTTTGCTGTTGTGATGACCTTCATCATCTACAAAATTGTCGATGCGATCATCGGTATGAGGGTCGAAGAGAAGAACGAACTTATCGGCCTGGATCTGACGCAACAGAGCGAAGCCGCTTACACCGTGATTGAATAGGAGGAAAATATTATGAAACTCGTCATTGCTATTATTCAGCCGCATAAGCTGGAGGCTGTGAAAAAAGAACTGGAAGCCGTGGATGTCAACTTGATGACCGTCACCAATGTCCTGGGACAGGGACGCCAAAAAGGCGTCACGGAAATCTATCGTGGAGCGAAAGAAGCAGGCGGCCTGCTCAATAAAGTGAGATTGGACATCGCCGTCAATGAAGCCTTTGTCGATCCCACAATAGATGCCATTGTCAAAGGCGCCCATACCGGCTCCGTGGGGGACGGCAAAATCTTTGTCGTTGAACTCGCTGAGTGCATCCGCATCAGCAACGGCGAACGAGGCGGCAGCGCTATCGGCTGATTCCCGTTTTAAGAAATATTCTCGGAAAAGTCCGGCTTGTGGTATCTGCCGGGCTTTTTTTTAATAAAGGGAACCAATGGGTCGCTTCCTTGACTCTTTACATTCGCCTCAACGCTTTGCTCAGAATGAACCTCTTTTCGCACGGGGATCTCTGGTGGTGGATTACTACTCAAATATTTAACCGCCGGAGTAATAGCGGAAAGAGGGGCGTAAATTATTGCGACTTTTTGATCTAAATATGTTAGTTTGCCGTCACGAAATGGCGAAACAGTAAATACTATATTCCAGCGGGAAGGACACGCTATGGACAAAATCGCTGAGTTCAGGACAATCGTTGAGCATCCTTATTCGTATCTGCAAAAACTTAAAGACGAAACCGGTAAAAAGATAGTCGGCACTGTCTGTTCCTACGCGCCTGAGGAATTGATCTTTGCCGCGGGTGCTTTGCCTGTGCGGCTGTTCGGTTCCGATTCGGGCATTCATCGCGCCGATCTTCATCTGCAATCGTACTGCTGTTCGCTGGTGCGCGGCATTTTGGAGGAAGCGCTGTCCGGAAGGCTGGGTCTTCTGGACGGCATGGTTTTTCCGCATACCTGCGATTCCATCCAGCGGCTCTCTGACGTCTGGCGGCTCAATCTGGTGAAACCTTTTCACGCGGATGTCGTGCTGCCGGTCAAACTTACCACGCCCAGCGCCCGGCAGTATTTGCTGGACGTTCTGAAAAAATTCAAGACGGATTTGGAGTGCGGGCTTGCTCAGGAGATCACGGAGGCCGGCCTGATCCATGCTGTTAGAATCTATAACGCGATCCGCGTGCAGATGATGAATCTGTACCAACTGCGTTGTGAAAACCCGCACATGATCAACGGACAGGATTTTCACACCATCATTCGGGCGGGGATGATCATGGAACGGGAAGCATTTCTCGAAGATCTTGCGGCCATTGTATCGGAGCTTACGAAAACGACATCTGAAAAAAAACCATCCCATGCAAAAAGGTTGGTGCTCTCCGGCAGCATTTGCAGTCATCCGGATATTTACGACGCGATTGAAACCGCCGGCGGCGTTGTGGTCGGTGATGATTTATGCACCGGGTCGCGGTACTTTGAAGGTGTGATCAATGAAAATCTTCCGCCGCTCACAGCAATCGCACAAAGATACGCCGAACGCGCCAGCTGCCCGGCCAAGCATGCGGGGCTGACGAATCGCGGTGAGGGCCTCCTGAAAATGGTCAAAGACTGTAAAGCAGACGGCGTTGTTTTTTTGTTTCTCAAGTTTTGCGATCCGCACGCTTTTGATTATCCTTATCTCAAGGAAATGCTGGATCGGGGAAAAATTCCTTCTCTGCTTCTGGAGATGGAGGAGCAGACACAGGCAGGCGGCCAGTTGCAAACGCGACTGGAGACATTTATCCAAATATTGTAATATTTATATTTTGTAGGGCACGGTCTTCACTGTCCTCTACGATTTTTAATCACAATAGGGTGACGGCATGAATTCTTCCAACTCCGATTTTCTGAAAACTCTTGGAATTTATCTGTTTGGTCAGGCTAAAAAGTTTTCTCTGCGGTTTAAAAAAGCACCGACGATGAAAGAGCTGATGATGGTCTATTACAGCGAGGCCAAGTCGGCAAAGCTTACCGGGAAAAAAGTGGCCTGGATCACCAGCGGCGGGCCGGTGGAGCCTTTGATCGCGATGGATATTATTCCGATCTATCCGGAAAATCACGGCGCGATGATCGGCGCGTCCAAAATGGGCGCGGGGCTTTGCGAAAAAGCGGAAGCCATGGGCTATTCCAACGACCTGTGTTCCTACGCCCGTTCCGACATCGCCTGTGCGACCGTTAACGGCGGTCCCATCGGTGGTCTGCCTCGTCCCGATATGCTGGTTTGCTGCAACAATATCTGCGGGACGGTGCTCAAGTGGTATGAAGTGCAGGCGCGCTATTTCAATGTGCCGCTGTTTATTCTGGACACGCCCTTTTGCCATACCGGTTATTCGGAAGAGGCCGCCCGTTATGTCCGCGCTCAAATCGACGAGTACATTCTTTTTATCGAAGAAACCTGTAAGAAAAAATATGATTTTGAACGGCTGCGACAAGTGGGGCATCTTTCTTATGAAGGACAACAACTCTGGCAGGCGGTTCTGGACACGGCCGCGCACCGGCCCGCGCCCATGAGCGCTTTTGACGCTTTTTATCATTTGGCGCTGATTGTTACTTTACGGGGAACTAAGGAAGCCGTGAATTATTACCAGCAACTTCTGTCAACCATGAAAGACCGGGTCGCACGCGGCATCAGCGTGGTGCCGAATGAAAAATACCGTCTGCTGTGGGATAATATTCCCATTTGGCCCCGTACGCGCTGGCTGTCGCAAAAATTCGCTTCACACAACGCCTGCCTGGTAGCCGACACCTACACGTCGGCCTGGTGCGGGGCGATGAAGTATATTGACGAAAGTAAATTTCTCGATTCAATGGCGGAGGCTTACACCCGGATTTATCTGAATATCGGCGTCGATGAAATGGCGAAAATGGTTATCGAGATGATCGACAAGTATGATGTCGATGGATTTGTGCTGCATTCCAACCGCAGTTGCAAACCATACTCCTTTGGCCAGCTTGACATTCAGCGGATCGTGGAAAAAGAAAGAGGCATTCCGTGTCTGATGATCGAGGCGGATATGGTCGATGACCGGAGCTTTTCCGAAAGCCAGATTTCAACCAGAATTGACGCGTTTATGGAAATTATAAAAGAAAGAAAAAAGATTTAAGTTTTAAGTAATTAAGTTTTAAGAAGACTCGCTCGCGACGAGATGCGAGATACGAGATGCGAGAGACGACTAATGCGGACAGCGGGTATTGATATCGGTTCGATCACGGCCAAGGCAGCTATTGTGGAAGACGGGAAAATTCTCGGAACAAAGATTATTTTTACCGGCTATAACGCGGAGGCGGCAGGTCTCAAAGTGTATGAGGATTTGCTTTCTGAATCCGGTCTCACTACGTCATCCGTTTCTAAAATCGTTTCCACTGGTTACGGCCGCAATTCGGTTAAATTTTCCGACAAAACCTTTACGGAAATTATGGCGCATGCCGCCGGAGCGTATTTTCTGAATTCGAAGATTAGAACAATTATTGATATTGGCGGGCAGGACTCGAAAGCCATGGCGCTCGATGAACGGGGCAAGGTCAAAAATTTTGTAATGAACGACAAGTGTGCGGCGGGAACCGGCCGATTTCTGGAAGTGATGGCGCGGGCGCTCGAAGTCAATCTCGATGAATTCGGCGCGATGTCGCTGCAATCGAAGCAGCCTTCAAAAATCAGTAGTTTGTGCACGGTCTTTGCGGAATCGGAAGTAATCTCACTTATTGCCCGCGGTGAAAAAAGACAAGACATCATCGCCGGTATTCATGAATCCATTGCCGCCCGTGTCTCTTCGATGCTCGCGCGTGTCGGTGTCTCCGAACCGGTGATGATCACCGGCGGCGTCGCGCGCAACGCAGGCGTTGTGGACGCGCTCACGAGGAAACTCGGCGTAAAGATCGCGGTGTCATCTTATGCGCAAGTCAATGGCGCGATCGGCGCGGCTGTTTTGGCCTCATCTCTTTAATCTTATTCATATTAACGCTGACGGGAAAATATTCATTAGGACATCTTCGGGCAATCTGATATAGGTTGCCGACAAACATAAAATAAGGAGATCATAGTGCTTTCTGTTGGTGAAAATATTGATGCTTATTGTCTGAAATGCAAGTTAGTTCTGGCTCACTTGGTATTGTTCAAAGTGGATGGTGTGGTGAGCCGCGTAAAATGTAAAACCTGCGGCGCGGAACACAAATATCGGGGAACATTGCCTGCCGCCAAAAAGACTGCCGCCGTGCGCACCCCCGGCGCTGTCCGGGCAAAAAAGCCTGCGGCGGCAAAGGTGGCGGTTAATGACGCGCCCCTGCAATGGGATATTAAAAGCCGCAATATGCCGGCGGGAACATCCATACGGAATTATTCAATCAAGGAAACTTTTAAAGTCAATCATGTGATCAATCATCCGGTATTCGGGGTGGGTTTTGTCGAGAAAGTCGTTACGGACAAAAGTATCTCCGTGTTGTTTAATGATTCGGTGAAGTTGATGGGTATGAACGTTTCCTAAAGCTTCGGCGAATCATCCAAAGAATCAATCATGCAGTCCTTCTGATCAGGATCCTGTTGAAAGTAAGCCTTAATCTTCATTCGAACCGATTCGGGCAGATTGATCCCGATTTCTTTGATCCGGCTTTCATACTTTTTGAATGAACGGGTATGTTCCGATGTATTGATAAATATCCGGAAATATGAACGAATACTGCCCTCCAACTCTGAACGGTATTCCATATCCTGATTCAATAAGTCCTCAACAGGGGCGATGAATCTGTAGTTGATCGGTCGGCAGATGGCGCGATATGCGACAAAACGCATGGCCATTTCGCTTTCATAATCCTTTTCCCGTATGGCTTTTTCAACAAGGTTCAGATCGATGGCGTCCATGATCTGAAAGGCATACTGCGGCTTTAAGACGGTTTCGATAATCTTTTCGGCGTCTTTATATTGTGAGCAGGAATTGACTTCTCCCGTGAAGTCGGTGTCACATCGGACATAAACCACAAAATCGATATCGGATGTATTTTCGCAAAGCCCCATATTGGTCGAACCCATAACGTCCATGGCGATATCACCGTGAACGTTCTCTTCAATCAGCCTCGCGATCTGTTCGAGCTTCTCCAGGCGCTCTTCTGTTTCTTCCGTCTGGAACGTGCGATAAAATTGTTTAATCTCATTATAAAGCTGAACTTCCGGAATATGAGAATACTTTGCTTCCTGCATATCGAAATTTCGGCCTTCTTTGAGGGCCGTGAAGCGCTCGGAGTCAACCAGCGATTCACGCCATTGGCCGTTTTGGGGATAGTAATCGGCAATGTCATGGATTCGGTCGCCGACGAGCTTTCTAAAGATGATTTTTTCCACCTGTCTGCCGTCCATTTCAATGGTGTAGAAAAAACCGCCTTCAGCCACGCCGCCGGTCAGTGTCGTGACCTCACCGAAATTGGAAGGATTGAGATAGATCGTGTTTTCGGTCATCTGAAATCCCCAGTCCATATGGACATGACCGGTCAGGCACATCAATACCTGATTGTTGTCGCAATAGTGGCGGAGTGCCGGCGATCCGGATGTCCCGAATTGATTCACCCGGTCGTGAATGCCGTGGGCCGGCTGATGACTGACAATGATGTCCGGTTTCACAGCTTTGAAAAAATTATGCATTTCATTACGACCGTTTTCAAACGGTACGCTTCCCTGATAGCGCACAACATAACGCTCCGGGATGCCCGGCGTCCAGATGTCCGCCCCGCCGTAGCCGGCGATTTTCAGATCCTGCATACTATGCCAGTGCAGATGGAGATCCCGCTCATGCAGCGCCGTATATTTCAAATCCATGTCATAATTGCCGGGCAAAGCGAACATTTGCGCTTTTTGTTTGATGGAGAGAATATTTTCCAGAACTTTATATTTTTGCTGAAGAACGCGGCGGGCGCGGATCGTGTATTGCTGATATTTTGTCCCGGTTTCTTCAATTTCAGCCGACAGGTTCGGCATATCGAGCAATTCGTCCACAAAATCCTCAATAGTCATGGATTCTTTATGCATTCGGACACGCAAGCCGTGAAAATAGGATTGCAACTCATGATAGGTAATGGCGGTGGCCATATTGTAGAAAGGGATATCAATAAGATCACCGGCAATAATATAAACGTCAGCCACCGTTTCGGACAATAGTTGTTTGACGCGGTCAAAAGCGCCATGGATGTCAGCGATATAAATAATTCTCACGTGTATCCTCCCTTGTGGCAGGTTGAAAAAAATGGACACCGGTGGTTATGCAGAAAACTAATGCGGCGGTGTGTAAATGGAAAGAGTACCGCTCGGCTTTTGTCCCTTTTTGCTAAATTCCTAGCCATCTGACAAAATTAAACGCCGCCATGCCGCCCAGGTATGAGACAACCAGCGTCAGTACGATCGTGGAATAAAACCATTTGTTGCTGTTCATTTCCTTGCGCAGTACAGCCATGGTGGCGGCGCAGGGGATAAAAAGCATCATCACAACCAGAAATGCGGCAGCCGATTCCGGGCTCATGATGGTGGGCAGCGTCATCGCCAGCCCATCTTTTCCTACAGAGTAAAGAACACCCAGCGTCGCCACAACATTTTCCTTGGCGACGAGTCCCGTCAACAACGCGGTTATCATTTTCCAGTCCAGCCCCAGCGGTACACCCAGCGGCTGAAGTAACCTGCCCACGGAAGCCAGAAAGCTTTCTTCCACATTGCCGGTTGGAAAATAAGATAAAATCCAGATCAAGAGCGAAACGCCCAGAATAACCGTTCCGGCTTTGCGGACGAAGGAGACGGTTCTCGACCAGATGACTATCAGAATCGTTTTTAAATCGGGACGATGATAAATCGGCAGTTCCATGATGAACGGCGCATCCTGTTTCCAGAGGGTTTTGTTGACAAAAATTCCGGCAATTCCTAATACAACAATATTTAACGCCAGTATACTCCACGACACAAAAACGGCGTTTTCCCTGAAAATGGCGGCGGAGACTAGTGTGAGGACGGCTAGTCTGGCGGTGCAGGGAACAAAAGGAATCAAAAGCAGTGTAATCATGCGGGCCTTGCGCGTCTCGATGATGCGGGCGCCGAGAATCGCGGGGACATTGCAGCCGAAACCCAGGCACATCGGGATGAAACTTTTGCCATGTAATCCGACCAGATGCATGATCCTGTCCATCACAAAGGCGGCGCGCGCCATGTAGCCGACATCTTCCAGTAAGGCCATGATGGCAAAAAAGATCAACAAGACCGGCAAAAATGTCAGTACGGAACCTGCGCCGCCGATGACGCCGTTGAGCAGCATCCCTTGCAGCCAGGCAGGCCAGCCGCTTGTGGCAGGTGTGCAAAAGGCAATGAATTGCGAGATTAAATCGGCAAGCCAGGTTTGCAGCGGCACGCCGATAGAATAGGTGAGGAAGAAGACAAAGGCCATGATGGCCAGTAAAATCGGAATGCCGAAAATCGGACGCGTCAGCACATGATCGATTCTGTCGGTGAGCACAACCTGTCCCATTCTGAAGTGGGAGACGGCCGCCCGGGTCATTTTTTCAATCCAGTCATAGCGGCCGTTAACCACGGCATGCAGCGCGTCTTCGTGTTTGCTGAGCAGTGTCAGAATCGTATTCCAGCCGGATGGCTGCGCGTGCTTTTCAACCATGGCGGATACTTCCGGGTCGCCCTCCATTAATTTAACAGCCACCCATTCGGGGGTGTAAGGATTCTGAATATAAGGCCGGATGGTTTCCAGGATGCTTTGATAAATTTCCAGATGATCGGCGGAAACTTCGGGTAATTCGGGCTGGAATTTCTGATCGCAGGAGGCCATCTGGGTAATTTGATCCACCAGTTCTTTGATGCCGCTGTTGCGTTTGGCGACCATGGGAATGACCGGCAGACCCAGAGAATCCTGCAAAGCCTTCGCATCAACCTGCGTGCCCTGGTTTGATGCAACGTCCAGCATGTTGATGGCCACGATCACCGGTCGATTGAGCAGTAAAACTTCGGATAAAAGATAAAGGCTTCTCTCCAGTGCAGCAGCGTTCAGCACCAGCACGACGAGGTCGGGCTTTTCTTGAATGATGAAATCACGGGTGACTCGTTCTTCTTCGGAAAAAGATGTGAGGCTGTAAGTGCCCGGCAGATCGACAATGCGGATTAAAATATCATTGGCGCGGTGTACCCCTTCTTTTTTCTCGACGGTTTTGCCGGGCCAGTTGCCGACATGCTGGGAAAGCCCCGTCAGAATATTAAAGACGGTGGATTTGCCGACATTGGGTTGGCCGACCAACGCGACGAAGATTTCTTTTTCAATGGGAGGAAGGCAGGTTTCATCGGCGGGGTCTATTTTGGAAACCATAATTTTCGAGGCTTCGCCCCGTCCTAAAGCAATCCGGGTTGCCGAGACTAAAACAACAACCATTCCGCCGCTGACCTGAGTGATGCGAAACTTTGCGCCGGTAACGATACCCATGCCGGCCAGGCGGCTGGTCAGGGCCGAGCCGTCTTCAATGGAATGAATGACGCCCTGATCTCCTTCCCGTAAATCCGTGATGACAACCAGGTTACTCATTGAACTCCAACTTTAAGACTGACGCGATATTTTTTTAAAATGCACTCCGGGCCATAAGAACCTTTTGTTTTCCGTAAATTCTTATTACCCATATCCTCTTCCAGATTCAGATATTTATATTGCGACTGCAATTTTATGGCCGTGTCGTTGAACATAAACTCATAAATGCCATGATACTTTTTGGAGGCTTTGGCAAAATGCAGACAGAACGTATCTTTGTTGAGCGCCTCGCCAATGATGAATCCCGCCGGTTCATTTTCAATGTAATATATTGTGCCCCACAGCGCAAGCTCCGAGGCTTTTTGCAAAGCCTCCGTGCACACCGCAAAATCGGTTTTGCTGGCGGTGACGACGGATTCGTCCTGCCACTGGCGCAAAATTTTCAGGCTGTCGAGAAGGGTATCAGCGGACAGCGGCCATTGCACGGGATGGAATGCGCCGATCAACTGATTCAGGTGATTGCGGTGACGGGTGTATTGTTTTCCGGCGAATGACGCCATGTTCGAAGTCAGGTAAATATAATCCGATTCGCTGTCGTCGGATGTGACACAAAATTCATCTTTTGGAAAAAAGGGCAGCCATCCTTCAGGGATCGGAAAGAAAAAATTGCCGTCATTCAATAAATGCCTGAGTGTGTCCGGAGAGCAGGCCTGCGGGTTATCCAGCGGCATGATATAATTCTGATTCTGCCGGTTGTAGGCGGAAATGAAAGTTCCGCAATCTTTTCTCAATATTTCATAACGGCTGATATTGCGGAATAGATAGATATTGGTGAATGTATAGTCTGAAATGTATAAATTCATTTGCCGGAAGCGTGCGGACAGAAATGGCCGGTGCGTGAGATCAATGGTTTCAATAATATCCATAAAATAAGCTGTCTTAAATCCTTTCGAGTTCTGCTCACAGATCAAAATGGTGCTGATGTTCACGAAGCCAGCGCCTCTGTGCCTTGTAATCCGGAATCACTTCTATCACTAAGTTCCAGAATTTTGAAGAATGATTTTTCTCCCGGATGTGCATCAGTTCATGCACCACAACGTAATCAATCACCTCAGGCGGCGCTATGATCAGGCGGAAGCTGAATGATAAATTATTATCTTCCGAACAGGACCCCCAACGCCTCTCGGCGGATGTTATCCGAAGGCCGTTTGACGTGAGCTTAAGCATGCTCTCGTAAAAATCAACCCGCTCACTTAAATATTGCCGTGCTTTTTTCTTATACCAGGAAACAAAGTAGTGTTTTCTCATTTCTGTGTCTGCGTGGCAGTTCAGAAAAAAACGGTTATTCCAGAAAATAACGCCTGTATTTTCCAGTGGTTCAAAAAAGGCTTCCAGGGGATAGGCTTGGCCCAGATAATATAAATTTTCACCGGTGACGTATTCTTTTTTCTTATGCAAAGGCTGAAGTTCAGCTTGCTTGCGGATGGCCCGGTCAATCCAGGTCTGTTTTTCTTCAACAAAGCGGTTGATCTCCGCGACGGGTGTAAAGTAAGGCGCGTAGATTGTGACTTCTGAGGAATTGCTGATTTGAAGTGAAATCGTTTTCTTCCTTTTTCGACTGCGTTTGAGTGAATATTTAATGTCCATAGCCCTTATGGGGCAATGACTTAGCATATTGAGGCGGCAAAGGGAAGAAGGAAGAGAAGGGTAATCACGTGGTTCGGGGTTCGTGAAGCGTGAAGCGTAGGGAATGGTTTCTAACTGTTTTAGGAAGTGGTTGAACTTTTCTGCGGATGATGAACGATGCTTCACGAGATACGCTTCACGATGAAAGGATGGCTTTTCATTCATCCGGGATTATGATAGTCAAATTAACAAATATTTTGTGAGCGAAAATCAATGGAAACGATAAACAGACGTCCCTGGGGCTACTATCAAATCTTATCCGATGTTCTGGATCATAAAGTAAAACGAATTGTCGTCGAACCGGGTGGCAGCCTGAGCCTGCAGCGACACAAAATGCGCTCGGAGCACTGGTATGCCGTTTCTGGTGAAGGTGTGGCGACCATTGACGGCAAAATTTTTTCTCTGCGTGCCGGCAGAGCGGTTGACATACCACAAGGCGCGACCCACCGTCTGGAAAATCTATCCGATGTCGATCTGGTCATCATCGAAGTCCAGACAGGCACGTACTTCGGCGAAGACGATATTGAAAGACTGGAAGATAAATACGGCAGGGCTTAATCCCGCTGTTGCGGGACGAGCTTTAATTCTCCGCAGCTTGCTGCGAGGTGGTTGATTCAGCATCAATGAGCTCATGGGTTGCAAAGAACCAGGCTATCTTCATAAGTTATGGGACAGACGGCACAAATAATATTGACAGATTAATCTCCATCGGCTATATTGCAGTCGTATTGCAACATGGCCGATGGAGGTTTTAAATGTACCACACAAGAACGCTCGAAAAATATTTTATTCAGGCCTCCCGTCAATTTCCGGTATCCCTGGTTACCGGTGCGCGGCAAGTGGGCAAGACAACCTTCCTGCAGCACTTAATCGGCAATGACAGAATCTATGTTACACTCGATGATCCGCTGGTTTTAAATCTTGCCAAGAACGATCCGGCCCTTTTCATGCAGCGCTTTCCCGCTCCGCTTTTGATTGACGAAATTCAGTACGCCCCTGAATTGCTTCCCTATATCAAGATGGAATCCGACAAACGACGAAAACCGGCTCTTTACTGGCTGACCGGTTCGCAGCAGTTTCATCTCATGAAAGGGGTTTCAGAATCGCTTGCCGGACGTGTCGGCATCGTGCAATTGCTTGGCTTTTCACGCCGGGAGATGAGCGGCCTGAGCGAAACATCCGCGCCGTTCCTTCCACTACCCAAAGAGATCGATCGGCGGTTGAAGTCGGGCGGGACTGTCACACTCAAAGACCTCTACAACATCATCTGGCGCGGTTCTTTTCCGGCCATGGCCATTTCGAAAAATAAAGATCGCGATCTGTTCTATCGTTCTTACGTTCAAACCTACCTGCAAAGAGATGTGCGGGATCTGGCGCGTGTCGGCGACGAAATGGCTTTTCTTAGATTCTTGCGCACGGCGGCGGCGCGGACAGGCCAGCTTCTCAATCTGGCGGAAATGGCGCGCGATGTGGACATTTCCTACAACACAGCCAAAAGCTGGCTTTCAATCCTGCAAGCCTCCGGTCTTGTGTACCTGCTCGAACCTTATTTCACAAACGTCACCAAACGGTTGGTCAAAACACCCAAACTATATTTTCTTGATACCGGCCTGTGCGCATGGCTGACCGAATGGTCAAGTCCGGAAACTCTGGAAGCCGGTGCTTTTTCCGGAGCGATTCTGGAGAGTTGGATCTTTGTCGAAATTCTTAAATCGTGGCTGCACAGCGGGCAGACGCCGCCTTTTTATTACTATCGCGACAAAGATGGCAAAGAAATTGATTTGCTGATCATACGCGACAACACCATCTACCCGCTGGAATTCAAAAAAACCTCTTCGCCCGACAAAAAGGTTGTTCAGCATTTTTCTTTATTGGAAAAGCTCAATCTGAAAGTAGGCCACGGCGGTGTTATTTGCCTGTCAACTCAGTCCCTGCCGATCAATGCCGGTGTTTCATCTATACCGGTCAGTGCGATTTAGAATGAGGAGTGATGATGAAAATTGCCGGGGCCCGGAGCACTTTATGTCTCCCAAACAAGTAATTTCCGAAAGCCCGTTTTTCTGGGGGATACGTTGACAGCCACGGTGGAAGTATTAGAAAAGTTCACAAAAAAAGAGGGTATGTTAAAATTTCTTAAGCTCAGCACGGTCGTCACGAATCAAAACGGGGTCGTCGTCACGGATGGGGAAGCGCTTGTCATCATTATGTGAAAACACCCGCCCCGCATGAAGTAACTCAATTTTATAAGGATGTTACAGGTCTCCTTACACGACCTTGCCCGGCTACACCTGCGAGACCATCAATATTGGGTTTTTGTTGAAAACAATGTTGAAAAAATACTTGATGTGCATGCTATTGTGATGTATATTGCATGCACATTACAAAGAGGAGGAGATTATGCCGACATTGCAGGTAAGAGATTTGCCGGAAGATGTGTATGTTCAACTTAATTATCTGGCTGAAAAAGAACACAGAAGCATGGCCCAAGAAACCATAGTCATGTTAAAAGAAGGCATTGTATCCAGACTTGGAAATAAGGAAAGAAGAAAAAAACTGTTGGAGACGTCGAATGTTCTGGATATCGATGGAGTCACGCTTCCTGACGCGGTGGATTTAATCAGAAAGGATCGGGAAAGATGATTATTGTTCTGGATGCCAGTGCAGCCGTTGAGATAGTCTTGGACAAAGCGGACAGTCATCGGTTCAGAGAATTGCTGATGCAGTCAGAACTTGTATTGGCACCGGACACATTCCCTTCGGAAATAACAAACACCTTCTGGAAATATGCCTTATATTCCGGCCTGCCCGGCGAAAAATGTGAAAAAGGAATAGATTACTGCATTGATTTTGTTGATGATTACATCAATACCAGAAGTCTATGCAGGGAAGTTTTTTCCGAATCCGTCAAAACAGGGCACCCTGCGTACGATTTGTTCTATTTAATCCTGGCGCGCAGGAATAACGCGTGTATCCTCACAAAAGACAAAAAGATGATAGAGACGGCACATAAATTAAACATCAAAGTCCCAACGGCTTGAGAGAGAAAGGGATTCTCATGCGGGCTGAACCTGAAAAGTTGTGGAGTAAACGGCAGGCGCCAGTCTGGGAAACAAGAGAATAACTGATATTTCAAGACCTGACCCCATGATTTCTTTTGCTTTTGACCCCATGATTTCCTCTACCACTCTTCAAATCTTGGATCAGAAGTCAATTGCTCTTTTAGTTTCTCATTTTCACTTTAATATCTTTTCATTTTTCCATGAAAATCATTGGCTAAGCTCACGAGAGGATGTTTTTCAATAACTTTTGAAAGTAAATCTAATAGTCCAAAAGATATGTTCCCTATCCACCATAAATTCTTCTTGGTTATAAGTGTGTCTGGGATATCAAAAAATAAACTCTTTATCTCCGTTTTACCTAAAGCATAATTTTGCGGGGTGGATAGAATGTTGGCGTGGGCAAACGACTTAATTCCGGGGACATAACACTTAATTCGGCCCCTTTAATCGTCTAAAGATAGGTGCTGTACTCACCGACATACCCCTCATAGAAGATGAACCTGTAGATTTTGGCCTGGTCGAATTTTGTCAAGCCTGTCTCAAATGTGCCATAGATTGTCCTGCAAAAGCAATTAGTTTTAAAGGACCAGAAGCATTTAACGGGTTATTACAATGGCAACACCATGACGCAAAATGTATGGAGATGTGGATGAACCTGGAAACTGGCTGTGGGATTTGCATGGCCAGTTGTCCCTTCTCACGCGGTGTTGACCAGAATCTGATAACTGATAAAAGAGATGAAAGGGAATGAAAGGGAATAAAGAGATAATCCTTAAAATCCTTGCTATAGATAAAGAGAAACTTATTCCTTGGAAAATCAGAAACGACAGGGTCGTGTTATTTAAAAATTAAGCTTCTTGTTCAGAAATACTATTTTACTTTCGTGATGTAATTTTCAATGCTCATTTTAAAACGAGCAAAAGCCGCTTGGGATTTTTCTATACCTTCCTTCATCCGATCCCAATCCAGTTGGAAGCCATAGCCATGATGAACAACATGACGGAATTTCCGAAAAGGCGCTAAATCTTGAGATAACGCTTTGTCAAATATTATGGGTAACGGATCTAAAGGTGGATCGCAAAAACGTTTGAACAATTCGACATGCCACAATTCACTCGAAGGTAAATTCATTTCATAAAAACGGCTGATTCGCTTTAGAATATTTTCGATGCCACCATAAAACTGCGCCAGAAAAGCGGCGGCTGCTGTTTTGTTCCGCAACGAAACCTCGCTTTCCTTGACATCTCCATAAAGGCAGGCCAGTTCTTTCAGAACGACTTCAATATTTTCAAGCTCGATTCGTATTTCTTCGATTAATTCGTTCGACGTCATATCAGCCTTTTGCCTTCGCTTTCAATCTTCATGGTCAAGCGTGTGGCGGGATGTAGTGGAATGATATCGAGCGGGACATCCAACTCATCTTCAATTTTCGCGGCCAGTTCATAGAGTTTCCATCCTGACACACCGTCACAGGCGATATCAATATCACGGGCTACTGAAGGCGTTTTTGCCATGCTGCCGAAAAGAATGAGTCTTGTTGCGCCATAGGTTCTGGCCAGTTCAACAATTCTGTCAATTTTGGATGGGTCAATGGCCATGTGTCTTTGCCTTTCTCAAATTTCATTGTCTGCATAATATCAAAATGTCAAATACCGTCAACCTATTTATTATGGCACAAATCAATTGAAATAGGACATGACTGAGCGAAGGCATGTCTCTGTTTAACGGTAACCTTTAAGCTTCACTGGATGCCGGCCTCCGCCAGCATGACGGAAGGTTAATTCCGGGGACACCCACTTAATTCAATTCCTCTGTAATTGTGGAATGCCAAAGAGCAATTACGAAATAATCTCTTCATTACTTGATTGTTTTTCCGACAACAATATCTTTCTGCCTCTGTTTTTTCGCTAAATCTTTTTCCACATAAATTTTCCGGCCGGTTATCGGGTTGATTTCCGTCCAGTACATGAGCGCGGAGGTGGTGGAGGGCAGGGGCGTGAAAATTTGCACCTGCTGTGGTGTTGTGTGCAATTCGCGTGCGGCGAAGGATTTCAAGTCACGCATATCTCCTTCGGTGCAGCCCGGATGAGCAGCGATGAAATAATAGGTCAGAAATTGTTTGAGTCCCGCTTCCGCATTCATCTTTTCAAAAAGATTTTTAAAATGGACCAGCGCCTGCGCCTGCGGTTTGCCCATGAGCTGCAGTACGGAGGGCGTGGTATGCTCCGGCGCGATCTTTAACTGGCCGGAAATATGATGTTTCACCAGCTCGCGCAGATAAGACGTGCCGTGTTTTTTATCCGCCAAAACTAAATCATGACGGATGCCGGAGGCGACAAATATTTTTTTGATGCCTGGAATCTGGCGAAGGCCTTTCAGCAGGCGAATTTGCCGCGAATGATCGGCTTTCAGAGAGGCACAAACCTGCGGATACAGGCATCGCTTGTCAGGACAGGCACCCCTGCTTTGCTTGTGTGAGCAGTCGATGCCGTACATATTCGCTGTCGCGCCGCCGACGTCCACAAGATACCCTTTAAAATTCGGGAGCGCCGCTATCTTTCGGGCTTCAGCCAGGATGGATTCTTCGCTGCGGCTGATGATGGTCCGGCCTTCGTGCAAAGCGATGGAACAGAAATGGCATTCACCGAAGCAGCCCCGATGTGTGGTCAGCGAGAAAGCAATGGTGTCCATTGCGCGGACTTGACCCTGTGCTTCGTAAAAGGGATGCACCCGGCGTGAAAAATCCAGCGCGTAAACGGCGTCGAGTTCGGCTGCGGAAAGATGCGGTTGGGGCCGGTGATGCACCAGATAGCGGTTGCCATGTTGCTGGTAAAGGCCGCAAGCAGTAACCGGGTCATTGTTGGAATAGAAAATCTGAAACATTTCCGCGAACGCTTTTTTATCGGTTACGACTGTTTCGTATGAAGGCAGTTCCAGATAGCCCGGCGGCGGCTCGCTTTCAATTGTGCAGGTGCCTCGAATGTTCTTGATTCCTTCTCCTGACTGAAGGCGCCCGGCGATTTCGATAATGGCTCGCTCCGCCATACCGTATGCCAGAATATCGGCGCGCGCATCAAACAGAATCGAGCGGCGGACGGCATCCGACCAGTAATCGTAATGTGCGATGCGACGAAGGCTTGCCTCAACGCCGCCTAAAACCAGCGGTTTTGTATTTTTAAAATATTGACGGATGAGATTGGCATAGACGACGCAAGCGCGATCGGGACGGCGGTTGTTTTTACCGCCGGGGGTCAGATCGTCGTCGCGCCTCTTTTTCCTGGTTGCCGTATAATTGGCAACCATGGAATCCATGCAGCCGCCGGTGATGCCCCAGAACAGGCGCGGTTCGCCCAGTCGGCTGATATCGGTATCGCTTTTTATGTCCGGCTGCGCGATAATACCCACGCGATAACCCGCGTTTGTCAGCACACGGCCGATGACGGCCACACCGATATGGGGACTGTCAATATAGGTGTCGCCTGTGACCAAAATGACATCAAGCTGGTTCCAGCCTCTTTTTTTTAATTCTTCGGAAGTTGTCGGAAGAAACATTTTAAAGGATACCGATCATCATCAACCCCAGCGTCAGCGCGGATAGAATGGCGAGCCCGGAGAGTCGCCCTATCCATCGGTGCGCCATGCGCACGGCTGGTTTGTTCGTGGCTTTAAAGGAATAATAACCGAGAGACACAGTGATGCAAGTCAGGATAAAGGCGATAAGCCCGATCCATTGGTGGGCCCCCGCAAGATGATGGCCTGCGGATGTCATAACATTGGCAAAAGCCATCACGGCGCCGGCGGCGAGTAGGCAAAAACCAATTGTGTTGAAACGTTTATGCCATTTTAACCAGAATTTCTTTTTTCGCCCAAACATGGCCGTGCCGACACCCGCGATGAGACACAACGCGGCGGCGATCATCAGGGACAGGTGGGCAACGATCAGCAAGGTATTACCTCCGGTTATTTTTTAGTCAGGTGGTTTGATGACGAAACCTACAGCGCCAGTTCCATCGACTGATGGACGGCAAAACACCTAAGCGTACTTTTCCGCTCATTGATGATGCGATGACATTCAGCGACCATGTCGTCAACTTCAGCGTCGAGACGGTCCTGATTGTGATGGAAAAGCCCCAGTTGCTTGACGCCGGCGTCCAGTGCGAGTTTTACCGCCTGCTCGCTGGTGGAATGCCCCCAGCCGCGTTTTTTCGGGTATTCCTCGTCGCGATATTCAGCGTCATGAATCAGCAGATCGGCGCCACGGCAGAATTCAAGATAGTCGTCATACGTAAGCCCGCCTTCATGCTGAAGTCCGAGTTCATTGTCGGTCAGAAAAACAAAGCTTTTGCCGGCCTCTGAGAATTTGTAACCGGTTCCCTGGTTGGGGTGGCTAAGCGCAATCGGCGTGATCATCATGTCGCCTAGTTGATAGGTGTCCCCACAGATGTCCGCGTAAGCGACATTGGCGTGAATGTCATCGTAGTTAATGGGGAAGTAGGGAGCGGACATGACCCTCGCCAGCATTTCCTTGATGGAATCCTGGACAAATGCGCAACCCCAGACGGTTAAATTGGTTTTTTCGAAATAGAGCGGTTTGAAAAAAGGGAATCCCATAATGTGATCCCAGTGAGCGTGCGTCAGGAGCAGGGTGAAATCATACCGGCCGTATGCGAGAAAGGCATTACCCGCTTCGCGGATTCCCGATCCGGCATCAACCAGTAAAATATCGTCACGTTTGTTCCTGATTTCCAGACAGGTTGTGTTGCCGCCATAGCGCAAATAATTTTTCCCGGAAACAGGTATGGAACCTCTGGCTCCCCAGCAGCGTATGATCATAGTTCTCCCTTTGTTGGATAATCATACAGATTATTTGTTTTTTATCAAGCATGATATAATAAAGCTGAGTTTAATGCTTGCTATTGGATTAAAGGCCATTATCTTAAGCAAAATAAGATTTTAATCCCGCTGTTGCGGGACGAGCGTCAATTTTCCGCGAGCTTGCTCGCGATATAATGACGTTCATTTCATACCTCGACAGCGAGCTCGAGAGGTGGTTGATTCAGGAGGTTATTCATGAAAAGTATTAAAATAAAAGGCATGAGTTGTCAGCATTGCGTCATGGCGGCAACCAAGGCGCTTGGCGCTGTTGACGGAATCAAAAATGTTCAGGTCGATTTGAAAACAGGGGAGGCGACCTATGAGGAAGTGAAACCTGTGGATGCCTCGGCAATTGCTGCGGCTGTAAAAAAGGCGGGGTTTGAAGTTGACGGATAAAGAGCAGATCAGCCTCCATCAGGGGAAAATAACAATTTCCGTCGGTGGCATGACCTGCGCGGCCTGTGTGAGACGTGTGGAAAACGCCCTTAAAGAAGTTGAGGGCGTTGTGGAGGTCAGTGTCAACCTGGCAACAGCACGTGCCACGGTCATACATTCTGCCCGGTGGGCAGGGCTTTCGGCGCTATCCAGGGTTGTGACCGACCAGGGTTATGAATATTTAGGAGAGCTCAAAGATTCCTTAGATGATCCTATTGAGAAAGCCCGCGAGCGAGAGCTTAAGGAATTGACCTTAAAAGTCGTCTGCGGCGCGATATTGAGCGTGATCATCTTTTTCGGTTCCATGCAGCACTGGTTCAGCTTTTTGCATTTCATTCCGCATCAGGCCATGCTTCTGGCTATGTTTGTTCTAACGGCTCCCGCGGTTTTCTGGGTGGGGAACCGTTTTTTTGTCGGGGCATACAAGGCAGCCAAACAAAAAACATCGGATATGAACACACTGGTGGCCGTCGGCGCCTTTTCTGCCTACGCCTATTCAGCGGCGGCAACTTTTTTCTCGAGTTTTTTTGAAAGAGCGGGTGTGGCGTCGCATGTCTATTATGACGGCGCGGCCATGATTATCACCCTGATCCTCTTGGGCCGGCTTCTGGAAGCGCGGGCCAAAGGCAAGACCTCTGCTGCGATCAAGAAGCTCATGGGCCTTAAACCCAAGACCGCTCGTGTACTGCGGGAAGGGGGGGAGTTTGAGGTCTCCGTGGAATCGTTGCAGATCGGCGATGTCGTTTTAGTCAAACCGGGGGAAAAAGTTCCCGTGGACGGTGTGGTATTAACCGGTCAATCAACCTTGGATGAATCCATGCTCACCGGCGAGAGTATGCCGGTGGCAAAAGAGGCCGGTCAAAAGGTGTTTGCCGCCACAATGAATAAAACCGGCAGCTTTACGCTTACCGCTACCGGCGTTGGTTCAGGAACGATTCTGGCGCATATCATTCGGATGGTGGAAGAAGCGCAGGGTTCCAAAGCGCCGATCCAGCGATTGGCGGACAAGGTGGCCTCTGTTTTTGTTCCTATTGTTTTTGTCATTGCCTTTGTTACTTTTGGCGTCTGGTATTTTCTGCCTGCTGACGCCACTTTCAGCCGTGCGTTAATTAATTTTGTTTCGGTGCTGGTCATTGCCTGTCCCTGCGCGCTGGGACTGGCCACACCGACGGCGATCATGGTGGGCACGGGCCTTGGCGCGCAAAGCGGCATTCTGATCAAAGGCGGCGAAGCCCTCGAAAAAATCCATAAACTCTCCGTCATCGTTTTTGACAAAACCGGCACTCTGACACGCGGCGAGCCGGTGGTGACCGACGTTGTAGCTGCTGAAGGATATGATGAAAAACAAGTGCTGGCTGTGGCCGCCGCACTGGAAAAAACATCGGAGCATCCTTTGGCGCAATCCATTTTACAGAGGGCACAATCTGAAAACATTACGATAGATCCAACGGAAAAATTTGAAGCGCTTTCCGGGTTGGGCGCTAAAGCCGAAGTTGACGGCAAATTATGCCTGATCGGCAACCGACTGCTCATGGATGATCAGAACGTTTCGGTATCCGTCTTCAATGCTGCAGCGGCCAAACTGGCCGGTGAGGGTAAAACCGTTGTTTATGTCGCAGTAGAGAAAAAAATAATTGGACTCATCGCGCTGGCCGATGTGCCGAAGGTTTCCGCGCTTCAGGCCGTGGAAAGCCTGAAGCGCAGAGGGTTGAAAGTGGCGATGGTGACCGGTGATAATGCCGGTACGGCAAAGAGCATTGCCGCCCAATTGGGTATCGAACGCATCATGGCGGAGGTCTTGCCCGGAAGCAAGGCGGATGAAATAAGAAAACTGCAAGCAGAGGGCGAAGTCGTGGCCATGGTGGGCGACGGCATCAACGACGCCCCGGCGCTGGCTGTCGCCGATGTGGGCATTGCCATCGGTGCGGGAACCGATGTGGCCATCGAGGCTGCCGATATTACCCTGATCCGTGATGATTTGACGGGTGTGCCGGAGGCGATTGCACTGTCGGCCTCGACCATGCGGGTGATCAAACAGAACCTGTTCTGGGCGTTTATCTACAACATCATCGGCATTCCGATTGCCGCGGGTGCGCTCTATCCTTTCTTCGGCATCCTGCTCAATCCCGAGTTTGCCGCCGCTGCCATGGCTTTCAGTTCCGTTTCAGTCGTGAGCAATTCGCTGCGGCTGAAAAGAGTTTGGCGCAAAAAGCGCGAGGGGTGAATCGTGAAGCGTGAGGCGTAAGTCGTGAAGAGTAAGGCGTGAAGATTAAGGTGTAGGGGCGGGGTCATCCCGCCCAATTCCGTTTGTTGGTTCATTATATCAAAAGCGCAGAGCATTCGCGCATTTCTTTGTTTTTATTGTGCCTTCAGTCTTCAGCCTTGTTCCTACTTTTCAATTTCAAACTTTGATTTTTCCGCGCCACACACTGGGCAGTTCCAGGAATCTGGGATGTCTTCAAACCGGGTGCCGGGGGCGATGCCGCTGTCGGGGTCGCCTTTTTCGGGATCATACACATAACCGCAAACGGTGCAGACATATCGTGCGGCGGCTGGTTTCGGTTTGGCGGCGACCGCGTCCTGATCATAGGTCGGCGCGGTCTTCGGGGATTTGCCGCCTTTGACGTTCTGATAATAGGCGTAAGTCATTGGTTTTCCTTCGCCTACCAGATCCGCCTCGACGACCTTGCCCAGAAAGATCGTGTGCGTTCCACAATCGAGTTCGCCTTCCACTTCGGTTTCAATAAAGCCCAGAGAATAATCCAGAATGATGGGCACGCCGGTTAGCCCTGGCTTTGTTTTAGTATCTTTGAATTTGTCGATGTCACGACCGCTTTTAAAACCAAACAGGCCGATGAAGTTCATTGGCGCGGCTTCCGATACGATAGAAACCGTAAATTTTCGGCTGCTCTTGATCAATTCATGGGTGTAATTCTCCTTATTGATGCAGATGGCCACCGTGGCGGGTTTGGAGGTGGCCTGAATAATGGAATTAGCAATCTGGCCGTTGAATTTTCCGTCCTGACCGGATGTGACAATATATAGGCCGTAACTGATGTGATGAAGGGCTGCTCTGTTCATTTTTTCTTTCCTCTTTCCCAGATTAATTTTATGGGTCAAACTTATAACCGAATTTTATTTTCCGCGCCACGAAATTTCTTTAAGGGTTTTTTCTTTTGACAAATTACGGTTTCTCTTATAGTGACTTCAAACGCTAGAGATTTTGCCCTTTTATCTGATCGGACCGGGCGTGTAAGCGCTGGATTAAATACAAAGAAACCTTCCAGCTCCATACACATCGTTGATCCAAAAGAAAGAGAATAAATCATGATGACTTATCAAGAGTTTATGCAGAAAAAATCCTTTAACTTTGAAGAGATTCTGGCTTTTGCCTATGGAACCCTCGTCTCGGACCCGCCGCCTTTTTTTGACGCTCGGCTACCCGCGCCGCCGTTTCTCATGGTGGACCGCATAACGTTGATGGAAAGTAAAGGGAATGCCGGGAAAATAATCGCCGAACAGGATATTCGTCTGGATGCCTGGTATTTTCAATGCCACATGCCGGGTGACCCGGTGCAGCCCGGATGCCTGGGGGTGGACGCGATCTGGCAGTTGCTGGGTGTTTATTGCATCTGGCGCGGGGCGCTGGGCACGGGTCGGGCGCTGGGATGCGCCGATGTGGTTTTTAACGGTCAGATCCGCCCCTACAATAAATTGGTCCGGTTTGAAATCGACGTGCGGCGTTTTTCACGTTTGAAGGAATCGGGCGCGTCCGTGGTGATCGGCGACGGCCGGATTTATGTGGATGATGAACTCATTGCCACTATAGGGCAGGCTCGTACCGGCGTTTTTAAGGATATTGTGTATCCCGATTATCCAAAGCGGTCGAAAAATTCTGTTGGCGGGATTATGCAAAGGTAAAGAAAAAATTTATTTGGAACCAATAAAAAATATTGAAAATCTTTCCCGACTGGGGCTATGATCGCCCGGTTTTTTTAAATCCCGCTGTTGCGGGACGAGCGTCAATTCTCCGCAGCGAGCTCGCGATATAATGACGTTCATTTCATACCTCGACAGCGAGCTCGCGAGGTGGTTGATTAACTTGCTTGACTGGGACAGGTTTTGAACATTATTAAAAAAACGGCACTTTATGTTGCCCGTAAAAATTATTGCAAGACGGCGATTGAGGAACGCGCCGATTTGTCGGCTATTCGGGGAAAGCCGACGATGTCGATGATTGTCGGCATCATCCTGATCGTGTTCAGCTATCTGATCGGGTTACCGACGGTCATTGCGCTGGGCGTCCTTGCGGTCTCGATGGGAAAACCGTTAGTGGGTATTGTCGGCGGAGCCATGATCTATGCGATTTCCACCATTATATTTATCATCGGCATCAAGATGGCGGGGAAAAAATATTTTCATGTGTTTTCCCGATGGATGGTTAGGATTGTGTTGGAAAAAATTCTCGGCAAAGATGTCCGGGTCATTTCCGAACCCGGTTCGGATAACAAAAATTTGTAAGGTTGAAGCGTTTTAAAATTGAATTAAACATAATGAGGTGGTGCATGAGTACAGTAGAAGAGATAATTGGTGAGCTTAAAGTAAAAATCATCGCGACACTTGGGTTGCTGGATGTAACTCCCGACGATATTAAGGATGATGATCAGCTCGTGGGCGGCGATACGGGCATTGATTCCATCGATGTGCTGGAACTGGTCATGATGATTGAAAAAGATTACGGTGTCAAAATCGAGAGCAAGGAGCTGGGCGCCAAAGTATTTGCCTCGGTTCGCACTCTGGCGACTTACATTTTGCAAGCAAAGAAGCCCAAGGCTTAATCTTTGCGTAAGCCCGATACCGTTATCATTTTACGATTAACAAGAGCATGATGGTTTCATGAAGAAAGTATTGCTGATTTCCGCCAATATGATGAAAAAGCCCTATCCGGTCTATCCGCTGGGGCTTGATTATGTGGCGGGCGCTTTGAATTCCAGCTATGAAACAAAAATTCTGGATATGAACCAGTTTAAATCCCTCGAAGCCCTGGGGGAACAAGTCCGCGAGTACGCGCCGGATTATATTGGCCTTTCGATACGCAATATTGACAATACGGACACGATCAACAGCCGGGGCTTTCTATCCGACTATCAGGATCTGGTAGGCCAGCTTCGACAAAATTCACAGGCAACACTCATTCTGGGCGGGAGCGGCTACACTATTTTCCCTGTGGAATTTATCCGCGCACTCGATGCGGATTACGGCATCGCCGGAGAAGGGGAGAGGTTTCCCGCGCTCCTTCACGCGCTGGAAAGTAAAACCGATGTCACGGCCATTCCGGGTGTTGTTACGAGACAGACTGCAACGGTTCCTTACCAGGCATGGGATGGCGAGATGCATCGGGCGTTTGATCCGAATGCCGCGCACACGAATTATTATCTGTCCTACGGCGGTATGCTCAATTTACAGACCAAAAGAGGCTGTCCGTTTCGGTGCAGCTACTGCACCTACCCCCACATTGAAGGCGGCAAGATGCGGTTTTTCAAGCCGGAAGAAGTTGCGAGGCAGGCTCGCCAGTTACAGGAAGCCGGCGCTAAATATATTTTCATGACCGATTCCGCTTTCAATGCCAGCTACGAGCATAGTCTGCAAGTGGCCCAGGCTTTTATGGAAGCTGGGATTTCCATACCCTGGGGAGGGTTTTTCGCTCCCACCATTCCGCCTGCCGACTATTATCAAAAGCTGGCTGACGCCGGTCTGACTCATGTGGAATTTGGCACAGAGTCGATGTGCGACACCATGCTTGGCAACCTGCAAAAACCGTTTGTCGCCGCCGATGTTTTTCAGGCTCATCAAAAAGTTTTGAAGGCCGGTTTGTATATCGCCCATTATTTTCTGCTGGGCGGTCCGGGTGAAAACGAAGAAACTCTGCGGGAGACGTTAAGCGGCGTCGATCAGCTCGAGAAGGCGGTTTTTTTCTTTTTCTGCGGCATCCGCATCTACCCGCATACGGCTTTATATGGCACGGCCGTACGCGAAGGCCAGATCAGCCTCTCGCAGAATCTTCTCGATCCGGTTTTTTACCGATCTCCTTTCATCTCCGATGTGGAAATTATGAAAAGAGTCGAAGCGCACGGAGGCGGTCGTTTGAATTGGCTCGTCGGCGCGGGGGAAAGCAAGGCGACCCGGATATTACCCAGACTCTATGACCGGGGATACACAGGGCCATTGTGGGAACATCTGATTCCATGAAAAAGAAGCTGCGGAACAGAAGCCGGGCCGAGATCGCAGGTATGCTTTTTCTGCTTGCGGCTATCCCAGCTTATTTTATCCATCCCCTGTTTACGATCATCCTTTTGTTGTTCTATATTGTCTTGTGTGTGGTTGCCTGTTTTTTTCCGCAGATAAATTTTCTGGGGCAGGTGGTCAGCCGGGGCAGATCAGGGAAAAATTACGTGGCTGTCACTTTTGACGATGGGCCATCAGAGCCGATAACCAGGCAAATTCTTGATCTGTTGGACAAATATCATGTTCAAGCGACCTTCTTTGTTACCGGTGTGGCGGCTTTGCGTCATCCGGAGATTATTTCTGATATAGTTGCCCGGGGTCACAGTATCGGCAATCATTCATACAGCCATAATCCGTTTGTCATGACGAAGCCTTACCAAACGCTTTACCGTGAAGTCTATGAGGCGCAGAGCGTTTTGCGAAAAATGGGTATTCAAGCGCTGGCTTTCCGTCCGCCTGTCGGCATTATTAATCCCAAGCTTCCTTCCATTCTTGAAGCGTTGGGACTTTTTTGCGTGACATTCAATTGTCGCGCCCTGGATGCCGGAAACCGCCGCGTAAAAAATCTTGCCGCCCGCATTTTGAAAAACATAGAAGCCGACGCTATCATTCTGCTGCATGATGTGCCCGCCTATCCAATCGAAGATAATCGAATTTTATTGCAAGAAATAGAAAAAATTCTTATGGAGATAATGAATAAAGGAATGCGGATCGTGCCGCTGGCCGAACTTATCGGACGGGACGTTATGATATGCGCCCCGCGCCAATGAAGCGATATTTCTTTAATCCCGCTTAAGCGGGACGAGCGTTAATTCTCCGCAGCTTGCTTTGATATCATGACGTTCATTTCATACCTCGGCAGCGAGCTCGCGAGGTGGTTGATCAATAAAAATTAATTATTAATCAATGAAAAACATTTTGATTGAAAAAACAAACGATGATATACGTCCACAATATTAGCTCAAAATGAATAGGTAGTTAATTGACGAAGGGATCTGTTTTATGGATTCGTGGCAATTGCTCAAGGAAATCAAAAAGATTGAGCCTGATTCCCTAATGGCGACAGTTGATGTGCCGGAAAATTCGAAATGGTTTGAAGGTCATTTTCCAGGTGAACCGATTTTGCCGGGAATCGCTTTGGTGAATATGGTTTATCAGGCCATAAAACTGGATGCTCAAATCAAAGAAGATGAAGTTGCGCTATGCTCACTCAAAAGAATAAGGTTTACAGGCCCGGTCCGGCCGGGAGAAAAATTGATGGTAAACATGACGAGTGAGCATGTTAATCAGGAAATATTTTATACGTTTAAAATCGCCGTCAAAGAAAATGTCGTTAGCAGCGGTCTGGTTGCTGTTGCAAGGATGAAACGGGATAAAAAATTTTAAAGGAGGAAGGGAATGCCTGAACGCATCGCAACAGAAGGCATTATACGGCATGTGGCCGAAATTATTATTGGTGAGCTCAAGCTGGAGGATGTTACTCCGGATACGTTCAACCCGGATATGGATCTGGTGGATGAACTGGGCATCGACAGCATGGATCTTGCGACCATTGCCCTGGTTTTACAGGACGAGTACAAGATTGTCATTGACGAAGATGATTATCCAAAGCTAAAAACCGTGCGTTTCATTTGTGAGTATATTGAAGAGAAACTTGCGGCAAAGTGTTAATGAGCGAGTATAAAGGATATTAATGACCATCAACAGGAAGGCATCCGCAGAATCAGACAAGCCGAGATTTTCCGACCTATTAGCAAATCCCGAAGTAAAGGCGCGCTGGGAAAAAGTGCGGAAATATTTTTTCTTGCGTGAATCAACGTACGACATGAGTAACCGCTGTAATATCCGGTGCGACGGCTGCTATTATTACGAAGGGGACAAGCAGTTTGCCGTGGAGAATCTTTCTCCCGAAGACTGGCGCGCTCTGATGCGGGAGGAGAAGGCGCGCGGCATTACGTATGTCGTTCTGGCCGGCGCAGAGCCGTCACTCGTACCGGAATTACTCGAGGTGTGTTATTCCGAAATGCCGCTGGGGAGTATCGCGACCAATGGGTTAAAAAAAATACCCGAATCAGTCGGGTATAAAATCCATATCTCTGCCTGGGGAAATGATGAAACCAGTCTCAAAACAAGAAAAGCAAAAAATCTTTTAAAAAAACAGATTGAAAATTATCAAAATGACGCACGGGCGGTTTTTGTCTATACATTCACGCGGGAAAATATCGACGAGGTGACCGAAGTGGCCGCCGAACTGTTCGCTCATCGCTGCAAGATGACGTTTAATGTGTTTTCCTCTCCGGTTGGTTATGAGGGGCCTTTGCGCCATGATGACGAGTCGCTGCTGCGCACCCGGAAGGTGATGATTGCGCTTTTGAACCAATACCCTCAAAATATTCTTTTCTCCGTTTATAATGCTGTGGCGCACACCAGCGGGAAAGGGTTGCACGATCTCTACAGTTGTTCCTATCCCCGCTGCAATCCCTCGCAGGACATCGGTCTGGGAAGGTCTTTTCGGCAATATCGCACAGATCTGAATTGGGATCGGTCTGTTGCCTGCTGCGTACCGGATACCGATTGTCCGGATTGCCGTCATTATGCCGCCGGCTCCGCGGTGGTCACGGCGCGCCTGTATCGTCATGTGAAAAGTCTTGAAGCCTTTAAATCCTGGCTTGATTATGTCGATACCTATTTAGCGGTTTGGGTGATGGGATATGAAAAGGGAGAAAATCTCTGCGGCGACGAGATCGAGCCGCCGGTGGTCGCTGTTCGTTGAAAGAAACTTGCGGCGATGATGGCTGGTATCAATAAGGTTAGAATAAATGAATACAATTAGTTCTCTGCTGAATGAAGACTGGCATGAGCGTTATCGACGGATTGCCAATCTCAATATCCGCAGTTCCATATATGATTTGACCAACCGTTGCAATCTGCGCTGTAAGGGCTGTTTCTTTTTTTCCTCCGGTGAACATATCGTGACGGAAGAGATGGATATTAAAAAGTGGGAACATTTTATCGATAAGGAAAAAGCCCGCGGGGTTAATCTGGCGATTCTGATCGGCGGCGAGCCGACATTGTGCATGGATCGCCTGGAGGCCTTCTACAAGCGGCTGCCCACTTACTGCGCGACCAACGGCCTGATTAAAGTGTCTCGGGATAAATTCCCCGATATGATGGTGGGCATTTCTCTGTGGGGCGGCGGCGAAGACGAAAAAGTCCTGAGGGGGAAAGACACCTTTGCCGTCTCCAGCAAAAATTACGAAGGCGACCCTTACACCTACTATCTTTACACCGTTACGCCCAGACAAGTGGGGAAAATCGAGCCGGTTATTAAGCGCATTGTTGATGTTGGTTTGAAGGTGCATCTTCAACTTCTTTCCAACGATGAGAGCGTGGATGGATTTTACTGGCGGCAGGGCGAACTCGATGACCTGCGCTTTGAGATGGATGAGATGCTGGATCATTATCCGCAAACCATCATTTCCAGCAAATATTATCATGAAGTGATCACCACCGGGATGATGTTGGGGCGGCGATTTGGCTGGGAGGAATGCCCGTCTGTCACTGAATCCCTGGATACCCGAAAACCACCGGTTCGCCGGCTGATTCATTTTTACCGCTGGGCCGCCGACTTAAAGACCATCCACCGTTGTTGCACATCCGCCACACGTGACTGTTCCACTTGCAAAGACGGTGCGGCACACATGAGCTGGATCATGGTCAACAAACGCGAACACATGAATACCACACGGGATATGCAAAACTGGATTGAAGTTTATGAAATGTTCGCCAAACTCTATCGTTTGATACCGTGGTGATAAGACGTGAAGCGTTATTCGTGAAGCGTGAAGTTTGTTGGTTCAAATCTCTGATTTGAACCATAATGCTCAGCGCTATATCCAGAAAGGTTCAAGTCGGAGACTTGAACCAACAAAGGTGGCAACCCATAAAAAAAGCGCCTATGCATCGATGAATGGATCGAAAGGGATAAGATTATTGTGTCCGGAAAAACAGTCATATTAGGCTATGATGCCGTTTCTTCTTTAGGGACGGATTTGGAAACCCAGTGGCAACGCGCCGTCCGGGGTGAATGCGGCATCGGGCCGTTGACCCGGTTTCCGCTCACCGCTGATTTTCCCGTGCGCGTGGCCGGTCAGGTTGATGACGTGGATATCAAACCTTATCCGTTTTTACAACCGCGGGAAATGGCGCACTGGACATCACCTATTTTTAAATATGCGCTTCTGGTGGTTCACCGGGCAATGAAACGCAGCGGCATTGACATAACGCCCGCTATCGCGCCGCGCGTGGCCATTACGTTCAGTTCTGCTGTCGGCGGACTGGATGCAATTTTGAAAGCGGACCGCCAGATCATTGCTGAAAATAAAATGCCGCATCCCTTTGCCAACCCCAATTCCTGCATCAACATGGTGGGCGGCAAGGTTTCCATTCTGACCGGCGCGACTGGGCCCATCAGCGCCACCATCACCGCCTGTGCCACCGGCGTGACGTCCATGATTATCGGCGATATGATGCTCAAACAGAATTTGGCGGATGTGGTGATTGCCGGCGCGGTTGATTTTCCATTGGTCGAACCTATTTTAGCAGGTTTTACCACCATGAACGGCGCATATCGTCCGAAAGAAGGTCAGGATGCAGAAGCGCCGGAAAAACTCAGTCGGCCTTTTTCCATAAACCGCAGAGGCTTTGTGGTTTCCGAAGGAGCGGGTTGTATTATCATGGCGACGGAAACATTTGCGCGATCGCACGGACTTGCAACGAAATTTGAGCTGACGGGTTCGGCCATGACATCGGATGCCAGCCATTTTGTGGCGCCGAATCTGTCGACCGTGCAAAGATGCATCGAACTGGCGATGGCTGCTGCCTGCTTGCAATTGCAGGATATTGACGCAATCAACGCTCACGCGACATCGACTAAAATCGGGGATAAAGTGGAAGCGGACGCGCTTTGCAATATCTTCGGCAAAAAGGTTCCACCCGTGTCGGCCAATAAATCACAACTGGGTCACGCGATGGGCGCGTCATCAGCTATTGAGACCATTCTGGCCATGGAGGGGATGCGTAAGGACACCCTGCTTCCGACGATCAATTATGTTGATGACCCCGCAATTCAGATCGATTGTGTTCCTGAAGGCGCCCGGATATTACAACAGGAATTTGTATTGAAAAATGCTTTTGGCTTCGGCGGCTGCAATTCCTGTTTGATCTTGCGCCGAATTGCTTAGGGGCCGTTAAGAAATAACTGTTACAATTCTATCCATTACGTTACGGCCCCTTATGCCGGTTATGATATCAAAAGGTTACAGTTATTATTGAACGACGGCTTAAAAGATATAAGGTAAATTATGAAAGCTCCTAAAAATCGCAGAGTATTTGTTGTTGGGTACGGCATGGCAACCCCGCTGGGAAGCACATTCGAAAAGACCTGGCAGCGCGCTGTCAAAGGCGAATCGGGTTTTCGCAAGGTCACACGCTGCAAAGTGGAATCGGCCTGCGATATTGTCGGCGAGATACCGGATTGGTTTCCCATGGAGTTGGATTTTACCGACGCCAAAGAGGTGTATAACTGGAACGCGGCTTTTGTGATTTTAACGATGGCAGTCTGCAAAGAAGCCCTCGCTAACGCGGGTATAACGATGGATGATCGGATTTCGCCAAGAATGGCCTGTCTGATCGGATCAGCGCTGAACGGTTCGGATGCCTACCGTATTGCCATGCACGATCTGGAACATCGCGGGCCGCTGCGCGTCAGTCCCTATCTGCTGCCGAATTTGTGCGCCAATCTGCCGTCCGGCAAAGCGGGCATGCTTTTGAAATTTACCGGTCCTATCTTTTCACCGCAGGGCGCTTGCGCGTCCGGCAATCACGCGATCGGTATCGGGGCGCGCATGATTCGCGACGGGGATTGCGATTTTGTCCTGGCCGGCGGGGCGGACGCGCCGATTCTGCCTGAATTGATTCACGGTTTTGCCAATATGAATGCCACGATCAAAGTGTATCCTGATGACCGCGCCGCAAGCAATCATGCGCAGGCCTCGCGCCCTTTCAGCCTTGACCGCAAAGGGTTTGTCCTTTCGGAAGGCGCGGGTGTAGTCGTTCTGGCTGCCGAAGAAGCCGTCAAGGCTCACGGCCTCACACCGAAAGCGGAGGTTCTAGGAGTGGGATGGACATCCGATGCCCATCATTATACCAGTCCCAATCCGGTGACGATTATCCGGGCCTTGCGGGAAACCATTGAGGATGCAGAGCTACAACCGGAAGATGTTCAGTATGTCAATGCCCACGGCACTTCTACTCCCAAAGGTGACCGGACGGAAGTCAAGTGTCTGCGCGAAGTATTTGGCAAGGGCATCGAACGGATTCCTGTATCGTCCAACAAATCGCAACTCGGCCACACCCTGGGGGCAACCGCCGCCATTGAAGCAGCTTTGACGATTGAAGGGATGAGACAGGGTATTATTCTGCCGACGATCAATCATTTGCCTGATCCGGAACTCGCCGATATTGATGTGGTGCCGAATGTTGCCCGCAAACAAAAATATGAAATCGCGCTGTCCAATGCGTTTGGATTCGGTGGTACAAATTGCTGTGTGATTTTCCGAGGTGTATGAGATGAAGCCCAAACCCTTTGTAACGGAGACATACAAGAATAATGAGAAGTACGTTCGCGATCAAACCACCGGTCTGATCTGGCATCGAACAAATTACCGCACATTATATGCCGATACCGACCGTTCGCAAGTCGTCTATCATTCCAACTATCTGCGCTATTTTGAATTCGGGCGTACATCGCTGATGAGAGATGTGGCTTATTCCTACAAGGAAATAGAAGAAAGCGGCTATGTCTATCCCATCATTGATCTGGGCATTACTTTTTATCAGTCGCTTTATTATGACGATGTCATGTATATCCACACGCGACCGGTGAATCTCGAGCGTGTGCGCTTGCAGTTTGACTATGTCGTCACGCACGCGGAAAAGGGGTACATGGTCTGTACCGGATATACGAAGCACTGCGCGGCAAACTCGGATGGCAAGCCGGTGGCCGTCGATCCCAAAACGGTTCAATTATGGCAAACCTTTCCCGACAAAATATGAAAAATCGCTTTTCCTTCACCATCGAGATCAGGCCGTATTTGCGTGATCATTATTTTGAAGGGAAGGTCATCTTCCCCGCTGTGGAGGCCTTGATTGTTATGGCTCAGGCCGTCAGAAGCCATCATCCGCAAGCAAACCTCCAAATGCTTACCGAAGCACACTTTCCCCGGATGTTAACCATCGATCCGGCCTCGAATCGACTTGAGGCGCAAATCGAAATAGAGTCCTCGGAGAGCGGTATCAGCGCCGCGCTTCTGACCTCGATAAAAATAAATAACGGTGCAATGGGCCGAATCCTGGAACATGCGCGTGTGACATTTTCTCAGGACAGGGTTTTGCCTCAGCCGCCATTATCTTATCGTGATGCCCGAAAAATGGCGAGCGAGTGCATTAATGTTCCCGCCGCCTCGATTTATCACGAGCTAATTCCTTTCGGCGCGGCCTATCAAAACATCTCCTCCGACTTATCGGTTTCGGCCCAAGGCGCGCTGGCGGATATTGCAGGTGGCAGCGGCGAGGCTGATGACCAACTGTTGGGATCGCCTTTTGTGCTGGATGCGACGATGCACGCGGCCTGTGTCTGGGGACAGCGATTTACCGATATCGTTCCTTTCCCGATCGGCTTTGACCGCAGGGTCATTTATCGCTCCACAAAAAAAGGTGGGTCTTACCTGGCCCGGATTGCGCCCATAGATGTGAGCCGCGAGCCATTCATTTTTGATGCGTGGATTTTTGATCAAAAGGGTATAATGTGTGAAAGCATCAGCGGCCTGCGTATGCGCGACATTACCAAGGGACGCATGCGGCCGCCGCAGTGGATTAGGGAAGGAACATGGAAATAATAATTTTAATTTGCTTTTTAGCGTATCTGGCCGGGTCCGTCAATTTTGCGATTCTGTTTTTTAAAATTACAGGCCGTGCCGATCCTCGCTTGAGTTTCAGCGGCAACGCCGGAACGACTAATGTCTATCGGCTGGCGGGCATGCCGTGGGCGGTGCTGGTCTTTGCGTTAGACATCGGTCGGGCAGTAGCTGTGGCGGCAGTGGCCAGGTATTACATGAATGGTGAGTGGCTGGCTTGGGCCGGTTTTTTTCTGGTTCTTGGAAACAGCTTTCCCTGCTTTCACGGATTTCGTGGCGGTAAAGGGGTGGCTAATTATCTAGGATTTACATTGCTGATTGCGCCCTGGGCGGCGTTCTTGGCCGCACTGATCTGGGTTTTGATTTACTGGGTGAAGCGCGTGCCGTTTATTCCGTCATTCTTTATGGTGGCCACGCTGTCTGTCGGGTTGGCAGAGCCTTTTTTGTGGGCGTTACCCGCTATCACAGGCGCTTTGGCTGCATTTGCGCTGATTGTTTTTAATCATCGCAGCAATATGGCGCGATTCTGGAAAGACAGGCAGGTATCATCATTGACGTAAAACCATTACCATGTGCAAATTAGGACGGACACTGTGTTTTGGGCTGTAGAGCGGACATTTATGTCCGCTTAAGCGGGTTTAAAAACCCGCACTACGAGACATGCGACGTTGTATTGTGTAGCGTGACGCGTGCGTTACCGTTCCCTACAGCACCAGTTTGATCGCCCGATGCACTTTTAGCGCTTCATACAAAGCCGTTCGATGCGATTCACTCTCCACGGTAAGTTCCACATTCAGGGCAATATATTTGGCCGTTTCACTCTGACGGGACAGCGATATCTTACATTGGCGATCCCCGATAATTTCTTGAACAGCGCTTTTCATTTCGTCATGATTTGCGCCGATGACTTTATAAATCCATAAACATGGATATTCTAAATGAAGCCTTTGCTTTTTGCCACCAGACATGGTCACCCCACTTATTTTGAGTTCAATTATTAGAAAAAGTAAATGAAGTCAAGCAGTTTCATTGTAAAGAACAGACTGCCCTGCTTTTATAGTCTTCAGAATTGACTTTGACAAGGTGTGGCGACTCTGGTAAAAATCTACCCATAAAATTGCAGGTTAAAAAGTATATAATTAAGGAGGTGTTATGTTGAAGAAATCAAGTTTCGTGATGTTGAGAAATTATTGTTTCATGTCTTTTGCCTTGATGATGTGCGCTGCGTTTATTCTGGGAATAGGGGCAACGCCGGTGCAGGCGGCCAAAAAGGCTGATGAGCCAAAGAGCGTTGCCGCTCTTGTGGACATCAATAGCGCAACACAAAAAGAATTGGAAGCGATTAAAGGTGTCGGTCCCGCCACCGCCAAAAAAATCGTTGCCGGCCGTCCATACAAATCCGTGGATGAACTCTCCAAGGCGGGACTCAGTGCCAAAGCCATTGAGGCGATGAAGCCTTTGGTTACGGTTGGAAAGGCTCAGGCCGCTCCCATAACGGTAACGACGGCGAAAGCAGCGACCAAGGTAACGGCTCCGGCATCTGCGGCTGCAACAGATGTGACCAAGGCAACAAAAGATGTCAAGGCAACGGCTAAATCCACTTTCGCTGCCGCCGCAAAACTTGCTCCGGGCACAAAAATTAATATTAATACGGCAGATCAGGCGACCCTCGAGAAACTTCCTGAGATCGGTCCCATAAAGGCTAAAGCTATTATTGACGGCAGACCTTATAAGACGATTGAGGATGTTATGAAGGTCAGTGGCATTAAAGGAAAGACATTTGATGTCATCAAAGATTTTATTGTTGTCAAATAAATATTGTGGATTCTAAACCGTAAAGGGGGATGTTTTATGAAAAAAGTTTTGATTTTAGCATGCGCGTTTATTTTTGTTGCCACAATGGCGTTGGCTGCAGGACCCAAAACATATCAAGTAACCGGGCCGGTTCTGGAAATTAAAGGGGATGTGATCGTTGTTAAGAAAGGCAACGATAACTGGGAAGTGACCCGCGATGCCGCAACAAAGGTTACCGGCGATCTGAAGGTTGGTTCAAAAGTCACCATCGAATATACCATGACGGCAAAGAAGATTGAAGTTAAGGAAGACAAAAAAGCGGACGCTAAAAAGAAGAAATAAGAGAAATTATCATGAACACCAGGCGGCGCTCCTTGTCTGACAGGCGGGAGTGGCCGCCTTCTTTTTTACCCATGAGAACTGCGAGTTTGAAGTTTTCAGAGAAGACCTCAGCTGTCTTGGCAACGGAGGAAGAGATTACATACATCAGGAATAGCAGCTGTTCCTGATGTATGCTGAATCCCGCTTAAGCGGGACGAGCGTTCATTCTCCGTAGCGAGCTCGCGATATAATGACGTTCATTTCATACCTCGACAGTTTGCTGCGAGGTGGTTGATTAGTTCCGATGGTTTGCCTTGTCGGATTAAGGAATAGGCACTGCCGTTAATGCTCCGGTCCTCCCATCAATGGTATAGACCGATATTGTGGCTGGGATCGTGCTGGTGCCGGCGTTTAGCACATAGGCAAAAGTACCTGCCGGATTAATCGTCACCATATAAGGATTTTTTCCGGCGCTAATCGGTGGGTTGTTTACCTGCGTCAGGGCGCCTGTGCCGGCATTGATGGAAAAAGAAGATACGTTGTTGGAAGTAACATTGGCTGTATAGGCAAACTGACCCGTCGGATCAATCGTGACAAGGTAAGGATTTGTTCCGGTGGGTAGTGTGGACACCAAAACCAAAACCCCGGTGGTCTGATTGATGGTATAAGAGGAGATGCTGCTGTTACTGTAATTTGCCGTAAGGGCAAACTTACCTGTCTTATCAATCGCGATGGCGCTCGGATTTCCTTGAGTGGATATTGGCAACTGTGGTGCAGTCAAAGCCCCGGTGGTTTCGTCGATCTTATAGACTGAGATCGTGTTGGAACCCGTATTGGCCACATAGGCATATTTACCGGACAGGGTTGTGGCGGTTGACGGGATAATCGAGACGGCAGCGGGATTCGTCCCGGCTTCCACTACTGTTGGATTAATCAAGGCCCCGGTGTCCCGATCAATGGCATAGACGGAGATGTTGTTTGAACCTGCATTAGACACATAGGCAAATTTCCCCGATGGGTCAATCGTTACGGAATGAGGATTTGTTCCGGCCGCCACTGTGGTCACCAAGCTTAAAGCCCCGCTCGTCTGATCGATGGCATAGACCGAGATCGTATGGAAACCGAAATTGGCTGCATAGGCATATTTCCCGGACAGGGTTGCGGTTGACGGGATAATTGTGACGGAGTAAGGATTGTTTTTGGTTCCCGCTGTGGAACCATCGGTTAAAGCTCCCTCGGCCCCGATCTTATAGGCGGAGATATTAGCGGAACCATAATTGGCCGCATAGACAAATTTCCCGGGATCGAATGGATGGATCGTGATGGAGTTGGGATTTGTTCCGGTTGCCACGGCGGTTCCCGGGGTCAAAGCCCCGGTGGTCTCGATCTTATAGACCGAGATATTGTCGGATTTATAATTTGCCACGTAGGCAAATTGCCCTGACGGGTCAATTGCAAAGCGAGGCGGTACTGCCAGGCAGTTTACCGACACGTTGCCTACCGGCGAGTTGTTGATGGTACCATTGTTGTTCACAACGGTGCAGGTTTGAGGTAAACTGCCCGGCATTGTTTTGATGGTAACAGAATAGGTACCCCCATTGCGCACCGCAGTGGCAAAAGAGAAAGTACCGTTGATAGAGACGGTCAGATCATCCCCGGCATTGTTCTGCAATACCAGTCCGCTGCCAACCAAACCGCTGACCGTGCCGCTGACCGTGTAGCTGTATCCTTTATCGCCACCACCGCAGGATGCCAGAATGGCCGCCATGATTACAGCGGATACCGTCTTGGCCAGCAGCCTCGACAGGATTCCGAATTTCCATTTTTTGCCCCCAGAAAGCGCCACCATTTTCTCCTCCTCGCAAGCGGATGTGCGGATGATTATTGACTGATTTAAGTATCACTTTTTCGTGGCGGGAATATATGAAGAATTGTCTGGTATGTCAATCAAATATTGATATGAGCCGCCTGGGCCGTTTGACAATCATAAGATCATCGTTAAGCTCTATATGTATATTATTGACGTTAAGCGGCAGGAGAGACGAGATGAAAAAAATATTCATTTATATGATTTTGTTTAGTTTAATATTGGCTTGTCAGAGTGGCAATACCCAACAATCGGAGGTAAATAAAAACATGACAAAAACGAATGATACACAAAATACGGCCGTTGCCACACTGGCCGGCGGCTGTTTCTGGTGCGTGGAATCCGATATGAAAAAGCTGCCCGGCGTCTTGAAGGTTGTTTCCGGTTATGCAGGCAATGCACCGGAGGCGCCTGCTTATCAAACCTACTCGGCATTGGGATATATTGAAGCGGTTCAGGTGCATTACGATCCATGGCAGGTTTCCTATGAACAGATATTGACTTACTTTTTCAGGCATATTGATCCGACGGATGCGGGAGGCCAGTTTGCCGACCGCGGGCCCGGCTATGAGAGCGCCGTCTTTTATGCCAATGATGAAGAAAAACAAGCAGCCCGGCAGGTCTTGGCAAAGCTCACAAAATCGGGGAAATTTGACAGGCCGATTGTCACAAAGACCATCCCCTTTGCTAAATTCTATGCGGCGGAAGATTACCATCAGAATTATGCCGAAAAGAATCCGCTACACTACAAAAACTATCGCAGCGGATCAGGCCGCGAGGGATTTATTCAGAAGGTCTGGAAGGGTGATCAAAACGGCGCATCTGCCGATGTCCCCCGATACGGCAAGCCGGACGATGCGGCCTTGAAGAAAAATCTCACGGAGATGCAATATGACGTCACGCAGAAAAACGGGACGGAACCGCCTTTTCAGAATGAATACGTCCATAATAAAAAAGAAGGCATTTACGTGGACATTGTTTCCGGAGAGCCGCTTTTCAGTTCGCTCGACAAATATGATTCCGAAACCGGCTGGCCCAGTTTTACACAGCCCCTGGCTCCGGAAAACATTGTGAAAAAAGAAGACCATAGTCTCTTTTCGACCCGGACGGAAGTCCGCAGCCGGCACGCCGGTTCCCATCTGGGCCACGTGTTTCCGGATGGCCCGCAGCCTACCGGCATGCGCTACTGTATGAATTCGGCGGCTCTGCGGTTTATCCCGAAAGAGGAACTGGAAAAGGAAGGCTACGGCCGGTATCTGAAATTATTTCCGCTGTAATATGAGAGACAATCTTGCGGACATTATCCATGGTTTGCGTAAGGTCGATGGTTTGCAACCTTCTTTCTTCCATGATGATCTTGCCGTTAATGATGCTGGTTTTCACATCCGCGCCGCGCGCGGCATATACAAGCTGGGAATAGGGATTGTAAATCGGTGTCAGGTGAGGCTGGTTCATATCCACAACGATGATATCCGCCTGTTTACCTGCCTCGATGGAGCCGATCAGGTTATCCAGCCCCAGGACGCGAGCGCCGCCGATCGTGGCCATGCATAAAACGGTTTGGGCGTTCATGGCGGTGGGATCCAGCATGGTTACTTTATGAATTTTTGCCGCCGTGTCCATTTCCCGGAACATGTCCAGGGCATTGTTGCTGGCGGAGCCGTCCGTGCCCAGGCCGACCGCTATGCCTCTTTCAAGCATTTGTGGAACGGGCGCGACGCCTGCGGCCAGCTTCATGGAACTGGCCGGATTGTGGGACACCCTGACGCCCAGATCGGCGAAGATCGCGATGTCTTCGGGGCCTAGCCAGTTGCAATGTACGGCGATGGTTTGATGATCCAGCACACCCAGATCGAAAAGATGCCACACCGGTTTCTTACCGTAGCGTTTTTCAATCGTGTCGATCTCGTCTTTGTTTTCCAGAAGGTGCGTCAGGTACAGAATCCCGGCCTCGCGGGCTGCGGCCTTCACGTTTACTAATGTTTGCGGAGAACAGGTATAGGGAGAATGACAGAAGAAAGCCGGCGTGATCATGGGCGCGCATGATTGCCAGCGTGCGACAAACCGCTCTGCCGCCGCCATCATTTTTTCGAACTTGGGATTGTCCGGCGTGGCGAAATCGGCGAACCCCTGGGAAACCACGGCGCGCATGCCGCAGGCTTGCACGGCTTCGGCAATCTGATTTTCAAAAAAATATCCGTCGCAAAACGTTGTTGTTCCGGAAAGGATCATTTCGGCCATTGCCAGCATCGAGCCGTCGTAAACCATTTTCTTGTTGACGAAGCGCGCCTCCGCCGGAAAGATGTGTTTGGTGAGCCAGTCCATCAGCGGCAGATCATCTGCCATGCCCCGAAAGCAGACCATTGGCAAATGGGTGTGCGTATTGATTAGCCCCGGTAAAACAAGACAGCCGTCCGCATCAATGATTTTTGGGGCCGGGAGGTTGCGGTTTTTGTCCACCAAGGCGATGCGGCCATCTTTAATGCCGACTACGGCGTCTTCAATAATTTCCATCTTTGCGGACATCGTCAGCAGCGTTCCGCCCTGAATGACTATGTCAAAATGATCTGATTGCATCGTTGTTTCACTTTCAATTGACCTTGTTTCCCACCGCAAACGAAATAAAGTTTTCAAACGATTACGGGGGGAATTTTGATTATGGCTAAACCGGTAGAATTAACCGGGGAACTTTGCGTCTAAAAGCTTGCCGCCAATGAGACCGAGTAAGGCACCGCAGAGCGAGGCGATGATGGTCAGCAAGAAATAGAGTAAGTGAATTGGAAACGTCAACAGTTGCGCAAATAAAGCAAGAGCAGCCAAAACGATGGCGGTGATGAAAAAAATCAGACTCAGGATGATTTTCTTTTTCAGCAAAGGTGTTGTGACTTTTCGAAATCTTAATTTGCCGTCCATAAGACCCGTGGCGATTGCCCCGACCAAAAAGAACGGCAGCAGAGCCGACAGGACTTTTATCGTGGAAGAAAGGGTTTCCAGCAGGACCTGCGGAACAAAAAAAGCGAAGAAGGAAAGAAGAAACAGCGTTAAAGCGAGGGCTTGCGGAAAATGAACCATCACCGGATGGGCATGCAGGTCAAGAATCCTTCGTCTCTTGAGGGATACAGGATGTGTATAAGGCTCAAACATCTTGGCCGGGACACCGCAGGCCGGGCAGACATCCTTGATTTTCCCCTGATCTGTAACAAAGCCGCAAGCTTTACATCTCATAAGGTTGGCCATGATATTATTCCTGGTTACTGAATTTGTGAATGTACAATAATACATTTGCCCGTTAATTGACAATAAAAAATTAATTGATTGAAAAAATTAAGGCGATTCTATATCCTGCCTGTACTCAAATAATGGAGGCAGCTATGGACGCGTTACTGCTTGCCCGCATTCAATTCGCCTTTACCATTGGATTCCATTTTCTTTTCCCGGCCATGACGCTGGGCACCGCTTTGGTCATTCTGATTTCAGAGACGTTGCATCTCGTTAAAAAAGACGACATCTATCGAAAAATCACTGATTTTCTTGCCAGATTGCTGGGGCTGATTTTTGTTGTCGGCGCGGCCACCGGCATTGTCATGGAATTTTCCTTTGGCACCAACTGGTCTGAATATTCGCGCGCGGTGGGGGATATTTTCGGACCGATTCTGGCCGCCGAAGGCATCATTGCTTTTTTTCTGGAATCTGTTTTTATCGGCGTTCTGATTTTTGGCAGAAAAAAAGTATCGCCCGGCGTTTACTGGCTGGCTGCTCTGTTGGTGTTTATCGGCGGTCATCTTTCCGCATTCTGGATTATTGTGGCCAATTCCTGGATGCAGACGCCTGCCGGATATGAAATCAACGCCGCCGGAAAGGTTATTCTGACCGACTTTAGCGCAGCTGTTTTTAATCCGTCCACTGTTAACCGGTTTCTTCACACCGTATTGGCCACCTGGATCACCAGTGCCGTCATGGTTTGCGGTATTGCCGGTTACTATGTTCGGAAAGGTCTGCATGGTCAAACCGCCAGGACGATGCTGAAAATCGGCATCATTCTTTTTGCGATCACGCCGCTTCTGCAGTTGGGCGCGGCACACAGCCATGCGATTCAGGTCATCAATACTCAGCCGGTGAAAGCGGCGGCCATGGAAGGGCTCTTTAATACAACCCGTGGCGCGAATATTTACGTTATCGGGTATGTTGATGAGGCTAAGGAAAAAACCTACGGCATTTATATCCCCAAGGGTTTAAGCTTTCTGTATAACTTCGATTTTAATTCGGAAATAAAAGGCCTGAATGATGTTTTGAAGGAAAACTGGCCGCCGGTGAATCTGGTGTTTCAATCCTATCATATCATGGTGGGGCTGGGCATGATCTTCATTGCCCTGGGGCTTCTGGGGGCGTGGCTTCTGTGGACGGGAAAACTTTACACCGCAAAGTGGTATCTGTTTTGTCTTCCCTTCCTGATTCCGCTGCCGCATCTGGCACATGAAACAGGCTGGATTACCGCCGAGGTTGGCAGGCAGCCCTGGATTATCTATGGCTTGATGAAAACCGCCAACGCAGCGTCGGTGGTGGTGTCGGCCGGTGAAATTGCCTTCAGCTTAGTCATGTTTTCTCTGATTTACCTGTTGCTGTTTGTCATGTTTGTTTTACTGTTCGTCAAAATCGTTAAACAGGGTCCGGCGACTTCGTAAAGATAGGCAGAAGGATATTTAGAATGGGGGGATAGCGGAGATGGAAAATATCCAGAATTTTCAAATCCTGTGGTTTATTTTAATTTTCGTCCTGTTGCTCGGCTACGCGCTTTTGGATGGATTCGATCTTGGTGTGGCAGCCCTGTTGCCGTTTCTGGGAGTCAATAAAGAAGAAAGGGACACACTGCTTGCGTCCATCGGCCCGGTCTGGGACGGCAATGAAGTTTGGCTGATTACCGGCGGTGGCGCGCTGTTTGCGGCTTTTCCTCATGCTTATGCTACCGCGTTTTCCGGCTTTTATCTGGCGATGATGCTGGTTTTGTTCGCGCTGATTTTCCGGGCGGTTTCGATGGAATTTCGAGCGAATGACCCCGTACGCGCAAGTCTGTGGGAAAAAGCTTTGGTCGGCGGAAGCGCTTTGGCGGCCTTGTTGTTTGGCGTGGCTTTGGGCAATGTGATCTACGGCGTGCCGCTGGACGGAAGAATGGAATACACCGGAAGCTTTTTCACCCTGCTTCGTCCTGTGCCGCTGTTATTCGGTATCACCGGTCTGGCTGCGATATTACTGCAGGGCGCGTCCTGGGCTGTCATGAAAACGGAAGGAGAATTGCAGGAGCGTTCTTTCAAAGCCGTGCGGATTTTAATGTGGATTAATGCCATCGTGGCGGTGCTTTATTTTGTGGTGTTGACCGTAACATTTCCCCGTCTGTCGGGGAATATTTTGTTTTACGTGGCTGTTGTGTTCACATTTGCGGGACTTATTGGATTGTTTTTTTCGCTCGGCAAAAAAAATGACGCCGCCCCGTTTTGGGAGTCGTCTTTTTCATTTATCGGCCTGTTTCTGGCCGCAGGCGCGGCACAGTTTCCCAATTTGATTACCGCCTCCAATGACCCGAATCTGAGCTTGACGATTTATAACAGTTCAACCGGGCTCTACACATTGCAGATAATGGCCGTCATTGCTTTGATCGGTATGCCGATTGTGATCGGCTATACGATATTTGTTTACCGCCTGTTCAAAGGAAAGGCCAAAGCCGACGATCATTATTAAATACTTTGTGAAACACTTATGGTGCTTGCCGTCAAAAAGCGGGATGAAAATGGTAGTGCGTACCTTCAGGTGCGCGTGGTGTATCGGGTTTAAAAACCCGTACTACATTATCCAGGCATACTAACAACTTAATGGGCTATTTTTGAGTGAAAATTTATGATTGTTGATCAACTGAGTCAGTGGAGAAATTATTTCACAAATCCGGTTTGGAAAATTATCTTTAGCGAATTATTGGCGCTCAATGAAAACACACCGGAGATGGAAAAAAAGATTCACGGCGATGATATTATTCTGAAAGTATTCAGTTATACCACTGTTGATCCACGTGATGATCTGGCGGAACTGGAGTCTCACCGGCGCTATCTGGATATACACACTTCCATAATCAATACGGAACGAATTGACTGGTATCCGGCGAAATCGTTAAAAGTGATCAAACCCTATGATGATGCGGAAGATGCGGGTTACTACGCACGGCCCCAGTCGGCTTGCGCCGGCATTGTAATGACTCCGGGGCTCTTCGCCCTGTTCGGGCCCAGTGATGCGCACATGCCCCGCCTGCATGCAGCAGGCAAACCGGAAGCGGTCAAAAAAGCCGTGATGAAAATCCGTATCGATATACCGTTTCAATAGAACCGTTGTCCCTTTTTAATACAAACCGCTGACGGTTCTTTAATGGAACGCTCCCATTTTCTTTATGGCAATAAATAAGTGTTATATCCCCTGAATCTAAACTGCGATGGTGTCCAAAAATTTACGAGAATTTTCAGAAAATTGAGCAAAATTTTCGGGGGTGATGATAACTGGACGCGCTTTCGGAAACTTTACCATAAAGGCATTTAATCCTTGGGATAATTTTCTGCGGCCCGATTTAACCTCCACAGCATAAATCAGCCCCTGATACTTATAAACAAAATCAACCTCTTTTTGCTTCTCGCGCCAATAATACAGATCCCCCGGCAGTTGTAAAAGCTGCGTACCCACAGCGGCCTCAAAGATTCGTCCCCGTTTTTCAGGATCGGCCAGGACTTGTGCCCCTTCATGCATCGTGTATAAAGCAGGACAGGAAACAAGCACCTTAGGGCTTGAGCCACGAGATAGATAATTTTTCGCCGAATATTTTTCCAGCGGATGAATGAGGAATGCACCGGAATAAAGCTCGATATAATATTTGACCAGGTCGGTATTTCCTTTCTCCTGAAGCTGCCCCAACAATTTGGTGTAACTTATCTCCTGTGCCGGATAGTGGCATAAAATCTCAAATGCCTGGCGAAACAGGGCGGGGTTGCCTACTTTATGATTGAGTAGAATATCCTTGCCGACAACTGACTCAACAATAGAATCTTTCAGATAGCCATACCAGCGGTCAAACTCATTTTCATAGGCAACTGCTCCCGGATAGCCTCCATACATCAGATAGCGGTCAAGATCATATTTAAAAGCGTGCTTCAACTCATCGAACGACCATTGATAGGTTCGGATTAACTCGAAACGTCCGGCAAGACTTTCCGTAAGGCCTTTCTGCAACTGCAAAGAACTTGAGCCTAAAATGATTACCCGCAACGCTTTGGACGCTTTATCCCATAAGGACTTAACCGTTTCCGACCAGTTTGAAACCTTTTGAATTTCGTCAATCACCAGTAGCGTCTTCTTGCCTAATAGTAAGGCTTTTTGCCACTGCTCGATTAGCCAGGTGCGATCAGTGGTCAAAATATCATCGGCATTGGCATAATGAGTGGCATAAGGATATCGAGCTAGAAGTTGCTTTACCCCGGTTGTTTTTCCAACCTGACGCGGGCCGACCAGCACCTGGATAAGTGGCTGACCGACAGAAAGCCGTTGCTCCAATTGCGCTACAAATGATCTTTCATATAGTTTAGCCATGGATGCATTATACGCTATTTGCTAGACAAGTCTAGTATTTTTACTAGATGCATCTGGCAATGCTTCTGGTGCGAGGCCAGGGGAATTGAATTAAGTGTTGTTCACTGAATGCATCCATCAGCAGCCCCCTTGTACCTTTATCTTACCGGAATTAGTGAATAAATATTGACATCGCCCGACGTTTTGGTTTATGGTTAGGTTCAAGAAGGAATGGTACAAATTTCCATTTGCAATAAGCTGATTAAAAACAAAAAACCACTAGGAGGGAAATTTTGCCGGAGATCAGCCGTTTTCTTGGAATTATCATAGCAATGTACTATAATGACCATACGCCTTCGCACTTTCACGCAAAGTACGGTGATTATGAGGCCGTGATTGCAATTGGTACGGGAGAGGTTATTGAAGGTCGTTTGCCGCCACGTGTCCTCGGGTTGGTTCAAGAGTGGCGCGAATATCACAAGGGCGAGCTAAATGAGGACTGGATCTTGGCTCGTGAAAGAAAAGCATTACAGCAAATCAAACCATTGGAGTAATACCATGCTACCCAAATTAACTGAAGCTGAATATAAAGGTGAATATCGAATCTGGCTGAAATTTGCCGATGCAACAGAAGGTGAAGTGGATTTCCAGAACGAACTGTGGGGCGAAATGTTCGAATCGTTGAAGGACAAGGTTCTGTTTGCAAAATTTTCCGTCCACAAAGAACTGGAAACACTCGTCTGGCCGAACGGCGCCGATTTTGCGCCGGAGTTTCTCTACCAAAAATTACGTCCCGATTATTCGCTTCGGTCGAAAACAAAAATTAACGCGGCATGACAGTAAAGTTCAGTAATGCTTCAAAATGCTTCAAGAACGAATGTGTAAGGATTAAATAAATAGCGTTGTCCCCTTTTAATGATTGCAAATTTGAGTAATGAGGGCAGGTCTTGAAGTATGAGCGTTTCCCGCCGACCCTTTGTCACCCGAACGCCCCCGTAAATAGGTTCCGTCAGTTTCAATCCACATGCCCCGCATAGGGGCAACGATAACCGTAGGGCGGGCTCCCCGAGCACGCCTATTAGCCTTCAATGGGGCCAAGCTGGACGCGACGTGCCAATACGTGACACTATCAATAGAATAACCGTTTCAATCCACGCGCCCACGCGGGGCGCGACAAATTTCCGACTTTTCTTCATCGGTCATATACTCGTTTCAATCCACGCGCCCGCGCGGGGCGCGACCTGGAGGTAAGGTGGCTTTGCAGATCATGCCACATGTTTCAATCCACGGAAGATTGGGGTCAGGTCTTGAAATATCAGTTTTCTCCCAGCGTCTTAATGACCTTGCTCACAGTCGTGTAATGAATCCCCAGATAATCGGCAATCGCCTTCAGCGTATAACCATGTTGGATATGCGCTCGATGGATTTGTTTATTCCTTTCCGCTTGGTTTCTTCCTTTTAAAAACAGGGCCGTCAGCTTTGGCCGGTTTAAGTATCTCTGGGTTCGGGGAATCTCTTTAACCGGTTGCTGGTCATACAATAAATCCCTGTGCCTGTGCGAATCTACAAACGTCTCTTTTCCCAAAATAATCTGGCCCTCAGAGGTCTTGATATGATTGCCTCCCGGATCATTTATGAGGCAACCTTGTTCTCATGAATAAACTAATATTTCAAGACCTGACCCCAATCATCTGACCCCAATCATCATCCACTATAGCCCCATGAAGCGAGCCGCAATTCCTTTCATAATCTCATTGGTTCCGGCAAAAATCCTCAGCACCCTGGTATCCCGCCAGGCGCGGGCGATAGGGTATTCCTCGCAGTAGCCGTAGCCGCCAAAAAGCTGGACACCCCGGTCTGCTATCCGGCAGGCCATGTCCGTCGTCCAGTATTTGGCCATGGATACATCCACCACGATATTTTTACCTTCCATATGATCGACGATCAGCTTGTCGATGAAGGTCCTTCCCAGTTTGATCTCCGTCATCATCTCCACCAGCTCGAACTGGCTGTGTTGAAATTTGGATATCGGTCGTCCGAAGGCTGTTCTCTGTTTGCAATAGTTGATCGTCAGGTCCATAATGAATTCCGCAGCGGCCACCGCGGCAATAGCACAGACCAGCCTTTCCTGCTGAAGTTTCAGCATGAGGTTGAGGAATCCCGAACCTTTTTCTCCCAGGCGATTGGTACGGGGGATCCGGCAGTCTGTGAAATAGAGTTCCGCAGTATCCTGACTGTGCCAGCCGACTTTCTTGATGCGCTTGCCTTTTTCGAATCCCGGTGTGCCCGCCTCCACCAGAAAAAGGTCAACGGCACTATGGGGGTTTGTCTCCGCCGGATCTTTGGCTGCCACGATGACCAGATCGCAGTTGATGCCGTTGCTGATAAAAGTCTTCTGACCATTGATGACGAAAAAATCATCCCTTTCCACGGCGGTTGTTTTGATGGCGGCCAGATCGCTTCCCGTATTGGGTTCCGTCATGGCAATGGCTGTAATGATGTCCCCGGTGACGCACCCCGGAAGATATTTCCTTTTCTGCTCTTTGGTCCCGAAGGCCTCGATGTAAGGCACGATGATATCGCTGTGCAGGGATGCTGCAAGGCCAGTATGGTTGGTTCGGCAAAGCTCTTCCGTTACGATGACGGAATACAGAAAGTCGGCGCCGAAGCCGCCGTATTCCTCCGGGACGTGCATGGCCAGAAAGCCCTGTTCACCCATACCTTTCCAGGCGGTGCGGGGGACAATGCCCGCTTCTTCCCATTCCTCGACGTGAGGGATGACTTCCTTCTCCAGATACTTCCTCAGGGTGTTCCTGAAGATACGGTGTTCCTCCGAATATTGGATAATGTCCATTTTTGCCCCCTATGCCTTTTCCAGGATATCAATCCCCAGAGAGGCCTCCTCCACGCCGACGACCCCGCCGCCATTGATATGCATGCCGATTCTGGCGCCTTTCACCTGACGCAATCCCGCTCGCCCGCGCAGTTGCGTGGCGAGCTCATACACCTGGGCCAGACCGGTACAGCCGACGGGATGGCCACGCGAAATCAGACCGCCACTCACATTTGTGGGGAGCTCACCCCCAAGGGATGTTGCTCCGGATGAGCAATATTCCCCGGCATGCTCTGGTTTGCAGAAGCCGGCCTGCGCTGTCTGATAGATTTCACCAAAGGTGGTGGCATCGTGAACTTCGAGGAGATCGATGTCTTTGGGGGTCAACCCGGCCTGACGAAAAGCAATTTCCGCTCCCCGGCCTGAAATGTCCTGGTCATAATCGCCGCGGTTCCGACCGGAGATCAATATCGATGCCCTGATCAGCAGGGGATCTTTGATGGCGGAATGCTCCTTCAGGTATCTTTCCGAACAGACGATAGCGGCGGCACAACCTTCGCCTGTGGGAGCGCACATGGGACGGGTCAGAGGATAAGTGACCAGTTTGTCCGCCATGACTTCCTCCCACGTCATGTCTTTCTGATACTGGGCCTTGGGATTCATTGTACTGTGGTGATGGGTTTTGGCGCAGATCCTGGCCAGTTGTTCCTGGGTGTAACCGTATTTTTTCATGCCCTGCAGGGCCTTGACGGCATAGTAATCCATGAAGGGACTGCGATCGCCCCCGACGGTGGTTTCTTCGTAGGGGATGCCCAGAATTTCCGATTTCTGATGTCGCCAATGCTCAATGTACTGGTCTTTGCGGTCCTGTTCGCATCCGGCCCAGAAGGCGGCCAGTCCCATGTAAGGAAGGGCCGCTTTGATTTCGGGGTATTTATCCAGATTTTCCAGATCCGGAAGCATTTTTTCGATGCCGACGGCCAACCCAAGCTCTGATACGCCGGCCAGGATATGATTCACGGCCTGATTCAGAGCCGTTGTCGCTGTGGCACAGGCGTTCTCCACATTGACGATAGGCATTTTCTCAAAATTCAGGCGACGGAGCACCACCTGCCCGCGAACACAATGCTGACTGGTGAGCATGCCTTGAACACAATTGCCATACCAGATTCCCCCGATGGCGTCTTTATCGCCTTCATAACTCAGGCCTGCATCCTCCATCGCTTCCCGGATGGCCTCTGCGCACATGGATTCATATGTTCCGGCCATCTTGCTGATCGGAATCATTCCCACGCCGATGATGTAAACTTTTTCTTTCATGATTTCCTCCTAAGAAACTTCAGGGACTGCAAAGACATGTGTCCCAATGCCGGTAACACTTTTTCCATCAATGACGCTGTTTTGTTACAGCGGGCTTCACTCCTATTTGGGCGCCATGCGAAGCGCCCCATCCAGCCTGATGACCTCGCCGTTTAAATAGGGATTCAAGAAGATCTGCTCGATGAGCAGGGCGAATTCGTCCGGGTCGCCGATCCTTCTGGGGAAAGGAACGGAATTGTTCAGGACCTTGATAGACTCTTCGGGCAGCATGGCTAAAAGCGGCGTGTTAAAAAGTCCCGGCGCGATCGTAACGACACGAATCCCGAGACCGGCAAGATCCCGGGCCATCGGCAGGGTCATGCCGACCACCGCTCCTTTGGAGGCGGCGTAAGCGGCCTGGCCGATCTGGCCATCGAAGGCCGCCGTGCTGGATACATTGACGATCACACCCCTTTCGCCTTTGTCATTCGGTTCGTTCGCGCTCATGGCGAAAGCGGCCTTGCTGGCGACATTGAAAGTGCCCAGCAGGTTGAGGCGGAGGATCTGCTCAAAAACGGGCAGGGAATGGGGGCCGTTTTTAGAGACGGTTCGTTCGACCCATCCTGTTCCGGCGGCGTTGACACAGAAGTGAATGCCGCCGAAATGCTCTCTGGCCCTGGCGATACTCTTGTTTACGCTTTCTTCGCTGGTTACGTCGGTCAGACAGAAAAGTACGCTCTGGCCCAGCTCGGAGGCCAGCGCATTGCCTTTTTCCTGCTGGACATCGAATATGGCTACATTTCCGCCGGCCTTGACGATTCGCCTTACTGCCGCCGCTCCCAGACCGGAAGCACCTCCTGTTACTAACGCCGTGCGTTTCGCAATCTCCATAACATCCTCCTTGACTATCTTTGATTCCCTCTTGTTTAAGGGAGATAGGATCAAAACAGGGCCATCAGGACGACTTTTGTTTTTTTTCACGCTCTACGAAAGACCCGATCAGGACAAATTTCAAAGTTTCCTTGACGATTGAAATGTAGTCCTTCCGGTTCAAATTCACGATGGGGCGGAAGAATTTTTCCCCGGAAATAAAATTATGGATGGCATTCATAACAGCCAATACTTCAATTTTGGCTCGTGGAGATGTGGTTTTTCTGTCCCGGGTCAGGCCCATGGAGCGGGCGATATCGGCGGTAAATTCAGGAACCCGCAGATCAAGAGCATCACGGGTTTTACTGAAATAGTGGAAAAGGACGAGGTTGGATACTTCCGGGAATTTAAACAGGTAATCCGTCATGGCATCAATCGCGATAGCCATGCGTTGATCGAGAGGAAGGCCGTGGATGCGTTTCTCGACAGCTATCAATTTCTGTCCGAGATCCTTATTAATGTCGACGATGACGGCTTCGTAAAGGTCTTTCTTGTCGCCCCAGTGATAATGCAGCGTGGAGCTGTCGATGCCTGCCTCTTTGGCAATCATGCGGGTGGTGGTTCCGTGATAACCGTATTCGCCGAAAAAACGGCGGGCGATATGGAGGATGCGGGCTTTCATGGACTCGGGGTCCTTACGGGCTTTTTCTAAAGGCGTTGCCATGCTAATTGTTCCATTCATTGATTCCATCGTTTGATGGAAAAGTAAATTAAAAAATGGAACCTGTCAAGAAAAAGATGGTTGAGACAAAACTTTTGTCTGGACAAGATTGGGATGTGTTTGGAGAGGGTGGATTCAATTTGCAAGTGCACCAGGAATAGATAAGAGGAACAAAACTGGGGTCAGAACAAAACTGGGGTCAGGTCTTGAAATATCAGTTTTCTTCCAGCTCCTTAATGACCTTGCTCACAGTCGTGTAATAAATCCCCAGATAATCGGCAATAGCCTTCAGCGTATAACCATGCTGGATATGCGCTCGATAGATTTGCTTATTCCTTTCCGCTTTGTTTCTCCCTTTTAAAAACAGGGCCGTCAGTTATGCGGTTGAAAGGGGCGAAATGATTGCGCGGGAGAATAACTACCGACTCATTCATTAATAACTTAATTTCTTAACAGCATCCCCAATGGCCTTCCAATCCATGGTAAATGACGCGAAATCTTGCTTTTTCGATTTGGTGTGCTATGTTAGAAGCTATGCAGCCACAAATCATTCCCCGGAAAGAACACCGGATCTCCCGGAAAAAGGTAAACCGGAATGTTCTCCAGACACTTTACCGACTCCGCGACAACGGCTTCATTGCTTATTTGATCGGAGGGTGCGTCCGTGACCTGCTCTTAGAGCGCACACCCAAAGACTTCGACATCGCAACAGACGCCAGGCCCGGTCAGATCAAACGTCTCTTTCGCAATTGCCGTCTTGTCGGCCGCCGTTTCAGGCTGGCCCATCTGCACTTTGCAGACGAAATCCTCGAAGTTTCCACCTTTCGGGCTGATGCCCTCTCTGATGAATCGGATATGGAGAGGCCGGTTTCCAATAACCACAAGCCGCGTCACCTCAAGGATGACTCCGGAATGGTGCTGCGTGACAATGTCTTTGGCACGCCGGAACAAGATGCCCTCCGCCGTGACTTTACGATCAATGCCCTTGCCTACAATATCGCAGACTATTCGGTCATTGACTACTCGACCGGACTGGGCGACCTCCGCGGGGGGCTCATTCGCCCCATCGGCGACCCATATGTACGATTTACGGAAGGCCCGGTGCGCATGCTCCGCGCCGTTCGTTTTGCGGCTTCCCATAATTTTGTCATCGAACCTGCGGCGTGGGAAACCCTCTGTGAGTTGTCCTCCACCATTTCCCGTGCGTCGCCGGGAAGGCTCTATGAAGAGATGTTGAAACTCTTCCTGTTTGGCGCTGCACGACCGGCTTTCGGTCTGCTGCACATAAGCGGACTCCTTGCCGCCCTTTTTCCCGGGCTAAGTCTGTGGCTCAGCGGAAACACCCATCGTCTGAACATCATGCACACAAATCTTGGATACCTCGATCAACAATGCCAAATGGGCATATCGCCATCCCCATCGCTTTTCTTTGCCGCATTCTTCGGTCCCCTCCTGGAAGAAAAAGCGCTGGCAAGCCACCGGGATGGTATCCCCAGCCGGTTGACACAGGATGCCGTGTGCACAGAGTTCATTGAAGAGTGCGCGAGGACCGTGAGTATTCCCGGAAGGGTCGTAAACCAACTGCGCAGCATCCTCGCCATGCAGCACTTGCTTCACAGAGTGCCGCCGCGTCGTCCTTCTGTCATCGTCAAGAGACCTGAATTTACAGACGCCCTGGCATACATGCATCTCGAAGGGGAGTTGAAAGGGGAAAAGCGATCCGCTCTGGCATGGTGGGATGCCTTTCCTTCAGAGACGTCTTCTTCTATCATTACGGAAACGCCAACCGATGAAGCGCCGGCGAAACGACGGAAAAGGCGGAAACGCAGACATCGCCCTGCTCTGCCAGCTACCGCAAGTCCCGGGGACGCCAAGCGGGACGCCCCTAAAATTGGGAAATAAAGGGGACGGTTGTACTAGCTCACTAATTCGGTAACTTTTTGTAGGTTATCCCCGAACATCACGCAATGCCAGGGCGCGCCCAGGGGACCGCGCCCTACGTACCAGCATTGGGCTGAGAGCAACACAGGGACATCTTAGATGACAAGGCGAAACTGAGGGACGCTGTATTAACTTTATCATGCCACGACTATTAAATTGACTCTCATGGACCACTTCCGTTATACTTCTGTCCGCACCGCATCCCTCAAAATATGGCAAAGGGGTAAAACCATGATTAGACCGTCAAAGAAAAAATATCAGAATAAGTCAGAAAATCTCCCGTCCAGCAGGTATTTCCTGGACCTTGTCGCCTGCGCCTTGCTCACATTGCTTTTCGCCGGATGCGCGACAACGGGGGGACCCAACCGGATGATCTTCCATGGCGGCGACATCGTCACGATGAGCGAAACGCCCGCCGGCGCCTTGGAAGCCGTATTTGTCGAAAACGGCAAAATCGTCGCGGCGGGCACAAAAGACGAGATTTTGAAACACAGAAGGGATGACACGCGGATCATCGACCTTCAGGGCAAAACCCTGATGCCGGGATTTATCGCCGTTCACACGCACCCGGATCTCAGCGCGTATCTGCACGGGTATGTCGATCTCAGCGGCTTTACGTACCGGACGAAAGAAGAGGTATGGGCAAAGCTTCGTCAAGCAGTCGCCCAAACCCCCAAAGGACACTGGATTTTCTGCAGGGGATTCGATCCGATGCTCGTTACCGGACTTACGGCGCCGGACATCGGCTTTCTGGATGCCATGGTTCCGGATCATCCCTTGCTCATCCTGGCCCAGAGCATACACTCGGCCTGGGCCAATACCCTGGCCTTTAAAAAAATGGGCGTTACGGCAACAACACCCGACCCGGCCCCCGGAAGCTACTTTGAAAAAGACGACAAGAGAAACCTGACCGGCTTTATTGCAGAAACCGCAGCCGTGAAGGTGATGTCCGAAGACGTGCTCAAGGTATTCGACATTAAGGACAACATTCTGAAAGTCAACGAAGAATACCTGGGCAACGGGTTCACCAGCATCACCACCCTGGGACTTATGAACGGCAAGGCTCTGATCCTTTATGAATATCTCTCCACCGGTCAACCGAAGCTGATTTCCCGGGCGCTGGATGCCGCAGGCCTTCTGCCCCGCAAAAAGCCCACCGTGCGGCATTTCATGTATCTTCTGCATTCAACGCCCGACCTGTTCCCGAAAACCGTTGAAAATGGAGATGACTTTTTCAAAATCAGCGGCATGAAAATCTGGTACGACGGCTCTCCCTACACCGGGTCCATGTATGTCAGGGAGCCTTACCTGAATTCAGAACTGATGCTCAAGGGGCTTAAAATCCCCGCCAACCACCGCGGGCAAACCGTCATCGGCCGGCAGGATTTTTTCAATGCGGTCAAAAAGTATCATGAACTCGGCTGGCAGGTCAGCGTGCACACCCAGGGCGACCGGTCCACCGAAGAAGTTCTGGAGGTTTTTGACAGGATACAGTCGGAATCGAAGGCTATGAATTTGCGGCACCGCATCGAACATGGCGTTCTCCTGCCTCCGGAACTTCTGGGAAAAATGAAACGACTTGGAATTTCCCCCAGCTTCCATATTAATCACCTTTACTATTACGGCAAAGCCCTGCGAGACGATATCCTGGGCGCGGAACGTGCTTCAAAAATGCTGCCGGTCGGGAGCACTGGGAAGGCAGGGCTGTATTATTCCCTGCATGCCGACGCCCCCATGTATCCGGAAGAGCCACTCAGCCTGCTTCAGACGGCGGTGACGCGAAAAACCCGCGAGAGCGAAATCATCGGGCCGCATGAAGCGATCTCCGTTCCCGATGGATTGAAAGCGCTGACCATTTATGCCGCCTGGCAAATCAACATGGAGACAAGAATAGGAAGCATCGAACCCGGCAAGTATGCCGATCTGATCATCCTCGACCGCAACCCGCTCAAAGTGAATCCCGATTCACTTCGGGAAATCCGGGTGCTCAATACCTTTGTCAACGGCAACGAAGTCTGGAGCCGGGGAAAATAGGGAAGTAGAAAACAGAAGGCCGCTGTTAACTTATTCCTTGACGGGCTGGAAATGGATGAATTCCAGTTCAAATGGGAACCCAATCGGGACATCCTATGATGTTCCCAATGTGGCCCTAATCATCTGAAAAAGTTTTCACAGCCTCTCCATTCGGGATCGTATGAACCGTTTTCCATCCTCCCTCCCTAGTTCATAGGTCTCCAGAAGACCGGTGGGATTGGTGTAATCCCATTTGGAAATGGTGATCGGCCGGGAAGGCTGTATGTAGGTGTGCTCCGGATTCGATGGAAGGGATTGATGGCGATAGCTGCGGGTTAAAAGGAAGAGCGTATTCCCGCCAACATCATCAATGGCCCGATCGGGCACGTTATCGATCAGTCCCCCGTCGAGCGCGACCGAGCCGTTCCAGTAAAGGACGGGCGTAAACGGCGGCGTGCAGGATGAAGCTAGAATCAGTTCGGCCAGCATCTCCGGCGTCGTACAGCTCCGGACGGACACGATTTCCGGCCGGAATCCGATTGCTATGGCCAGTCTCGGATGCAACGGGGCAAGAAGTGATTTCTCGATCTGGTAACACAGAAAGCCCAGAAGGATCGCCATGGTTGGTCGCGCCCATACCGGCGGACGGGTAAGCAAGACCCGGATGTCAGGCCCCTGGTGAAGGTTTTTCAAAGCATCAGAATCAAACACCGTAAGGAGTGTATTGCGATACATCTCCAGATGCGGAAACAGGGGAACGCCTTTGAACAGATTTTCAGGATAAAAATTCTTTGGATTGCGCCCCGTGATTTCCTGGAAATACGCCATGGCCGCTGACGCATTGCCGGAAAAGACAAAACAGGCCATCGCTGCCCCGGCGCTGACGGCGCCAACCGCACGTGGCCCGTTTTTCAGAAAAGGGGCAATCTCTTGCCAAAATCCAACCTGCCAGGCGCAACGGGAGCCGCCGCCTGCAAAGACCACGGATGTAAAATCGGTACGATCCATTTCAATCCAGCTTCCGGTATTTGTTTATGACGTCGCCTTCGATGTCGAGGAGAACAGAGGGACGCTGTTAGCTTATTGCCTGAATCTTATACGGACTGATCATAATATTCAATGAACCGTCTGAGAGACCTGTTGTATAAAGGGATACGCCAATAACCCAAAAACAGCAGGAGTCACCCAGATGGTCAAAAAGCGAAATAAGGATAGCAGGAAAAGTTACGTCAGTAAATGATATAATGAGACCTGCGGGAGAGCCAGAAAAAGGAAACAGAGGGACGCTTAATTATCTTGATTAAAATGGTGAGTTAAGTATTATATCCCCTGCATCCGGCTAATATTTTATGTTTACCGCGATTTGCACAACTACCGGGGCAAAAGCTCCTGGAATATATGAAACAAAAGAGAGGTATGATGATGAGCAATACGGTTTTAAAGGAGTTAAATGATGGTATCCTGTTATTGACATTGAACCGCCCGGAGAAGAAGAACTCGTTCAACGTCGAACAATGGACGGCTTTTGCCGCAGAGCTGGATGCAGCCCGTGTAAATGATGATGTTAATGTAGTCGTCATTACCGGTGCGGGTAGTGATTTTTCGGCGGGACAGGACTTGCGGGACGCCGGAGTTCCCGGAGCCCTGCAAGCTTATAGAATTACGGAACGTGCGGTTGTTGACTTTGATAAACCGCTTGTTGGCGCGGCCAAAGGGGTTGCCGTCGGTGGAGGCGCAACCATTCTGTTCCATACCGATGTGCTCTATGTAGGTGAAAGTTTGCGCATGCGACTTCCTTTCAATAGCCTGGGTATGGCTCCTGAATTTGCAAGCAGCTATATGTTACAAGTGCTCATCGGGCCACAGCGAGCGGCTGAGCTCCTTTTTACCACGGAATGGATTGACGCCGATAAGGCACTGGATGTGGGAATAGCCTCCCGCAAGTTCAAGGATGATGAGCTTATGCAAAACGCGATGGCGAAAGCCGCTGAAATAGCGCAGTGGCCCTTGACTTCCTTGCTGGAAACGAAAAGATGCCTCAAGATGGCGCATAAAGAGGGTATCGAAACTGCCCTGAAGATTGAGCGGGAGGCCATGGACAGACTGGCCGGCGGTCCGGCGAGTATCGAGGCCATGATGGCATTCATAGAGAAGCGAAAACCCAATTTCCGCAACCTGAAGAAATAACCGCGTTAAACGGTTCCTACGCCTGGAGAACAATCGAATAATCATTTAATCCCACGACTTGGAATCCCCCGGCTATAGCCGGGGGAGGTCGCGTTATTACAGGGAGCCTCCGGCTCCACTATTTTTAAACTTCCTGGATTTACCCTAGAGGGCACTTCGCCCGACTCATCTTCGCGGGAGTGACATACTTTTTTTGTCATTACCCAGCGCGACTGGGTAATCCAGTTCGTTTATTTTCTGGATACCGGCCTGCGCCGGTATGACAGAGGGGAATAGCGGTCTTCTTCCAATTCCCATAAGATCACGGGGATAATACCCCAAAACAAGCTGAGGGGCATTATCCCCTCCGCTTTGCGGGATTGTTCAACTAACCAATTCCGACGAGTGACCTCGTGCTACCTCGCGTGCCCGCCAGGGTATCAGGTGGTTATGCGCTTCGCTTTCGGCATTGGAGTTTCACAAATAAATTTTTCTTGACAATTGTCACGCAACTCGTTACACACCACCCATGATAAAAACATTTGCCGATAAACATACGCATGATTTGTTCGTTACCGGTAAATCGAAGAAATTTCAGCCGGATATTCTTAAAAGAGCGGTAAGGCGTCTTGAATATATAGATTTGGCAACGTGCCTCGAAGATTTAAAAGTGCCGCCGAGTAATCATCTGCATTCGTTAAAGGATGACAGGACAGGTCAATATGCAATAGCAATCAATGACCAATGGAGGATATGTTTCAGGTTTATTGACGGTGATGCATGCGATGTTGAAATAGTTGATTATCATTAAAAAGAGGTAGCAATATGAGTATAAAATATAATGGGAAAAGAAAAGTAAAGCCAACGCATCCGGGTGAAATACTAAGAGAAGATTTTATGCCTGATTATAATCTCAATGTTGCCGGTCTTGCCAAAGCGCTTGGTGTTTCACGTCAAACAGTGAATGAATTGTTAAGGGAGAGCCGCGCGCTAATGCCACTCATGGCGCTGCGTCTGAGCCGTTTGTTCGGTAATACGGCTGAATTTTGGCTAAACGCACAACGCGCCTCTGATCTCTGGGACGCGCAGCAATCGCATCAATCTGAAATAAAGAGAATTCAGCCTCTAAAAGCGGCTTAAAAAAATGGGGCTAATTTGGTAACCGCACCGATGGCCAGATGTACAAAGAATCGGTCGCGACCTTTGTAATCAGGGATAACAGCGCCCTGTTAATTAGCGGGAGCAATGCAAATCGTGCTCAAGACCTGCTGGCCTAATTATTTTTGAAAGTTGATAATGATCAGTCCGGCAAAGGCCTTATTTTATCTCATCGAGTTCATCAATTGTTACGCCGCCGTTTACTATTCCAATTTCCTCTTTTTTTACCTTAGGAGCACATTCGATTTCGGTGAGGTGGAGAATCTGCTGACGGCGGCACTCGGCGGCTTTGTCTATATTATCGCAGCCTGGCAGGGCGGCAAATTGGCCCAGCGCTACGGGTGCATCAGAATGCTTTACATAGGCTGCTGCGGTATCATTTTGTCGCTTACCCTGGGCATGGTATTTACTACCGCGACTGCGCAGATCATGGTATTTTGTTTGTGGACAGTGGGGGTTTGTTTTATCTGGCCGGCGCTGGAAACGCTGATCAGTGAGAGGTCTGGCGCGAAGCTTGCGAAGATGGTCGGCATTTATAATGTCACTTGGGCTGCAGGTAGCGCGGTAGGATACTTCACAGCGGGTATCCTGATTGAGAAATTGGGCATGGCCAGTGTGTTTTGGCTTCCCCTTGGGCTTATGGCGGTCGAGCTTGCCCTACTGCCGTGCGCCGCAAGATTGTTGAAAAAAGAAAAGGATCGTCCATGTGATGAGGAGAACCTGACCCCGGCGGTCTCTCCGGCTGACACCAAAAGGTTCTTGCGGATGGCCTGGATCGCCAACCCTTTTTCCTATGTTGCGATCAACACCATCATTCCATTGATTCCCTCGATTGCGGAAAAACTTTCCCTCTCAACGGGCATGGCGGGCATTGTCTGTTCCCTCTGGATGTTTGCCCGGCTGGCTGCTTTTGCGGCCTTTTGGCGATGGACGGGTTGGCATTACCGTTTTTGGTGGCTGGCGGGGTCTTTTCTGCTGATGATCGTCTGCTTTTTCGGATTGCTCATGTCGCCATCGATCGGATTACTTTTAGTCGCGCAAGTTGGCTTCGGCCTGTCGATCGGGCTCATCTATTACTCATCTCTCTATTATTCCATGAATGTGACGGAGAATCATGGTTCCAATGCCGGTTTTCATGAAGCGATGATCGGGGTGGGCCTTTTTATCGGTCCGGCCGTAGGCGCCGCCACGCTCTATCTCGCTCCCACCGCCATCGGCATTGGTGTCTGGTCTGTGGGCGGCCTGCTTTGTGCCGGATTTTCCAGTTTGCTCTTTGTGAGACGTTTTAAATAGCATGGATCATCTGTTCTTTAACTGCAAATTCAAGGAATTCATAAACCTTCTTCCGGGCTTTTATATTTTCTTTTCCGCAGACTTCCTTAAGTGAAGCGATACCTGTAAATGAGCAAAGCAGCCTGCTTAAAGTGCGATCTATTGTCAGTGTTTTAACAGCGCCATCGTAATTATAAACAACCAGGTGTGTTTTCTTCGTGGAATAGTGCTCAAGGAATTCTTCAAATGTAAGTTCGCCGGCAGTCATCAATTCATCGAAATTATATTTTAATGAAAGAGAAATAGTTCCGGGTGATAAACAGAACACCGTTTCATCATTAAATTTGCTGCTCCCTGCCGTAACGAGTGGCCCTGCATAAAGCGAACGATTCAGCGCACCGTGAATGGTTATAATATCCTCCATCACAGGGAAGAGATGTTTTCGGTTATGCCTGACGAACTGCTCCTTGACAAAAGAAGATTGCATAACCGTAATCGCCCCTCTTGTGAGCTCAAAAGGCTTTTCGCATGATGATAAATACACTGCAAAATCTGAAAGGAAGTCAGAAGGGGTAAGGTTCAGGGTCTCCAGTGCCATGAACATCCAGCCCGCAGCACCCCCACGGTTGTAAAAAATTTCACAGGCATTTTTCAGCCGTTCGGCTTCAGCCATTGCTGATCCTGAAAAACCCGGCGAGGAGATAAGGGTGTAAGGGGCATCTTGGAGAGAGTTCAGCAGGAAGGATTCTGCCTGATCATAGAGTGCAGTCCCCGGTATAACAGCCAGCGGGAAAATATCGAGATGGTTCGGCTGCAAGCCCAGAGCATAATTCAGGCTCTCTTTGAATCCATCGGGCGTATCGCCCGGGAGTCCGTAGATCAGGTCAAGCCCGAAAATGGCGCCTGCCGAGTTAAGCAGCGCTATTTTTTCAGCGTATTTAACGGTGTCGAGTGTTCTGTTAACATTGGCGAGGACTTCGCGAACAGCGCTCTCTAGTCCAACCTGGAGGCTGCAGTGAATCCCGGCAAAGAGCTTCGCGATTTCACTGTCGATAAACTCTGCTCTTATTTCAAAAGTAAAATGAATCAGCGGCGCAGTTTTAAGAATCAGGCGCAGAATTTTTTTTGCACGCTTCATGTCGCTGTTAAAAGTCGGGTCCAGTACAAATACCTGGGTTACTTTTTTTTCTTCGAAGAGCTCCAGTTCTTTCCGGATACGTTCTAAAGAGATTTGCCTTACGCCTGCCACACCCCGTGATTCGAAACAGAAACCGCATTTAAAAGGACAACCGCGGGAGAGTTCCCATAACAGGCCGGAATACTGGCATGGATCAATTGTCCCCGTAAGAAAAGGCGAGGGCAGGGCGTTTAAGTCCATGACGGGCTGCTGGTCTTTCCCGGGATTTGCCTTTGCACCTTTTAAAAAGACCCCGGGTATGTCTTCCAGTGTGTCACCTTTCAGCAGCCTGTTGATTACTTCTGTCAGGACGATCTCACCCTCACCTTTAATAACAAAGTCAAAGGGCGCGCAATCGAGCAGTATTAAAGGAAGTGCTGTTGCTTCCGGGCCACCGGCGAAGAGTATTACAGCCGGGAATTTCGCTTTTATGATACGGCAGGTTGTAAGTACCAGATGCCTGTTCCACAGGTACGTAGAGAAACCGATCATATCCGGAATATTTCTACAGATGTCCTCTGCTATAAAATCGGCAGAGTTATCGACAGTGTAATCATGAAATGACACATCAAGTCGCAGGCTGTCGGAGGGCACTGAATCGAGCTGCGCTTTAAGTGAAGCCGCAGCGAGAGGGACGGCCTGGGGTGAGTCCTTAATGTGTATGGATATAAGTTGAAGTGTTATTTTTTTCAAAAAGCAGTCCCCGGCATTTATTGATTTTCTAATTTAGACAGCCCATACCATACTTCACTCCCCTTGCCCCTCAAAACTATTATATTGACGTGTGAAAATAATTCTCTTATGGTTCTTCCCAGACACATATTCATTGTTTACGGATCATAAAATAAAAAAGGAGGTAATATGAATAATTTCACTCTTTATAACCCGACAAAAATAATTTTTGGCAGTGGGACGATTAAAGATATCGTCAAGGAAATATCAAAAGAATCAAAGATTCTGATTATCTATGGCGGCGGCAGCGTCAAGCGCAATGGTGTGCTCGATGAGGTAAAGGCCGCGTTGCAGGGCTATGATATTGATGAATTTGCCGGTATTGAGCCCAATCCCACTTATGAAACATTGATGCAATGCGTAGAGAAGGTGCGAAATCAAAAAATCGATTTCCTGTTAGCGGTGGGTGGCGGCTCTGTGATTGATGGAACAAAATTCATTGCTGCGGCAGCAAATTATGCAGGCGAGCCCTGGGACATCGTTAAATCGTATGGTCGCGGCGTACGCCAAGCCATCCCCTTCGGCACAGTACTGACACTTCCGGCAAGCGGCTCCGAGATGAACAGCGGGGCGGTCATTACCCGGCTTGCTACCAAGACTAAATTGCCTTTTATGAATCCCCTGTTGTTTCCTAAATTTTCCGTGCTGGATCCCACAAAGACATATACATTGCCGGCAAGCCAGATCGGCAATGGTGTTGTCGATACATTCGTCCATATCACCGAGCAATACCTGACCTACCCGGTGTCGGGAAAAATCCAGGACCGTTTTGCTGAAGGATTGCTTTTGACATTGATAGAAGAAGGGCCGAAAGCTCTTACCGATCCGCAAAATTATGACGTTCGTGCCAATCTGATGTGGTGTGCCACACTGGGCCTGAATGGTCTGATCAGTGCGGGCGTGCCCCAGGACTGGGCGACGCACATGGTAGGCCATGAATTGACGGCATTGCATGGATTAGATCACGCCAAAACGCTGGCGGTTTTGTTACCGGCCATGCTTAAAATCCGTAAGGACGATAAAAAACAAAAGCTCCTTCAATATGCCGAGCGTGTCTGGGGCATATCCCAAGGCGATGAAGATGCCCGCGTGGATAAAGCCATCGATAAAACCAGGGCATTTTTTGAAAGCATGCAAGTTAAAACAAGACTTTGCGATTACGGCATTACGGCCGAGACAATCCCCGTCGTTGTCGAACAGCTCAAGGCGCATGGCATGGTGAAGCTGGGTGAAAAATTTAATGTCACGCCCGAGATGGTTGAGAAAATACTGGGGCTGTGTCTTTAGGTAAGATGCCGGTGAACAGGGCGAAAACAGGGAAATTATTTACCGCCCAGTTGTTCCTTGAGCTTGTTGCGATTCTTAATAGCTTCACCGGCGCGGCCCAGGGCCAGTGAAATATCATCGTCTGGCTTGCCCAGTATTCGATCAGACTGTTTATAAAGGGACAGAGCGGCATCCAGGTCACCGCGGCTTTCCGCGCAGACGCCCAGATTATACAGCAGGGCGTGAGAGTTGGCGGCGATATTGCGCGCTTCTCCCCAGAGTTCGCAGGCACTGTCCATCCGACCCTTATCTGCGTATTCCATGCCTCGTTTGAGCTTGTCGATGGCTTCCTTCGATGTAATTCCATCGGTGGAATCCATAAGCCGGATTTCTCTGGTGACATAGTAAGGAGCAATATCGCGCCGAAACTCTTTCCTGACGGAGTCTTTTGCTTGTTCCAGAAGGACCGTTTCGCTTTGAACAGGGCGCGTATCCTCACAGCCTGTGGAATTGGTCATGGCGGAAAGATTACGGGAATAAAGGATTCTGCCGGTTGTCACATCGACCAGTTTGGGGGAAACGGCAAAATTGGCGACGCGTTTCATACAGCGGACATTGTAGTAACGCCATTGAATGCACGCGCCCTGGTAGGTCTTTCCCTTGTCGTCTCTTTTCTGTTCATATCTTACGCAGGTTGAACGCCTTTCAGAATAAGGGCTGTCATCATAGTTGTTTTGGGTGACGACACCCGTATAAATTCCCTGAGCGCCGATCATCTTGCCGAGTTTAACGGCTGTTTTCTGATCCACCAGTCCACTTTGTGAAAACTGCATTTCGCTGATGGATTTGTCGATGGAGGCGCGGTCAACCAGCGTGAAATACTGTTTGTCATCAATGCCGATTCCTACCAGAACCCCTTCGATTTCGGCGGCAAATTCCCGTCCACCGGGACCACTAAAAGGCAGAACGGCGACGGCTTTGGTCAGGGATGCCTCATGATATTGTGCGGGCTGGAGCATGTTGACTTTGATTTTCGTGGCGCAGCCGGAAAAAGCAAGCAGGGCGACGCACAGAACCGGTAAAGTAAAATAGTTAAAAAAACAGGACTTTCCGCGCAAATTGAACATGTTTTCCTCCTAATATTTATTCTTCATTCCAGATACTCCAGCGTCAGTGAATAAGGTGAAAAGTTCACGATTTTTAAATTTCCTTTTTGCTTGATGCTGTTAGCCAGATACAGCGTGTTTTCGGGATAACTGACCACAAAATCACCCATCTGCTTTTCTTCCACGCTCGATACCCAGACAATGCTCTGCAGTATTTGTTTGATTTCCAGAACTTTATCGATGTCATCAACACCCTTGACCTTCACGGCTACTTTCTTGGTGTTGCCTTTGATGTATTGAGACACTTTGTCCAGAATGGCGGGCGTAAGATTTTGGGCCAGTTCCTTCATGGCTTCCGCGGTGGCATCTTCGACGTTGTTGGCCAGTCCCTTGGCCTGTTCCACACCGGTTGTCAAAATTTCCATGTTTCCGGTTTTGTTATTTTTGGAAATGATCCGATAATTGAGCCTTACGGTGACATTATTGAACGGCATGGAAAGGCCGTAGCCGATGTTTTCGCCTTTTTTGGTGGAAATTGTGTAATCCACTTTTCCAATAATGATCAGATTGGATAAAAATTTATACATCATGCCGCGCAGGGCCAGTGTGCTGCCGGAACGCATGGCCCGTTCCACTTCCATCGCATCAATGGCACGGGTGGGAGCGACGTCGACTACGGTATAACCCTGTTCGATCAATTTGCCGATAAGGGTTTCGGAAAGAATATTGGTTTCTTCAAATTCATCCCCGCTGCGGCCGGGTTTGCGCGCCGGGATAAAAAGAGCGATAGAACTGTTTAATCCCAGTTGAGAGACGGCTTCCCTGGCTTGCGAGGGTTCCACACAAGCGTTAATTGTAACATTGAGGATGTCGTCTTTGACGTTTTCACCGACGACTTTATAGCTCTTCACCACACCGCCTGTTTTTGTTTTGATGACGTCTTCCACCAGGGTGAAGTTCTGAACAAAACTCTGCGCCTTGATCTCCGTGCCAACGACCTGCTCAATCGCCGTCCACTTGGCGCGGGCAATGGCTTCCAGTTTGGCTGAGGGCGTGTCATTTCTTATAATCGCCGCTTCGCCATTGGCGTTGATGCATTTTGTCTGGGCGGATGCGTCGGGTATGGCAAAACAAAACAAAAGAATCAGGGCTAGTAAACAAGGATGTATTCGCATGATTCCACCTTATTAACGTTTATTCTGGTCATCAAAAAAAACAACGATACTGCCAATCTCTGAAACTGTTGCAACCCTAACATAAAGCGGGTCGATTTTCAATTTACTTGCCGATGCAGAAACTGGAAAAAATTTTGTGAAGGACATCATCATGGATTTTTTGACCGGTGATTTCATCAAGGGCCTCCAGGGCGCAGCGGAGTTCAAAGGCGGCGAACTCGGGAGAGTGACCGGTGGTGAGGCTTTCCTGGGCTGTCGTGAGGTTGGCCTGCGCCTTTTCCAGCGCCAGTTTATGGCGCAACTGGGTGATCATGCCGCCGTCGCTGAGCATGTCGTGGCTGCCGGTTAAATCGGTTAGGGCCTCCCGGAGCGTATCGAGTCCGTCGCCGAATTTTGCCGATATTTTAAGCAGATTGACGCCGGACAGGGGATAATCCGGAAGCTGATCCGGCCGCCAGGCCGCCGGTAGATCGGATTTATTGACAGCAATAAGTATCTTGCAGTCGCGGTTTTTATTTTGCTTCAGAATATGCTGATCTTCTTCCGTCAGAGGTTTGCTGCCGTCGAGCAGAATCACAATGACGTCGGCTTGCTCTAAATGTTCCCAAACCAGATCAATGCCTTCTTTTTCAATGGCATCCTGGGGTTTCCGGATACCGGCTGTGTCCGTCAGGTGCACGCAAAGGCCGCCCAGGGTGATCGTCTCTGTAATGAGATCCCGGGTGGTGCCGGGGATGTCGGTGACAATCGCTTTTTTTCTGCCGGTAAGGCTGTTGAGCAGGCTGGATTTGCCCACATTGGGCTTGCCGGTAATGACGGCTTGAATGCCCTCAGTGAATAATCGAGCCTGCCGATAGGTTGATAAAAGTAAATTCATGCCATAGATAGCCGCATGGATTTGGGGGGGGGTGACGGGCGTTTCGTGTTCTGAAACGTCGTCGGTAAAATCGATGGCTGCTTCCAGCCCCGCCAGCGCGTCAATCAGCAACGTACGCAGTTCGCCGATTTTACGGCCCAGCGATCCTTTTAACTGGGCCAGTCCGATTTGATAGGCTTTTGCCGACTGGGCGGAAATCATGGCGGCGAGCGCCTCTGCCTGCGACAAATCCATTCGGCCGTTAAAAAATGCGCGCTCGGAGAATTCTCCGGGCCGGGCCGGGCGGCAGCCCAGCGTCATCAATTGTTCCAGAATGGTTTGCAGGATCAGAGGGTTGCCATGACAGGAAATTTCGAGCACGTCCTCGCCGGTGAAGGAGCTCGGTTTGCGCATCAGGGTTACTAACACTTCGTCCAGGATGGTTGTGCCGTCAACTGTGACAATGTCACCGTGATACAAATGATGGCTCTGCCAATTGCAATTTTGATGCGCGGGACGGAAAAGAAGCCGCCCCAGTTCAGGGGCCATAGGGCCGCTGACTCGGATGACGCCCAATCCCGCCCTACCGAAAGGCGTGGCGATGGCTGCGATGGTGTCCGGGGCTTGCACGTTGGCGCGCGTTCCCTTCCTGTTCACGGTGGCGCTTCGGCCAGTCTATTGCCGGCTTCTGGTTCTGCTCGCGCCGCCGGTATTTCCCTTTCTGGCCGGCAGAACAATGACCTTCCGATACTCACCTTCACCGCGGCTTTTGGTGACGAGCGATTCGTCTTCCTGTAACGCCAGATGAATGATGCGGCGGTCATGAGCGTTCATGTGGCTGAGCGAAAGGGGCTTCTGTGTTTTTTTGACTTTATCACGAATCCGCTCGGCCATGCCGAGCAGGGATTCTTCTCTTCTTTTTCGGTATTCCTCCGAATCCACGACGATCATCTTGCGTTCAGCGTCGGATTTGTTGATGGCCTTGTTTAATATGTACTGAAGCGCGTCCAGATTTTGTCCGCGCCGGCCGATCAAAAGACCGCTTTCGTCGCCTGCGATGCTGAGGATAATCGTGTCGTCTGTTTCGGTGGCCGTCACCTGGCATTCAAAGGTCATTTTACTTAATATGCCGGAAAGCAGGTCTCTGGCTTTCAGCGCGGCTGGCGTGGTAGCGGCAACCGCCACAACAACCGGGACAGTCAGCACCGGAGATTCCTGAGGAGCCGGAGCTGCGGATGGAGTAGTCGGTTTTATCAGGACAGGTGTGGGTCGGGCGACGCGCGGTCTGGGCGCAGGCGCAGGCCTTGCAACCCGATGTTCAGCTTTGGGTCTATCCGCATGTTTTGTCTCAGGTTTTGTCTCCTGTCTGATTTCCGGCTTCCTGTCAGGTTTTGTTTCTTGCTTTGCGCTCTGCCTTGTATCTGGTTTTGCTTCAGGTTTTGAGTCAACCCGTTTGGTTTCCTGCCTGACGGGTCGAGGACTGTCATCTAAAGAAAAATCCATATCGAACGAAACCAGGGAGGCGCGGATCTTAGCCTTTTTGGCCATCAGGCCTAAAAAACCGTTGGAACCTTCCGAAATAATTTCAATATTTAATTTTTCTCTCGGCACACCGAAATCACGGCACGCTTTTTCAATAGCGCCGTCAATGGTTTTTTCTTCAATGTCCAATGTCTTTGAACTCATATTGAACTCCGTGTTTATGGTATCACTACGCCAGCTTTCTATTAATGTAGTATTGCTGGCCGATTTGTAAAATATTATTGAATAACCAGTAAATGACCAGTCCTGACGGGAAATTTAAAAAGAAAAAGGTAAAAACAACCGGCATGAGCAGCATGATTTTCTGCTGCATCGGATCGCCCATGGCGGGGGTCATCTTCTGCGAGATGAATTGTGTGGCGCCCATGATGATCGGGGTGATGTAATAGGGATCCGGGGCCGATAAATCCTGAATCCAGAAAAACAGAGGCGATTGACGCAGTTCGATGGAATACATCAGCGCTTTATACAGGCCGAAAAACACTGGAATCTGAATCAGCATCGGCAGGCAGCCGGAAAATGGATTGACTTTATGCTCGCGGTAGAGCGCCATGGTTTCAGACCCGATTTTGGCCTGATCATTCTTATACTTTTCCTTCATCGCCTCGATTTTCGGCTGAAGCTTCTTCATCTCATTCATCGATTTGTAGCTCAGGTTGCCAAGCGGCCAGAAGATAATTTTAATGATGGTGGTCAAGATAATGATCGCAATGCCGTAGTTCAGGACAAAACCATACAGAAAGTTGAGGATCCATAAAGCGGGAATAGCCAACCATTTAAACCAGCCGAAATCGATGGCACTTTCCAGGCCGACACCCAGTGTCTTCAGTAGATCATATTGTTTGGGTCCGAGATATAGCGAGTATGAGAAAACGCTGTTTTGCCCGCCGGGAATGAGTTCCTTTCGGCCTTTCATGCCGACGGCGACCATATTTGCTGCGTCGCGGGTCATCACGACATTGGTCAGCGACGGATTTTCCGGGATGAATGATGCGATAAAGTATTTGCTTTCAAATGCGCCCCACACTACATTGGGACCCAGGATGCTTTCGCTGTTCAGTTTTTTTACTTCCAGGCGCTCAATGCTTCCTCCGACCGAGATGGCGGGGCCGTCATGTCCGTAGCTGTCCTCGACTTTCTGAGGATCAACATACTGATACCAGTTAAGCCTCGGGATTTGCGTAATGGGCGACGATGTCAGATTGTGTACCTTGACTTCCAGACCGATGGCGTAGCCTGCCGGATCAAACGTAAAAATCTTTTCTATTTTGACGCCATTATCTGATTTTGAAAAAACGAGTTGCTGCTTCTCTTTGGTCGCAACCATGTCCAGTTTGCTTGTGGTTGTATCAAAAACCGCGTCCGGGGCAACATCGGCGCTGGAGTCGGGGAAGGTGACGGCCAGTGGATAGGGCATGCCATCGCGAACGTCGACCAGCTCAACAAAATCCTTTGTTTTGGGCGTAACAGGTTCCTTGGTACCGGTAAAAAAGCCTTTTAAGCGCGGATAGATATCGTCGGTGCACTTGTAGCAATCCTGGTAGTAATCTTTGAGCTTCAGGGATTTCAGGGCGCCGCCGCGTGTTGAGAAAACAGCCGTATAATGAGGTGTTTCCACTTTTATGTCGCGAGCCGGCGCTTCCGGTTTGACTGCCACTGCTTGGAGAGCGGGGGTGGCGATGCCGCTGGTTGCCGCCGGAGTGGATGACGGTGCCTTGTTATTTTTTACTTGATCGGCTGACTGTTGCGGTGCTGCGGCCTTTTGCGGTTCGGGTGGCTTGACAAAAAAGAATTGATAAACCAGTAGAACAGCCAGTGACAGGACGACGGCTAGAATAGTCCTTTTGTCCATGAGGGTACCTCCAACTTTCATTAGTTTACTTGACGGGATCGTAACCGCCGGGATGCAGGGGATTGCAGCGCAGAATTCTTTTTGCCCCCAAATATGACCCTTTTGCCGGTCCGTGCAATTTAATCGCGTCAATGGTGTACTGCGAACAGGGCGGGTGAAAACGGCAGGATGGCGCAAAAAAGAATGGTGAAATACAGGCTTGATACAAACGAATGATGAAAACAAAGAAGTTTACCAAAGTATTTCTGAACATGTTTTATCTGCCGGCCTTCCGTGTGAAGAGTTCGGTCAATTCTCTCTCTGTTTCCTGATAGGTAAGAGGCGGCATGTTTTTTTTGGCCATGACCACAACGTCATGTTCCGCGGGAAACAAGTCTCTGTTGCGGCGGAAGAATTCCCGAATGAGTCGTTTAAATCGATTTCGAAAAACAGCGTTGCCCGCTTTTTTCGTAACGGTTATTCCCAGGCGTTTGACTGCATCCGAGTTGCCGCATGTTATCATTGTAAAGAATCGAGAACTTCTCCAGACCCCCTGATCGTAAATAATCCGATATCTGCTTTTATTAGTGACCTTATCCGCTCTACGGTAAGATTGCGCTTTCATGTATGGAAACCCAATAGTCCTGCGAGACGGTAATATAACGGAATTATACGGCTAATCTCTTTCTGCCTTTGGCTCTTCTGCGGCTTAAAACCTGTCTGCCGGTTTTGGATGCCATGCGGACAAGAAATCCATGTGATCTCTTTCGTTTGGTATTAGATTTATTGGTCAAAGTCTTTTTCATGTTTAAACCCCTCAAAGTAATAAGGTGATGCGTAAATCATAGTCGCATATATTTGTCAAGGCTAAATTGGGAAGAGATTTGGTGATCGTTAATTATGGATGCACATGTTTATTGATGAAAATGTTTAAAACAGCATCAAAAAAGAATCCATGAAAATGTCATCATAACAGCCAGGGATTATGATGACATTTCTTTTCAGGTATGCTAGAAACCAAAACTCTGTAAGAGCCAGGCAAAAAACGCTGCCAATATTCTGGAAATAAGCATAGGGCAGAGCCTGAAAAAAATATCAAAATGAGGAGTAAAATTATGGCATTAAATCCGTTACTTGATTCAAGAGACTTAAGGTTTGTGCTGTTTGAGGCCCTGGATGCGGACAAATTCAACCAGTATGAGCAATTTGCCGATTTTGACAGGGATACCTATGAGGCAACTTTGGAGCTGGCCGAGCAGATAGCGGTAGAGCAGGTTTACCCGGCCAACGCCGAAGGGGACAAAACCGGCGCCAAATATGATCCCGAAACCAAAACCGTCAAAGCGCCCCAGGGATTTCATACGGCGATGAAGACCTACCGGGAATCGGGCTTTTCCGGTTTGAGCAACAGCCCTGAATTCGGTGGTACGGGCATGCCCGAGACGATTTACCGTGCCGTTATGGAGTATTTCTGTGCGGCCGGCGTTGCTTTCAGTTCATATGATACGTTGAAAGTCGGCGCTTGCAATCTGATTATTAATCACGGTTCAGATGAACTCAAAAAGATCTATGTAGAGAAGATGGTTGCAGGTCTTTGGGGCGGAACCATGTGTCTGACCGAACCGGGTGCCGGTTCCGACGTTGGCGCGCTGAAAACCAGAGCCGTCAAACAGACGGATGGCACCTACCGCATCACGGGCCAGAAGATATTCATTACCGCCGGTGATAATGACCTCTATGAAAACATCATCCATCCGGTGCTGGCCAGAATCGACGGCGATCCTCCCGGAACGCCCGGCATATCCATTTTTGTTGTTCCCAAATATCACGTCAACCCCGATGGCTCCATCGGCAAGCCCAACGATATGACGACAACCGGCATTGAGCACAAAATGGGTATCAAAGGTTCGGCCACTTGTTCATTGTCCTTCGGTGATAACGACCAGTGCGTCGGTTGGTTGCTCGGCCAGGAACGCCAGGGCATGAAGATTATGTTCCAGATGATGAACGAAGCGCGGCTGGATGTATCCCAGCAGGCGCTGGGAACAGCGAGTTCCGCGTACATGCACGCAGTCACGTATGCGAAAAACAGAATTCAGGGCGCGGATCCCGCCAAGAAGGGCGATTTTACATCCGTGCCGATTATCAAACATCCCGATGTTCGCAGAATGCTCTTATGGATGAAGTCACAGGTGGAAGCCATGAGGATGTTGACCTTGCTGGCCGCTTATTCCGCCGATATGGCCCATGTGGAAAAAGGCGATGTGGCCAAGGAAGCCTCCGCGCTGCTGGAATTCCTGATTCCTCTATGTAAAGCGGGCAACTCCGATCTGGCGTGGCTGGTCACCTCCGAAGCGATGCAGGTTTACGGCGGTTACGGTTACTGTTCCGAATATCCGGTGGAGCAATTGGCGCGCGACTGTAAGATTCTGGCAATTTATGAAGGCACCAACGGTATTCAGTCGATGGATTTAACCATGAGAAAACTGCTCATGAATCCGGGCCTGTATAACTACACTATTTTCAAAAAGAGAATTGCGGAAACATGCGAAAAGGCCAAGGGCATTGTTGATGGAAAATATATCGCGGCTATGAAGACCGCTGTCGAGAAAATGGATGCCACCGTCCAGAGTCTGGCTGCATTGCGCGACCAGAAGAAGATACTCGACATTCTGGCGATAGCCACACCTCTGCAGCAGGCCATGAGAATGGTGGCGCACGCCTGGATGCATCTGTGGTCCATGTCAGTTGCCATTCCCAAGCTTAAGGCTATTGCAGGTGACATCGCGGGAGATGCGGTTGTGGCGGCAGCCAAGGAAAACGCCGAGGCGGCTTTCTATTGCGGCAAAATCCTGTCGGATCGGTTCTACCTGGGAACTGAGTTAAAGCATCTCTACGGCTATCTGGACTACATTACAGCCGGTGAACAAGCGACAGGTGAGTCCTTTGAAGAAATATTCACCGGCGCTCTGCCTCAATAGAAGGATGGATTAGATAGCATTTGTCAAGTTAGAGACCGCTGGGAATGGTAGCAACCATTTCTAAGCGATTGAACAAAAAGCCCCTGAATCTTAGTTGATTCAGGGGCTTTCTCTTTATGAGGATAATTGTTTCTGTGAGGTATTTCCACTAAAAAATTATTTGTTATTAAGCACTTAAGCCTCTTAATGTTTTTGTGTTAAATAGGTTTAGGTATCGGGCCATTTTATTATGAATGTCCAAGTTATTTTAGATATTTATTCCGAATTAATAATATGTAACTATTTGTTATTAATTAATAAATATAATATTGAATAATAATCGTAAAATAATGAAAACTTTTTCTTGACAGTTTTAACCATAGGGAGTAGAAGCTCACTTCTGTTCGTCAGAGATGTACTTGAAGGTAGTTGAAGTTTTCAACATGTTCACCGATGGTAGAACTCTTGGTTGTCGGATGATTCCTGGTTACTGACGAAACAAAAAATTGAAAATAAGCTTGACATGAAAATCAAATTGATTTATATGTCACAGCTCGTTTCAAGAAGGCTCTTTGGAAATTGAATAGTGGGAAAATGAATTTGTGGGTCCTATTAATTTATTGAAGTATCAAGCGAGTTTAATAAGGAAGATTTATCTTCCTTTACAGGATTAAAACTGGAGAGTTTGATCCTGGCTCAGAACAAACGCTGGCGGCGTGCCTAACACATGCAAGTCGAACGAGAAAGTTGGCTTCGGCCGATGAGTAAAGTGGCGCACGGGTGAGTATCGCGTGGATAATCTGCCTTTTAGTTGGGAATAACGTACCGAAAGGTGCGCTAATACCGGATAATACTGCATAACTACTGTTGTGTAGTCAAAGAAGGCCTCTGTTTACAAGCTTTTGCTGAAAGATGAGTCCGCGTACCATTAGCTAGTTGGTAGGGTAATGGCCTACCAAGGCTACGATGGTTAGCTGGTCTGAGAGGATGATCAGCCACACTGGAACTGAGACACGGTCCAGACTCCTACGGGAGGCAGCAGTGAGGAATATTGCGCAATGGGGGCAACCCTGACGCAGCAACGCCGCGTGAGTGAGGAAGGTTTTCGGATCGTAAAGCTCTGTCGAGTGGGAAGAAATGTATTATGGCTAATATCCATGATATTTGACGGTACCGCTAAAGGAAGCACCGGCTAACTCCGTGCCAGCAGCCGCGGTAATACGGGGGGTGCAAGCGTTGTTCGGAATTATTGGGCGTAAAGAGCGTGTAGGCGGCCTGATGTGTCAGATGTGAAAGCCCTGGGCTTAACCCAGGAAGTGCATTTGAAACTGTCAGGCTTGAGTAGGGGAGAGGGAAGTGGAATTCCTGGTGTAGAGGTGAAATTCGTAGATATCAGGAGGAACACCGGTGGCGAAGGCGACTTTCTGGCCCTATACTGACGCTGAGACGCGAGAGCGTGGGTAGCAAACAGGATTAGATACCCTGGTAGTCCACGCTGTAAACGATGTTCACTAGGTGTTGGGGGTATTGACCCTCTCAGTGCCGCAGCTAACGCATTAAGTGAACCGCCTGGGGAGTACGGTCGCAAGATTAAAACTCAAAGGAATTGACGGGGGCCCGCACAAGCGGTGGAGCATGTGGTTTAATTCGATGCAACGCGAAGAACCTTACCTGGGCTTGACATCCACGGAACCTGCTGGAAACAGCAGGGTGCCCTTCGGGGAGCCGTGAGACAGGTGCTGCATGGCTGTCGTCAGCTCGTGTCGTGAGATGTTGGGTTAAGTCCCGCAACGAGCGCAACCCTTGTCTTTAATTGCCATCATTAAGTTGGGCACTTTAGAGAGGCTGCCGGTGTTAAACCGGAGGAA
>JAUYFM010000062.1 GCA_030690945.1 Smithellaceae bacterium | reverse complement strand
CTTACGTTCGGTGATGTCCTCGATAGCCAGCAGGATGATCCGTTCTTTTCCCGACGCTCGTTCAATCTGCCGGGCATTCAAAAGCATGATGCGCCTGCCAACGCCGGTAAAGTCGTGTTCAACCTCGTAGTTGTCAAAGGTTACTTTTTTGGGCAGGATGTTTTCCAGCAGTTCCCGCAGCTTGGGGATATCCCATTGTTTATTGCCCAGGTCATAGATAAGCTGCCCCACGGTGTCTTCAGGTTTTACCTTGAAGAATTCACAGAAGGAGCGGCTGACGGAGACTACTCTTAAATCCTGGTTCAAAGAAATTAAAGGTTCACGCACCGTGTTGATGACGCTCTCAGCGAATTCCTGGGATTCCTTCAGTTTCATAACCATTTCGTTGCTTGCATGGGCCAGGTCCGAAAGTTCATCATCGCCCCCTGCGTCGATGTGATAATCCAGATTGCCGCCCCCAATGATCTTGAGCCCTTTATAAAGCGCTGTTAATCGCCTCTCAACGATTCTACTGATGATGATTGAATTGGTGGCTATCGCAATGGTACTGCCCACAATGAAGAGGATAATTAAAATAATACCTCTGTTCCTCGTGGTTGTCGCTGCCCTGGTCGTTAATTCGTGCAGTCTGACGATGTTGTTGTTCAAGTTCTTGGCGTTCAGAAATACCTGACTGATCAGCTTCGACTCTGCGTCACTAAAAGCAAATTTCTTTCTATCAACATACTCCTTTTGCTGATCTTTCTCCAATACTGAGAATGAAGAGACCCCTAAATCAAGGCTCTTGCGGGCTTCTTGCAGGAGTGCTCTGTCCTCTGTGCCCGTAAACCTTTCAGAGGCTGATTCCAGTAATGCGAGGAGGGTTTCAGATCATTCATACCACTTGTTTTTCGCCTGTTCGCTTGGATTCAGGAGATACTCGTCCCTAACTAAGACCCTCTCAGAGACAACTTTCCGTATTTCATCAGTGAGACGCAAATTCTGATCTGCCCGGTAGCCCTCCCGGAATGTCCAGGCCAGGGTGACTATCATGAGCACAATCGCAACCACCGAGATCCATATATTTACTCCCAGCCGCCTTCTGATTTTCATAGTCTTCTCTCCTTGCCGGATGATCCCGACCGCCTCTGGTTGACTGCCGGGAATCCCTCGGCATAACTAAAAGAACTAAGCATTCAGCATAATGCAATTTGTCTGCCGAGAACCGACGAAAAACAAGAATAGGGGTTTATCATTTAATAACAGGTTGTTAGATTGAATTGAGAGGAGATGAGAAAAAGTGAAATGATTCGTTAGCCCTCAATATTTAGTGGAGCTTCAATATGCTGAGGGGAATACTTTGGTGGGAGGGGACACCTGCTGTCAAGTTAAGTACGTTAACACAAATGTTAGGTCTATTTTGTAGACCTACAGCCTTTTTCAAACCCTCTCCACCGTCACAATCTTGTTTCTGGCGTTGAGGTCGGATACCAGTTCCCGGATATAAACCATTCTCATCGGTTCGCCCCGGATGAGATCGGCAACCTGATTAGGGTTAATGGCCGTTCCTACAATCAGGTGAATATCATCCGCCGCCATAAAGTAGCGGGCCAGTCTTGTTGCGGCGTCGTTGTCTTTGGGCAGATCATGAATGGTCTTGGCGCCGCGCATAATCTCGAGGGCCTGGCCAATGGTTAATATGCCTTCCGTCACCAGGTTAATGCCTTTTAAGGAGGCCGTAGGTGGAGAACCTTTTTTCTTGGGCTCTTCACTGGTGCGCTTCCAAGGGGGAACCCATTCCACATCCAGTTTCTCGTTAAGGACGCGGGCCGCCATCTGAGCCGTGCTGCCGCCGCAGATAATTTTATCCCCTTCGGCGGCCATCAGGCGGGAAACCGCAAATTCGTCCATGTCCTTGTTGGTGGGCGGCCCGGTCAGCACGCAAACGGAAATCGCGGGACGCACTTTCATGCAGATGACGGTGGAATCATCCCCCGGTTTGTCACTGTAAAGCTTCATGCAGGTTTTAGACAGCGCTTCGGTCAGTTTCACGGTATCCACGCCGGTTTGCACGAAACGTTGCACGGCGGTGGCCACATTTTTCCATCCCCAGCCCATGCGGTAGATGCCGCCCAGTCCAGCATGCGTATAGCCGTCGCTGATTAAAACCATGTAATCGTTTTCCATCAATTCGAAATGCGCTTCCATGATGATTCTGTCTTTAACCTGACGTTCTTCGAGCGGCAGAGTGAAGATTGCGTTGTCGCGAATGAGAATCAAAGGCGGGGAATCAAAGAGGACGAGATGAGCGTCGCGTCCATGATAAACAATTAAAACGGCAAAAGTGGCATAGGCCAGCTTGCGGACAGAGCATTCCGGAAGGGTCTCGACCAGCGTCTGCATGACGTCTTCCACCGTTCCATCCGCTTCAAACATCCGCGCGGCGATTTCAGCGGTGAGTGACGATAGAATGCTGGCTTTAACGCCGCTGCCCAGACCGTCGGATAAGACCGCCACAAACGAATCCGGTTTCGTGCGGATCATGACTGAGTCGCCGCAGAGTTCCTCACCGGCTTTATTCAGACTGGTCCAGTTAGACTCTACAAGCTGTCTCACTTTGATTCTTCCTCTTCCAGAATCTTTGCCAGATGCGTGACAATCATTTTACTTTCCGCTGTGGTTTCGCCCAAAAGATGGGCGATCTCATGGGCCACCCGCATTTGTTTTCGCACCACTTCCCGTGTTTGTTCGAGTGTTTGCGCCCGCAGTTGATGGAATTTCTTTTTTTCCGTTTCATGCTCGGTAATGTCGCGCATAATGGCGATCAGGAGCGATTGCCCTTCTACACGGACAATGTTTTGCTCTACGACAAGATGATCGCTGAGACGTCTGATTTTTCCGATGAGGGGCTGTCTCGTGTCCCGTACGGCGATGAAGTCGTCATAGACCGGAATCAGCCGGGAGAGGTGTTTGCCCTTGACGTCCGCAAGCAGACAGCCAAAGAGGTGTTCGGCCGAGGGAGACAGGTCCTGAATGCTCAGGTGATTATCAACAATAAGAATGGAATTTGGAGACACATCCATGACGACTTGACGCAGCGATTCGGAACGGCTGCGCATATACGGAATGCACATGGTGACTTCCGCCATGCCTCTGAGCGTGGCGATGGCTTTTTCACGACAGCTGGAATAACCACAGGCGCCGCAGTTAAGCTCGTCATCCGGCGTGTATTTGTTGACGCGTCTCAGCACATCCCTGATTTGTTCTTCGCTGAATTCAGGAATAGGTTCTTTTTTATCGGTATAAGTGCGTGTGATATCCGGCCAGTTTTCGCGGGGTGTTACGGTATAGGCGGGGCGATGACGATGATAATCGATGATTTTCTGTCGTGCCGCATAGATGCCGCCTTCCAAATCGGCCATGGCCGGACCGTTGATGCAGCCGCCGGTACATGCCATCAATTCCACCAGCGATGCATTCAGCTGACCGGCGCGGATATCGCTCAGAATATTCTGGCAGGTTTCCAGACCACTGGCGACGATCAGAGAGTTGTTGAGCATATCCGTGCTCAAGCCTGCCGTACCGATGAGGCCTCCTTCCACAGGAAACAGCCGTGCATCTACCGCGGATGATGGTTCTGTGCTGTTTGCGGCTTTTTCAAAGACGATACCTGCTTCCTGAAACCAGTTGGCAAGACCGCGAAAGGTAATGGCCACCGAAACCGCGCCTGTTTCCGACGCGTCGAGTATTTCCATCTTCTTGGCAATACAGGGACCGATGAAAACGATATACGGGGTAGCCCCGTACCCATATTTTTGGGCAAGCAGGCGGCCGTGCGCGATCATCGGCGAGACAATGGGCGCCAAATGAGGGATTAAATCAGGATAATACTTCTCAACGATATTAATGATCACCGGGCAGGCGGATACAATCACAGGCCATCGATCCGGCATTTGCTCCATATAATCGCGATGAGCGAGGCCGACAATTTCGGCTCCGGCGGCGGTTTCTTCTACCGCATAAAAGCCCAATTGCTTGAGCGCCGTTTCCATTTCAGAAAAATGATGGAAGCCGAAATAGGCGGGTGCGGACGGCGCAACCGATGCGATGACTTTCCGTCCTTCTTCTAACGCTTGTTTTACATCCGGGGTTGCACTGTGAACGTCCTTGGCTTTTTGCGGGCAGGTGCGGATGCAGGTCCCGCAAACGATGCACAACTCGGGAACGACCTGGGCCTGGCCGTCGTGAACGCGAATGGCTTTGACGTCGCAATGGCGCACGCAACGGTAACAGTCGCGGCAGCGGGCCGGGTTGGTGATAATGACGGGTTCATTCATCATGAACTTTCCTTTCCGTAATCGGAGTGGCCGGGGAATCATTGTTGTTGCGCGGCATGAGTTTGGTTTTAATCCGGGGAACAACTTCCCTGTAGAAAAAGGCTTCCGCCTGTTCAGGGTGGATGCCGCTGAATTCCTGATCGCCCACGCGCACGGAAATGCCTTTGGAGCAGGCGTCCATGCAGAAAGCGCCGACAATATCGACCAATCCTTCGAGTTTTTCCTTTTCGATCAGCCGGAATAATCCCGAGGCTAATTCATCGGAGCCTCGCAAGCTGCATGAACTGCCGACACAAATCGTTATTAAAAGCATTTTATTTTCCCGCTTCTTCCGCTCCGATCAGCGGCATCAGATGGACATCGATGAAAGCCCCTGCCTGATCCAGATGATCAACGGAAATGATTTTATTGCCGATAGCCACATTGGGTCCGCCTTCGCACTGTCCCGTACAGAAACGAGCCTTAACGCGGAACCGGTCCGCCAGTCCCCGTCGTCTTAATTCGGCGGACAATCCTTCCAGCAGTTTCCAGGAACCCTTGATGTAACAATTGGTGCCGATACACACACCGACATCCACCACGGGCAGATCTTGTTGTGCTTCTTCTTCCTTAATGTCCTGCAGACGCATGGACCGGCGCTTGTAGGTTGTATGCAGGGCATGATGCGACGTTTCGCTGTCCGGTTCGCCCAGCCAGTTCGTATAAATATCCTGAACGGAAGGATTATCCTGACTGGTGCGGATTGAAGATTCCTGATCCAGGCGATAGAGGACTTCCAGGCGCTGTTCCGTGTCGCTCTTCAAAAGCGGCGCGGGGTTGCCTGATCCGTTGATGCAGCCTCCGGGACAGGCCATCACTTCAATCAAGTCATACGGGGCGTCACCCGCTCTCATCCGGTCGATCAGTTTTTGTGCATTCTGCAAACCACTTACCACGGCCAGTCTTACCTGGGAGTCGCCCAGGGCAATGTTTGTTTCTTTGACGCCCTGAAGTCCGCGGACGCCTTCATAGTTGAAGCTTTCCATTCGTTTGCCCATGACGCGTTCCGCGGCGAGACGGAGCGCAGCTTCGGCCACGCCTCCGCTGGCGCCGAAAATAATCCCCGCGCCGGACACCTTTCCGAAGAAAGCATCCACCGGCATCGGCTTAACCTTGCGCGGATCGATATTTTTTTCCGCAAGCATGGTCATCACATCCCAGGTGGTCAGCACGCGATCGACCTCCGGAAGATTATCTGTTTTGAATTCGGGGCGCATGGCCTCATATTTTTTGGCGTTGCAGGGCATGATGGAGACAAAGTACAAAAGCTCCGGCCGCACCTTGAGTTCTCTGGCGAAATATTGTTTAATCACCGCGCCGAACATCTGCTGCGGCGATTTGCAGGACGACAGATGCGGCAAAATATCCGGCGCCATTTTTTCGCAGTAATTGACCCAGGCCGGACAGCAGGAGGTAATTTGTGGCAAAATGCCGCCTTCGGCCAGGCGCGACAGAAATTCCGTTCCTTCTTCCATAATGGTCAGATCGGCCGCCCAGCAGGTATCAAACACAAAATTAAACCCCAGTTGCTTCAAACAGGCGCTTAAAACCGGCATGACATCGCTGCCCTGGATGCCGTATTGTTCACCGAAAGCGGCGCGCACGGCAGGAGCGATCTGAGCGACAACGGTCAACTGGGAATCTTTCAATGCGCGATAAACATCGGGCAGTGCGGGTTTCAGCGTGAGCGCTCCGGTGGGGCAGACCATGGCACAGTGGCCGCAGGCTACGCAAACGGTCATATCCAGCGGCCGATGGTCGTTGGGGCCGATGGTTAAAACATCATTGGTTTCGTAGAAACTCAGCGCCGAGACACCCTCCATTTCGCGGCAGACTTTCAGGCACAGGCCGCACAAAATACATTTGCCGGGATCCCGTGTAATTGTGGGATGGTTTTCGTCAATGGGTAGAGGCTTGGCCGGTTGCGTTTGATCGTGCTCGACGCCGTAATCGCTGGCATAGTTGCGTAGCTCGCAGTCATATCGTTCCGTACAGCCACAGGCAAGGCAGCGGGACGCCTCCGCCATGGCGGCTTCCTGATCCCAGGTTGTGGATGATTCGCTGAAATTTGTTTTCCGGGCTTCGGGCTCCAGAACCGGCACTTCCCTGCGCTCAGCCGGCTTGATCCCCCTGAATGTTTCCGGTGGTAGATCTTTCCATTTGCCTTTGGTGCAGGTGTAGGGATCGTCCTTTGTTGTGACTGCGCCTGTGCGCACAAATTCATCCATCGCTTCTGCGGCGCGCTTACCTGAGCCGATGGCGGCAATGGCGATGTCCGGGCCGGTGACGCAGTCGCCGCCGGAGAAAACCCAGGGCAGGGCTGTTTGCAGGGTTTGCGGGTTCACGACCACGTTGCCCCATTTATCAATTAAGGTCTTATCACCGATACAAAAGCCGTCCACCGCCTGGCCGATGGCGGAGATAATTGTTGAGGCGGTGAGTGTAAATTCGGAACCTTCCTGAGGCACGGGACGCCGCCTGCCGCTTTTGTCCGGCTCGCCCAGAGCCATTCTCACGCAAGTCATCTGCAGAGCTTCACCCGCTGGCGCGATGGAAACAGGGGCAGTGAGAAACTGCATGCTGACGCTTTCCTCAATGGCTTCTTCAATTTCGATATCCTGGGCGGGCATTTCCTGACGGGTACGGCGATAGGCGACGATCACCTCTTTGACGCCCAGTCGTATGGCGCTACGCGCAGCATCCATGGCGGTGTTCCCGCCGCCGATCACAATAACACGATGGCCCAGCTCAGGTTTTTCGCCTCGCGCGAGTTTGGCGAGAAAATCGAGACCGGTCATAACACCTTGGGTATCTTCGCCTTTTGCGCCGATGGCGGTCGCTTTTTGAGCGCCCAGTCCCAGAAAAATAGCTTCAAAGCCGTCTCTTTTGAGCGATTCCAGCGTAAAATCCCGTCCCAGTTTCTTATTGTAAGAGATATTGACACCCAGATCGAGAATGGATTTAATTTCAGCATCCAGATCTTTTTCGGGCAGGCGGTAGTAGGGGATGCCCCAGCGCAGCATGCCGCCTGCCGCTTCCTGCATTTCAAAGATAGTGACCGCATGACCCAGACGGCGCAAAAACCAGGCGGCGGAAAGCCCCGCCGGCCCCGCTCCGATGATGGCGAACTTGTGGTCTGTATCCGGCAGGCACACGGGTTTATAAGGCTCCAATTGGAAGGTGTCCCAGTCGGCGACAAAGCGCTTGATGCCGTTGATGTTGACCGCGCCGTCCAGGGCGTTGCGGCGGCAATCCGTTTCGCAGGGATGGGGGCAGACGCGTCCGCAGACAGCGGGGAGTGGATTGCTGTCTTTGATGACTGCGAGCGCCTCCGGAAAATTGCCGGAATCGACATGGTAAATATATTTCTGAATGTCAATATGCGCCGGGCAGCGTAAAACGCAGGGCGCAACACAGTCACCGTAATGGTTGCGCAGGAGAGCCTGAAGATAAATCTTCCGATAGATGTGGAGAGCTTCGGATTGGGTCCGGATGACCATGCCGTCTTCAACCGGCGTGGACGTCGCGGATGCAAATCGGGTCTTGCTGCCGTCGGTCACCTCTACAAACGCGGCTTCGAAATTACTCGGGGGACTCACACGCGGGTCATATCCCAGCGAGGGAATATCGATTCCGTGAGAACGGGCAGCGTCGATAATCGTTAAACCGGTGACTGTCACACAGTCTTTTCCGTCAATATTTACTGTGATCATTAATATCTATCCTTCCGTTTCCTTAGTATTGTTTTATCCGAAATTATAACGGATTCCTTTGTCCTCAGAATGAAATAAAAAAATATTATCAGTTATCGTAAACACCTGATCAGAAATTTCTTTTCCACTGACCGTCAGTACCGGGAATCAGTATAAGTAAAGCAATCCTGCATGTCAACATAATTTGTCGGGGAGTGACGTGTGCACTCTGGCGATGCGTTCGGCGGAAGCGGTTAAAAATACCAGCGGACTGATCGAAAGTTCGATCTTATTATTTTTCATAGCCGCGCGTAATATAAAAAGTAGCCAGATCGAAAAAAATAGTCATGCGCCTTTGCAATTCAAAGGTCATGTAAAGATCGAGGTTCTTTTGTAATGCGCCTTGGGCAAGGGCGACATCCCATATATGCTTGCGGATCAGGCTCAGCGCACTCAGCACGCCGCTGATTTTGGCGCCGCTTTTCTTTCTTTCCACGCCCAGCTTTATATAAAAATTCTTGATATGGGCGATGTCATAGGCATTACCGAGCCAGAGCGTAATCTGTGAAATGATTTTATCACAGATATTATAAAGCATCCGCCTTTCTGCGTTGCGATATTCAGCGGTGGAAGGATTGGTCGTCATTTCTTCTATCCACTGATCAATCATTTTTTCCTTGTTTTTCAGGATAACGTTAAGCAGGCGTCGCGTCATTGCATTGGCGGCTTTATGTGTGGGGAGCGTTTTGTCATCCCGATGTTCTATGGCGTCCAGAATGGCCCAGTAGTCCTTCATGCTTTTAATATAGGCTGAAAGCGCCCGTCGGTTGGAGCGGAAAGCCAGAGGCGGAATCTCGTCAATCGGCCAGAACCTTGCCTGGGCGCTGTCATCACCTGCCGAGAGTTTTCCGCCCGTTTTTTCCGCGACAAATGTCAGAAAAAGCAGATCACCGTAAAACCGGCTTTTGTAGGAATCAACATCGAGCAGACGGGTGATCCGGCCTTTGAGACCTGTTTCTTCCTTTAACTCGCGCAAGGCGGCGGCTTCAATACTTTCACCCGTTTCCGCGAAACCGGTCGGGAGGCACCAGTGTCCTTTAAAGGGAGCCCGGTCACGTTTGACCAGTAGAATTTGCCGTGAGTCATCCACAATTGTCGAGACGACCGGTAAAGGATTGTTATAAAAATAACAGTGGCAGATGGAGCAGCAATCCCTCAAAACCTGATCCTCTGTTTTTTTGATAATTGGGCCGCCGCAGTAGAGGCAGAACTTACGCTGTTTTTTCATGATGACGCTCCTGGGGTTAGAGGGTGTGTGCAGATGAAGATGCTGTCGTCCTTGCACATGGTGGCCGCCTGACCTTTTGTGGCCATGTCGGCGAGCGCCCGCGTGACATCCGTCAAAATCCCGGCCGGGGCCGGAGCTTTGCCTGTCAGGAAGAAAGGTTCTTTAAACCGGTAGTATTCAACAAAAGCCTCCATGTCGGGCGGTTCAAAGACCAGTGTGTTGGGGAAATCAATCTGTCGGGTTTCTCTGAAATACGTCTTGAGAAGATCGGTTCCGTTTTCAGAGGAGAACCGATCCAGAATCATTTCAATGGGCAGGAGTTGATTGTCCCGGAGTTGTTTTTGGCGGTTCAGGATCGACCGGATTAGATCGATCAACTCGCGCATGTTCCGGCGGGAATGTGTGATGGCGATAAACAGACCGCCCGGTTTGAGAATGCGGGTAATGTCCGGGAGCATTTCGACAAAGAAATATAAGGCAAAGGAGCAAATAATCAAGTCACAGGAGGAGGCGGGATCAGACTGAATCCGGCCAACGCCGCCTTCCTTAAATGTTCCTTCGTAGCCTGCCCGTTTACAGGCCTGCAAAAATAGTGGTTCATATTCAGTGATAATATCCAGACCGGTAATACGCGCCTGCGGATGAAGCCGTCCTTCCAGCGCTTCGGTAAATGATCCGAAAGCGCAGCCCATCTCCAGAACCGTGAGGCAGGCTGACAGATCCACCGAGGCCAGGGCGGTCTGGCGGATGTCGTTTTTATTGGAGGAAAAACGCCGGATGAGGGCTTCGATGTGCTGATGTTTTTGCACATCCTGGTAGGCTTGACGGATTTTTATTTTATCGGGGAAATCACTCATGTTGTTTGTACACTTTCCTGGTAAAGTGTTATAGTTTCTCCGCAGACCTTAATGCTATGCGGTTACGGGATGTCAGGCTAGTTTTCTTGCGCCCTCCGCTAAATCGGTCAGTCCTTTTTTATCCAGAATCGAAATCGAACGGGTGCTTACGTTAATTAATTTTTCTTCATTCATGCGTTTTAAAATTCGGGAAAGTGTTTCAGGGATTGTGCCCAGAAGGCCGGCCATTTGATTTTTGGAGATGTCCAACTTGACGGTGGCGGAATCGTCGTTATGTTCGTAGAGATAAAGCAGATAGGCAGCCAGTCTCCCCGGCACTTCTTTAAGGGAGAGGTTTTCGACAAGTATCGTGAGCTTGCGCAGGCGCTGGGACAAAAGCGCCAGCATGGAAAGCGCAAGAGAGGGTTGCAGGCTGATCAGTTCCAAAAACTTCTGTCTCGGGAAGAACAGTACTATGGTTTCGGCAAGCGCCTGGGCGGAGGCCGGATAATGTTGTCCGGTAAAGACAGCCGCTTCCGCGAAAGGTTCGGGCGTCTCAAGAATATGAAAAATTTGTTCCTTGCCTTCAGGCGAGAGTTTGAAAACTTTTACTTTGCCGGAAAGAATGACATAAAAACCAATGCCCTCGTCGCCTTCCGCAAAAAAGTTTTGTCCCCGTGAGTAGTATTTCCGCACGGCGATGGCCCCCAATGCGGTGCATTGCTGTGGCGACAAGCCTTCAAACAAAGGAATGCAGGCGATGATTGATGTTATGTCCATAGTTTTTCCTTTCAATGAAAAATATCACTGATGTTTGACTTAAGTCAAGGTGCAACTGTTTATCTTCGATTATATTGCCTTTAAAATAAAGCTACAAAAAACTAAAGATAAAAAGGAGATAGCCCATGGAAAATTCAGCAATGTTTTGTTACCAGTGCGAGCAGACAGCAAAGGGTGAGGGATGTAATAAGTCAGGGGTGTGCGGCAAGGACCCGGAAGTTGCCGCCCTTCAGGATGTTCTGGTTTACGCGCTTAAAGGATTGTCGGCGGCAGCGGTGGACGCCCGAAAAGCGGGTATTGTCGATCATGCTGTTGATGTGTTTACGGTTAAGGCTCTTTTTTCAACCCTGACCAATGTGGATTTCGATGCGGCGCGTTTTGTGGAACTGATCGGCCAATGCACAAGTCTGCGGGATGCAATCAAAGACAAAGCCAAAAAAGCAGGGGCCAACGTGGATGAGAAATATGCCGCTGTAACATTCAAGGCGGAAACAACGGTTCTCGGACTGGTTGGACAGGCCAAAGTCGCGTCTCTAAAAGCGGACACAACCATTAATCCCGATATTCAGTCCCTTCAGCACATCCTGCTTTTCGGCATCAAGGGTGTGGCCGCCTATGCGGATCACGCGCAGATTCTGGGACAGGAAGACGACAAGATTTACGCTTTTGTTCAGGAAGCGCTGGCAGCGATCCTGCGAGAAGAACTGGATTTGAACGGCTGGATCGGTCTGGTCTTAAAATGCGGTGAAATTAACCTGCGCACCATGGAGCTGCTGGATGCAGGCAATACCGGAGCTTTTGGTCATCCCGTTCCCACATCCGTGCCGCTTTACGCCAAAAAAGGCAAGGCTATTCTCATTTCCGGCCATGACCTGAAGGACTTATCCGCGTTGCTGAAACAAACAGAAGGCAAGGGAATTAATATCTACACGCACGGCGAAATGCTTCCGGCGCATGGCTACCCGGAACTGAAGAAGTATTCGCACTTCTACGGTCATTATGGAACCGCCTGGCAGAATCAGGCCAAGGAATTTGCCGAATTCCCCGGCGCAATTCTGATGACCACCAACTGCATTCAGAGGCCTCGCGACGCTTATGCGGCAAATATTTTCACTTGTGGTCTGGTGGGTTGGCCGGGCGTCGCTCATATCGCTGATACCAACTTCGAGCCGGTGATCAAAAAAGCGCTCGAACTGCCCGGGTTTGCCTCGGACACGGAAGGCAAATCAGTTATGGTGGGATTTGCCCGCAATGCGGTTCTGGGCGTAGCCGATAAAATCATCGAAGCGGTTAAAGGCAAGGCCATTCGTCACTTCTTCCTGGTGGCCGGATGCGATGGCGCCAAGCCCGGCCGGAATTACTACACGGAGTTTGTGGAAAAAGCGCCGAAAGACACGGTCGTGCTGACGTTGGCCTGCGGCAAATTCCGCTTCTTCGACCAGGAACTGGGCGATATCGGCGGTATCCCCCGCCTGCTGGATATCGGCCAATGCAACGACGCGTATTCGGCCATTCAGATTGCCATAGCGTTATCCAAGGCGTTTAATTGCGGCGTCAATGATCTGCCCCTGTCCATGATCTTATCGTGGTATGAGCAGAAGGCGGTAGCAATCTTATTGACGCTGCTTTACCTGGGCATCAAAGACATCCGCCTGGGTCCGTCGCTGCCGGCTTTCATTACGCCCAACGTGTTAAACGTGCTGGTGGAGAACTTTGCGATCAAACCGATCACCACGCCGGATGAGGATCTGAAAACGATTCTGGGGTAAAAAAAGGCAGCACTTCCCAAACAATAAGGAAGTGCTGCCAAATTCTTATTAAATTCTATCTGGCGTATAATTTATCAATCTGATCTTTATATTTTTCAAATACAACGCGCCTTTTGAGTTTCATGGTCTGGGTCAGCATGCCGTTCTCGAGTGAAAAAGGTTCGGCAACAAATATGAATTTTCTCGGGATCTCATAGTTTCCGTAATTAGCCTTCAATTGATTGACAATTTCATTCCCGAGGAATTTCTTTGTCTCTTCCTTCTTCAGCAATTCGACAGGGTCCTTGGGCAAATTATTTTTTTCGGCCCACTTATTCAGGGCTGCAAAGTCCGGGATGATTATGCAAACATTAAACTCACGGCCTTCCCCGTAGATCATGGCATTTTCAATGTAATGGTTCAGCTTGATATCTTCTTCAATGGATACCGGGAATACATATTTGCCATTTTCGAGTTTGAACTGCTCTTTGAGTCGTCCGGTGATAAACAGGAAGCCATCCTTGTCAATACGTCCGCGGTCGCCTGTCCGAAATCCGCCGTCAGGAGTCATAACGGCCTTTGTGGCTTCGGGTTTGTTATGATATCCCTGCATAACGTTCGGTCCGTAAATGATGATCTCCCCGTCTGTCGCCTCCGGTCCGACAACCGACTTGTCAATCACGATTTTGCCCAGGCCCATGGCGGGACCCACGCTGCCTATCTTGTATTTCGTTGGGCGATTCATGGTTGCGCCGGGCGACGTCTCGGTTAATCCGTAGGCGTCATAAAGCGGGACTCCCATATCCCAGAAAAAATGAGAAATTTCCGGATTCATCATGGCGCTTCCTGTCATGGAGCCTCTTAATCTGCCGCCAAGTTTTGCCCTGATTTTCTTGAAAACTATAGCATCGGCAATCTTAAATTTCAGGTTTGTCACGAAGCTTGACTGGCCCTGTGCCGCCAGCTCCCGTTTTTTCTTGCTGCTTTCCACTCCCATGACAAATAACGTCTTGGCCAGTCCGCCTTCTTCGTTCATCTTCGTCCATAATCCGTCATACACTTTGTTAAAGACTCTGGGAACGGCGGTCAGGAATGTCGGTTTAACAAGACCTAAATCTTCGCCGATGGTTGCGGCGCTTTCCGCAATGCCGATGGATCCGCCCAAGAAACAGTAAATGACAAGTTCCCCGAGTCCGAAAACATGCGCCCAAGGCAAAATAGATAATGATATGTCGTTTTCATTCAGTTCAGGGAAGCAATCGATAGCGGCGTGAGCGTTAGACGTAATGTTGGCCTGAGAAAGAAGCACTCCCTTCGGATCGCCGGTTGTTCCTGATGTATAAATCAGGATGCAAATAGATGAATATTCCGGCTGTATGCTTTTTATTTTCTGGGCTGCGCCTTTCTTTTCCAGAGCTGCCAATGTATCCGGCCCATCGCCTTCCATCACGATAACTTTTTTTAACGTCGGTATTGAATTAATGACATCCTTTATTTTGGCATATATCTCTTTTTTGCTGATAAAAAGCACTTTAATCTGAGCGTCGCTTATGATGTATTTCCATACCTGGACCAACTCAGCTTCATACATGGGTACAAACCGCGCATCCAGGCCGCTAGTGGCAAAAAAGCATGCAGCCCAGTCTGTGCTGTTATTCGAGATGATACCGACGGCATCATCTTTTTGAATACCCAGCTGACTTAAACCGCTTCTGACGTTATCCACACGCTTTCCAAAATCAGCATAGGATATCCAGTCATATTGCTTTAACTGTTTGTTTTTTATTCCAAGAAAAGGTCTTTGTGGAAATTTAGAAACGGTTTGTTCTAATATCCCCACTATATTATCCGGCTTCATCAATTTGTACATCAGTTTCCTCCTAAAAAATTTGATAAGATAGTGCTTTTGACGGACAGGAGTATAAGCAGAACAATTTGATATGTCAATGAAATACTGACGAGACACATATCCAATTTTACTTCAGCACTCGTCTTCAATGGCCATTATCTTAGCGATTCTTCGTTCGTGGCGGTCGCCGGTGAATTTTGTGTTTAGAAATTTCTCGATCATGTCAAATACCGGCAAACTGTATTTTATCCTGCCGCCGAAGGCGATGAAGTTGGCGTTGTTGTGGGCTTTAGCCATTTCGGCGCTGAACAGGTCGAATGGAAGAGCGCAGCGGATGCCTTTGACTTTGTTGGCGGCAATCGAAACGCCGATGCCTGTGCCGCAAAGCAGGATGCCGAATTCATAACCGCCTTTTTTGAATTCATTGCAGGCGGCCAGCGCCATATCCGGGTAATCGACGGCGGCGCTGCCATGGGTTCCCAGGTCTGTGACCTCAAAATTCTTCTTTTTTAAAAAGGCAACGATTTGGGTTTTCAGTTCAACCGCTCCATGATCGGAGGCTATGACGATTCTTTTCATTTTTAATTCTCCGGGTCTTGAGGTGCAATTCCATTTCATTTATTGCTTCAGTGATAGCTTGCCGGAAGTCTCCCCCTGATGTCAACAAAAAAACTTTACATAAGCGGCATATTTGCGTAAAAACGACCATGCGGAACTTGTTAAATCAATACCTCAATCATCTCCTGATCGAAAAAGGAGTGGCCGGCAATACGCTGGAGGCCTATGGACGCGATCTGAAACGCTATATTTCCTTTCTCGAGCAGAGAGGGTTGTCGGATGCGCGGTCTGTTATCCCCAAAACCGTGATCGATTTTCTTGTGCAAATCAAGTCGGAAGGGTTATCGGCCAATTCGATGAACCGGTCGCTTGCGGCGCTGAGGGGGTTTTATAAGTTTTTATTGCAGGAAAAAGTGCTGGACGAATCGCCGCTCGCCAATATTGAACTGGCCAAAGTCTGGATGCGTCTGCCCGATACGGTGAGCCGCGAAGAGATGAATTTGATTTTGTCCCAGCCGGGTGATCAAACGCCGTCCGCGTTACGCGACAGCGCGATGTTGGAGCTCCTCTATGCGACGGGGCTGCGCGTTTCGGAATTAATTTCTCTGACGATGAACAGCATCAACTGGCAGGTCGGTTTTTTGATTGTCATGGGGAAGGGCAGTAAGGAACGGGTCGTGCCTATCGGCAAAACGGCTTATGACTGTGCGCGGCGTTATGTGGATGAGGCCAGACCCAGATTATTGAAATCAAAAACGACGGATGTTTTATTCCTGAACCGATTCGGCGGGGCATTTACCCGGCAGGGGCTCTGGAAAATTATTATTCATTACACCCAAAAAGCGGGCTTGCAAAAAAATGTGCATCCGCATACATTCCGTCATTCCTTCGCATCTCATCTGTTGGAGGGAGGGGCTGATTTGCGCGCGGTGCAGGTGATGCTGGGGCACGCGGATATTTCGACAACACAAATTTATACCCATGTCACCAAAGACCGTTTAAAAGAGATTCATCGGAAATATCATCCAAGAGGTTAGAAGCATGTTGAAATTTCTAAGGGATAAAAAGGGATTAAGCAGGAAGGCCATTGTGGGAGTTGTGACCTTTGCAATGGTTATGCTCCTTCTTGCGTCTTTCATATTGATGGGTCCCCGCTTTTTCCCGACAGGCTTTTCTTACGCGCTCAGAGCAAAAAATACTTTCTCCTATTATGTATTGCGGAACAAACCGCTTTTTTATTATCTGCTAGTGGAAAAAAACGGCAAAGATATTCGTGTGGGCGCCGGTGACACATTAGAGATTAATTATCGTGATGAATTTGTTGTTAAATCCGTGGCCAGTGACGATTTGAGCGGAAAATATACAACGGCAACGATTGACGGGACAGGCAAGGAAGGGAATCAGATCGGCGTGCTGTTGCGCGGTATTGATTTAGTCAATAACATCATGCAGGGTGGCGCGATGGCTAAAGGCGCGCAAGCGGTCAATGTTTATAAAATCGCCGTTTATTATCAAAAAGAAAAAATAGCCGTGGTGCCGATGCTGGTTGTCATCATGCCTCAGGACTGGCTGAGGTATGCGAAAGATTCCAGCAACGTCGGCGTGCAGATTGAATACTTGAAGAAAGCTATCTCCCAAAACAGCGATGATGTCGGCGTGCGCAAGATTCTTGCGGGCATCTATATCAAGCAAAACCGGACGGATGAGGCCGCTTCGCTTTATGCGGATATTTTACGAATTAAACCTGATGATACCGTGGCCATGAAAGACTTGGCGCGCTGTTATATTAAAAGGAATCAGGATAGTCAGGCTATTGAAATTTTATCTCGTCTTGTAAAAATACAATCACAGGATGCCGAAGTTTTCGCCATGCTGGGTCTGACATACGGCCGTAAAAATTTATGGGACAAAGCGGCTGAATGTTACGGTCAGTCGATCAAAATGGAGCCGGATAATCATGCGGTGAGATTACTGCTGGCGGAGGCTTATGAAAAGGCGGGCAAAACAAACGCGGCTGTGGAGCAATATCAGTACCTCACCGGACATTCGCAGGATGCTGCCCCGGCGTGGAGCGCACTGGGGAATATTTACCTCAGAAAAAAGGACTATAACAATGCGATCAAGAGCTACACGCAAGTCATACAAAACAGACCGAAAGACGCCGCGGCTTATGCCAATCTGGCCATGGCCTATGCCGGGCAGGGTAAATTAAACGAAGAAATGCAAAATTTACAAAAGGCCGTCGCACTATCACCGGATGAACCTGTTATTCGCTTTAATCTGGCGGCGGCTTATGAAAGAAGAAAAAAGACGGACGAAGCCGTCAAGGAATACTTGGTTGTTTTGAAAAAGAATCCGGAGGATACCGATGCCCTGGAGCGCCTGGCGGACCTTACTTTTCAAAGCAAGAAATATGATCAGACTGTTCATTATTACGAAAAATTAGCCAGGAAATATCCGCAGAAAACGGCCCTGTTTATCAACATGGGATTTGCCTATGGTGAAATAAAGCAATATGCCCCATCGGCTGAAAATTATGAAAAAGCGATTAAGTTGGGCGCGAAGGATCAAACCGTGTATTATAATCTGGCTTATGCCTACACCAAATTGGGCAAGGAAAAGGAAGCCGTGGTCTATTATGAAAAGATATCGCCTCAGACCAGACAAACTTTGGGGGTGATTGCCAACTATTACCTTAAGAATAAGAACTTTGTGCAGGCGATTGGATATTATCAGAGAATTGTGAAGCTTGAGCCCAAAAAAGCTTCATCTTATTTCAGCCTGGGATATGCCTATGCCTTGAGCAAAGATTGGGATAAGGCTATTGGGAATTATTTAACAGCCCTGAAATACGACCAAGAAGATGATGAAATATACGCGCATCTGGGCGATGCCTACGAAAAGAAAGGGCTTTACCCCGAAGCGTTAAAAGCTTATACACACGCCTACGAAATTAATCCTGAAACAAAAGTAGGTGGAAGAATTCCGAAGATGCGCATTCAGCTTTTACAGGAAAAAGATTAAAAAAACAGGGGTACATCATGAAGCAGGTGCAACTAAATAATTTTACAATTGGCGATCAGACCGGATTTGTTTTCATTGCGGGTCCCTGTGTTCTTGAAAATGAAACGGCGGCCATGGAGATTGCCTCCTATTTGAAGCAACTGACGTTCAAGTTACAGATTCCTTTCATCTTTAAAGCCTCATACGACAAAGCCAACCGGACATCGATCAAGGCTTACCGCGGACCGGGTATGCAGGATGGCTTGAAAATATTAAAGAACATTAAAGAAAAAATTGGTGTGCCGATTCTCTCCGATGTGCACCGCTTTGAAGAAATTGAAGCGGCGGCCGATGTTCTGGATATTATGCAGGTGCCGGCCTTTCTTTGCCGTCAGACGGACTTTGTTGTGGAGATCGCGAAAAAAGCCCATATCGTCAACGTTAAAAAAGGGCAGTTTCTGGCGCCCTGGGATGTTGCCAATGTCATTGAAAAGATCAAAGCGGCCGGGAATGAGAATATTCTGATTACCGAACGCGGTGTGTCTTTCGGCTATAACAATCTTGTCTTTGATGTGCGCGCCCTGCCGATTATGCGGGCGATGGGTTATCCGGTGATTTTTGACGCCACGCATTCGGTACAGTTGCCGGGCGGGGCGGGAACGGCCTCAAGCGGTCAACGGGACATGGTGCCCTATCTGGCACGGGCGGCTGTAGCCGCGGGCGTGGATGGTGTCTTCATGGAAGTCCATCCCGATCCGGAAAAAGCGCTCTGCGACGGAGCTAATTCGCTTTATCTGAATTCGCTCGAAGAGTTACTGACGACGTTGAAGAAGATTGATGAAATAACAAAGACAGAAGACAGAAGGATAAGGGTATGTTGAAAAAAGAGATTCAGGGAAAACTTAAAAAGATAAAGATGCTGGTACTGGATGTAGACGGCGTGATGACGGACGGCAGTATTATCATGGACAGCGACGGACGGGAGATGAAAAATTTTAATGTCAGGGATGGTCATGGTCTGGTCATGATTCAGCGCCATGGCATGCAGGTTGCCATTCTCACCGGCCGAACATCGGCCGTGGTTGATCATCGGGCGCGTGATTTAAAAATAACGGAAGTCTATCAGGGGGCATTGAATAAGAAGGAAATCTTCGCGCAGATTCTTAAAAAAAACAATCTGACGCCGGAAACGATAGCTTATATGGGTGACGATATTGTTGATATCCCCGTATTGAAAATGGTCGGCTTTTCCGTGGCTGTGGCCGATGCGCTGGAACTGGTGAAAAAAACAGTTGATTATGTAACGGTCAACAGAGGTGGGCAGGGCGCGGTCAGAGAGATTTGTGAAATGTTGCTTATGGCTCAGGGCCATTGGCCTGAAGTCGCAGCCCGCTACGATTTTGCAGAACTTATTCAATGAAGAAAACAAACACGGACTATTAATCTTAGGACAGGAAATGACGCTTGCGTGGATTTATCTGATCATAGCCGGTCTGCTGGAAATCGGCTGGCCGCTGGGTTTCAAATTGTCTCAGACCACGTCATACAGAGTTGTCTATATCCTGATGGCCGTGGTGTGCATGGGACTCAGCGGATTTTTTTTGTGGCTGGCGCAAAGAGATATTCCGATTGGAACGGCTTACGCGGTTTGGACGGGAATCGGTGCAGCCGGCACGTTTCTCATCGGTCTGATCGTCTTTCATGATCCCACATCGATGATGCGGATTTTGTCTTTTTTGCTGATTGTGATGGGCGTGGTTGGTTTAAAGATATCTGCCTGATTAAAGCCATCCGGATTTCGTTATTGCCTTAATCAACCTCAAGGATTTGAAGTGTCCGAATAGCTTTACACGGACGATGGCGAGTGATATAAAGAATCATGAGATTAAATAAAAAAGTAAAAATTATCGCGGCAACACTGATTATTGTTGTGTTTGTTGCGGCGGCCATTTTTACCATGGTGCGGCTGATTGGCGAAAAAAAGGCGAATATAATAAAAATATTGCCGAATGAAGCGGATGTCCGTATTCAGGATTTTGTTTATACGGAAGTCGGCCAGGATAATATCCGGTGGGAAGTGAAAGCCAAAAGCGCGCAATATCAAAAGAAACAGAATCTTGCCTTGTTCGATCAAGTTCAGATAAAATTGACCACGAAGGAAGGCAAAGTATTTACCATGACGGGCGATAAAGGCGAGATGCTAACGGATAAAAAAGATGTTGAAATAAAAGGTCATGTGGTGATCATCTCCGATACGGGAGACAAATTTACGACCGATTATCTTCGTTACAGCGATGCCCAAAAAAAAATCACTACCAACGCCCCGATCATGATGGAAAGTAAACGGATGAAAATACATGGAGTTGGCCTGTCTATTTTTATAAACAAAGGAGAGCTGACGCTTTCTTCCGGAGTCAAAGCCAAAATCAACTGATTAGGAAAATTCATGAGTGTAAAAAATATATATCTTGCCGTTTTTTTTATCCTATTTACAATGAATACTTGTGTGTGGGCACAGACCGGTTTCGATAAGAAAGACATGTTGCGTAAAACCGGACCGATTGAGATTGTCTCCGACAAAATGGAAGCTTTTCAAGAAAAAAAGATGATTGTTTTTTCCGGTAATGCCGTAGCTCAGCAAGGCGATATTAAAATGAAAACGGATCGCCTGTCTATTTACTATAAAAAGTCGAATGAAAAGAAAGAAAAAATCGGCAAGCAGGAAGTGGAAATGGCAGGGGATCTTGATAAAATCGAGATGAAAGGTAATGTTAATATAACGCAAAAAGATCTTTCAGCTTCTGGAGATGAAGCTGTTTATTATCAGGAAAGCGCGCAATTCATCATGACGGGAAATCCCGTATTAAGGCAAGGCAAGAATGTGATCAAAGGGTGCAGAGTTATTATTTTTATTGATGAAAACCGGGGTAAAGTGGAACAGTGTGACGCGGAAAATTCAGAAAGGGTTACGGCGATCATCCACCCGCAGGATAAAAAATAAACGCATCAACCACCTCGCGAGCTCGCTGCGGAGAATTAACGCTCGTCCCGCAACAGCGGGATTAAACGGACAGGCTTAAAGCCTTCGGATGTAAAATGAGTCATTTATCGGCAAAAGGACTGCTTAAAATTTATAATAAAAGAAAAGTGGTCAATCGGATTGATCTCACGATTGCGCCGGGCGAAGTGGTCGGTCTGTTGGGCCCGAACGGCGCCGGAAAGACGACCACTTTTTATATGATTGTCGGACTGATCAAGCCGGATGGGGGAGAAATATTTCTGGACGGCGAGGATATCAGCAAATATCCGATGTACAAACGAGCGCGAAAAGGGTTGAATTATCTGCCTCAGGAGCCGTCTATTTTTCGCAAGCTGACCGTCGAGGAAAATATATTGGCTATTCTGGAAACCCTTGATATAAACGACGATGAAAGACAAGAGAGGCTGAAAGAACTCCTGGGCGAACTGGACCTCACGGCCCTGGCGAAAAACCATGCTTATTCTTTGTCCGGCGGCGAAAGAAGAAGAGTGGAAATAACGCGTGCGCTGGTGACTTCACCGAAATATATCCTACTGGATGAGCCTTTTGCGGGCATTGATCCGCTGGCGGTGGCCGATATTCAGAAGATTATAGAAAAATTAAAAAATAAAGGGATTGGAATTATCATATCCGATCATAATGTTCGTGAAACACTTTGCTGTTGCGACCGGGCTTACATTGTGAATGAGGGAGCGATTCTTGTTCATGGAGAACCGGAGGTTATCGCGCAAAGTGAACTGGCCAGAAAATTTTATTTTGGCGAAGATTTCTGTTTATAGAACCGGACGGATATGTGACAGTCGATTATGGCTTTCGAATTAAAACAGAACTTAAGGCTATCCCAGCAACTGATTATGACGCCGCAGCTGCAGCAGGCGATCAAGCTTCTGATATTGTCCCGCCAGGAACTGGTGGATACGATCAACCAGGAAATGGAAGAAAACCCGCTGCTGGAAGAAGTTGCGCCGGACGAGGCCAGCGCCGAGGAAGTGCGCGCCGGTGTCGAAGACGATGTTCAGTCCATTGAAAAGGAAGACAGTAAGGCCGTCGAGCGCACGCAAGAACTGACCGGCGAAGGCGACGGCCGCGAGGAGTTTGACTGGAATAATTATCTGGAAGATTACGGACCTGTTGGCGTTTCTTATGACAGGCCTGATACGGATGTTCCAACGATGGATAATGTTTTGACGGAAAGTCCGTCGCTTGTCGAACACCTGATGTGGCAGATGAAACTGTCGCCCTTTACGGAAGAAGAAGTGCGTGTCGGTTCTCAAATCGTCGGCAACCTCGATCCCAACGGTTACCTGTGCGCAACTGTGCCAGAGATTGCCGGACTTGAAAATGTCAGTGAAGACAATGTGGAAAGTGTTTTAAAAAAGGTTCAGGAATTTGATCCGCCAGGCGTGGCAGCCCGCAATCTCCAGGAATGCCTGCTCATTCAAGCCAGGATGTTAACAAAAGAAAATCCTCTTCTGAAAATCATTATACGAGAGCACCTCAAAGATCTCGAACTGAAAAATTATGTTCATATTGCCCGAAAACTAAAAGTACCGCTTCGGGAAGTGGAAATCGCCGTTCTGTTGATCAGTAAAATGGATCCCAGGCCGGGGGCCATGTATTCGGAAGAGAAAGTTCAATCGATCATTCCCGATGTTTATGTCGTGAAATCGGGAGATGACTATAAGATTATTCTCAACGATGATGGTTTGCCGCGTCTGCGGATCAGTAATTTTTATCGTGAACTGATGGGCGGCGTTGGCGGACGGGATCATGCGGAAGAAGAAAACGGCAAAAAATACATCCGCGACAAGGTGCAGTCGGCCACCTGGCTGATTAAAAGCATTCAGCAGCGGCAGAAAACAATCTATAAAGTCGCCGAAAGCATCGTTAAGCATCAAAGAGATTTCTTTGATCGCGGTATTGATTATTTAAAACCGCTGGTTTTAAGAAATATCGCCGATGATGTGGAAATGCATGAATCAACCATCAGCCGTGTTGTGACGAATAAATATATGCATTCTCATCGCGGTATATTTGAAATGAAATATTTTTTCGGCAGTTCCATCCAGAGAACGTCCGGTGAAAATATTGCCTCGAAAAGTGTTAAAGAGGAAATAAAGCATCTGGTCGCAAAGGAAGACCCTAAAAAGCCCCACAGTGATTGCGAAATCGTTGCTTTACTCAAGGCCAAGGGAATCGATATCGCGCGGCGTACGGTTGCCAAGTATCGTGAAATGATTGGAATATTGCCGTCGTCCAAAAGGAAGAAATATTTTTAAAGTTAACGCTTTAAAATGGCGATGTAAGAAGTGCAGGTGGTAAAATTCCGGTTGACTTTTGTTTTAGTCGCCACTATAGGACTGACCTTTGTTGTTGGTAGTGAGGGTGCCTTTTAGAGTAGTTTGGCTGCCTAATTTAATCAGGGAGGAAAAATAATGAACATTTCGGTAACTTTCAGAACAAGCGAAGGTGAAAGCTGGCAAAAAACCTATGTTGAGGAAAGAATCGTTAAACTGAAGAAATATCTCGATGTGCCTGCCGAAGCCCATATTATCCTTTCAACGGAAAAGTTTCGTAATGTTGTGGAAATAAATCTGAGTGCTAATGGCTGGAATGTAAACGCTAAAGAAGAAGCCAAGGATATGCATCTGGCCGTGGACAGCTGCATTGATAAAATTGAAAGGCAACTTAAAAAGCAAAGAGAAAAAACCAGAGAGCATAAGCCCCAAAGCATCCGCCATGCGGACGAGAAGACGACGGAAGGCCTTGAAGAGGACGAATATGCAATGGCAAAAGTGGTGGAGACCCGCAAGATCGTCTTAAAACCCATGTCGCTGGAAGAAGCGGTTCTGGAGCTGGAAGGCGGTAAAGCCCGTTTTCTGATATATCGGGACACCGCTTCGGAAAAAGTCAGTCTGGTCTATCGACTTGATGATGGTAACTTTGCTCATATCGAAACGAACAGCTAGCCCATGTAATAAATGTATCTCAGATACATGGTATTAAAATGCCTGTTGCCCGTCAGGATGATGAGGTGTATGGGGTAAACGGAAGCGTATATTTCAAGATCAGGTGTAACACATGCGACTGGATCAAATTTTTAAAATCGAATTTCTTAATGAAAATCTCACGTCCAACACCAAAATAGACGTGCTGGCAGAGTTGACTAGTATTCTGATTAATAGTGGTCTGAAGATTGACAGAGCCAAGGCCATCGATGTGTTGCAACAAAGAGAAAAATTGGGGTCAACAGGCATTGGTGACGGCGTTGCCATTCCTCACGGCAAAGTCTCGGATCTGCATGAACTTATTGTCGCTTTTGGGCGTAGCAAGAAGGGGATTGCATTTGATGCGATTGACGGAAAACCGGTGCATCTTTTTTTTCTGCTGCTGGCTCCGGAGAATTCAACCGGCCAACATCTAAAAGCCTTGGCTAAGATTTCCAAAATGTTAAAAACGCCTAACTTCCGTAAGAAACTTATCGACGCAAGAACAACAAGTGATTTATACAAAGCGATCATTGAGCAAAATGAGTCTTGTCCTGTGTAAGAAAAGTTCGCAAAATAAGATGGTCACTCTGGAAACTATTTTTCGGGATCGTCTGCCTTCATTGGGCATCCGGGAAATATTGACGCCGCAGGGCTTGAAGAAGCCGTTGTCCAGGCCTTACATTAAAAACTGCCGGAGGATCGTGGCCGCTCATCGTCAAGAAGGCGCGATTATTATTCTTTCATCCGGGGCGCAAGAAAAGCTCATGGCGCTTACCGATCCGTTACGTCAGAAATTTTTAGCCAATCTTACCTTCAAAACGCCTTTGCTGATTTTCGCTCAATGCATTGCATGGCGGACTCCCCTGAAAAAACTACTCAAACGGCATCACCTGCCGGCTGCGATTTCCTCCCTTCATGAAAATCTTCTGGAAAGCCGGATCAAGGCGATCATTCAAGAAAAAATCAAAAAATGTGTCACCGTTCATGGTGTCGCCCTGGAGATTCAGGGCCGGGGAATTCTGATTACCGGCGCCAGCGGAATAGGTAAGACGACTGCAGCGCTTCAGGTCATGTCCGAAGGTTATGTTTGGATAGCCGATGATCGGGCCGTGATTAAAAAAAATAAAAGCGGCCAGCTTATTGTTTCCGGCCACAGGGAAATTAAAAATTATGTTCATACCGAGCAGATTGGGATCGTGGCGGTTGACCGTATTTTGAATGCGGCACAAATCAAGGCCAAGATGACGCTTACCGCAGTCATTGATGTGATCAGAACCGAGGTGGACGATGTTTTCTCTCAGTTCATCGAAAAGGATATTCTGGAAACCAGGCTGCCGTGCCTGCAAATCGGGATCCCCCGCACTGGCTATTTGGACAAAAATTTGCTAAGACAAGCCACACAAAAATTGCAAGAGGTTGGATAATTGAAAAATATCCATATTGTTATTATCACGGGATTATCCGGTTCCGGCAAAAGCACCGCGCTTCGGGCCATGGAAGACATCGGTTTCTTTTGTGTGGATAATCTCCCCGTCGTTTTGCTGCCGAAATTCATTTCCATTACCCTCCAGTCCTCGCCGGAGATCAAACAGGTGGCGATGGTCATGGATTTACGGGAAAGAAGATTTATCGAAAAATACCAGCGTATCTTTGAACAGCTGAAGGAAAAGGGATACAGAATTGAAATTCTGTTTCTGGAAGCCAATGAAGATTCGCTGTTGCGCCGTTTTAATGAAACAAGGCGCAGTCATCCACTGTCCGCGCAAGGTTCGATTCAGGATGGCATCGATCTGGAAATAGAGAAGTTGTCTCCTTTAAGGCAAATGGCGGATAAAATAGTTGATACGACGGAGACCAATATTCATCAACTCAAGGATGTCGTGCAGAGACATTTTCTTCCGGCGTCCGAACAGAGAAAAATGATCATTAACGTAACTTCTTTTGGTTACCGGTACGGGTTGCCGGCGGACGCGGATCTGGTGATTGATGTACGATTCTTACCCAATCCCTATTATGTGGAATCGTTGAAAAAATTTGACGGTCATCAGTGCGCCGTGGAAGCGTATGTTTTGGATAACGCGGAAGGCCGGGAATTTTTGAGGAAATCAATCGACATGATGGATTTCCTCATTCCTCTTTATGAAAAAGAAGGAAAAGTCCGCCTTAACATTGCTTTGGGATGCACCGGCGGTCATCATCGATCCGTTGTGATGGCCAATCAGATCAGCTCACATTTCCAGGCGATGAAATATATTGTTCATACCTCTCACCGGGATATCAATAAAAGCTGACTTTACGTGAAACGTTAAGAGTGAAGAGTGAAGCGTGAAGCGTGAAGCGTGTAAACTATCTTGTTCGCTTCACGAGATACCACCTAAAGGTGGCAAGACGATTCAGGAGATGCTTTCAGATTGCCATTTTCTTCATGACGTTGTCTTCAATCCAGTGCGGATCCCACCATTCCTGAGGATTGACAAATTGTCCACCGACAAGGATGCTGAAATGCAAGTGGTCGCCGCCGGCAAGACCGGTTAAGCCGGAAAGACCGATTTTTTCCTCTTTTTTAACATTTTTACCAACGGTCGTGTCAATAGAGGAGAGATGTCCGTACAAACTGAACAATCCCAAACCATGATCAATGATGACAGCGCTGCCATAGATGCCCAAGGGGCCGGCAAAGACGACTATTCCATTATTGGCTGCTTCAATAGGCGCGTGAGCGGTCGAGGCAAGATCAACCCCAAGGTGGATGGAATTACCAAATGGTTTACCTTCAACCACATAAGTCCGCTGATCTCCAAATAGAGCCATAGGCGAGGCGTTGCGCATTCTAAGAAATGTGCCTTCCCATAGTTTTTTATCGATGGATTTGCTGCAGATGTTTTGAATGGTTTTTGTGTTGTCTTCGCGCAGGGTTGTATTCACATAACCAAATACATCAACGGGCGTCTTTCCCTGTAGCTGGGGGGTCGATGCTTGAAACTCCGGCATTATCTTCTGGAGAAAGGTATCGCTTAAATTCACTTTATCAGCGCGGAATTTCTTCGGCTTGATGGTGTATGGCATGGAAACTCTGGCTTCATTGCCGGCGTCGTCGCGGGCGAAGATGGTGATTCTTGTTTTTGTATGGGCGGCATCCGTCGGAAGGGCAAAGTAAGTGACCGACGTGGGCCTGTTATTAACCAAAATCGTGTATCCCGGAGAGAATCGATCGTCCACATAGACGCCGGTTGATACGGTTGGCTTGGATGTTCTGTAGGTGATGAATCCGGTGCCGCCCTGGTTGATGTAATTGACCGGATTAAGCACGGCAATTTGCGGTGGCACGGTGTCAATCCTGACTTGCACGGCCAGTACGCTTTCATTCTTAAAAAGAGAACAGTCGGCAGCGGTGATATGAATGAATGCCGGGCCGTTCTTCAGTTTGAGTTCTTCGGTATTAATGATCAGTTGGATACTCTTCTGTCTGTTGGCTCTGGAAGGGAAAGTCTCCTGGACTAAAATGTGCGGCTTATTATCCTGAACAATTTCCACCTTCAGACGGGACAAACCGCTTTGAGCATCGGAAAAAGTAATGCCGATGTCTTTTTTCTTGCCGATGGCGATGATATCCTGACTCAATTTAATAACCGGTTTTTCCCGATCAAGATAATCGGCAAAATAAAGCCAGCCTACCACGCCGGCTAATAAAACAATTACGGCAATCGCTGCATAAGCGCCTGTCCTTTTCATTGCGAAGCTCCTCGATTTATGACATGAATTATACCGCGGCTTTCATAATGACTTTTGCTGTTGTTTGCAAGAGAAATATCCTTTGGTTTGTATGGAGCCAAAAGACTTTATGCCTTGATCTTGCCGTTAAACGCTGTTATATTCTCAAAAAATAACAAAGGGATAACTCCATGCTGGAAAATAAAAAAATTGTTCTGGGGATTACCGGCGGTATTGCCGCTTATAAAGCGGCGGAGCTGACCCGCGCTCTGATTAAGGCCGGCGCAGAGGTTCGGGTGGTCATGACAAAGAGCGCCATGCAGTTCATTACGCCTTTAACCCTGCAAACCCTTTCACAGGGACAGGTTTATACGGAAATGTTTGCCTCGACGGATCAATATGATATGGCGCATATCGCCCTGGCGGATTTTGCCGACGCCTTTGTCGTTGCGCCGGCGACAGGAAACGTAATCGGAAAAATTGCATCCGGCATTGCCGATGATCTGTTGACCACAGCCATTATGGCGCAGAACAAGCCGACATTAATATGTCCCGCTATGAATGACAAGATGCTGGCCAATCCGGTTGTGCAGGACAACATACGGAAGCTCAGGCAATTCGGTTATACCGTGATGGAAAGCGGCGTGGGAGAACTGGCCTGTAAAACATCGGGGTCAGGCCGTCTGCCCGAAATTCCGGAGATTGTGGAAGCGGTTGCATCAATTTTGACGCCCAAGGATTTTGCCGGTGAAAGAGTGCTGATCACAGCCGGTCCCACGGAAGAACCTCTCGATCCGGTGCGTTTCATCACCAATCTTTCATCGGGCAAAATGGGTTACGCGCTGGCTCTTGCCGCTCATCAGCGTGGCGCGCAAGTGACGTTGATCAGCGGACCGACTAAATTATCTCCACCGCCGGTCAAAGAAATAATTTTTGTGCGCACCGCCCTGGAGATGTATCACGCCGTGATGGATCATTATTCAAAAGCGACGGTGATTATCAAAGCCGCGGCAGTGGCCGACTACCGGCCCATATCGTTGGCCTCGGAAAAAATCAAAAAAGATAAGGGACTGACCGGTATTGAACTGACCCGCAATCCGGACATTATCGCCGAGATCGGCGCCAAAAAGAAAAAAGGTATTCTGGTGGGGTTCGCCATGGAGACGCAGGATCTGCTTGCCAATGCCCGGCAGAAACTTCTCAAAAAAAATATGGACATGATTGTCGCCAACAGTTTGCGGGAAGCGGGCGCCGGTTTTCAGACGGATACCAATATCATTACGATCATCGATAGAAACGGGAAAACGGTTGCCTTGGACAAAATGACCAAAAGGAATGCCGCGCATCGGATTCTCGATCACATCAGGACATTAAGCAAAAAGAAAGGCCCCAGCAAAAAACAATGACGGAATCTTTATCGACATCATCATCGGATCAGATACGAAAAGACTTGCTGTCGTTGGTGAAATCCGTCAAAGGACAAGTCTTGAATTCTAAAAATTTGTATGTTGAATTGGAATGGAAAAAGCCCTTGCCGGCGCAGAAAAATAATAAGGCAGTAACAGAAAATAACGAAGAACCATTAAATGATCTCGGCCGCGAAGTTCTTGGTTGCCAGCGATGTTCATTAGCCAAGACCAGGAAAAACATCGTTTTCGGCGACGGCAACGTATCGGCAAAAATTGTCTTTGTGGGAGAAGCGCCGGGCGCGGATGAAGACGAGCAGGGCTTGCCCTTTGTGGGTCGGGCGGGGCAGCTCTTAACAAACATTATAAAGGCTATGGGACTTGCGCGAAAAGATGTTTATATCTGTAATATCCTCAAATGCCGCCCGCCTGGAAACCGCAACCCCCTGCCCGACGAAATTCGGTTGTGCGAGCCTTTTTTGAAACAGCAACTGCAACTGATCTCGCCACAAATCATTTGCGCGCTGGGATCGTTTGCCGCAAAGACCCTTTTGAAAACCGAAACACCTATTACCGCATTACGCGGCCGTTTTCAAACCTATGAAGGGATCAAGCTAATGCCAACGTATCATCCGGCCTATCTTTTACGGAATCCGTCGGCTAAAAAGCAGGTTTGGGAAGATGTCCAGTTGATCATGAAAGAAATAGAACTGTGAGAAGGATCATAAAGTCAGGAAGAGGTGCAATCATGTTAAAAAGATTATCCTTCGTATTACTGCTGATCCTCATCGTGACAGCCGGTGTTCTCCATGCGCAGGATAAGAAACCTATCTTTCATGTGATCAATCTGGAAGGCGTCATTACCTCACCCTCGGCAAAATATGTCGCTGAAAGCCTGGAAGAAGCGCAAAAAGCAGGTGCGGACGGTATGATCATTTTACTCGACACGCCCGGGGGCTTGGACACTGCCATGCGGGATATTGCCAAAAGCATTCTCAACGCGCCGCTGCCGGTCATCGTTTATGTCTATCCGTCAGGCGCGCGAGCCGCTTCGGCGGGAGTGATTATCGCGCAGGCCGCGCATGTTGCCGCCATGGCGCCCGGAACCAACATTGGCGCCGCCCATCCTGTGGCGATCGGCATCGGGGGCAGCGGCGAAATGGACAAAACCATGTCCCAAAAAATAGAGAATGACGCGGCGGCTTACGCCCGCAGCATAGCCAAAACTCGAGGCCGCAGCGAAGAATGGGTGGAAAAAGCGGTACGAAAGAGTGAATCAATCACGGCGGATGAGGCTTTGAAATTGAAGGTCATTGATGTTGTGGCCGTGGATATTGAAAAGCTATTGGCGGCGATTGATCAGAAGGAAGTAACCGTTGCCGGAAGTAAAAGGAAGCTATTCACCGCCAATGCTGTTTTGGATACAAAAAAGATTGGCACGCGGCAAGGGATTCTGGCGGCGATTTCCAATCCCAATATCGCCTATATTCTTTTACTGATCGGTCTGGCGGGGCTGTATTTCGAGTTTTCCACACCGGGTGCGATTTTGCCCGGCGTCATCGGCGGGATATCCCTGCTTTTAGCGTTTTTCGGCCTTTCCACCCTGCCGGTGAATTACACGGGAATATTGCTGATTCTATTCAGCATCGTTTTATTTATTGCGGAGATAAAAATTATGAGTTACGGTATGTTAACTGTTGGCGGTGTGATATCCCTGTCACTGGGGTCACTTTTTCTTTTTGATACACCGGAACCGGCGTTGAGGGTTTCCTTGCAGGTATTGATCCCGACTGTTGTCGTAGCTTCCGCTTTCTTTGCCCTGGTGATTTGGCTGGCGATCAAGGCGCAGACGAGGAAACATTATTCCGGAACAGAAACGATGATCGAAGCACAAGGTGAAGCAGTGACAGACATTGACGCTAAAGGACAGGTTTTGTTTCAAGGCGAATACTGGGCAGCCCAGAGCAATTATCTGATACCAAAGGGAGCAAAAGTCCTGATCAAGAAAGTGGAAGGGCTTAAGCTGACTGTTGAAGAGATAAAAATAATTAATCAAAAATAATACTTAAGGAGGAAGATTAAATGATTGGTACATTACCGGTTCCGTTGATTGTTGGGATAGCGCTGGTGGTTATGTTTCTGGCGTCAGCAATTCGTATTTTAAATGAGTATGAAAGGGCGGTTATTTTTCGTCTAGGCCGCATTCGGGACGTCAAAGGCCCGGGTTTGATTATTATCATTCCGATGGTCGATAAGATTGTCAAAGTAGATATGCGGACGATTACCCTGGATGTTCCTCCCCAGGACGTCATCACGAAAGATAACGTGTCCATCAAGGTCAGCGCCGTTGTGTATTTCCGTGTTACGAATGCGAACGCGGCGCTCGTCAATGTCGAAAATTACTTGTACGCCACTTCACAGCTGGCCCAGACGACTTTACGCAGTGTTTGCGGCCAGATGGAGCTGGACGAGATTCTCTCCGAGCGCGAAAAGATCAATATGCACCTGCAGGCGATTTTGGATCGCAGCACGGAGCCTTGGGGAATCAAAATATCATTAGTTGAAGTAAAGCATATCGATCTGCCCGAAGAGATGAAGCGCGCGATGGCGAAGCAAGCGGAAGCCGAAAGAGAAAGAAGGGCGAAGATCATCAATGCGGAAGGCGAATTTCAGGCCGCACAGAAGCTGATAGATGCCGCCGCCTTGATGGAGACACAGCCTATGTCCCTGCAACTGCGCTATTTGCAGACTTTGAACCAGATTGCAGCCGAAAATAATTCTACAATCTTATTCCCCATCCCGATCGATTTGGTTAAACCTTTTTTAAAGCTGGCGGAAAAAGCATAAAAGATATGCGGCAGGAGTTGTAAACTCCTGCCGCAAGATATAAAATGATTGTTGGGGGGAGAACTATATATGCCAAGTGAAAAACGCAACATTCTTACCGGTGGACTCATTCTAATTACTTTAGGTGTATTAATTTTTATTGGCAAGACAACAAGTTATAGTTTTGGTCAGACTTGGCCGATACTGCTCATCGTCATTGGCATCGGAACACTGATTCAAAAATTCCGGGCTATCGAAGGCTGGATTATAGCCACGGTGGGGGTAATTTTTCTAATTATAGAATTCTATGGATTCGACCTGCACAAATATTCTCAATATATATTGCCAGCAGTCCTGGTTTTGCTGGGTATCATTGTGATATTAAAACGCCGCAGGCATTAATGACAAAATCGTCGGCATAAGAAAATTATTTTATCATTCAGATATCTGCCCGTCTCGATGCGCGGACCTGGTTTTTGCCAAAGGAGTGCTTTTAAAGAAGTGCGAGGAAGAGGGAACAACGCCTTATCAGCCGTTTCACGACTTCAGCGCGATTCATGAATATCTGAAAAACAATTTTTGATGGGTGGCATTCAAACCTTTTAATTTGTCGACAAGGAATTTTGTTATGAGTATATCAAAAAAAATTAAAGCATCCATTTCACAATCGTCCATGATCCGCAAAATGTTTGAGGCAGGGATTGCCCTGAAAAAGATACATGGTGCGGATAAGGTCTATGATTTTAGCCTGGGCAATCCCAATGTGGATCATCCCCAGGAGTTTAAAAGAGAACTCATTCATGCTGCCAATCAGGAGATTGCGCTCAAGCACGGCTACACGCCTAATGCAGGATATCTGGAAACAAGGCAGGTTATTGCGCAAAAAATATGCAACGCGACCGGATTGAAGATAACGGCCGATCATGTCGTGATGTCCTGCGGGGCAGGCGGTGCGCTGAACGTTATTTTGAAGTCGCTCCTTGATCCGGGAGATGAGGTCATCATCCTCAAACCGTTCTTTGTTGAATATCCTTTTTACATTGAAAATTATAATGGTGTTGTGAAATATGTGCCAACCAAATCTGATTTTTCTTTGGATATTGCCGCTATTTCCAAGGCGATAACACGAAAGACAAAAGCCATTATCATCAACTCGCCCAACAACCCGACCGGCAAGGTTTACAGCAAAAAAAATATAGCCGATCTCGCCAGGTTATTGAAAGAAAAGGGCAGTTTACGCAACAAACCTATCTATTTGATCGCGGATGAACCCTATGCGGAAATTGTATTTGATGGCGTTGAGATGCCCAGTATATTAAAAGCTTACCCCAACAGTATCATTGCTTATTCCTATTCCAAAACGCTGTCTCTCCCGGGAGAAAGAATCGGTTACATTGCCGTGAATCCGAAGATTCATGAAGCAGGCGATTTAATGAACGCGCTTATTTTATGCACTCGAATCTCAGGTTTCGTGAATGCGCCGGCGCTGATGCAGCGGATTGTGGCCAGACTTCAGCACGTAACGGTTGATGTGAAGGTTTATCAGAAAAAACGTGATTTGCTGTGTAAGGGCTTAGCCAAAGCCGGTTACAAATTTACCAAACCGCAAGGCGCTTTCTATTTATTTGTAAAAAGTCCGATTCGCGATGACGTGGAATTTGTCCAGTTGCTTTTGAAGAAAAATATTCTGGTTGTCCCCGGCAGCGGTTTCGGCTGTCCCGGATACTTCCGTATTGCCTTCTGCGTCGATGATCCGACCATCCTTAATTCCATGGATGGATTTGCCGCAGTCATCAAAGAATACCAATAACGGCATTGAAATATGCCTATGCAATGAATCAATAAATGATATTTTCGATTTCCCGGATCAGTTGCTGAAGCCTTTTGGATGAAACAGGGTAGGGGGTTTTGAGCTCCTGAGCGAAAAGTGAAACTTTGTATTCTTCGATCATCCAGTAAAGTTCATCCGCTTTATCCTTTTTTTCCGCCGACGCAGTGGAGGCCATATTGTTGCGGATTTCCTGAAGATGTTTTGCATAAATTGTGACATCCTGTAATTTGACTTCCGTGGCCGCCAGATTCAGACTGCCGCGTTCAGCCCGTATCGACAGAGCTTTTATATAGCGTGATAGGTTGCGCAGACGATCAAAGGCGTGTAGCGCCGGAAAATTTACGGGAACAAGGCCATGCAACTCAGCCAGAGTTGTTTTTAGAAATTTGAGCACGGGATTATTTACGCGGTTTTTTTGCATCAGCTTTTGCAGCAAATCATAAGTATCCGTAAAACTCCTGAGAACCGGTGTGATGGCGTCAACGATTTGCTGTCCATATTGCAGGATTTTTGTATTGACGGCATTGGCGTGGTTGGTAAACTCTTCGGACGTGCGCCAGGGTTGGTAAAACAAATCTTTTTTAACACAATCCATGATGGACTGTTCCAGATGTTTGGGATTACCGATGTTGGCGGCCCATTTTATTAAGTCGCCGGCCAGCGTGATGTTTTTTTTAAGTTGTTTGAGCTTATCCGCGAAAAAAATATCATAAAGCGCGGCAACACCCTGAAGGTGACTTACGGCGGCTTCCTGTGGATTGGGGAAAAGACGGAGATTGATGACGCCGTCCGTTACTTGCAGGGCAAGATAGACATAACCTGTCAAACCGTGTTTTCCCACAAGCTCAATGTTCTCGGGTAACCGGCCAAAATTCCAACTGGTGACGGCATCCTTTTCCCATTGCCGGCGATAGGCCGTAAGGGAGGTCCGATGGACCTGTTGGGCCAGCTCTTTTTGCAGTTCTCCGATGTCCCGGCTGCTCCTAACTTCGCTGCCCTGGTCGTCAATCACACTGTAGCGGACATTCAAATGCGGCGGCAATTTATCCAGGGCCCATGAATCGACCGGCACCGTCAATTTGTATTCATGAAACAAAAACTTGCTTAAAGCCAGGGGCAAAGAGTTTTCTGCAATCGCTGCCCGCTCGCTGAATGTTCGGGCAATCTGAACCACAGGTGGCAGCTTTTGTCTGACGTTTTTGGGCAGAGATTTCAGCATATAAAAAACCTTTTCCTGTAACAGAGAAGGCAGATGCCTTTCAATATTTTCCGAGGCGGCTTTGGAAACCAGCCCCAGAGGCACCTTGACCGTCACGCCATCACCCGCACGGCCTGGTTCAAAGCGGTAACGGCAGGCCAGCGCGGCGTTGCCGATTTTAATTTGATCGGGATATTGCTTCAACTCCTGCGGGTCGGGATCTTCAGCGATAAAGTCTTCTTCCCGGAAACGAAGAAAATCATCACTTCCCTTGTCTTTGATCAGCTTCTGCAATGACCGGATGTCCGAAATCAGCGGCAATCTCTGCTCGTAAAGCCTGGCGATGGCTTCTTCATCAACCGCGATACCGCGTTTACGCAGCTTATCTTCCATCGTCTTTGTCTTCTCCCACAAAGACAGATTGTGCGTGAGAAAGGGAAGCTTGCGTCCAACTTCGCCCGTCACCAGCGCTTCGCGGATGAATATCTGTTTGGCTTCCTCCGGGTTGATCCGTTCGTAGGCAACCGTTCTTTGCTCAACAATGGTCAATCCGAATAAAATCACTTTTTCCAGCGCCGCAACCTGGCCGCGATTCTTTTCCCAATGAGCCGCCCAATAGGTATAACGGCAATGATCCCTGCCCAGTTCTTCCAGCCATTCGCTTGCGATATTGGCCGCATTGCGGGCAAAAACCCTGGACGTCAGACTGATTTCCGCTGCCACTATCCATTTCCCGCCCCGGTTAAAAAGGCCGGAGCCCGGATAAAGCATCACCTCCCGGCTTTTGGCAGCCGTATAAAAATTCTTTTCTTTTTTCAGCGCGATGTTGGAAAGATAGCCGCTGAGAATTGAGCGGTGAATCTTATCGGAAATCGCCTGGTCTATTTCAATCTTCACGGGTTTTCGATTTTTCTGCGCAATATTTTTGCCGCTGATAATATCCAGGATCTGATGATAAATGTCCCGCCATTCCATCATGCGCCTGTAGGAAAGAAAATGATCGCGGCAGAATTTTCTCAACTTGCTCTGCGATTGCATTTTTTCCAGGATATCGGAGTAGCGGTTCCAGATTTGAAGGTAGGTGAGAAAATCCGATTCCGGATGCTGGAATTGAGCATGCGCGGTCGCCGCCTGATCGGTTTTATCATAGGGGCGTTCACGCGGGTCCTGAATGCTCAGCGCCGCGGCGATCACGGCTATTTCGTTGACACAGCCTTCTTTCTTCGCTTCAATGATCATTCGTGACACTCTGGGGTCCAGAGGAAATTGAGCCATGGTCTGACCGATTTGGGTTAGTTTGTATAGTTCCGCCTCCGTCTCGCTCTCGTCGCGGGTGAGCGCTCCCAGGTCGCGCAGTGTTTCGATGCCGTCGCGGATATTTTTAGGATGAGGCCGGTCAATGAAAGGAAAGGACGTGACCAACCCCAGATTCAGAGAAAGCATACGCAGAATCACGCCGGCCAGATTGGAGCGCAGGATCTCCGGCGTCGTATAAAGAGGCCTGTCGGCAAAGTCTTCCCGGGAATAGAGGCGGATGCAGATACCGTCCTGAACGCGGCCGCAGCGTCCTTTCCTTTGCTCGGCGCTGCTCTTCGAAATGGGTTTGATCGGCAGTCCGGTGGTCTGACTGCGGGGATTATACTCCAGAATGCGTGCGAGCCCTGCGTCAATCACATATTTGATTCCGGGGATGGTCAGGGATGTCTCCGCGATATTCGTTGCCACAATAATTTTCTGCTCATGCGCGGGGGAAAAAACAAGCCTCTGATTTCCTGCAGAAAGCCTGGCAAATAAAGGCAGGACAAGACCTGAACATCTTTTGGCCAGACGCTCACATGTTTCACGAATGTCCTGCTCCGTGGGCAGAAAAATCAGAATATCTTCAAAACGTCTTTCTCTTTGTAAATTTTCTACGCAGGTTACAACTTCATCAACATACGTCGTCTCTCCTTTTTCTTCCTGGACGGGATCAATCGGCGAGTAGCGCACTTCGACGGGATACATCCGCCCGGATACTTCAATCACCGGGGCCTTATCAAAGGCTTGAGCAAATTTGGCCGTGTCAATCGTAGCGGAGGTGATAATCAGCTTCAGGTCTTTTCTTTTCAAAAGCAGAGTTCGCAGATAGCCTAAAATAAAATCAATATTGAGACTGCGCTCATGAGCTTCATCCACAATGATCGTATCGTAGGCCAGCAAATCGCGGTCCTGGACTGTTTCGGCAAGCAGCATGCCGTCGGTCATGACTTTGATCAGGGGTTCGGCTGATGTTTTTTCTTCAAAGCGGATTTTGTAAGCCACGGATTCCCCGCAGAGCTGACCCAGTTCCGAGGCGATACGCGAGGCGATGCTGACGGCGGCAATCCGCCGGGGCTGAGTCAGTCCAATCATGCCGCGCAGGCCAAGACCCGCTTCCAGACACATTTTGGGTATCTGTGTCGTCTTGCCCGAACCTGTTTCACCTGTAATGACGACGACCTGATCTTTCCTGATGGTATCGATAATAAGCTGTTTTTTGGCTGCGATGGGCAGTTCGGGAGAAAATCCAAAAGCGGGAACGCATCGTTTGCGATTCTGCACACGCTGGCACGAGACGTCAAATCTATGTTGCAGTCTGGATAAAATATTTTGCGTCAGATCCGGTCGTCTGGAACTCCGGACGTTCGTGGTTTTGAGCGCCTGCAGAAGATGGTGATAATCAGCAATCATGATAGCATCTGCGTGATGCTCAATATGCCGTCCCAGCCGGCTATAGGAATGATCTTGGGGCAACGTATTGCTCACTAACGACGCCAGCCGAAGTCAATATCCATGTCTTTCGGCGCCGTAAGCTCGACGCCGGTTTCGATGCTTTTCTTTTGCAAAGCGGGTAAATCCACAAGCCAGACAAATTTAGTGGTATCTTTTTCCGACGGTTCCGGATTGTGTTTGAAGGTCAGTTTTATTCTCTCGTCACGGGGCTCGGGAACAGGTTCTTCGATGCGCAATTTGATGGGTGTATTGCCTGCATTTTTGGCTTCGATCAGCCATTGCCATTGACGCGTTTGTTTGTTTTGAAAAATTATGGCGACACCCGATTTATCGGCTGTTGTTGACATGCTGACGGTAATGAAAGGACTGTTGCCGAAATAAATATCCGACTCCGTTCCGGCGAGGGCGAATTCACGTTTGCCGATCATCGCGCCGTCAATGACAAAAGTCGCCTGCCCGGAGGGTATTTCAACGGGCTTGGGTAGTTTAATCTGCGCCTGAAGAAAGGTTTGCGGTGAAAGGCTGGGACGAGCCAGAAAAAGGAATTGGGCAGGCCAGGTTTCCTCTTTGATTTTAAAACGCTGTCGGCTACCCGCCATCATGGTTTTTCTCCCCAGCGACCAGACCGAATAAGTGGTATTGATTGTTTCCATTGGCGCTGATTCCACGGAAGCCTCGTCTGCTTCCGCTGTTTCGAGCGCAGCCAGCGCGGACCTTGCCTTGCGCGATGCTTTGTAGATTACGGCCGTTTTCGGCTTGATGATCCACTGGGGCAGTTTCTGAGGCGCGATAGTTCGGACCGGCTGCAGAGTAGCCAGATTGATCTGGGCCAGTTTCCAGTCTTCTCCCGTGGATTGCCAGATTTCCGCGTCCCAGGAAAAAATAATACTGTTTGAGGAAGGCACGGCTTCCAGGCGGTACAGAGGTTTCCAACCGCAACCGCCCAACGTATAGCTATAGTTAAGGACTGAATCATTCTGTATGAGGCCGGATAGGGTGATAGTGACCTCCCACGCTTTTTCAATTTTTCCGGCAGCCTGGTTTAAGTTATCCTGAAGCTCTTTGATTTGTTTGTCGATTTTTTCCAGCTCTGTCTCAATGGCATTTTTTTCAGAATAGATTTTGCGGCTGTTTCTGCCGATAGCCGAAGCCAGTAAATCGGCTTCGGCAAGCGTTTTGGTTTTTGCTTTGGTCTGAGCCTGCCAGAACTGAAGCTGAACATCCAAGGCCTTTAATCTGGCCTGCATTTCCTTTTTTTCGTTCTGGGATTTTGTTAATTGGGCGCGCAGCCCAGCGATTCTGTTTTCATCGACACGCGTTACGGGTTTTATCTGTAGGTCATCCACTCTCACCCGGGTTGCTGAAGGCGGGGAAACAACCAGGGATTCCGGGTCGGCCTGAGGGGGTAAAATAACAATCACCTGATTTTTGTTTGCGTTTGCGGCTTGTTGATTGACTTTTACCGTTTCTTCAACTTTGGCTGAGTTAGGGAATAGAGTTACCTCTTTTACCGTGGCCAATGACACACGGGGCACGATCAATAAACAAATGAAAATAAACGACAACGCCATTACGCATAAACGCTTCTGTTTATTGAGAAACATAGCTTAGTCCTCTCCTTTGCATATTCATGCTCTTTTTGATTTTGACGGCAATTTTTCGAACTTCATTCATGACGTCACCTTCGTTGATCGTTAACAACTGACGGTTTTCCATAACCACTTTGCCGTTAATAATGACCGTATCGACATCAGCGCCGTTTGCCGCGTAAACCAGATGGGAGTATTCGCTGTAGATTGGCGTCAAATGAGGCTTATTCAGACCTAAAATAATAATGTCCGCTTTTTTGCCGACTTCCAGTGAGCCTGTGAGATGGCCCATACCCAGAGCCTTTGCGCCACTGATTGTTGCCATGCGCACTACCGTTTGCGCGTCCATGACGGTCGGATCAAGCCTGGCGACTTTATGAAGTTTGGCCGCCGTCGACATTTCCCTGATCATATCAAGTGTATTGTTACTGGCGCAGCCATCTGTGCCCAAACCCACAGTAATGCCGGTCTTGAGCATTTCCGGTATCGGAGCCACTCCGCTAGCCAGTTTCATGTTACTGGCCGGATTGTGGGAAACTTTACAGCCATTATCTGCAAACAGCTTTATGTCGTCTTCTGAAAAATTAACACAGTGAAAAGCGATGAGATGTTCATCAAGATAACCGATGTCTTTCAGAAAGGATACGGCACCTTTCCCTAACTTTTTTTCAAGTTGTTTTTTCTCGGCAGCGTTTTCCAGAAGATGAAGTCCAATCGGTAAATGATAATCTTCGGCCAGTTTTTTCACCTCTTCCAGCAAAGGTGTGGAACAGGTATAAAGTGCGTGCGGTTCAATAATTATATTGACTAGAGGATCGTCCTTCCATTTATCGACAAGCATTTTGGTGTAAGCAATGCCTTCAGCCGGGGTTTTGCAACTGGGGGAAGGAAAATCAAAAAGAACTTCGCCAATCAGACAGCGCAAGCCTGCTTCTTTTGCCGCCCGGGCCGTTTCATCCTCGAAAATATACATATCGCAGAAGGTTGTCGTGCCGGATTTGATCATTTCCGCGCAAGCGAGCAGAGACCCCCAGTAGGCAAGATGGGGATCGACATTTTTAGCTTCGGCCGGGAAAATGTAGTTATTAAGCCAGTCCATTAGTTCCATATCATCCGCTAGTCCGCGAAAACAGGTCATCGCCGCGTGCGTATGGCAGTTGACAAAGCCCGGCATGATCAGGGAATCCTTGGCGTTAATTGTTTTTTTAGCGGTATATTTTGAAAGAAGGTCTTCGGTTTTGCCAATGTCCAGAATGGAAGATGCGTTGATCGCGACGGCGGCGTTATCCAGGCAGGTATTATTATTATCCATGAGCAGGGTTTTTCCGCCGCAAATGATGAGATCAATGTCTTGCATGTGTTTATCCCTTCGGTAAGATGCTGATGCTTAGCACAAAACAGAGATGCGCTTCAAGACACAAAAACGGATATTATTTTCAGCGCTAATAAAGCCAGGTTATCAAATCCTTGACACGCCAAATTAAAAATAATATAAGCCGCACAGTTTCTTCCATGATTGAACATTGGGCCTGGGTGGCGGAACTGGTAGACGCAAGGGACTTAAAATCCCTCGACCCCTGTGGTTGTGCGAGTTCAATTCTCGCCCCAGGTACCAGAATTTAAAGGGTTTTTGACGATTTATGTTGAAAGCCTTTTTTATTTGAAATGACCGTGTAAGCACATTGTAAGCAGAAGCCAAAAAAAAAAAAAGGCGGATGAATTAACACCCTGACAGATAATAAAAAACCCGCCGGAGCGGGTTAGTGGAACAGGGAAGGGGAGATTATTCCTTAATAACTTTAAACCTGATATGCTGGTTATTAGCGTCCAGCACTTTAATTATCCAACTTTGAACATTAAGAAGAACGGTCTTTTAAGTCAAGGCATTATTAGCCGTTATTAGCCGTTTACTATCCACGATCTTCTTTCGGTAACATTTATTTATGAGGCAATAGGCGTAAAGGGCGGATGATTTACATCCGCCCCGGCCATAAGGCACCCCCATGCATCTGAGTGCGGGTTCCCGGCTTGTTGCGTTGCAATCGCTATCCCTTCACTACGTACTATAGAAAAACCCGGTAATCCGTATTCAGCGCATCGGCAAAGAGTTTGGCGTTTTTCTTGCCAATGGTGCGCTTGCCGTGTTCCATTTCGGAAATATGACGCTGCGGGATTCCGGTAAGTTTAGAAAGTTGAACCTGCGTCAATCCTTCACGGGATCGTGCACCGGCTAAAGCCCTGCCGGTAAGTTGTTCCTCGGAACATTCGGGGTAAGCATCCCTCCAGGGGACGGCATTGGACGTGTCCACAAACCCTAAAGGCTTCAGGCTTTCAATGGCCCGCGCCATGTTCACGATAGGGCCGATGAACTTAATCTCAATTGTCTCAGTATGGTGCTTTTTCGTGTGTACCTGCATATGTCACCTCAATTATTTTTATCTCTTTGTCCATGACTTCCCATATCGCCATATATGTGGGATGGCCTTTTTTCAAGTGGCAATGGTAACGGTTGTTGGAAAGTGCGCTGAAATTCGGCCAATCACCCCGGATAGGCCCATTTATTTCCATATCTTTTTTCAAGGCAATGAGAATGTTTTGAACATTCTCGGGTAATTTTCTGATACGTTTATTCAGGCTTCGCTTTTCCGTAACCGTCCATTTCATGAGTTTGTCCTATACTAATAAATAGTATAATGCAACCATTTCTATTTCTTAAAGCCCACAACTTGCCCGGCTTGCTTCGTTGCTGCCTTAACCGTCTTTTCAAAGCCCTCGTTGCCTCTTGTAAAGCGCCGTTTGATAAATGGCTAGATCTCTCATTCAGTGTAATGCTTCCCTGCCCTAAGAATTCCTTGAGAATGTATAAATCAGTTCCGCCCTCAGCGTGCCAGCTTGCCATTGTGTGCCGCAGTGTGTGAAAGCACAATCGTTGCCGGGTGTCGCTGACGTTCTCATTTAATTTTAAATTCGTGATAATATCCCGAAAGAGGATAGGGATTTCGGTATAAGGTTTTTTATCTTTTCTCAAAAAAGCAAAGTCGTCATTTTTCCCGCACTTCATGCCATCAAATATTATTTTGATTTGCGCTGTCATGAATGCCGCTCGGCCATGCCCGGATTTCGCATCCAGAATGGTTATAATGTCGCGTTCGGTATCAATACACCCTCCCGTCAATTTCAATATTCTGGTTCTTCATTATTCGTGTTATGCTTTTTTCACTAATACCAGCTTTTCGGGCAAGGGTAGCATAGCGTTTCCAGGAATCCTTTGATTTTGAAATAATTGCGGAGTTGAGCGCAAGAAGCCAATCAGGTGATGGTGAGATATGTTTTTGTCGATTGTTACCAATCAGAAATGACAGGCCATGATATCTGAAATTATTTGGCATCCTGTAGTTGATTTGATACCATACGTCAATGTTACTTTCTAATATGATATTAATAATATATGTCATGTGCTTAGTAGATTTTTCTACTTCTATCCATCCTCTGTAAACACCGACATCCTTATAAACGGCGATCAACTCGCCCGGCCGGCCTATTCCTTTCATGATCAAGGCAGCAACTTTGGCCGTTTCTTCCGTTCGATTTCTTGCGAGGCAGCTCAGGTCTCCCGGAGTAATGTGATAACCGAGCAATATGCTGTCTGAGGCACGGACGGGGCTCCCTTCTTTTATGGCGGCTGCGGCTGTGATTTCAGTCCAGCCATCGTTGCTATCCTTCCCGGCTTGAGATTCTGCAAGCACATCGCCGGATGGTTTATTTTCAAAAACCAGTGCATTGATTATAAACCCGTCTTTGGCGATCATCATCACTTCATCATAATTTTGATAACCACTTTTGAGATATACTTCATGAAAATCGACAGGCGGCAAAGGAATATTGATACCGTTCCAGGAGAACAACCAATGATTAATAGCAGAGTTTATTTTCGGTTTTTCTGAAAAGGTAACCTTCAGTGATAAATTTGTATCTTGATTCTTTTTTAACTCTTCGCAGCGGGCCTGCCAGCTACGAGTTTCATGGGTCTTCTCATTTGTATCTGCCACCGCAAATGTGCTCAATAGCAGGAGAGTTGAAACAGACATGATAATATTAATATGCATAATCGATTTAAATACTGATTTGCGATCTAGGAAGTTATAAATCAATCTCGTTTTCCTTCGCAAATTTATTTATCCTGTCAACGAATTCAGGATTCTTGTCCGTTTTTTCCATATAAACCTTGGAGTATGCAATGAATGCGCTTTTATAATCGCCAAAATACTTCCTGGGCAATTTCATAAAACCATCCAATATGGGTTCAATATTACTTGCAGCCATCAGCTTACCCGATACGGCTATCTGGGCTGCTTCATTTTTATCGTAAGTTTCACGATCAACCGCCTTGGTCTCATGTTGGGGTATATTTGCTTTAGTTGGAGCGGTTGAAGATAAATTGTTTCCAGCAGGAATGCAGAAAATCAAAAAGATCAAAAGAGCTAAGGGTATTGCCAGTGCCAACCGATGGCTTAATTTGGGAAGCATTCCACCCCTTATGGTCCATCCTCCTGCAAGCAGCGTATTTTCTATCGGCAGCCAGAGTTCTCTGTAGTCATACGACAGTTTTTTTACATCGATTGCAAAGTTGCCATCCTTGTCCATTGTCACTGATGGTAAGATGTCGGTCGAAATTTCGGCAGAAATACCAGATGAATAATTCATGGAAAAATCGAAGCGGTTTGTCGACAGAGACCATCTCCAGTCTTTTTCCTTCATCAGAAAGTATACGTCGTGTTTTTTCTCATCAAAGGTAAGAACTACTACGCGCTTCTTGCCGATTTGACCGCCTGATACGATTTGAAAATAATTAATCGAGGACGACCAGGTTATGGCGACCCTGTCATCATCCGAACGAAAAACATCAAAGAGGGCTTTCCCGTCAAAGGTCCTCTTAAAAGAGCGTTCCAGTTTATCTATCAATTCCGTTTTGCCGATGGCAGCAACCCTCGGATCCGGCTTCCAGACAATAAAGTAATCCTGCAGGGCGAAAAATGCCATGACCCAGATGAATGCATATCCGGCCGCAATGATTGCCGACCCGAGGGGATGCAGATTCATAAAGGAACGGAGGTCGAATTTAAACAGGAATACGGCAATCACCACAATAAGCGGCACAGCCGCAATTACCGCGAAGAAAGAAAAAACGAAGGCTAGCAGTTTACCAAACATTTGTTAACACATCCTCCATAGTGGAAGAATATTAAGAATGTCCTCTATTTCCTTAAGTGCGGCCCAGCATGGACTGGACCTCATAATAAACCGCGATTATCTGGTTGATCAGTGCGAAAACACAGACACTGAAAAACATTTTGGCCGCATCACGATAGTCGGGCCAAACCAATTGCAGATGCGCGTCATATAGCTGCGCGCCCGAGCTGAAGCGTTCCAGGATTTCAACAATGGATATACCGATTAAAAAGGCAGCAAAAAAGAGAAGTCCCTGCGTGATTGCGGCTACAATCGATTGTTGAGTGGTGTTGAAAATAAGTCGGGAGATGATTGGAACAAAATAAAGGATGAACATCGTACCGAATTGAAAGCCCATGCCGTACCAGATGCCGGCAAGCATTCCGAGCGGCATCAAAATGAGCAGAATAACCAAACCCACAAGAAGAAGAACCATCAGTGGGCCACCTCCGGCCATTTCTTTGCCGCTCTCCAGAAGGAACAACCAGCGTTCTTTGCCCGCGACCATCATCAGCATGAAAACCAGTGGAATGGTTGCAAGGCAGGCAAACATCAGCATGCGCGTATATTCCGAATTCATCCCGGGACGAATCATATGCTTGATGATATTAACAATAAAATATCCTGAAATGCAGAAATTTACAGCGGCAATAATTCGATTCATGATGAGGCGCCCCCCGTCAAAGTTAAAAGACCGTATGGGTGATAGAATTTTGTCACAGGATCAGTTTTACTGTCAAGATTTATTTAATTAATACCATTTCTAAATCTATGATGACAATATCAAGACCTTGGAGAAGATCGCCGAAGCAATTCGGAGATAATCAAAAGACTGCTGAAATCTAACTTAACATGTGGTACAAATATCGGGGGGAGCTCACCCTCTCCTTAGGAAGCTTTCGACAATACCTCATGATGAAAAGGAGGACAGATATGAAGGTTATCGCTTTCAATGGTAGTCCAAGGAAAGATGGCAACACCACCACGTTGATAGGCTATCTCTTACGGGAGATCGAGAATGAGGGTATTGAAACGGAACTCGTTCAGCTCTCGGCAAAGGCGATTCACGGGTGTATTGCATGTTATAAATGTTTTGAGAATCAGGACCGACGATGCGCCGTTAAGAATGATGCGGCGAATGAGTATATCGAAAAGATGACAACGGCTCAGGGTATCGTTTTGGGATCTCCTTCTTATTTTCAGGCCGTAACAGCGGAAATGAAGGCTTTGATCGACCGGGCGGGTTTTGTCGGACTGGCAAATGGGAGGATGTACAAGAACAAAGTCGGGGCTTCTGTGTCCTGCTTTCGTCGTACCGGAGGGTTGCATGCAATCGAAACCATGAACCATTTTTTCTTCAGTAACGAGCTTATTATTGCAGGTCGGGCCATGAGTGTTGCCAGAGATAATGGAGATGTAAAAAAAGATGAGGAAGGTGTAGAGAGCGCACAGGCCCTGGGGCAAAAGATCTCCTGGATGGTGAAGAAGCTCTTCGACTGAAACCGGTGTGTTTCAACCACGGAACTACCCCGATTGGTGTTTGGGGTTTTATACCGATCCATAAAAACAATTTTGAAGGAGGATTTTAAATGTCAGGAATCAGTTTTAAAGGAAGAGTGGCTATTGTCACGGGCGCCGGTGGTGGTCTGGGCAGGGAATATTCCCTTGATTTGGCAAAACGAGGCGCGAAGGTTGTCGTTAACGATCTTGGCGGCACGCTGGACGGAAGCGGCGGCGGCTCATCAGCGGCGGACAAAGTCGTAGCAGAAATCAAGGCGGCAGGCGGTGAGGCCGTGGCCAATTATGATTCCGTCTCGACCATGGAGGGCGGTAAAAATATTGTTAAAACTGCCGTGGATCATTTCGGGAAAGTGGATATTCTCATCAATAATGCGGGGATTTTACGGGATCGGAGCTTCCTCAAAATGACGGAAGCCGATTGGGACCAGGTCATTGCCGTGCATCTGCGGGGTGCCTTTTGTGTGACCCAGCCGGCGGCTCTGGTCATGAAGGAAAATAATTACGGACGGATTGTCCTGACCGCTTCCACGTCGGGTATTTACGGGAACTTCGGCCAGGCGAATTACGGCGCCGCCAAGATGGCACAGGTAGGCTTCATGAACGTCATCAAACAGGAACTGGTAAAATACAACATCAAAGTCAACACGGTCGCACCGAATGCCGATACCCAGATGACACGGGGACTTATTCCGGAAGAGATCGCCAAGAAGCTGAAACCGAAATTCAACGTTCCCATGACCGTGTATCTGTGTTCCGAAGAAAATCAGGATACGGGGATGATCTTCACGATGAGCGCCGGCTGGTTTGCAAGAACGGCGGTTGTTTCAGGAGAGGGTGTCTGTATCGGTGACACCGAGCGGGACATAGCCGCAGAAGAGGTAATGGAACAGTTCGAGAAGATTAAAAGCCTGGAAAATGCCCGTCCCTTCCCGAATGCCACGGAAGTGTATGCTCTGTCATATCCTTTAATGGTGTGAGGCAGAATCTTCATCAACGGTGAACTGCTTTTCTCTTGACAGAAACCCGTGAGCCTTCTATCGTCGCAACCGCATGATTTCTCATGCAGAGCGAAAACATAAACCGCCGTTCACAGTGCGGTGGAAAGGACCAGGAGCATGAACGTGTACAACAAAAGAGTGAAGAATATCTCTGAAAATACCACTCGGGACAATCACTGGAGCTTTACAGCAGCCTTTGTCCCGAAAGGCAGATTCTGTGTCCTTTTGCCGTTGATTCTGATGATGATCATCCTTGTCTCCTGCACTGTGGTAGCAAAAGACCTTAACTGTAGCCGTCTTCCCCAGCTGATGGAAGCATTTCACGAAAACCACTACGCAATGAAGAGTATCACCCCGGAGATCAGGATTCACGCCGTCGACCAGATGATCAAGCGCCTTGATCCCTCTAAAACGCTGCTGTACGAGTCTGATTTGGAGAAGCTCAAACCACTCCTTCTGGACGTTTTTGCCAGCGCGGCAAAAGGCGACTGCACGTCGCTCCAGTTGGTTTATGACTTGCTCGTTGCCCGAGCACGGGAGAACGAAGCCATCGTCAAAAAGATTCTGGGGCCGGACTTTCGATCTGATAACAAGGTGGCGCTGAATATCAACGTGGACAAACGCCCCTATCCGAAGACGATGGTGGAAAAGCAGGAGCTCCTGAAAAAAATCATCCAATTCCAGATCGAAAATTCACTGCCGGCAGGAATTGACCTGGCTACAGCCAAAAAGAAGCAGATACACCGCTATGAGTTACAGACGATGCGGGTGGTCGAGCAAAATCCCGTACAGCTCATTGCAACCTCCGCCGAAGCTTTCGCCCGGGCCCTGGATCCGCACACCAGCTACCTCACCCCCAAAAACCTCGAGGATCTCCAGATTCAGATGAAGCTTTCCCTGGAGGGAATCGGAGCCGTTCTGTCGAGCGACACCGGCTTTACCGTTATTGAAGAGTTGATTCCCGGGGGTGGCGCCGAGAAAACGGGTCTGCTGAAGCCAAAGGACAAAATCATCGCCGTGGCCCAGGAAAGGGAAATGCCGGTTGACGTCATCGACATGGACCTGCGCGACGTCATTAGCATGATCCGTGGCAAGAAAGGCACACGGGTAACCTTGACGATCCTGCGGCAGGCGGATCGTCAGGATCGCTTTAACGTCACCATCATGCGCGACCAGATCGACGTGAAGGAACAGGAGGCGAAGATCACCTACGAGATTCGGAAAGTGGGTGGCAGGCAGTACCGCTTCGGCGTAATCGATCTTCCTTCCTTCTATGGCGGTGAGAAGGGCGGCAAGTCCAGTTACGAAGACGTGAAAAAAATTCTTGCCGAGGCCAGGCGGCAGCAGGTGGACGGCATCGTGCTGAACCTGTCGCGCAACGGCGGTGGGCTGCTTGAGGAGGCGGTGCGCCTTGCCGGCCTTTTCATTGGTAAGGGTGGCATAGTAGCAGTCAAGGACAGCCGGGGGCAGGTGACGATTCTTGCCAATGGTTCAGCCGCCCCGGTGAAGGAATATGACAAGCGCAGCATTGTTGCTGCTCCCGTGGAGGATTCACGGGCACTCTACATGGGCCCTCTCGTCGTTCTGACGAGCCGGCTGAGTGCCTCGGCCAGCGAGATCGTCGCGGGTGCCCTGCAAGACTACCGCCGCGCGGTGATCGTCGGGTCGGACCATACCTTCGGCAAGGGTTCCGTACAGTCAATAATACCGTTGCCCTGGGAGCTTGGCGCCATGAAGGTCACCACAGGGTTGTACTTCCTGCCCGGCGGCAAATCGACGCAGAAGACGGGTGTGATAGCGGACGTGAGGCTGCCTGGATGGTTTTTACTTGAAGATATCGGTGAGGCGGCACTGGACTATCCGCTGCCGGCCCAAGCCATCGTGCCCTTCCTGGGCGTGCGGGGGAATGCTGCGCCGCAATGGAAGCCTGTGGACAAGCCCCTGATCGCGACGCTGATGTCCAGGTCGCAGGGCCGGATTACGACAGACGCAAAGTTTGCCAAAATCATCAAAGACAACAAAGAAGCGGCGGGTAAGAAGGACATCATCCAGCTTGATGATTTTCGCAAGACGATGAAGAAGGAAAACGGCGGCAAAGAGAATGAAACGCTTTCCGAACAGAGGCAAAAGATCCGGGAGCAGTACGCGCCTTTTGTGAACGAGAGCGTCGACATCCTGCGCGATATGGTGACGTTGGGAGCAGTTCTGCCCTAAATCCAAATAAGAACGAAGGATACTCATTATGAAAACAAACAAACGGGGCTGGTTCTATTCAATTAAATTTGAAGGTCTGTAAATGAACACAACTGCTGCTGCTTCCGAAAAAGATAAACGAATGGCTCAGCGATGCGCCGAATGCCCGGTATGCAAACATGCCAGGAAAAAACAGCGGGGGCTTGCTTATTGGTTTGTCAAGAATATCGAGAATGGCGTATGCCCCTATTGCGCCGCTTATGAAAGGGTTTACGGGAAAAAGGCCCATGAAGTTTAAAGCGCTATTGTACGGGTCGGCGCTGACAGATATGAAGCGATGCTGAAGATGCCCCATACTAAAAAATTTGATCTCACCGGTAAACCGTTGAAAGGCTGGGTGATGGTTTTATCCGAAGCGCTGGACTCTGACGAAGAACTCAACGATTGGGTGCAGAGGGCCGTATCTTTTGTTCGAACGCTGCCACCGAAGTAACAGGCTTGAGAAGTCGAAGGGGGCAAGTCTTCCTTTGACTGATGAGGATCAGTATTCAGTTTATGGACAACGGTTAACGATTTTCAGGGGACGGTTCTATTTCAATTCCTTATCAGTTCTGGCTGTGCTGTGGTAAAAAGTAATTAAACTAAAAAGGAGATGACCATGAAAGATTTAAAATATATGAGCATTGCCGAGGATGCCATGAGCAAAATTAGAAAAGGAGCTTTCTTAACCGTTAAGGCCGCGGACGCACTCAACACCATGACCATCGGCTGGGCTACTTTCGGATTCATCTGGCAAAAGCCGATCATGATGGTGGCGGTTCGCGATTCCCGTCACACATTTGGTATCATAGAAAAGGCTTCCGACTTTACAGTCACCATACCTTCAGGCGATATGAGCAAAGCAACCGCCTTTTGCGGAACGAAATCGGGCCGGGATGTTGATAAATTCAAGATGTGCAATCTGGAAACAGCCAACGGGCGGAATGTTGCATCACCAATCATCAAAGTCGCGGGGATTCACTATGAATGCAAAATAGTTTTCAAATCCGCCATGAATCCGGCTTTCCTGGATAAAAGTTATGATCAGGCCATGTATCCGCAAAAAGATTACCACACACTTTACTTTGGCGAGATACTGGCCTGTTACGAAACGGAATAGGGGCGAAGAATATGAGTCGTCGTGTCGCCCATGAATTAGACGGGTTTTTCAAACCGGAAAGCATTGCCATTATCGGCGTATCCCGGGGATCCATGAGCTTTGGAGGAACCAGCTTTCTTCATCATTACCTGCAGGCGGGATATTCCGGGCGTCTTTACCCGATCAATCCAAAAGCTTCAGAGGTGCTGGGCTTGAAAGCCTACCCATCGCTTTCGTCCCTTCCGGAGGCGCCGGATCTGGTTATGATTGCGGTTCGGGCCGACCTGGTTCCCGCCGCGCTTGAGGAATGCGCGAGCCAGGGTGTTCGTTATGTTCATGTCCTTACTGCAGGCTTCAGCGAGATCGGGACGGAAGAGGGCAGGCAACTGGAAAGGCGCCTTGCGGCCATTGCCGAAGAACGCAATCTGCTGATCATGGGGCCGAACTGCATGGGCCCTTACTGCCCGTCTGTTCGCTTGACGGCCTGGGGCGCCATTCCGGGACGCGATGGGAACCTGGGGATTATCTCTCAGAGCGGCGGTGTGACACAGCGGTTCACGGAATACATTTGTTCCCTTGGCGTCGGGGTGAGCAAAGCGGCCAGTATCGGCAATGCCGCCGTGCTGGACAACCCGGATTTTCTGGAGTTCATGGCCGCCGATGAAGCTATCCGTATCATCGCCATATACCTGGAAAGCATCCGGGACGGACGGCGCTTCTTTGAGCTGGCCCGCGATGTGTCACCCCGGAAACCCATCATCATGTTAAAAGGCGGCGAGTCGGAACAGGGAGCAGCCACGGTAGCGTCTCACACGGGAAGGATGGCGGGTGATCAGAAAATGTGGAGGGCCTTTTTTGAGCAGACCGGTGTTGTACCCGTTTCCAATATGAATGAATGGGTCGATACCTGCCTGACATTTTCCTGCCTGCCGAAAACACAGGGGAAAGGGGTATTCATTGTCGGCGGCGGCGGCGGAAACAGTGTGATTTTTTCCGACTCGTGTATCAGGGCGGGCCTGGACGTTCCATCCCTCTCTAGAGAAAGCATGGCAAGAATCCGTCCTTTCGTTCCCATAGCCGGAAGTATCGCCGGGAACCCTCTTGATTTCTGGGAAGCTTTTCTTAATGTGAAACGTCTTTTCGAAATTCTTGACATAGCCTATGAGGATCCAAACATTCACCTGGTTATCGTTGACCGCTTGATTCCACGCATCGCTTTTCACAGCCCGGAACTTCCCGATTCCGTCTCCGAGATCGTCGATTTCATAAAAACGCACAGGCAGGCGAAGCCAACGGTTTTTACCATAGATTATGACGGCGGCGATCCCGATCTCATCCGGAAAGGGTCACAGCTTCGGAGCCATTTTTGTGAAGCGGGGATACCCGCGTTTCCTTCTTTTGAAAGGGCCATCGGCGCTCTTGCCAGTTTTCAGAAATATTATGGCCGTTTCGCGGAAAGGGTAAAGACTGAAGGTTGAAGACCGAAGGCTGAAGGTTGAAGGTTGAAGGTTGAAGGTTAAAGGTTAAAGACCGAAGACTGAAGGCCGACAGATAACCCATTAGAGGGGCGAGAGGTGAAGCTCTCCCCTTTTTACTTAACAGGTTTTGTGTTATATCGATAATAACAATATGTCACAAGGAGTTGTTTTCATGGTTTCTTTTCACGATGTTTTATTGGAAATGAAGGAAAAAATAGCAATTGTCACGCTCAATCGCCCGAAGGCAAGAAATGCATTCAACCGGGGAATCCTCCAGGGATTGTATGAGGCCGCAAACCATATCCTGACCGAACCGTCAATCAATGTGGTGATCCTCACCGGCGCAGGCGATCAGGCCTTTTGCGCCGGCATAGATCTGAAAATGATTTCTGCAGGGGAAGATATGACAGGCGGAGCCAAGCGGCATGACAGTTTCGGACACATTCAGATCTACAGAGACTGTTTTACAGCCTATGAGAAGCTTCCCGTCCCGGTTATTGCAGCCATTAATGGATTTTGTTTTGGCGCAGGTCTGGAACTGGCTCTCGGTTGTGATATTCGATTGGCAGATGAAACGGCATTATTCTCAATCCCCGAGGTTCAGCTTGGGATTATTCCTGACGGAGGCGGGACGCAACGGCTTCCCAAAATCGTGGGGGTCGGAAAAGCCAAAGAGCTGATCTACACCGGACGGAAAATTGATGCTCAGGAAGCGCTACGGATCGGCCTGGTGGAACATGTTTACCCCAAGGCACAGTTGATGGAAGAGGCCATGAAGATGGCGCAGGAAATATCGGATAATGGTTCACCTGTGATAGGCTGCAAGAGATCGATTAACATCGCCGTGAATTACCCTGCTGACGTGGGGCTCCTGTTTGAGTCATCCACGCAACAGGCATACTTACGGGAATTTCAACAGGGTGCCGGCAAACTGCTGAAGAAGGTAAAAGAAGAAAAGAGCGAATAAGCGTTCCCAAGGACCGCCCAGCTCTTTATTAAAGGGGTATGCCCCTTAATCAAAGGGGCTGAAAGGGATAGCGGGACATGATTGAAAAAAATAAATCAACCGGAATTAAAAGCTGGCCGTCCGATGACCGGCCCAGAGAGAGGCTGCTCAAGCGCGGCGCGGGGGCGCTGAGTAATTCGGAGCTTCTGGCGATCCTTTTGCGCACGGGCGTTGCGGGAAACAGCGCCATTGATCTGGCGCGCCAGATTATTGAGAAGTTTGGCACCTTCCGCAATATGAGCCATACGGATCTGCGCGAGTGGAAAGAATTTAAAGGTCTGGGCCCGGCCAAAATCGCACAAATCAAGGCGGCCCTCGAAATCGGGCGGCGTTTCCGTGAAGACGAAGTCCTTCCGCTAAAGCAGAAGATCGCATCCGCCGGGGATGTGATTGGTGTCATCATGCCGCAAATGCGCGATCTCAAGACGGAGATATTCAAAGTGGTCTATCTCAACAGCAACAATCGAATCATCGAAATCAGCGATGCCGCCACAGGAACGGTCAATCAGGCCATGCCGATTGTGCGGGAAATCATCCATGCCGCCCTGCAAAAATTCGCGGCGGCGATCATTTGCGTGCACAATCATCCCAGCGCCAATATCGCGCCCAGCCCGGAAGATAAAAGGTTTACCGGTGAACTGCATGCCGCCGGAAAACTCATGGGCATCAAGGTTCTGGATCATATCATTATTGGTGACGGCAATTACTTCAGCTTTGCGGATGAGGGGCTGATGGCCTGACGCGCAGATTAAAATCTTTGCCAGAAGACGAAGTATTTTTGACAATAAATGTAAAAGCAACGGAAGTCTTCCTTTCTGCTATACGTACCAAACTGACGTTTGACAGATAAATAGATATTAGTCATCATCTATCTGTTTTTCTTATTGAATTAAGAAAAGGAGGTAGAGATGACCAGTATAGAGAGTACAGTACAGGAGACGGATTTATCTTTAGA
>JAUYFM010000045.1 GCA_030690945.1 Smithellaceae bacterium | reverse complement strand
AAATGGTCTGTCTTCTGGGAAGAAACGGCGTTGGCAAATCCACTACGTTAAAGAGCATCATGGGTGTCGTGAAGCCGCAACAGGGCAGCATTCGACTCCATGATCAGGAACTAGTGGGCCTTGCGCCCTTTGAAATCGCCCATCTGGGCGTAGGCTATGTCCCCGAGGACCGGCGGATATTCCGCAGTCTTACCGTTCACGAGAATCTCCTGATGGGAATCAAAAGTGGAAAAAAAGGAAGTGCCGGGGAAGGAGGCTGGACCATCGACCGGGTTTATGATCTTTTCCCTCGGCTCCAGGAAAGATGCAACAGCAAGGGCAGTCATCTTTCCGGCGGCGAACAGCAGATGCTCACCGTGGTGAGGACGCTGATGGGGAACCCTCGTGTTATCCTGGTGGATGAACCGACGGAAGGGTTGGCTCCGCTGATTGTCAAAGACGTTCTGGATATGCTGGCAACGGTTCGAAAATCAGGTGTGACCGTCCTCATGGTCGAACAAAATTTCAAGGCGGCCATCAAGATTGCGGATCGTTTCTATATCATGAGCAAGGGAAAGATCGTTTTTTCGGGGAACCAAGCGGAACTTCTGGCGGCGGAGGCTGTAAGGAAGAATTATCTGGAAGTTTAATCCCGCTTAAGCGGGACGAGCGTTAATTCTTCGCGAGCTTGCTCGCGATATAATGACGCTCATTTCATACCTCGACAGCAAGCTCGCGAGGTGGTTGATCGATGTCGCTACTCACCCTGTTTCTGCAGGGTCGGGTGGCTGTGTTGCGCGTAATACGTGGTCACTGCTTTTATGTGTTTAATAAGCGTGAGAATGGAATGAACAACAAAAAAATGGGAGGTGTTTTATGAGAAAAAAGATTGTTTACGGTTTATGCTTTCTATCCATGGTCTTAATGCTGGCGCTGCCTGTTTGCGCAGCAGCCGAGGACACCATCAAGCTAGGAGCAATACAGGCTCTTTCGGGAACGTTCAAGGACATCGGCGAACGTTATCTGGACGGAGCAGCTTATGCTGTTCAAGTTATCAACGAAAACGGCGGACTGCTCGGCAAAAAAGTGGAAATCATTCCAATTGATTCGGAATTCAAACCAGACGTTGCAACCCGTAAGGCACAAGAACAAATTCTGAAAAACGGCGTCAAGTTTTTCTATGGTGGTACGGGAAGCGCTGTCGGCTTGGCCATGGCGCAGCTTGCGGAAAAACAGAATGTCATCATGTTTACCTGTGATGCGGATGTCCCTGCCATGACCGGCGAGAAATGCAATAAAAATTTCTTCCGGCCCGGAGGACACACAGAGCTTCGTGCTTATGCTGTTGCAGACCAGACTGCAAAGCTGGGTTACAAAAAAATTGCCATCATCGCCCAGGATTATTCCATGGGTCGCGAAGCGGTAACCGCTTTCAAGAGGAAAATGCTAGAGTTAAAACCAAAGACAGAATTCGTGATTGAAATTTATCACCCGGCCGGCACCAAGGATTACGCGCCTTATGTCAGCAGGATCATTGCAGCGAAACCAGATGCCATTTTTACACCCAATTGGGGCAATGATATGACACTGCTTCTCAAGCAGGGCCGTCCCATGGGAATGAATCAAAGGATTATCGCTTTCTATATCAATGATGAAGTAACCATTCAATCACTGGCAAATGACGATTACATTATTGGCAGTCTCGGTACAGAAATCTATGATCTTTCCATTCCCACAAAGAAGAATCAGGAATTTGTCGCCAAATTTTACAAAGACAAGGGATACTATCCGACCTGGCTGCGCGGCAAGGCTTACATGGCGACCATGTTCTGGGCCGAGGCCGTCAAAAAGGCAGGAACAACGGATGTGGCGGCTGTCATCAAGGCTTGGGAGGGCCTGTCCTATGACGGCCCGGCTGGTCTTTGGACCATGCGCGCCTGCGATCATCAGGCGCAGATGCCCTACTATCACATCGAAATTATGAAAGAGAGTAAATTTTTCAAACATGCTTACGGGAAAGTAACGGGTACGGCTTCACCAAAATCTGTGGAAATTTCTTGTGAGCAAACGGGTTGTAAAATGAAGAAATAGAGGGAAGCAAAAGAGTTAACTGCTGGTCATTAAGCTTTCAAGGTATCCCGGGCCCGGGCTGCCCCGGAAATCCGGGATACCTTAATGCAATGAATTTTGAAAGAACAGGCAATGCTGTATGTGGAAGTTATTGGCAGTATTTTATTAAACATTTCTTGAATATTTGCATGATTACTCCGGTAATTAAAAGTGTTGATTTCAGGCGGGATGGGCAACTTTTGGATGATTGAAGTCATTGCGAACATGCATCGGTCTTTTCCCGGTTTTTCTGATCATGAAGAGGTTCTCCTGATGTATAACCGTCTTCAAGTTGTCGTTCAAATACTGATTCGGATTCTATCCAACCCGTGGGGTGCAGCCCACAACAGATTTGAAATATGTTAGAGTAATTGGCAGGAACCAGATCCCCTTTATCTCGTTTGCAAAGGAGAAAGGAGCTTGTCATGTTTTTACCAAAAAATTAAAGAACAGATTGGAGTGTTGTGCAATGTCGAATAATCAACATGCATTGAAAGGATTGAAAGTTCTGGATTTTACCTGGGTCTATGCGGGGCCATTTGCGTCACGCCAACTCGCTGACCTGGGGGCAGAAGTCATAAAGATTGAACCCACGGAGGTTGGATCGCATGAGCGACACTATTCTCTAACCATAGAGCGGCAAGGTGTCTCTCAGAGCAGTTACTCTGTTTTTGTAAACCGGGGGAAGAAGAGTCTTTCCATCAATTTGAAAAGCGAAAAAGGCTTGCGCATTATTTATGAGTTGGCGAAGACAGCCGATATCGTCCTTTCTAACATGGCACCGGGTGCATTGAAGAACTTGCACTTGGGCTATGAAGACTTGAAACAAATCAATCCTCACATTATTTACTGTAACATTTCCTGTTTTGGCCTTACCGGTGCTTATGCCAACGATCCTGGGTTCGATATAATAGCACAAGCGGCGAGTGGCTGGTGTGGCCAGTGCGACCCGGCTATGCCGGCGCCAATGGCAATCGGTGATTCCAACGCGGCGATTCATGCTACGACAGCGATTCTCGCAGCTCTCTATTTTAGGGAGAAAACGGGCAAAGGTCAGGAGATAGACATCTCCATGACCGACTGCCTCTTCCATTGTCACGAAGGCAATCCGGCAGGTTATCTCTTCAGTAACCGCACAGTGCCTCCAGTAAAACAAACCCGGTTGTACGCCGCCTATGCTCCCTTCGGCTTACTAAAAGGAAATGATGGCTTCATAGCCATCGGCGCCATAACCAATAACCTTTGGGAAAAACTTGTCCAAGCCATGGGACCCAATTATGCATGGCTCTTTACCGATGAGCGAACGAACGAACTTAAGAAACGAAACTCTTATGCCGGTTCTCCCTTCGTCAATAAGGTTGTGGAGGAATGGCTGCAGAAATTTGATCATGTAGAAGAAGTTGAAAAACTTCTGCGCGACGCTGGTGTCCCGGCCATGGTGGTGCGGGAATTTGAGAAAGTTTGTGACGCACAATACATCAAAGACCGAGAGATGCTGGTCAAAATTAAGCAGCCTTTCGCAGGTGAAATTGAGACTTACAATAGTCCTTTTAAAATGTCGGAGACACCCGGTAGGGTTATGGGATATGCCCCTTTGCTCGGCGAGCATAATCGAGAGATTCTTTCTTCAAAATTGGGCTATGACAATGAAACAATCAACAGGCTCTTTGAGGAAGGAGTAATTTACCGCGAACCAGCTGTCGATAGGTTACCGGAGGAATTAAAAAAAATTAACGAGTAAGGGGGTTATTTTCAACTCTGTTCTGGACCGCACCCCGGAGTAGAAAGGAGTATCCGATGAGAAAGAAAAAGGCAATCGTTTAGCCAGGAGTGCAAGTTGAAAGCGGTGCTGTTAATGGAAGAAGCCAAGAAACCACCAGCAGAATTGGCCCGTGAACTTGTGCTAAGGAGAGACCAGCTTGATAAATTGAAAGAAAAGACAGACAAACATGGAAGCAATGTCTTTTCTGGTGCCGAAAGACGATTGGCCACCAGTGCTGAGGCGGAAGAAGATGCCCGGTTAAAGCAGGAAATTGGCAAAGGTTAAAGAGGAGAATGCAATCTCAAAGAAAGCCGCGGAGTTCTTCGCGTTGGCTATGACGAGCTGGAAGACCTAAATATCTTATGGTACTTTTTGTGCTTCATGCACACGCATAAACGCCTCAGGCAAATATGATATGATTATCCTCGATGAAATTAATGTGGCGGTCGATTTCAAGTTAATTCCTCTGGAAGATGTTATCGATTTGATCAAAAACAAACCGCCCGCGCTCGAC
>JAUYFM010000044.1 GCA_030690945.1 Smithellaceae bacterium | reverse complement strand
TTGTGAAATGGGAGTCTGTAACGTTCTGCCAACCGTTTGTGAAGGCACTTTTGAAAACCTGTTTTTCAGGTCTTAAAAGCAGCCGTTGGGTGGGGGATTTTCAAGTGGCCACAGGTGGGGGATTTTGGGTGGCCACCCGGGTATTGGATTAAGAATTGTAGCAGATTACGATATATTTGATGTCAAAAATGACAATATACAGAAAATTATTGATGATCGTCTATATGATATTTCGCAGATAAGTTTAGTATTATTCGTTACGGTTGTTACAGTCTTACACTTTTATTTTGATACCATTACTAAGTATTATAACCTCAAAATCTTAATCATCACTCTAATTATGCTAATTTATAGTTGGATGTTGATTAAGAAAGTCTTACAGAAAGAATCATTATATGTATCAATATTATTTCTTGGCGTGTCTTTTTTTCTGGCGAATATTAGTTGTGAATTAATGAATGACATAGAGAAGATAAACCGATTAAATATTTCAGATTTAAGGAAATATGAGTTTGTTTTTGATCAAGAAATAAAAAAAGATCAGAAGTCATGGATACTATTATCTGCTAATAGCAGTTATTTTATCTTCTATGATAGAGAAAAGAAAAAACCAATTGTTATTCCAAAAGGATCAGTGAAATATATTGAATTAATTCAAAAATGAATTTGTGTATTTAATGGTTCAAGTCTTTGCTTGGCTTACTACCGATCTCGAATGCCACTATTCAAGTGATAATCCTCATTTTTGACAAGAGTTCACTGCTGGTTAGTTGTAGGTGCTGTCGACACCCTAATTCCCATTCTGAATCATGGCATAAATATCTGTTTTCCCCATTGTCCGCTATCATCTTCTCGGGTCGGGTAATCTGCTACCGGATGCTACCCATTCCAAACCACGTCAGAATCGAATCATTCGTTTCCCGCGGGTAGGTATGAGAGAGATCCTCAACAACCTTCAATTTAATGTCCGCTCCTGATTGCAGCAGATCTCTGCACGCCTGGACTGCCCAGCTCACCGGAAATATCCAATCCTGCGCGCCGTGCACCCACAAGATGCGCTTTCCTCGCGCCTGTCTCATATCCACAGGGGGAAGCGCGCAGGAAACCGGCGCGATGAGCGGATAGGAACCCTCCCCGGACATTCCCATGGCAAGGGCAAAGGTTCCGCCGTCGGACATTCCGGTGAGTAAAATTCGGTTTCGATCAATATGGACACAAGAGCAAACCTCTTCCAGATGACGGATTAACGTTTGTCCATCAACTTCGACATGGGCAATAGACCATGTCATAGCCTGCGATGTGGGCGCGAAAAGAACAAAGCCTCTGCTGCGGGCCTCGCGGAGCCATGACCAAATGAAATCACGTCCGTGGCTGTACCCGCCATGCAGGGCCACCACCAGCGGCCAGGCACGCTCCGATGAATAGGTTTCCGGAATGTAGAGAGAGTAACCGCCCCGGGCATGCGGATGCTGAGACGAACCAGCATGGATAATGCCGGTTTCATCATGATGTGTTTTCTGCGTGGGTGGTAACGGAGGAGTCACTCCCGGTTCCAGAAAGTATCGGTTCACTTCAGGAAAAACGCCACACAGGGGAAACAGGGCCTCCTGCGCCCGGCAGGATTTTCGCACCGCCCGCAGCGCTGAAATATAGGCAGCCTGGATATCCTCTTCATTGGCAAAATTTCTGATGGCGCTGAGGATAAAATCACAGGCGCGCAAAAGTCCCTGACATCCGTCTTCCTCTCGGGCATTCTGATCGACTGCCGATAAAAATGCCCGAGAGGCCGCAAGCGTCGGCACATGGACGGTAAGCTCATCCCGGATGGCTGAAACGGCCAGGGGATTTAATTTACGCAGCCCCTTTTCGAATGCGGTCAAAGCAGCAACCAGTATAGCTGATATGTTTTCCAGATCCATTGTCATTTTATCTATGCGCTCAGTATTTTATCCACCGCTTTCATCGCTGAAGAAAAGCTGATGTCGCCGGAACAACCGTCGCCTCTAACCGTGTCGCCGATAAAGTAGAGGCCTTGAATCATAATCCGCTCCGATAATGACCACATCCGCCATAAAAACCTCCAACATGATGAATGTGTAACTTTTAGCATCTTTTCAAAGATGACCGGAATTGATTACTCCCTCATGCAGGCTCGGGAGGTGGAAAAATATCGCAGACAAACTTCTTTTCTGGGGGTTGCGTCGCGTCATCTTCGGACAGAGCTTTTCGGAGACAACACTGGCTGCTACCGTCCGCGAAGCGGGGTTTCGCGATGTCGAATGCCAACAGGTACCGACCTGCCCTACGTCATTGTGAAGGCCAGGAAATGAAGGATCAGATCAACTTAAACTTTGGCAAATCCTCTTTCCAGATCGGCAATAATATCTTCAACGTCTTCAATGCCGACAGCCAGCCGGAAGAGATTATCCACAACGCCGAGTTCGTAGCGCTGTTCCCTGGTGTAGCGGTAATAGGTCACAGTGGCGGGATGCGTGATGAGCGTCTCCACGCCGCCCATGGATTTGTGAAGCTCGCGCACTTTGCTGACCAGCTCTTTTTTCCCCAGAAGCACGCCGGCCAGAATGTCGTTATGACCGGCAAGATATTTAGTTGCGCTGTGGATGACTGAACAATGGGCGTGGTGATGGAATCGGCATAGCGCGCCCGGTCCTCTCCCGCATGGATGGACTTTGTAAAAATGGATTGTGATTTATCTTTTTGGTTCATGGCTTCCTTTCAATAAAACAAAATGTTTTATGGATGAAAATTTGCTTTCAATGCCGCGCAGTATAAGAATAAGGCTCTGGTATGTCAATGGACAATTTCGAGACGAATTGCCTCACAGCTATTGACATTTTCCTTTTTAATCTCTAGATTGAAGCAAATACATGCAAGGGATATGAAGTTATGCCGATTTACGAATATCAATGCGATAAATGCAAAAAACAATTCGAAGTGGTCACGCTGAGCCTTAGCGAAAAGCCGAAAGCCGTCTGCCCCAAGTGCAAATCCAAAAAAACCAGCAAAATGATGTCCAGAGTCGGAAAAGGCAAATACTCCTCAATGGGTTCGGGTAGTTCCGCAGGTAGCAGCTCTTCGAGCAGTTCCAGTTGCTCGTCATGCTCCTCATCAAACTGTTCGTCGTGTGGACATTAAGTTTATTGGATAAACTAAGATTGAAGTCCTCCGGCGATAAACATCGCAATACCCCGGCGCACAATCATCACGCCAATGGCCGCCAGAAGCAGACTGATAATTTTGGATATGGCCTTGGAGCCCGTCTTGCCGAGCACCCTGTTAATCAGCGGCGCCATGAAAAAAATGCCGCCCACAATTAGAATATTCGTGGCAATGGCCAGCGACGTGATTACGGCACTGTGCTCGTTAATCAACAAAAGCGACGTCGTTAAAACGGCCGGACCGGTGATGAGAGGCACGCCGATCGGCACGGCGCCGACGCTATCCTGATCAATCATATAAGTCTTGGTCTCGGTAACAAGAATATCCCGGATGGAAATGATAAACAGAAGCGTACCGCCCGCGATCATAAAGTCGGCAACCGTGATATTCAAAAACCTGAATAGACCCATGCCCACAACAACGAAAGCGATTGCTACCAGCAGCGCCGTGACCATCGATTGCAGGATGATTTTCCTGACCTTCTTTTTTTCCAGGCCTTCGGTCAGATTGATAAATACCGGCAAAACACCAATGGCGTTAAAAGCTACAAAAAGAGGAACAAAACACAGCCAGAACGATTTCATCTTCTTCTAAACTCCCCGGAATGACTTATTGCGGTAATATTTACCGCACACAACTTTCCCATTCTTTTGATAACATTTGTTGATCGGATAATCACCTCAAAACAGCAACAATGAAACACAAATAATGCTCAGGATAAGCCAGATGGCATCTTTCTTCCAGACGATCAGATAGGCGATCGAAACGGCAAAGAGCGTCCATGTCTGCCAGTTGATGAGAGAATGAACACTAAATTGATAAACAACGGCAAGTAAAAGACCGATGAAACCGGATAAAAAGCCTTTGATGATCACCTTAACGATTTTATAGTTTTTAATTTTTGCATGCGCACGACCGACAAGAATGATGGCTGCAAGCGAAGGGGTAAAAATGCCGAGAGTGGCAACCAGCGCACCGATAATGCCCTTCACCTTAAAGCCGATAAACGTGGCTGTGATAAACACCGGACCCGGCGTAATCTGTCCCAGCGCGATGCCGTCGCGAAAGGCTGCCAGATTCAACCAATGCATTCCGTCGACAACAACCTGTTGAATCAGCGGTATGGCGGTATAACCACCGCCGAAGGCTAATGCGCCAATCTTCAGGAAGGTCGCATAAATGGTCCATGTTCCGGCAATAAACCAAAAGAGCGCAGCAAGCAGTCCAGCCATTATCAAAAGCGGTAGATAATTTTGCAACTTCCCTATTTTGAGGACGTCAATTTCTACTTTTAAATGCCCGGGCATTTTTTCCTGCTCGAATTCTCCGCTGAAATAAAAGAACAAGGCGCCAAGGACCCCGGAGATCAAGATGATATAAACAACATTCCAATGCAGAAAGGTGATGCCCGAAAAAGAAAGCGCCGCGATAGTAATGCCTTTGTAAGAATTGCGATCCATTTTGGGGAAAACTGATTTACCCATGATCAGCGTCGCATTGATCAGCAAGGCAACAACCAGCGCCCCCAGACCCATAAAGATTGAATGGACAAATTTTAACTCCCCATAAGTAAAATACGCCCAGGCCAGGACGGTAATGGCAATCATGGCGGGCAATACAAACGAAAAAGGCGCGAGTATCCCGCCCCAGGGCTTTTGTAGTTTATGGCCGATGTAACCAAACAGGGTCACACCTACAGCACCCGGCAAAATCGCCGCCAGGCTTAAGGCATTCATGAACTCCTCTTCGGAAATCCATGCTTTTTCGTGAACGATGACTTTCTTCATCAAGGCCAGAATCGCCGGCCCCCCGTAGCCGATAGTCCCGATGTATAAAGCAGTCCTGATTATTTCCAATAAGGTTGGTCGTTTCATTTTTTATAATTCCCTGAGTGGCCATAAAGCCGGCTTTTTTAGAAGTAATAGCCAACTCGCAGTTCAATGCGATAGTCGTTTTGTTTTTCGCCGAAATCAGAATTTCTGGCACCAAAGATAATGCCTGAACGCAGACGGAATTCCCAATTGGTAATGCCGGTATAAAGAAGCTCCGGCGTTAATGACCAGCTCTGGTCATCCGTGTTCATCATTCCGGTGAGCGACGGCGTAAAATAAAGGATATCAAAGGGTTCCTTCTGACTGAAACGGACGTAGATATAATTCTGCATGGCGTTGGCGCGGGCGTAACCGGATTCCGCCAACTGCTGCGCCTGGGCAAGCGCGTTTGTGTTGCCCGTTGACTGGTAGATGTCATATCCACGATTAATGAAGCCGTAAAAGTTTTTCATTTCGTCCGAGGTGAAACCTGCGTCGCTATGGTAAAATTCAATAATCGTGGTCAGATCAAAAGACGTCAGGTGGCGGATCCCGACAAGAAAGCTGTGCGCCTCTTTCTCGATCTGCCGGGGAATACCGGTTGCGTCCAGCACATTTTTCCGGCTGTTGCGAAAATAGGCATATTCGCCATGCACTTCAAAGTTGGTCGTGATGTTGCGGGAAAAATCAAAACCATAGCGGTCGGGCCTGCTGCCGCCGGTCATGAACATCAAATCAATATCGGTATCATACAAGAGAAAATAAAACCGCCCGGCCATATTCAGTTTGTTGTTATTGCCGAAGTCGTCGTTCACATGATCATAAACGGGAAGGAGCACGGGGGTGAAAGAAAAGGTTTTCAAGGGCCCGTCGAAGCTTCGAATATAATCCGCCGTGGCGAGGATGTACCCCTCCATCGCCTGTTCCGGATCGTCGGGATCTTTTGGCCTGTCCACAAAAGCCACGGGATTCCAGGCATAACCCTTTCCCCACTTCATCGTTTTCTTCCCCACATCAAACTTCAGGTTAGACGATGGTTTCGCGGAGCCGTAGAGCTCGTAAAACGTCGATCTTTCCGATTCCCCCGAATAAGAAGACTTTAAATCCGTATTCGTCTTAGCATAAATGCGAAAGATATTCTTTTCATAGCTACCTTCCAGTTGAATCCGGCCGTTTGCTTCCAGTAGATTATGACCCCGGGGATTGTTGAAAAAGCGTAGTTTGTAAAAGGCTGATTCCCGATCAAGTCCATAGAGTATGGGCTTGAACTCGACATATCCGCCGACATGATAGGGTTTCTTCTCTGTTTCGCCAAGATCAAAAGTATACGACTCCTCAGCTCCCGCGATTGTCGGGATCAGACAGACCGTAAAAAACAGGAAGATGAGCAATAACCTTTTCATTTATCGCAACGATTCCAGATTCGGCATGTAGGGGAGAGTAAAGACCTCATCCTTGAAATTCTTCTTTTTAATCTTGGCGAAAATCATAACAGACTTGTATCCCTTGTATAGGGGGCTGTCCGTTTCAATCACCGCGGGACGAACAATGCCGCCGCCAAAATCTTTTACCTCCTTGAAGTAGAGGGTTTTGATGAGCATGTTGGCTTCTGTCAGGCATTCAATCTTTGTCGGCAGTTTTTTGTCCTTGTCTGCCCAAATTTTGAGCTTGTCATAAGCCACGGTTTTTGTCTTAGCCTTAAGATAGAGAAGGGACTCACTGCCTTTTTCATCAACCTTTTCCACATCGTATTCCGCGGTATAATCCAGTTGCAGAATGTCGGCGTTGTTGAAGACACCACCCACCACCGACTGGAGGCTGGTTATGCGAATCGGTTTGCCGATATTGGGAATGTTCAGCCACATATTATCGCCAACCCGGAGAGTGCTTCTGCCTTTTTCACTGGCCGGGGCGATGAACAGCGAGGCGACTTTATCAACGCCCTTCTTAACGGTAAAAAGTGTAAATTCCTTTTTCGCGCCGGAAGGCTCGATGTTGATGAGCTTTCGATAGGACTCATAGGATTCAGGTGAAAGGTTTCTGTCCAACTGTTCCAGAAGCGTCTTACCATCCACGGCAAAGGCGGGACAAGCCATGGATACAATCATCAGACAAATCAGCAATATCTTTTTAATCATCATTCACTCCTTTTTGATTATGCCTTTGTAGGGCTCGCCTTTGTAGGGCTCGCTCCCCGAGCGAGCCGCTTATAGGGACTGCTCGGCGATAACTAAAAATGCGTTGAGGCACTAGACATGCCGTAAGGCCTCGATAGGCTCCATCTTCGATGCCTTGATAGCCGGCTGGAGGCTGGCTGCCACGGCGACAAAAATAACAATAACGGATACGGTCAACAGATCATTTGGATTAAGTGTGGCTTTCAGCAGAAGCCCTTGCTGCTGACCGAAATCAAAGCGGATACCGACAAGATTGACGATCAATATGACGGCACTGCCCAGCAGACCGCCAACGATGGCGCCGACGATACCGAGACAGAAACCCTCAATAATGAACATGGAGCGGATCTTGCCAGGCAGAGTGCCGATGGCAGCGATCGTGCCGATTTCCCGAATCCGTTCATAGACGGCCATAATCATCACATTCATAATGCTGATGAGGACGATGGCGATGAGCATGATTTTGATAAAGAAAGTCATGACGTCAATCATTCGGGCGATGTTGAAGAAAGGCGAGAGCTGTTCCCAGGAATGAACCTCAAACATCGACCGCCCTTCCTTGTTGACAACGCCCGCGACTTTGGTTTCCAGTTGCTTCACTGCAGTGGGAAGGCGGCTGAAATCTTTGAGCCGGATCGCCACTTCGCTTACTTCCGCCTCGGGCATCCGGAGGACTTCGGCCGCGTCCTCAATATGCACATATCCGTCACGTCCGCCGGGTCCGGTGGCGCTCTCCAGAATACCGGAGACGATAAACTGCTTGCCGTTGACGGAGCCATCCGCATTTGTTGCCACAATAACAACGGTATCGCCCAACTTGACATTCAATCCCTTCGCCAGAAGTATGGGAATCAGTATCTCACCCCGGTTCAGAACTTTCTTCCCTTCTGATATGCGGGAGGTTAAAAGAGGAACGGTTTGAAACTCCCTGTCGGGATAGATGCCGTTTAAGCGGATGTTGGTTGTCTCCACAAAGTTACTGAACATCCCGCCGAATTTCAGGCGGGGCGAAAAAGCTGCAACTTCAGGCGTTGCATCAAGCACTGTGGCAACCTTAGCATAGGCTTGGGATTTCATGTTGAGATTCAGAGGCAGGTTATCAATGGAAGCAACATACCCCTTGCGATGGATCTGGAGATGCCCCAGCATGGAGTCGGTGATCTGACCGATCATCATAGCCTTGAAAGAACCGGTGATGGAGACAAAGACCAGAACAAATACAACACCGATGGTGATCAGCGATGCTGTCAACAGAGTTCTTCTTTTGTAGCGGATGAGATTGCGAATGGCAATTTTAAAAAGATTCATCATGATTTTGTCCCTCCTTTCGTTTCTTTTCCGACCAGCCGCCCATCTTCCAGCCGGAAGATGACTTCCGCCTCGCCGACGATTTTTGTATCATGCGTAGAGAAGATAAAGGTTGTCCCGAAGTCGTCACGCATTTTCTTCATCAGGCCGATCACGGCATAGGCCGTCTGGGAATCCAGGTTGGCCGTGGGTTCATCGGCCAGGACCAGGGCGGGATTGGTCACCAGCGCCCGGGCAATGGCTACCCGTTGTTTTTGGCCTCCCGAGATTTGGTGCGGGTACTTGTGGGCTTGATCTGTCATATCAACTGCCGCTAGCATGCGGGAAATTCTTTCCCTGCGTTCCTGCGGCGCTATGTTCTGAACCATAATCAGAGGATATTCAATATTTTCATAAACCGTCAGAACGGGAATCAGGTTGAAATCCTGAAAAATAAATCCAAGATATTTGCCTCGGAAGGCCGCGCTCTCTTTCCGCCCCAGGTTGATGACATCGGTATCGGCGATGCGCAGGTTACCTGCCGACGGTTTATCCAGGCAGCCGATGAGATTGAGAATGGTTGTCTTGCCGCTTCCCGAAGGTCCGACAAACGAAACGAAGGAGGCGGGTTCGATTTCAAAGTCTACTTCCTGAAGAGCATGAACCACCACGTCTTCCGTCTGGTAATCCTTGGTGATGTTCTGTGCTTTAATCAATGCCACAGTATTGCTCCTTTCTTTCTGAGGCCGGATGAACACGTCTCGTTATTCATCCACGGCATTCTCATTATTGATACCCTGCTTATAGTAATTACTTGCACCGTGTTAAGCAAGGTGCGCACCAAGAAGAAATATAAAACATAACGTCATAATTTTTTGAAGTTTTCAAAGGAAAGATCGCAGTTACCCCAGCCATTGCGGTAAGTTGTCCTCGGGCAATCATGGCAGAGGGTGTTGCATCGCGTTGTGACTTCGATCTGCATCCAATCCAACCGGGGCATAGTCTGAATATCCCACCATCTCCTGAAGTGGCGAATCAGAAAAGGTTGCCGTGATGCAATCATCATATCTACAGGTGGTACAGGGGGCGGTTTTCAGGCGCTCACGGTTTGGGGTTTCACCAAATACTTGGCGCCGCAGGTTCCGCATTGGATCTCTACAGACCACTGATCGTTTGACGCCTCAGGCAGATCAATCAGGGATTGGCATCTGGGGCATTTTGTGGTTGATCTCTTTTGGATTGCAGGTTGCGCCGTAATCGACTTTTCATCAACAGTTTGCTCAAAAGGCTGCAGCTCCGGGGCATAATGTTCGACAGGTTCTGCGGGTTTTGATATTACGGGGCGGAATTGAACGGACGACGCAACGGAACCTCGGGAAAATTCTGTTTCTTCAGGGTGAATCAAAGCCATCACGGCTTGACGGATCCGCTCGCTGTCATCCATACCCCCCAGAGACCTGAATCTGCCAAAATCCTCTTTGGAAAGCGTCAGTTTCACTTCAACCGTATTGGAATTGAGTAACGCCGCTTGAAGATCTCCCAGAGTGGAAGCAATGGCCGCCATCCGGCCTGCCGCCTCCAGAAGCTGCGTTTGCAGCTTGCTGATCAGGTTGATGGCGGGAAGATTTTGACCTTCGTAAGATACTTTTGCATTTGCCAGATCGATCGTGCTCATGCCGCTTCTCCCATGCTCAATTCCTTCCTGATCGTTGATGATGGACCCATGTTTAATTATTTCAAATTATTGTGCAGAAGCCGCCTGGACTCAACATCCCCGGAACAGTCAGGAGATGGGAAGCTCCCTTTGCCTTTGAGCACCGATCCTACTGCATAATTTTGAAGATGTAAATATTTTTTTCCATTGCGTGGCCTGTTTTTTTAGATATGGGCAATCCCCTTAAAATCATTGCCCCGCAATAAAAAGTTATGATGAATACAAGGAGGACAGGCGCCCTCTATTCGTTCCCCTTCTATTCTTCTTGACACACAAACCTCTTTTCATTATGCTTCCCGCGAAAAGATGGAGATTTATCATATCAAACCAGAATGAACACTCTCTTCGGCTTGAGCCTGCCGAAAGGTGTTTACTTTTAACAGCAGGCGTGAGGGTCACCGGTGCCATTTAATGCCATCCCCGCAGAAGACTTTCTAAACAGGGAACCCGAGCTAAATTATCTGAAGGGTCTGTCCAAATTAAAGGCAAATGCCCTGGGCGGAGATGTGTTCCTTGACGGCGCAAGGGGAATGGGCAAGACTGAACTCCTCAAACAGCTTTACCGTATCCTTTTCTGGGAGAACAATGTCGTACCGTTTTACTATTCCTTCAAGACGGCGAACCTGAAGGGAACCTATTTTGCCCAAGACTATTTCACCGGGTTTGTCAGGCAATATGTCTCCTTCGTAAAAAAAGATCCTTCGCTCGCAAGTCATGTGGCTGAGCCGCTTCAGCGTCTTATGCCGACAATATCTTCGCTCGGTTTGTACTGGCTGATCGACTGCATCGAAGACTTTCAGGGCCATGTAAACAAAAATGATTTTTACTGGCAGCTCGTTGCGGCAATATCCGCCCCGGTCATGGCCGCTCAAAAAATGGGAAAGCCGGTTATCGTAATGCTGGACGACTTTGATGCGGCTGCACACCTTTACGAGTCCAGCCTGGGCGATGCGCACGGTCTTATCAGCCTCTTCGGGGAATCGATGCGAAACCGCCGCTGCCCTCATGTGATCACCGGCTCGGCCGGAGCGCTTGAGTCTATATTCACAGATCATTCCCTTATCGGGATGACGGAGCGGATGCGGCTCGGTCCTCTTCCGGAAGACCTGGCCGTTACGCTTTTCAGGGCTCATCTCACAAATCTGAAGATAACCTGCGCACCGGGCGTGCAGCTTGAGTTCCTGAATATATTGAGGGGAAATCCTTTTTATATCAAGAACCTCGCAAAAGCAGCCTGGAAAATGCAGAAAAACGTGATTAATGAAAAGGATTTAATAGAATGTTACAGTTTTGAAGTATCCGATGGTGAAACTGCCTTTTATTGGGCTTCAGCATTCAGCCGTTATGTTAAAAACTCGGCACAAAGAAAAGCAATGCTGAAGCTCCTCATGCACGCGATTGAAAACGGGGGAATTGAAGACGGCAAAAGACTCTCCATGGTATCCGGCCTGGGCGAGGCCGAGACGGAAACCCTTCTCGGCGCACTTACGACCTCAGGGATCATACGGGCCAAAGATGCAGTCCTCCAGGATTTCATCCACTGTCTTTACATGAAGGAAATAGAGGGCAGAAACGCCAACGATGCGAGGGAGAAGATAGAGGCGAAATATATTCAGAAAAGAGAAGAATCGTGTTTTGAGCTGGTGATCCCGATGAGTTCCAATGCGGAACTTGTGGTGGCAAAAGCTGTCGAACAGATTGGCAAAAACATGAATCTCGACGATGAGTTCCTGAATTATTTACAGATCGCGCTGATTGAAGTCTGCATTAATGCAATAGAGCACAGCGGGAGTTACGAAAAAAAGGTCTTCCTTAAATTCATCACCAGGCCGGACAAACTCGAAATCATCATAGAAAACTCCGGCAGGCCTTTCTCGCTCGAGTCGATCAAAGAGGTCCCCGTGGAAGAGAAGATGCGGCTGGGCATGAAGAGGGGCTGGGGGTACAAGCTTGTTCATAAGATTATGGACAGCGTGAAGGTGGAGAGGGTAAACGACAGAACGAGGGTTATCCTGACAAAGAATATAGATAATGGTTCATGATAAAATGCAAAGAGGTGCTTAAATGAAATCAGTTCAATTCAGCGTGGCTTCAAGGCGCGAAGGAGACGCTGCAATTATTTACCCCAAGGGATACCTGAACAATCTTTCGGGCGAAAATCTTGTCATTGAATGCGGCATTTACATCGGCAAGGGCATAACGAAAATCGTGGTGAATTTCAGCGAAACGGACTTAATCAATTCTATCGGCATATCCATGCTTCTACAGATCATCGAAGATCTAAAGAACATCAAGGGCACGATTTGCTGTACGAACATGTCCAAGCTTCTCCGCGACACCTTCGAGATGCTGGGTCTTATGCAGCATATGCTGGTTTTCCCCGTCGAAAGTGATGCATTAACATACCTTAAAACCGGAAAATTATGAGCACGGAACTTAAAAAAGCGCTGTATAACATATCTGCCCTGGCAGACTTGGGACAGGCAATCACCTCTGAAAACGATTTCCATGAAAAGATTCAGTCGGTGCTTTATGTAATCACCGGCACATTTCTGGCAAATAAGGGCGCGCTCCTCTTTTATGATAAAACCACAAACAAACTGAGTACTTTGACACAAAAGGGTTTTGCCCCGGCTGACCTGAACCGGCTCAATCCCAAAGAGCTGATGTCGCTCGGCAGAAACGAACCTTATCTCATCGGAGACGACCCCGTCCTGGCAGTTGCCGGAGCAGAAATACTGACTCCCCTGTGGGTAAGGGACGAGTTTATTGGCGCTCTCCTTCTAAGTGGCAAGTTAACCGTCGGCCCTTATACACTGGAAGACCTTGAACTTCTCAACGTCATCGCAAACCAGATCGCAATCGCATTGAACAACCACTCCCTTTTCATGGACCTTTCGGACAAGCTTGAAGAAAACCGGAAACTCTATGAAGAGATGAGGCACATCTACCACGGCACACTCCAGGCCTTTGCCGCTGCGATTGATGCAAAAGACGCCTATACGAAAAACCATTCCCACCGGGTCGCGAAGTATTCAGCCGCCATTGCACGTGAACTGGGATGGGACGAGCATGAGATAGAAGGCATGTACGTGGCGGGGTACCTGCATGATGTCGGCAAGTTGGCGATCAGCAACACCCTGTTGAACAAGGTAACCCCCTTTACCCCGGAGGAACGCGCAGAAATAAGAAAACACTCGACCTTGTCCCACAGTATCACGGCGAAGATAAAATTCCCGTGGAAAAACGTCGAGGATATTGTCTGGCACCACCACGAACGTCTTGACGGACGCGGGTATCCCGAGGCGCTCGCCCAGGAATCGCTGAGCGACGGGGTCAGGATACTCAGCCTTGCCGATTCGTTCGATGCGATGACTTCTCAGAGGCCCTACAGGGAAAAAATGGACGTGCAGTCTGCTATTGGCGAATTAAGAAAAAACCTGGAAAGTCAGTTCGATCATAAGGTCATGCTCGTATTCTGTAAGGTTCTGGACAAGGAAATAAAAGGCGAGCTGCCGGAGCCGGATATCCTGCCTCACCTCGACAGGGATTCGGACCTCTCCGTCATTTCCGCCCTGCTGGAAGGCATAATCGCAGAACTCTCTACGCCGTAAGCCGTCGTTCAATAATAACTGTAACATTTTAATATCATAACCGGCATAAGGGGCCGTAACGTAATGGATAGAAATGTAACAGCTATTTCTTAACGGCCCCTAAGAGAATTATAGCTGGACGACAATAACGGTTACGTCGTCATTCCCCCCGTTCCGGATGGCTGCCTGCACCAGCTCGTCGCAAGTTGCCTGGGGCGGAGCATTTGCTGTAAGTATCTCCTCGATTTCATGATCTGTTACAATATCATGAAACCCATCCGTGCAGAGAAGAAACACATCCCCGCGCTCTACATTCTCCACCCTGGTAAATACTTCAGCCAAATCATCATAACCCCCCAAGGCTTGCGTTAACATATACCCGTAGTAAAGGCTGCTTTCATGCTCCGGTCGGATTTGACCCAGGTCAATCAAGGCCTGATTTTTCGTATGATCAACCGTCATTCTTTCAAATGAATTTTTCCGGCAGCGATAGATCCGACTATCCCCAACATGTGCAATGAGCGCTTTTTCATCTGTAAGCACCAACGCGGATAGGGTCGTCCCCATCCCGCGTAATTCTTTCTTCTCCTTTGCGGCATTGATAATGCGATGATGCGCCGACCAAATCGCCTTCTCCAGTTTCCGCATTTTCAATTCACTGTCATCCCCGATATTCTGAAATAGGCAATCATCATGATAGTATGCCGCAACGGTTTCTTCGCAGGCCATCTTGCTGGCAACTTCCCCGGCCGCATGCCCCCCCATACCGTCAGCAACCCCAAAAAACATACCATACTTTTGCAGATTGTAATGATTACAGTGCTGGTCAACAATTAAAAAACTATCCTCGTTGTTGCGCCTTTGAAGACCGATATCCGACTTTTCATAATGCCTGACGTATTCGAACATAAATTATTTTGTCCTTGTTCACTCAACTTTAGCACACACTCCTGCGCTTCTATCTATTTTTCTGAAGATTTCTTAATGGAATTTTTTTGCTACTTCATAGAGTTCTTTTTCTATTTCAATAAACGCATCAACAACGTCCGGATCAAAGTGGGTAGCGTATCCGTTCTTGATCATGTCAACTGAAAGCTCATGCGGGAAGGGCTTTTTATACACACGACGGGTAATGAGGGCATCATAAACATCGGCAACAGCCATTAACCGGGCAGAGATGGGTATATCATCACCCGATAATCCCTCCGGATAGCCGCTGCCGTCCCATTTTTCCTGGTGTGAGTACGCTATTTCGCGCGCAAAAGTAAGAAACGATGCGGGCGATTCAAGACGGTTTTCTGCTGCAATAATTGCGTCACGTCCGTATGTCGTATGCTTCTCCATAATCTCAAACTCTTTAGGGGTCAGCTTCCCCGGTTTCAATAAGATATTGTCGGGAACCCCGACCTTCCCGATATCATGAAGGGGGGCAGACTTATAGAGCAGGTCAATGTTCTCGTCGGTCAAAAATAATTTAAATCTTGGATTATCCTTCAATTTCATGGCCAACATTTTTACATACTGCTGGGTTCGCCTGATGTGGTTGCCTGTTTCACTATCACGCGTTTCAGCCAGAGAACCCATCGCGATCATGGTAACATCCTGTATTTCAACTACCTGCTGCGTCCGGCGTGCTATTTCATGCTCAAGGAAGGAATTTTTATCGATCAGATAATCCCTTGAATCTTTTAAGAGAATATGGTTCTTGATCCGGGCAAGCAGGATAGGGGCGCTGATCGGCTTTGTAATATAGTCAACAGCCCCGAGTTCAAAGCCTCTTTTTTCATCTTCCACATCAGATTTTGCCGTCAGGAAAATGACGGGGATTTTCGCCGTTTTTGGGTCTTCCTTAAGGAGGCGGCACACCTCGTAACCATCCATACCCGGCATCATCACATCGAGAAGAATAAGATCGGGTGGATCTTCCGAGGATGCTATTTTCAGGGCTTTTTCGCCGTCAGTAGCATTTTTTATTCTGTAGGCGTCTTTGAGCAGTCTGCCCATTAACACGATAATATCAGATGAGTCATCTACAAGAAGGATCGTGTATCTTTTCGGAGATTCAGTCAGTTCGGACATGACACCTCTGTAAATAGCAATAATGGCTTATTGAAAGGAATTTTTTCATGGATACCTCTATGATATCTCACGTAACGTCATGGCTTTCACGAATTTTATCAAATACATGCTGCACCCTTTGATAAACCGGACTGATTGAAATAGCTTTTTGGGCAAATTGCTCTGCGTCTGAATATCTGCCAAGTCCCAGAGATGTTTCCGCCAGACCGCAATACAGGTCCGGATAGAGCAAATTAAATCGCTCCAGAGCGTATCCATGTCCAATCGCTTCCGTAAATCTGCCCTGTTCTTTTAAAAGATTAAACAGATTCAGCCTGGCTTTTATATAATTCGGATTCAATCTGACCGCTTCCGTAAAGCATATTTCTGCATCCTTGATGCGATCGAGTTTTTTATACAAAATCCCCAGAACATAGTGAATGTCCGAGTATTCAGGGAACGTGGCCTTGTAATCTTGAAACAGAAGCACCAGAGCTTCCATGTTTTCTCTGGGGAATATTCCTTTTTCAACAATGGTCATAATATCATTCAAGTTCGGACTGATACTCAGGTGTGTTATAAATCCCTTGACGAGTTCATCAATCTGATCACTATTGCCAATGTAGGAAGAAAATAAGGGGAGTATTTTAGCAGATTCATAGCCATACATTGCAATAATATTTTGTCCGGCTTCAACCAGGGCCAGCAAATCTTTGTCTGACGGGTCTAACCGGCTGGCACGTTGAAGCATGCTCAGGGCAAGGTCATATTGCTTTTGCTGGCAATAGAGAACGCCTAATTTCAAAATAGCATCGCTATACCCCGGATTAATCGTGACGGCCTTTTCCAGTTGCTCGATTGCCTTGAAGGTTTGCTTATTGCTGGCGTGGATGATCCCCAGATAATAATAAATATCTGCAAATGCTGGTCTTTTATCCAGGATATACAACAGGTTTCTTTCTGCTTCATCATACTGACCGGCAAATCCCTGGCTGATTCCCAACTTGATTCGCGCCTCTGTGTAATCGGGATTGGCATCGACCGCTTTCTGAAAGCTGCTGATAGCCTGCTCAATTTTTCCCTGGCCCAGATGAATAACCCCCAACCGGTAATAAGCGTCCGCATAGGTTGGGTGAGCTTTCATCATTTTTATCTGTTGGGTAGCTGCCGAATCCCAGGAAAACAGCCCCGGCAAAACCGTCAGCAGCGATACGGTAGCGACTTTTTCCAGCAAACGTGCGGTCCGTCTAATACCGTAAGGCTGAATACTCTGCCAGTCATTGACGCCGGTATTGGTGGTAAATCCGAGCAAATACCCGGAAGATGCTGCTATTCTTGGTGTTTCCTCCGTGATATAAATGAGTTCGCCAACCGGATAAGAGATGCTCAGAACCGGCTGTCCGATATTCTCTTCGATAATCAGTTTGGATAATATCATTTCTTCTTTTTGAGAACTGGGGTTGATCGTGGATAACGCCCGATGGGAATGGGTATGAGAACCAATGGCGATCTGATGCTGCGCCATTTCCCGAATTTCTTCCCAACTGAGAATTTCCTTATCCTGCAACTCAAGGTCCGGAAGTGCGACATCGCAGGCTTCAGAAAGCTCGGGCAGCAGATACTTGGTATGCTCATACTGCTCCCGTTTCATCATGAGCAGAAAAAAGGCGATGGCATCCTTTTTCTGATCACCCATCGGCATTTGTTTGCCGCCAAAACTGATGAAAGGTTTTTCGCAGCGTTTGATGAGATAAGCAATAATGTCCCACCAGGACATCTGCCGGGTATTAATCATCTGAGTCGTCACAAACAGAATGGCGGGAACCTCATAGTATTTTAATATCGGATAGGCGAGGGTATAATTGTCACGATATCCATCATCGAACGTTATCATCACGCAGGGCGTGGATGTCTTTGGAGAAAAAAACCTCCCATCTTTGTAGTGGTCAAGAAGGTCCCTTTCAGACATTACAAGCGTGTTGTGTTTTAGCCACTTGACCTGCCTGGCAAACTCATCTGAATTTAAACCGTAGACCCCGTCGTCAAAATCCGTGTGAAACAGAAAATCACTCGGTCGGATACGATGATAATTCAGGATGATCAGCTTATTTCTCATCGGCAGGCGCTTGAACAGGTTGACGAGATTAGAATTGTGCAGGATATTGGCCAGAAGCGCTTTTTTTCCTTCCATCGTGAATCACCACCTAAACTGTTTATCTTTTAGTGAGTTTGATCATAACATTCTTGGCGCGTTCAAATATTTCTTCGTCCAAGCTACGCAACCACTCTGTTCGTCCCTGCTTGATGTATATATCAAAGTAGATGACGAGAGCAGACAATATACCATTTAAGCTCCGGATATCCATTTCCTCATCGGGACGAAGGCATATCTCGCTTGCAACATGATTATCAAGCTGCCGTAATTTCTTTTCAACGGGCGAATCTGCCTGGTCTTCTCCCCGGAGGCCCTCGCCCTCCTCCACATTAAACGGTACGCTGACCCATTTTGAAACCCTGGTCCAATTTAACCGCGTCTCCTGACTCTTCCGTCTATCTTTCCCCTGACGCCTTTCAATAATTTTATCATTGAAGAAATCCAATGAATATGAGTCCCTTCGATCGCTCTCAGCACGACGGTCAAAACCAGTTCTTTTAAAATCATTCAGAAAATAGAAAGAAAAAAAATAAAACGCCGATGGATTGTGTATCTTTAAGTCGTTAAAAAATATCTCTTTGAACGCGATTTTGGCATCGGAATCGAAATTGTTATAGGCTCCCCATAAATATGCGGTGATTGCTGAGATGTAATCGGCTCCCCCAATGGCCTTCATTATTATTGCTTTGATCTCTTTTTTTACATATGGCGGTTTGAGGCGTTCCGATAAAATATTCTTTATCACCTCATAGAAATTAATTTCCTGTCCCATGCTCCAGCTCCTTTGCTACGGATAGACGAAAGATTGCACTATGTTTAAAGGGTACGGTTTTTTTGATAAAAACTTATTTTTCTGCGGGAGGAGCATACGAAGGCGGGCTTTGTTTGTCAAGGAGATTTCATCGGGGATTTTATCACCCCAATATTGCCTTGACACACAAGACCAACAGTCTCTAAGCTCCCTTCCGCAAAAAAAGAAACTCTTATCAGATTGCCTCATCCGGTTCTCTAACGCATGATGATGAGATGTGGCTTTCTGACGTTTTCCGACTTTTGACGGGTTCTGCAGGGGTGAACGCTGTTGTTTTCCCTGTACGATGAACGGAACCTAGGTATCGAGGCGGTACCCCTGCTGTGTAAACAACTTCAGACAGACGTCAACCACCGTGGCGTCATAGAGAGTCCCCCTGTTTTCCCGAATCTCTTCCAGGGCTTTCTCAATGCCAAGCGAGGGCCGGTAAGGCCGGTGAGATCCCATGGACTCGACGACGTCCGCAACACCGATGATCCGCGCTTCCAAGAGAATCTGATCCCCCGAAAGTCCACGGGGGTATCCCGAACCGTTCATGCGTTCATGATGTTGAACGATAATGTCGGCAACGGGATAATCGAAGGCGATGCCTTTGAGTATTCCATATCCGGCCTCCGTATGATCCCTCAAGATATTCAATTCGTTCTCGCTTATCATTCCCGGTCTGCTCAGGAATTCGGCGGGAACATAGATTTTGCCGATATCATGAAGCATGGCGGCAATCCGGACAGCCTTGAGATGATCGTCCGTAAAATGCATTTCTTTCGCGATGGCGATGGCCAGTTCCGTCACCCGCTCCTGGTGACCTGCCGTGTAGGGATCCCTGACTTCGATGGCCGTGCACAGTGCTCTGGTGATGCCGTCCATCACTTCGTCGGTTTTCCTTGATGAAATATCCTCAACGGTGCCCTCATAAAAGAGGTAATTGCCCCGGTCGTCGTGCACGGCCCGGACATTCAGGCAAACCCAAACCCTGCCGCCGTCTTTTTTCACATACTGGGTTTCAAACCCCTTCACCCGGCCGTTCGCCTTCAGCAAATTCCTGAATACAATACGTTGCCTCGGATCAGCAAAAAGCAGCTCCTCCATGTTGGACGCGACGGACATGAATTCTTCCGGTGAGTCATAGTCCAACATGCGGGTAATGGCATTGTTCGCCAGAGTATAGGTTCCTTCTGCCGTCGTCTGAAAAATACCCTCGACGGCGTCCTCGACAATGCTCCGGTATCTGGTTTCGCTCTCCCGCAGGGCCTCTTCCGCAATCTTGCGCTCTACAACCTCAAAGAGCAGGTCTTCATTGACTTTCTGCAACTCTCGCGTTCTCTGGCGGACCTTTTCTTCGAGTATTTCCCGAGACCGGTGATCTTGCTTTTCCGCTTCTTTGTGAAGCGTGACGTCGGTTCCGATGCAGAGGATCTCCGCAATCTCTCCTTTCTCATCAAGGACGGCCCGATTCGTCCACAGGACCCAAACTCTGCTTCCATCTTTTCGCAGATTTTCATTATCATGGGTCTCATATTGCGCCGGGTTTTTCGAGATGGCCACCATGAGGTTCGACATGTCCCGTCCAGACGATTCCATCTCCGGCAGGATCGTACCCCTTATATTTTCCCCGATGATCTCTTCTTGGGTAAAACCGAAAAAGGTCTGTCCGAATGGGTTCATGTACAGGATCTTCCCTGTGCTACCGATCCGCAGGATGATGCTGTTGGCGTTCTCGATGAGATTGCGGTACTCTTTCTCATGCTGTTTCAGATCGTTTTTCACGGTCTTTTATCCCTTCATAAAAACTCGCTTTTTGTGGAAGTCAGTATAGGAATTTCAGGCTTTTCTGTCAATTAAAACTTACCACAAGATGTGGGGTACTGTGCCAATGACCCGCTCTATCCCGGACAACTGACGGGTCTTCGATGAATATCTTTTTATCCTTGCATTTCTTAAGCAGTTGATACATGCTTCGAATAGTATAGGGCCTCGGAAAAATTGGGGAATTTGAACCATGAAACATAAAACCAATCCCGGGCACAGCTCTGCTACCTGAAGGACGATCATACCTGCGGCGCGGTTAACGAAAATAAGTCCCGCGAGATCGTCAGCCAACATCTCTCTAAGGAGGTGGACGAAAAGATCCGAGAGGAGATTCGCGCATGGGTAATCAATCGACCATTCAACTATACAAAATGAAAAACAAGCGCCTGGTGGTAGCGCTACTGCTCGTGACCATTCTCTCTGCCGGAGCGCTCTTTACCTGGTGGACGGTGGTGCGGACTGACCGCGAGATGCGCACTGATCTGCTTATGCAGGCACGACTGGTGGCGCAGACGGTTAATATTGAGCGCGTCGCAGCGCTCGAGGGCACGAAGGATGATCTGGAAAGTTCCGATTACCGACAGATCAAGAACCAGCTCGCCGCTATTCGCTCGGCTAACCCGCAAAACAAGTTTATCTATCTTCTGGGCCGTAAGGCCGACGGCGCGGTCATCTTCTTCGTGGACAGCGAACCGCTCGATTCGAAGGACTATTCCCCGCCCGGACAAGTTTATGAAGATGTCCCGGCAAGCTATCGCCGCGTGTTTGACACCAAGACCGAGTCCATCGAAGGACCGGCCACCGATCGCTGGGGCACGTGGGTCTCGGCGCTGGTTCCCATCAATAATACAGTAACCACTTCCTCCGGCCTCGTCTCTGAAAAAGACGCTCAGGCGATTGTGCGCAAAGCTTTGAACTTCTACCGGAAAAACGGACGGGAGCGCCTTCTGAAGGAGCTCAACAATCCGCAGGGGGAATTCCGCAAGGGTGACCTTTACGCCTTCGCCTACGACCGCGACATGACCATGAAAGCCCATCCAGTAAAATCGGAACTGGTTGGCCGGAATCTGCAAGGCGAGAAAGACCGGACCGGGGACAAGTATTTTCGAAAAGAGATACAGAACATCGCTCTGTCCAAGGGAAGCGGCTGGGTTGATTACCAATACGAAAATCCCGCCAATAAAAAGATTTCGCCGAAGACCACCTATGTCGAGACGGTGGATGATCTGATCGTCTGCGCCGAAGCGTACAAGAGCACCGGCGAGCTGCTTGCCGTGCTGGGCATGAATATGGACGCCCGCGCCTGGAAATGGAACGTGGCCTCAAAGGCGGCCCTGCCTGTGGGAATGATGCTGGTTTTGTTTATCGGCGCCGCCACCGTCTTTTTCTCCATCCGCCGTGTTAACGCTTCGCCCAAGCCGATCCTGCGGTCTCTCCTGCCGCCCCTGACGGCTATGGTGCTCCTAATGATAGCCGGCACGGGAGCGCTCCTGTGGCAACAGCAGCAACAGCGAATCGCCGGGAATACGGCAAGCATTAAAGCCTATGAGAAAGATCTCTTTCGCGCGTCCCTGAATCAGCAGATCATCGGCTTGGCCACTGCCTTGCAGCCCATCACCGCCGACCCTACGGTGCAAAAGGCCCTCCGCAAAGGCGACGCTGAAAGTCTGCTTGCCGTCTGGCAACCTGTGTTTAAGACGCTGAACATCGAGAACAACCTCACTCATTTTTATTTCTTCGATAAAAACCGCGTCTGTCTCCTGCGCGTCCACAAGCCCGATAAACGCGGTGACCTCATCAATCGCTTCACTGCCCTCGAGGCCGAACGCACAGGGAAAACCGCTTCCGGTCTTGAGCTGGGACCATTGGGCACCTTCACCCTGCGTGTTGTGAAACCGGTTTTTGCCGACGGCGCGCTTGTCGGCTATGTGGAATTGGGGAAGGAAATCGAGGACATCCTGCAAACACTGCACACCCGATTAGGCATCCAACTGGCTGCGACCATTAGCAAGGAGCACCTGAACCGGCAAACATGGGAAGAGGGAATGCGCCTGCTCGGCAGGGAGGCAGACTGGAACCGCCTGCCCCAAAGCGCGGTGATTTACTCCTCTCAAGGCCGCCTGCCCGATGCCTTTGCATCCTGGGTTGAGTCTCTGGACAAGAAACAGGTTCACGGAGAAACGAACCGGGAGATCCCCTTCGAGGGGAAGGATTGGCGCGTATTCGCAACCCCCATGCAAGACGTTTCGGGCAAAGAGGTCGGCAACCTGCTGATTATGATCGACGTCACGACCGAAAAAGAGGCCTTTGCGCGCCTGATCACCCTGGGTGGAACCGCCGGCGTGTTACTGCTGACGCTGCTGCTGGGATTAGTCTATGCCCTGCTCCGCCGCACCGATACGGGCATCCAGGCCCAACAGGCGGAACTTCGAAAGAACGAGGAAAGATATCGCCTTCTGGTGGAGAATATCAGTGAAACCATGCTGGTCATACAGGACGGGGTGATCAAATATGCCAATCTCCAGGCGGCAGCGTCGTTTGGTTATTCGGAACAGGAAGTAATGTCTATTAACATATTTGAATTACTTCATCCTGAAGATCGAGATGCCGTAACGAAACGATATCTTCAAAAGATCAATGGCGATAAGACACCCTCCCGGCATACGCATAGAATTATCCACAAGAGTGGCCAGATCAAGTGGGTTGAACTCAGTTCTGTCCTGATTGATTGGGAAGGACGACCAGCAACATTAAATTTCATCACGGACATCACCCAACGCAAGCTGGCGGAGGAGAAGCTGAAAGAAATCAATCTTCGGCTCGAGGAGGCCAACGCCCTCGCCAACGACATGGCCAATCAGGCGACGATGGCCAACGCGGCCAAGAGCGACTTCCTGGCCAACATGAGCCATGAAATCCGCACCCCCATGAACGCCATCATCGGCATGGCTGATCTGCTCTGGGATTCCTCCCTCACGCCGGAGCAACGCCAGCATGTCCAGATATTCCGTTCCGCCGGGGAAAATCTCCTCATTCTCATTAACGATATCCTGGATCTTTCCAAGGTGGAATCAGGGCAGTTAAGTCTTGAACTCATACCCTATGACCTCTTCGATATCGTTGAAAAATCCTGTGAGGTCATAGCCGTGCGCGCCCATAGCCGCAATCTGGAACTTGCCTGTCGTATCCGTCCCGATGTCCCTCAACATATTCAGGGAGATCCGACGCGGCTTCGTCAGGTGCTTATGAACCTTCTGGGAAATGCCATTAAATTTACTGAGAAGGGTGAAATCGTCTTGACGGTGCTACCCCTTACGGAGGATGCCCCAGGGAAAACACCACGGTTTTTACAGTTTTCTGTCCGGGATACGGGAATCGGCATCCCCGCCGAACAGATGAACGCCGTCTTTGAAAAATTCACCCAGTCCGATTCCTCCATCACCAGAAAATACGAGGGCTCGGGTTTGGGCCTGACTATTTCCAGACAAATCGTCGAACTGATGGGGGGGAAAATATGGGTGGAAAGCCAACCGGGAGAAGGCAGCACGTTCTTCTTCACCATTCCATTGGAAGAAGCACCTCCGGAAGAAGATCAGCAGCCGGCTTCTCGGCCGGAGATCGATATGCAGGGATTGAATGTCCTCATCGTTGACGACAACGCCACCAACCGCCTGATCCTGCGGGAGACGCTGTTGCAGTGGGGATGCGTCGTCACCGAAGCCGCGGACGGCGAAGAAGGACTGACGGCGCTTCGCAAGGCAAAGAACAAAGGGACACCCTTCCATATCGCTATTCTGGACTGTCAAATGCCTGGAATGGATGGCTTTACCCTTGCACAGAGAATTCGCGACAACCCCGAATCCGCCTCCTTGAACATATTACTGCTCTCTTCGGAAAGCCGCAGCGACGACCGCAAACGGGCAAAAAACATAGACCTGGCGGGATACCTCCTCAAACCGGTGAAACGACAGGAACTGAGGGAAACCCTCCAGGCGTCCCTGAGCAGGGAGAAAATACTCCTTCAACGATATACACCTCCGGATGAAACTCTTCCGGAGGACCACCGTCCCTTGCACATTCTGCTCGTCGATGATTCCGAGGATAATCGTTTTCTTGTGCAGGCCTATCTGAAAAAGACCAACTACCTGATCGACACTGCGGAAAACGGTCAGGTTGCCGTCAAAAAATTCCTATCCAATGTTTACGATCTCATTCTCATGGATGTGCAAATGCCCGTGATGGACGGCTACGCGGCCACACGGGAGATCCGTCAGTTGGAGCAGGAGGAGGGACGCAAGCCCACACCCATCGTCGCCCTGACGGCTCATGCCCTCAAGGGAGACATAGAAAAGAGTTTCCAGGCAGGCTGTGACGCCCACTTGACGAAACCCATCCGCAAGCCGATTCTTTTGGAGACCATACAGAAATTTGCCGCTCCCGATCTTTTGGGAAGATAATTTTTGTTGGGCGGAACTTAGAGAAAAGTTTATAGGCTAAAAGGAGATATTGCGGATATGGAAGAACAGCAGGCAGGAAAGATAATTGCTCATGTGGATAGTGATCTGGCTGATCTTATTCCCGGCTATCTGGCCAACCGAAAAAAGGATATTGCCGCCATTTCCGACGCCCTCGAAAAAAAGGACATGGATGCGGTCCGAATTATCGGCCATAGCATGAAAGGGTCCGGTGGGGGCTATGGATTTGAAACCATCACCGATATCGGCATGCTGATGGAAAAGGCCGCAAAGGAAAATCGGGATGATGATATCCGCCTGCAGGTGAAAAGGCTTGAGGATTATCTGCGGCATGTAGAGATTATCTATTGCGACTGACGGCATTGGGAAAGTGCAATTGATAAGTAATTCCATTTCCAGATCGATGATCGTAAAACGGAATACGTAGGGAACGGTCGCGACCGTTCCCTACGAAGATAAAATGTCACTGTTGAATTGGAAGTGGAATAAATAGTCAGGGTACGACTATAAACCTATGGCAAGGCAGACAAAGTTTTTTCTTGGAATCGGTTGAAGGTTCACTTCATCTTGCAAGGATCATCAATCCAGCTGGAACTCTTGCCGCCATTCGCGTGTCTCTTCCCACTTCGGCTGGCTCGATTTTTCAAACAGGCAATCGTTGATCACCAGCCAATCCATATCGGTTCGCATAAAACACTGATAGGCATCCTGAGGAGAACAGACGATCGGTTCTCCGCGCACATTAAAGCTGGTATTGACCACAAGACCACACCCTGTCTGTTGCTTAAATGCGCGGATCAGCTTCCAATACCGTTCATTGGTCTCTTTATGAACGGTTTGAATCCTGGCGGAAAAATCCATGTGGGTCACGGCCGGGATATCCGATCGCAGCCGATAGAGTCTGTCACGGATATCCGCGGGGTCGTTCGGCAGAGCGGCTTTTCTGTGTCGATCGGTTACAGGCGCCACCAGAAGCATATAGGGAGATGCGGTTTCGATATCAAAGTATTCCCGGGCATCTTCCGAAAGAACCGATGGCGCAAAAGGCCGGAAACTCTCCCGAAATTTTATTTTAAGGTTCAACCGCTTTTGCATTTCCGGATTTCGGGGGTCAGCCAGAATACTGCGGTTTCCCAAGGCCCGAGGTCCCCATTCCATCCGTCCCTGAAACCACCCGATGACGTTTCCTTCCGCCAGCAGTCGGGCCGTATCCGCGCACAACAGATCAAATTCCGGGTACCGCCTCCACGTTGCCTGAAATTTATTTTTCAGGTGATCGATATCTCTTTGCCCATATTCTGGCCCGAGATAGGCGCCTTTCATCGCATCTGAATCCTGATCGGAGCGGGTTCTTGCCTCTCCTTTCCAGATATGACGGGCTGCAAGGGCGGCTCCCAGCGCACCGCCGGCGTCGCCGGCGGCAGGCTGTATCCATATCGCGTCAAATATTCCTGCGCCCTCTATTTTGGCATTAGCCACACAGTTCAGTGCAACCCCGCCGGCCAGAACCAGACGGTTGCTTCCGGTCAACTGCTTTGCCGTCCGGGCAAGCTTTACGACCACCTCTTCCGTGACTTCCTGAATGGCCAGGGCCAAGTCCATATAGGGCTGCGTCAAGTCACTTTCCGATTCCCGGCGAGGGACTTCAAAAAGGGCTTCCCAGCGGCTGTCGTTGCACATTCTTAAGCCCGTCGCAAAATCAAAATAGTCCATATTCAGCAGAACAGATCCATCTTCCCGAATATCCAACAATTCATCGAGGATGCCATCCTTGTACCGCTTAAATTGGCTGGTATTTCGAATCCCGTAAGGCGCAAGACCCATCAGTTTGTATTCGCCACTGTTGACCTTAAAGCCGCAGTAATAAGTAAAGGCGGAATAGAGCAATCCAATGGAATGGGGAAAGGTTAGTTCGCGCAGGATTTCAATGGCGTTTTGGCGGCCAAAACCGATGGTGGTTGTGGCCCATTCACCGACGCCGTCTATCGTTAAAATGGCAGCCTCATCAAACGGGGACGGGTAAAATGCGCTGGCTGCATGGGAGAGGTGGTGTTCCGGAAAAAGCAGTGGCGGTTTATGGACAAAGGGCTGGCCATGAATCGTTTTCAGTTCACTCCATAAGAGGTTTCGCATAAACAGTTTTTCTTTGATCCAGATCGGCATGGCTGAGAGGAAACTTTGAAATCCCTTTGGGGCAAAGGCATGATACGTTTCCAACAGGCGCTCAAATTTCAAAAACGGTTTGTCATAAAACGCAACGGCGGTAAGATCTTCTATCCCCAGGCCGGCTTCATTCAGAACATAACGGACGGCATGTGCCGGGAAAGATTGGTCGTGTTTCAGGCGTGTAAATCGCTCCTCGTGGGCCGCGGCGATGATATCGTTTTCGCTGATCAGCGCGGCGGCACTGTCATGATAAAAAGCTGATATTCCAAGATAATAGTTCGGCATGGGGTCTTTATGAAAGTCTTGAAACTTTCATCCTTTATTTTTGGGCAGAAGGTTTAATATAGCCTTGATCCATCAAATACCGATACGTATGACGCGCATAGACATCCGTTACCTTGTCTCCCGGGTGTCCGTCTCCCGGATTTGCCCATAATTTACGATTGGGAATATGATAAAGCTCTTCATGGACGGCCGGATACAAATTCAGATAGTCAATATTGGCATTTTTCAGTAACGGAATAATTTTTTCAAACCGCTGTTGCAGCCAGGAATGGTGGTTTTCAGGGGTCATCACAAAGAGCATCCGGATATGGCGGGCATGGCAATATTCAGATATTTCCTTCAACAGCGCCTGATATTGTTTCAGATTCTCTTCCGTGTACACTTTATTCAGCCATTTGATATAACCATAGTCAAAGAATGAATCAAAAAAACCATTGATCAAATCAACAGTCAAAGAGATCGCATTGGGGAATAAATACCGGCTGATGGGCTGGACAAGGAGCCTGTCAATGATTCCGCCGGTATAAATAAAACGCTTAATGTTGCTATCATCCATAACCGGATCGTTTACCACAAATCCCACCAGCAGAAGATCGAAATCATAGCGGGCGCCGTCTGATTTCAGGAAACGGTATTCGTCAAGCGTGGACCAGCCCGGTTTTCCCCAATTGAGAATTTCAGATTTAACGCCGTTCTGGTTCAGCAGACGCGCCAATTTATTCGTCCAGATCACCTGGTCCTCGACGCCAACGCCCCAGATAAATGAATCCCCTAAAACAGCGATACGGTTTAACCCAGGGGCTTTGCGAAGTGCGTGCTCCTGATCGTTAAACCCGTAACGATTTAGTTTTGATCTTGTATTATGGGCTTCATTGATTCTGGCATTCATCATTTTTTGCTCATAGGGAACCCATAGGGGCGCTTCATGTTCCAGGTTTGAAGGAACATACCTTAAGCCGATTTCCAATATCCCGAACGTAAAAAAAATCGAACAAAAGACCAGCAGTAAATTTTGCAGGGCGACTTTTTTATATCGGAAGATCAACAATCCCAGAAGCACCAGAAAAATTTCAACCGTGACGAGAAAAACCTTTTTTTCAATCTCCCCGAATTTGGCCTGCCCCTGGGATAGAAATTGGATCACCCATTCGTTTAAAACAACTCCGGCTATCATCAGGGAAATGCCGAGAATTCTACACAGGCGATTCATGAAATCGCCTGTGTAGGGAGAGAGATCTGGATGATGATTTTTCATTGCGCTAGAACAGTGTGTAAATAAAAGGCGCCAGCGCAGATCCGCTGGAAAAAACAATCAACCCGCCAAGCAGCAGCATGATTAAAATAATCGGAAGCAGCCAGTATTTCTTGCGCTGCCGCATAAACCCCCAGAGATCTTTCAGAATATCCATCCATCCTCCTGAACCGTCGCCTTAATAAGGCCTGTTAAAATCATCGGCTGTAAAAATATGATTTCGCTCCGTAAAAACAGAGTTTACTCCATTTTTCCATGCTTTTTGCTTCATGGAATCAAATCCCAGACATCTTCTGATCACACCAACCGGAATTAGCAGGACCACAAAAACAACGGTGAGGATGATTCTGTTGGTAATCTTTCCGAGGGCCATGGAAAAATAATACCAAACAAAGGCCAGAGGTTTGAGAATGACCGGGACCGTCATTACCACAAGCAACGTTCCGATTGAAAGAGGAAGGAAAAATGATTTCCCCGTCCAGTAAGCAGCAAGCAGCAGGATGAGGACGATGACGAGTCCGGTGTCTTTAGTATAAGCCTGTGTTAGGCGAAATTTTGATTTCATGGAATTTAAGGGTCCTGTTTCTTGATAAGAACTTGCTTCTTATGGAAGGCAGTATAGGAACTTCGGGCTTGTCTGTCAATTAGAATAATAGCCCAAACAGATAGTGCCGCCAACAAGAGCGGCAATATCTGTTTGGGAAATCCCCAGGTGGCCTCCAGCCAGCCTTCCAGTTCTTCTTTGACATTGATATATAGGGCCCTGTCTCCGTAGGCTTCCCAAGCCTGATTACAAAATGGTAAGGTGTTTGCCGCATCTGTGAATTACTTTTTTACCGTTGCCAAATGCGCTTTTAACTTTGTTAATCCGACCCATATTTCTTCCGTGCCGACGTATTTTTTAATATCCGTTGAGGAATATTTGATGACACAGGTGGGGGTGGCGTCAACCTTATGTTCTTTAATGATCGCACTTAGCAGCGGGAAAATAGGTTTTTCATTCATTGCCTTCCAGGATATTTTCTGTTCTTTCAAATAACCGATCAGATCATCTTCCATCTTGATATTTTTGCCCTGTGCCGCATCAAAAAGAACTTTGCGGATATGCAGAATGCCATGTTCATCGGCGCCGGCATTTACCGAGTAGAGATAATACTTGGCGTACATGGGCGTGACAGCTGAAAAGGGAACATCAACAAATGTGATCTTTGCTTTTCCCGATGCCAGCAATTCCTTGAAAAGCGGATCAGCTTTCGAATCAATCTGCCGACAGGGCGGACAGAGATAGTCGGCAAACATAATAATTTCGTAGGGGCCTTTGCCAAGAGACGGAACCGCGCGGACGGCCTCCTGCCCATAGGCGGGGGTAACAGAACCGGAAAAGGTCAACAGGATAGCAAGGTAACCCAAAATACTGACAACGAGTAACGGCAACTTTTTTATTTTAAGCATTAGAATATTCACCTCCTCAAGAAAACAGAGCCGCATCCGGCGGCGGTTTTCGCGCCAGTCGGATGGAACTTCATGGTTGATAAGAAATGACGCGATCAGCATCACCTATCTTTATCGTCTCACGCCTCATTCAAAATGCACCTATTGCTGAAAGTATTTCTCTTTGAATTTTAAGGCCACGGTAACCAGGCCGATCATCACCGGCACTTCCACCAGCGGGCCGATAACGGCGGCAAAGGCAGCGCCGGAATTAATCCCGAAGACGGCAATTGCCACGGCAATCGCCAACTCAAAATTGTTGCTGGCTGCCGTGAAAGCCAGGGTGGTTGTTTTGGAGTAATCCGCACCCAGCTTTTTGCCCATATAAAACGACACCAGAAACATGACCACAAAATAGATCAGTAGCGGGATAGCAATTCGCACAACATCGAGCGGCAGCGTAATGATCAGGTTTCCCTTCAGGCTGAACATGACCACGATGGTGAATAGCAGCGCAATCAGCGTGAGCGGACTGATCAGGGGCACGAAACGCGCATGATACTTTTCCTTGCCCATGAGCTTCACGCCGATGAGGCGGGTCAGCGCCCCGGCGATACAGGGAATGCCCAGATAGATAAATACACTTTCGGCAATCTGCCGGATGCTGACGTCCACGACGGAGCCTTCCAGGCCGAAGTATGGCGGGAGCACGGTGATGAAGAACCACGCAAACACACTGTAAAACAGAACCTGAAAAATGGTGTTAAAGGCGACCAGCCCCGCCGCGTATTCAGTGTTTCCTTTGGCCAGTTCATTCCAGACAATGACCATTGCAATGCAGCGCGCCAGACCGATCATGATCAGCCCCACCATATAGTCCGGCTTGTCCGGTAGAAAAATAATGGCCAGCGCAAACATCAAAATCGGCCCGATAATCCAGTTTTGCACCAGCGACAGGCCCAGAATTTTCACATTGCGGAACACCTGCGGCAGTTCCTCATACTTCACCTTGGCAAACGGCGGATACATCATCAGAATGAGTCCCACCGCAATGGGGATATTGGTGGTGCCCACCTGAAATGAATTAATGAAGGCCTCGACGCCGGGTATAAAATAGCCAAGCCCCACACCCAGAATCATCGCCGCAAAAATCCACAGCGTCAGATACCGATCCAGAAATGATAATTTGCTGCCGATGTGTTCCGACATAAATCCCTTCTCTTTGTAGGGAACGGTCGCGACCGTTCCCTACTTATTTTGAAAATAAGCAGTTAGCTTGTCTTTAATCTCATCGCGCACGCGGCGAAATTCGCACAAGACTTCTTCTTTCGTCCCATGTGCTTTCGCCGGGTCGTCAAAGCCGATATGCGTTTTTCTTGTGCCGCCGATATATAGCGGGCAGGTTTCATTGGCGCTGCCGCAAAGCGTGATAACATAGTCAAACCTCTGTCCGTCAAATGCCGTTAAATTTTTGGATTGATGTTTTGAAATATCGATGCCGATTTCTTGCAGCACCTCAATCGCCGTCGGGTTGACATAAGTTGCTTCCGTTCCCGCCGAAAATGCTGCGATCTTATCGCCCAGAAAATGATTAATGATGCCTTCCGCCATTTGAGAGCGGCAGGAATTGGCTGTGCATACAAACAGAACTCTTTTTTTCATGAATCACCCCTAATTCAATCGAGTTTATGACATTTGGCACAGCCTGTTCCTAATATTTCAATTTTCATGTTTGACCTCTTTTTATTTTTTGCAGCACTTTAAAATATTTGCATGTTCTTTGGCGTTGGCCGACAATACCTCTTCCACACAGCCGATGAAGTCCATGACGCAAGGACAACGTAATGTATAATATATTGAATTTGCACGTTTTTCATCGGATACCAGACCGGCGTTTCTCAAAACGCTCAAGTGCTTGGAGACTGTGGACGTATCCGATCCGATCATTTCGGTGAGCTCCCCCACGCATCGTTCCTGCTTTTGCAGTTCTTCGATAATAAATAAGCGGCTGGGGTGAGCCATCGCCTTGATAATTCTCGCCCGCGCTTCGTACTGCGGGTTAAGCCTGCTTTTCATAAGTCATGCTCCTTTTCGTATTTTGCCATATAGCCAAATAGAAGTGGGATGTCAAGAAAGTATTTTGATTGGTTACAGATGCGGTAGGACAGGTAGCCGGCATGTGCCGACGGATCGGGCATGAATTATCACACCAACGTTTCAGGCGTCTACTTTGACCAGCTTGACCTGACTTGTCATCAGGGGATATTCTTTTGCAGATGCGCCGGTTCGCCGTGGAGGCGGCCGCCATCAACGACAATCGTTTCCCCGGTGATATAGCTTCCCGCTTTAGATGCGAGGAACACGACTGTGCCGGCAATTTCCTCAGGCTCGCCGAGCCGCATCAGGGGGATACTGCCGAGGGCTTTGTCGTTGACTTCCGGGTCTTTCCATAGCGCTTCGCTGAGACGCGTCTTGATGATACCCGGCGCGATGGCGTTCACCCTTATATTGAACTGCCCCCACTCCTTGGCCATGACCTGCGTGAGCATGATGACCGCCGCCTTGGATATGCAATACACACCCAGATCGCCTGCTCTCAGGCCGCCGATGGACGACGTGTTTATGATGCATCCCCCGCCCTGCGGCTTCATGATTTTCGCCGTAAGCTGGCTCAGGATAAAAATGCCTTTCAGATTAACATTCATGGTAATGTCATAGGTCTTTTCGTCCTGGTCCATGATCGGACCATAATAGGGGTTGGTGCCCGCGTTGTTCAAGAGGATATCAATCCTGCCGAACGCCTGCATGACCTTTTCCACCAGCGCCTTCGAATCTTCAGTCTTGGCGTTGTGCGCCGCTATGGCCATAGACTTGACACCTTTGGCCCTTAATTCCTCCGCCACCGGTTCGAGATCCGCGATTTTTCTGCTGCTCACGATCACGTTCGCGCCTGCGTCGGCGAGGGCGAGTGCACTGGCGCGGCCTATGCCGCGGCTCCCGCCGGTGATCAGGGCGACTTTACCTTCCAGTGAAAACTGTGAAAGATTCATCTTATCCTCCTAAAGTTGCAATGATTGTTTTATTCATGAAAGACTTGATCCGTTCACTCCTGATTAATTCATACCCAAAACGACTTGTTTCCCTACCAAGGATGACTTGCCAAGGACAACCTTCAAATACTCCAGCATCAATTCTTCAACGATTTGCTCTTTCGGGATGCCGGTATAGGAGTCAATTTTTTTAATTTTGGTTGTTTCGATTTTCCCGCTCTGAACGGCCAGGGACTGTCGGGCCTGCTGCAAGGCTGCATATTTTTCCAGTAAATCACTTTGGGGCAAGGATGAAAGCCGTTGATAAGCGGAGGCTATCTGGTTTGGCGCGGGCAGGCTTGGCGATTCAAGGATGGTTTTTGAATTTTTGGCATACCGCTTCATTCCCTTGATGATATGTTCCGTTTGAACAAAATTGATTCCAGACCACCCGGCCCGAATCCATTGAAAAATGCCGGTTCTGACCATGGATGGCGAAGAGCCCGTCTCGACATGAACGCTCACGGAAAAATAGTCGTAGATGTAGGATTTAACCCAGCCGAGGCCTGCTTTGGCCGAACCGGGTTCGCCCGAATAGTAGTAATTCCAATCGTCGTCATTCCCCAGAATGAAGCCCTTTTTACCGACATCGGATATATTAATTTGTTTGGAAATGGAAATAAGCGTCTGCCGTCCCTTGTGATTAAGAAGGATAAGCGTTCTATTCAGCTCGTATTCATAGTAAACACCGGTGGTGAGATCCGGTGTGATGCCGTCGCGTTGTGATCCGCGAATGATTACAGGCTTGCCATCCGGCGAGACCAATATCCAACTGCTGGGCAATTTCTGTAATTTCCCCTGGGAGCCGGTCCACAGAGAATAGCGCAGAGACGACGGGCTTGTGAGAACCGAAGGAATTTGGTTGCTGAAGGAGTATTGCAGAAAATTGGAGAAACTTATTCTTGTGTCGTATTCATAATAGGCTCCGGGGGTTTTCTGGAATATCGGGAGATCAGCTTCCTTATTCGGCTTTGATCCGAAAACATAGTCCACAAGCGTAGCGGCGGCCCGGGCATCGAGTCCGGCTTTGGAATCAGCCCCGAACTGAACAAGCTTCATGGCCGCGGCGGGAACAGCGTGGGAACTGTCCGGAAAAGGCAGGGCCAGGGCCGGTTGAAGTTGAAACATTGTCAGCGCTAAAATGATCAGGGGTATTGATAGCCGCCGAAAGCCGGTGGCTGGATTTATTATTTTTTGCTTCATTATGCATTTTTCCGTTTCTTTTCTTTTATTTCTTCCTCAAAGCCTACAAATATTTTTCACCGCTGTAAAGGAAATATATCGTCACGAAAATATAGACAAAGGTATTTTTATTTTTCAATTTCTGCTAGGATCTGCATTATGAAAAAAGTGATCATTACATCGTTGCTGTTCCTTTTATTCATCACCGTTAGTTTGTCGGCAGCCGCCGAGCAAAGGTTAGCGCTTGTCATTGGCAACGGCAGTTATGATGCCGCACCTCTGGCTAATCCCGTCAATGATGCCTCGGATATGGCGGCAGCCCTAAAAAAACTCGGGTTTACGGTAATTCTCAAAAATAACGCCAATCTTGAAGTGATGGAAGAAGCCATTGAGGATTTCGGCAATCGGCTGAAAAAGGGCGGTATCGGTTTATTTTTCTATGCCGGCCATGGCATCCAGGTTTATGGATCGAACTATCTTATTCCGATAGGTGCAAAGATTAAGAAGTATAATCCTAGCTCCATAGAGATATTTCGTTCGACATTTAATCCTTATGTACTTGAAAACTGGACTTATTCTCATCATAATAGCGGGTATGGCTGGAGAGAAAAAGCGTCCAACACATGGATTGCCGGCACCTGCCGTGTGGACCTTTACGTGGAAGGTGTCAAGATTGCCAGTGAGACATTCAATATGTATTAATCAGCTTCATGAATGAAATCTTATTCATATGACTTGACATTGAATCGTAGGTAAAGTAGGGTTCAATCATATCCGCACTGTTCGCTGGTGTTTTGTCATCAGGGTACAGTAAAAGTTGCGTTATGACAATTTGAAGTGAAAAGGCCGCCACCTTACTCTTTAGAGCGTTGATGGTTTCTTTATTTCTGTCATAAAGGCATTCGACTTTAGGTAAATTTTAGGAAAGGAGGATCCTAATTATGTCAGAAGGTAAAGTTAAATGGTTCAACGAAAGTAAGGGCTTTGGGTTTATCGAGAAGAGTGATGGCGGGGACGTTTTCGTCCATTTCAGTGCTATTCAAGCCGCTGGTTTCAAAACGCTAACCGAGGGACAGGCCGTGAGTTTCGATGTCGTTCAGGGAGCAAAAGGACCGGCAGCGGAAAACGTAAAACCCCTTTAATTAAATCTCAGGTAAAGAAGAAAGAGGCGCTCTATGAAGATATACTATCTTGGAGCGCCTCTCTATTTTCTGCATATTCTTCTACATTTGCAGAAAAGATAAAAAATTAGGAGTTTGAAAATGGGAAAGCTCATGTCTAACTTTGGAACACAGGCAAAAGAAAGAGCAAGGCAGCAAAAACAAACAGATAAAGCATCAAAACGCATGTTGGCCCGGCGGCAGAGGGCACATGCAAAGACAAGTGCTCCCCAAACAGGCTCAGAGACTGCGGAACCGATCTTCACAGACAACATTGTCGGAAAACCTCTACATCCTTAAAAAAGTCGGCCTGTTCATAATGAACCTACTATGTCTGTAACAGAAATCGCGCCGTAAAAAGCTGTTCTAGAAAAGCAGAAAAGGAGAGACGTCATGGGAGACAAGGGCGGTAAGAAAGATAAGGAAAAAGGCCAGAGGCAAGACGCTGATAAACAGAAACAGAAGTCAAGAGACAAGCAGGATAAACAGCCGAAAAGAAAGCCCTGATAGAAATCACCCTGTGGCTGTTGTTTTCTTGCCTGGTGATGCAAAAATTTTCGCCTGCCGTTACTTCTTTTTGGGATCGGCTACTTTTTTAAGCAGCCAGGCCATATTTTGTCCGAGGGTCTTCATGGTCTGCAAGCCTTCTTCATCTTTCAGAACGTCACCGATATCTCTGCCGATACCTACATTCCAGTAACTGGAACCGGGAATGACCATCTGCATATAGTGCAGATATAAAAACATCCCGGTGAAAGCGGGTATGGCTCCAGCGCGGCGCACGGCAACCACGCCGGCACCCACCTTGCGCTTCAGCATGTAATCGTTAGCCCGGGAGACACGTCCCGATCGCTCGATAAACGCCCGCATATTGGCCGTCACATCGGAAAAATAAGTCGGCGACCCCAGCAGGATTCCATCGGCGGAAAGCATCTGATCAATGATATCGTTGAGTATATCCTTTTTAACCGCGCAATGCTTATCCAGCGTCTTCATGCACTTATTGCAGGCCGTGCAACCCCGAAGCGTTTTACCCGCAAGCTGAATCATGTCTGTCTTGATGCCTTCATTTTTCAATTCATCAAGAACCGTGTTGAGCAATATCGCCGTATTGCCGTCTTTGCGCGCGCTAGCGTTTAATGCGATCACTTTCATGGAATGTCTCCTTTATTTTAATTTCCAATTACCTTACCTGACACATAAACATCACCGGCTTGCAAGGCCCTTAAAAAACGGGGCGTTGTAACCCGTTTTCCCTATGACGCTGGTCCCTATTCTGATGGCCTTTCTTTGATCCGGGCATATTGCCGCATATGGGCAAAGACGCGAACGGCATATTCGGGGAAATCATAACAAGGCAGGCCATTCGCATCCAGAAACTTTTGACAGGCTTCTTTGTCTTTAATATCCCCCAGCAGAGACAAAAAGACCGGCTTGCGGCGGTCTCCCTTGAGAATATCAGCCATGGGCTGGTACACTTCCGGCGTGGCATCGGCAAAAGAAATAAAAACAATGCCATCCACCCCGTCGTCATCCAAGAGGGCTTTCAGGATCTCGGACGTTGTCTTTTCATATCCATGGGCTAACCAATCGGGAAAAATGTCAATCGGGTTTTTGGTCTTGGAAGACGTTGCGATCACCTTGGCAATTCTTGCCTGAGTAGCTTCGCTCAGGCTGGCCACTTGCAGTCCATGCTCAATGGCCGCATCGATACTCATAATAGCCTGCGCCCCGCTGTAGGTAACAAAAGCCAACCGGTCTCCCTTGGGCAAGGGCATATTCAAAAAGCCTCTGAGCGTGCGGATGAAATCATCGATCCCGGTCAGACGGATGGCGCCGGCCTGGCGGATAGCGCCGTCAAAAACAGCGTCTTCAACCGCGAGGCTTGCCGTATGAGATGCCGAAGCCCTGGCGCCCGCCTGAGTCCGTCCGCTCTTGATGATGAGCACGGGCTTTTTAGCCACAGCCTTCCTGAGATTTTCCATAAACATGCGTCCATCTTTGACATCCTCCAGATACAGGCCGATGATCTTGGTCTGCTCGTCATCCATGAGGTAGGAAAGGGCATCCGCTTCGTTCACATCCACTTTGTTTCCCAGACCGATGCCTTTGGAGAGATGCAGACCATTGATGGAACTCAAATACCGCAGAAGAGCCCCCACAAAAATCCCGGACTGCGCGGCAAATCCAATGGATCCGGGCATCAACATCCAGGAATTGGCAAAATAAGACGTGGTCAGTTTGGTTGCCGTATTGACCAGGCCTAGGGTATTGGGTCCAAACCCCCTCATGCCTGTGGATTTTAAGATAGCGCTTACTTCTTCCTGATACTTTGCCCCCTGGGGTCCTGTTTCCGCAAAACCCTCCGCGGAGATCACTACCCCCTTGACACCTTTACGGGCACACTCCCGCAGGGCATCAGGAACAAACCGGGGAGGAATAAGCAAAACCGCCAGATCAACATCGAAGGGAATTTCTTCCAGACTTCGATATAAAGTGTTTCCAAAAACTTCTCCACCCTGAGGATTTACACCTGCGACATTACCCTGATATCCAACTCTTTTCAGAACTTTAAGAAGCTGCGCGCCCGGCTTCTCCTGATCCCGCGATGCCCCGATAACTGCAACACTTTTAGCTTCCAAGACTTCCCGAATGGGTCGCATCCTTTTTTTCCTTCCCGACAATTGTCATTAACTGGAGTAATATATCACCTTCCACTGCATTTTCGAAACCTGCCGGTGGGGTTATGCCAAACGCTTGCATTTCATTGAACACATACTAACTTTTCTTCACTTTGGCCTGAAATTCGCGACGCTTCTCCCCTTCGCGGGCAAGGGCCTCGCGATTGGTGGCGTCAACCTTCATGAAAACTTCCCGCCATTCATCGTTGTGCCATTGATAAGGAGTCTGAATGGTGGTGCGGGGCATCCATGCCCGTTCAAGCAGATCAAGCGCGATGCCTGCGATCGATTGTTGCATCCCGGCATCCCACGGTTTTCCACAAGGGTTACCCAGGGGAAAATCGGTAAATACAAAGCGCGCAACACCGCACTCTTCGACAATATCCCGCGCACACCCCATGATGACCGTTGCAAGACCATTCTCCTCCAGATGACGGGCAACCAGACTCACGGTCTGGTGGCAAACCGGTCAAAGCGCCAAAAGGATCACGGCATCGAGACCGTCCTCGCGACACCATTTGAGGATCTGGGGGCCATAACGTTCGATGGTCCTGGGCTGGCTGTAATCAGTGGGCACGCCATAGAACCGCGGTGAAGCCGATCCGATGTATCCTTTTTGGGCATACTCCGCCAGGCGGTTCAAGGGCAAAAAGCTGTCCACATCTTTCGTGTGGGTGGCTTTCTTATCCCAGAACAGATCATCGGTATAGAGAGATGTTGGCGGCGGAATTGCCGGTTGGGCATACATCTCCCGACGATACATAATGGCCTCCATGGGGTCGACAGGCTTTGGCAAGCCTGCGGTCGTTACCAATCCGACACGGCATTCCGAAAGCGGCTTTCGCAGGGGAGTAAAGGGAACATGGTCATAGTGCGGCCATTTATATGGTTTGTCATAGCCCTGGGCAGCGTAATATTCTCTGCTGCGATCGATATAGCTTACAAAAGAACGATAAGGTCTGATCTGATCCATAAGATTCCTCCCGGCGGCGGATGCATTGTAGTTTAAAAGATTATTAAAAACAAATTATAAGTTAACTCAAATCCGTTGGACCTTCATATTGAACCGGGCTATATTCTTACCGGTTGCCTGATCATACCGGACATCACCTTGCTTGCCAACCAGCTCGAACTTCTCCATCTGCAGAAGTTCTTCCGGACCTGCGTCAATGACTGCCAACGTCCTGTCGCCATCTTCAAGCCTGCCGACCACAGTCCCCTTCATCGGCTTGCCGGCCTTGTCGTGTTGGATGACATAGGCCTCAACCATCAGAGAACCTGACGCCCTTTCAATGGGCATGGGTAGAGCTTTTGCATTGATTGAGCGCTGCACGGGTGAATCATCCCGGTCATCCCACGGTTGTCCGGAAGGTGACCCGGCATAGACGCCGATTGCGTGTTTTGTCAGGTACCAGCCGTTTGCAGTCACCATTGCCTTTCGCGAGCGGTCCTTCCTGATCAGATCAACGACCGCAGCGATGGCGTGCATCGAATAGTTATTCCCCGGGCCGCCAAAGAAAGGAAGACCCCCGGTGACGCTCAAGTCTCTCCGGTCATCCTCCGGAATGCCTATTTCCCTCCGGGCAATCTCAAAGGCTGAGGGAAAGCAGCTGTAGAGGTCGAACACATCGATGTCCTCAAGGGTCAGATCAGCCTGCTCAAGGGCAATGCGGGCTGCATGGCGTATGGCCGGCGATTCATGAAGGCACGGCCTGCGTGTGACATACCAGATATCATTGAAGTCCGCACCGCCTATGGGATAAACCCATTTATCCTCAGGGATACCGAGGGACCGCGCAGAATCTTCGGTGGTCATGATGACTGCGGCAGACTGGTCCACATCGACATTGGCATTCATGTACTTGGTATAGGGGTATCCGACATACCGATTGTCCGGTGTAGGCGTGGCTATCACCTGAGCGGATAATGCCTGTTTTGACCAGGCAAACGGGTTTTGGGAGGCAATCCGGGAAAGATATTCAAAAGACTTTCCCATGTACATCTGATGTTCTTCGGGAGACCTGCCGGATGACGCCCGCAAAGATGTCTCAAACAACGGATACATGAATGACGGGAAAAAGAGGTCGTATAACTCCTCGATCTTATCCACGCCGTTTGTATTCTCTCCATCGATCCGGTCCGGGGGCACACTCTCCGGCCAATCCAGCACGATATCGCCCTTCAAAGCCCTTCGCAGGGAATAGATGGCTTCCGCACCGGTCATGAGCACGGCCTTGCAACGACCGGCAGCCAAATCCCGGGCTGCCTTGTTCACAAGTAACTGCGGGGTATTGCCTCCCACAGGGAGATAAGAGGCCTGCCTCTGTTTAAGACCAAGTCTTGCCGAAAGCTGACCTGGTGCGTCCCGGTAGGACCACTGGAAGAGATTCATCACATACACACAATCGATAAAGTCTTTCAGCCTCCATACGCCTGCATCGCTCAATGCATCACGGCTTGTCTTGACCATGAGACCCAGTGGGTCAAGAGGTCGCTCCGTTTTCTTAGCTTGGGTGAACTGGGCTACACCGATGATGACGGGTGAAGAAGACATTTTCATTTCCTCAAGAGATTCTTATTTTAGCAATAATTCCAGAATTTCATGGTCAAAAGCTCTCAGGGCATCATCCGCCTCCTTCTGGCGCAGAAATCTTTTTGACGCCGCATACATGGGAACGCCAAGCCGGAAAAGATCCCGGGCATATACGTTCGCGGCTTCCTGAACATCACCCTTTTCAGGAATCAAGTCATCAATAATGCCTTTTTCAAAAGCCTCCCGCGGTGAATAAATATGCGCATGCAGCAGAGCTTCTATCCAATAGCCGGGAGGAACCGAAGAACGGCAAATAAGCAGAATCCAGCTGGGCAGAACCATATTGTTGGCTATTTCATTGATTTGGATCTTATACGGCCCGTCAACGGCCATGAAGCGGTCACAGGCATAAGAAAGAATGGCGCCGCCGGCAATGGAATGGCCGCAATAGGCAGCAATCGTCGGGATGGGGAATAAATAAAGTCGCAGCATCGTGGTGGCAAAAGTTTTCTGAAATTTTATCTGCTCCTGGAAAGACAAGGTCGGCAGTAACTTCAAATCCAGACCGGCGGAAAAAACACCTGGTTTTGCCGTAAAGATGACCACCTGGGCTTGGTCTTGTTCTGCTTTATCAAGACATTCGTTGAGTTCACTGAAGAAATCCCAGTTCATCACATTCATTTTTCCATCATCCAGGGTGATCCGGGCGATACGATCTTCAATTGTGTATTGCATTTTTTTCATTTTCGTTGGTCTCCTGTTTCATAAAATTACATTTAGTTAAAATGGGTGCTAGCTATGCCTTATTTTGTGTCAAGAATCAAATCAGGATACTGCCGGGAATTGCCTCAAGTAAAAACGATCCCACGCTGTTTCTTCCTGGCATGCAAGCATACCGGGCACGTGACGCAGTGTTGGGCCATTTGTTTATCTTTTTCGGTTGCAGAAGTCGTGTCCATACACAGTTCCCCTAAATTAAATAGAACCACCCCGTTTATTTATCATTCCGTCGATAGGGGTAGGGACGACACATTGGTTTGCATCGCCCCTCCCTCCGAACCGGACTGGCGGATCTCCCGCATCCGGCTCTCCAGTCGGTGGTTTTACCTCATTGAGGACTGGAGTAATTTCATATGGGCGTCCACAAGACTGAAAAGCCCATGTTCTCGAAAGAATTTATTTGGCCAGCGTAAATGATCGATATTGCCACTGATACCCTTGGAACCCTTGCTGCGTTTCCGCAGGATGCTGCGCAAGCGACGCCTGATCCATCCGTCGAGTGCCGGAAACGTCCACTTATGGCTGTGTTTGAAATACTCAAACCATCCCTTAAGCGTGCGATTCACATTCACCGCAATAGCGGACAGACTTGTGCCGTTGCTGCGCCCGGTCTGGGCACGAATGGCGTCTTTGAGCTTCCTCAGACTCTTCTTGCGGGGCCACCG